>PUNE01000090.1 GCA_003551665.1 Halobacteroidaceae bacterium
ACCTACACAGTTACATTTTCCCAGCCTGATAATGGAAGTTTAACCGCCGCAGTTGATGGAGACCCAATAGACAGCGGTGCCGGGGTAGAAGCAGGTAAGGATGTAGTATTCACTGCTGATCCGGATCCTGGCTACGAGGTAAGCAGCTGGACATTGAACGGGTCAATAGTCGAAGGTGAGGAAGATGTAACCTACACCTATGAGGACCTGGATCAGGATATAGAAGTGGAAGTGGTGCTGGAGTTAGAGGTAACAGGAATATCAGTAACCACGCAGCCTATGTTGGAATATAACGAGGGAGACGAACTGGATTTAAGTGATCTGGTAGTGGAGTTAAGCTGGTCGGATGGGACGAGTGAGCAGGTAAACTATGCTGACTTTGGTGATAACGATTTGGCTGCAGATCCAGATGCGGGTACTGTGCTGACGGTGGAAGAGCACGATGGTGAAACAGTAACCATAACCCATGGTGCAAGCGGAGAAAAGGGTGAAACTGGCCCCCTTGTGGTGGATAATTAAGTTAGTGAAACTTTATAACTATTTTTTCCTAAAAAGGAAATGAATTGGGTATAAAAAAATATTTGTAGTTTTTCCGAGATTAAATTGGGGAAACGCTTATAATCCTTGATCATTTAATTTTACAAAAGAAAACCCCTGGGAAAGCAAAAAACCCAGGGGTTAACAATTTTACAGATTAATACTTTAAATTGTTTCTTATTGGGGAAAAATGGTATAATTAACATGCTTTTTGCTGATAATTTTGAAACCCGAGGAGAATTAAATTGCCCAAACTCCAATTATTTTTAATCTTGATTTTGATTATTTTTTTCGCGGTTTTAATTAACGGTGTTGTCCATGAAGCAGGCCACGGTTTGTTTGCTCTCCTTTTTGGAGGCGAAATAAACTACATCCAGCCATTTTTTTTCCTTGGCAATCCTCACATTTCCTATTCCGATTTAAGCATGCTTGGGTTCTGGGAAAGAGCTCTTGTAATCGCAGGAGGAGCCTTACTTCCAATAATGCTAGGTATCCTGGGGATTTTTATGGTTCCCATGCGCAAATTAAGTCCCGGAGTTGGCTTTTCCTTTGCGGCAATTATTTTCTCCTTTCTCTGTCAGGCCCTTGCCTGGATCGTTATCCCGGTTTTTTACTTATTCCGAGGTGGTTTTCAGGGGGACGACGTTATAGCCTTTATTGAACATACAGGGGCTCATCCCATTCTTGTCAGTATTTCTGCCCTTTTGGTTTTCTCTTTTTGTGCCTGGATTTTTTTCCGGAATACAGGTTTTTTTAACCTGGCCAGAGCTTTGCATGGAAAAGAAACCCCCAACACAAAAATTTATAGAAGAAACTTTCTAAATAACCTATCTCTTGGAGCCTGGGTTTTTCTCATTATTGTCCTTTCAGTTTTTTCTGTAGCCCATATGGCTCCCGTTGATGAAAGAGGAATTGACGTTAGTTTTTCCGCCCAAACTTTGGACGCCGTGGTTATTTTAGAGAGTTTTGTCCTGGAAGAGGAGGAAAAGAAAACCCTGGTTTTCAATTATTATTTCCAGGTGGAGCGGGGAAACTTTAGCCTGGCAGTTGTTGATCCCGGGGGAGAGGTAATTAAAGATGAGAGTTATACCGGATACAACATGAGGATCAGGAGTAACCCCTTAGAATTAAAGCTTTATGGGCCCGGAGAATGGAAAATTGAGTTTAGGGGAACTGCAGAAGAAATTAAATTTGAGTTATCCTACTGGATCAAAGAAGAAAGCCCCTGATACCTTAGAAAAAAGGTGCCCTTGGGTTTCCCCAGTCCCTGGGTTCTACTTGACAAGAAAACCAATTTAAGATATATATATTATGTATGGGAATAAATAGATATGAATATTTGGAGGGAAAGTAGATGCCAACATACGAGTACCGTTGCCAGAAATGTGGAGACTTTGAAATAATCCAGTCCATGGCGGATGATGCTCTCACCGAATGTCCTGAATGTGGAAATTCAGTGAAAAGGTTAATCAGTAAGCCCGCCGTTATCTTTAATGGTTCCGGGTTTTATTCCACCGATTACTCTGGAAGCAAAAATGGGGAAAGCAATAAAGGAAAAACAAAGGATAAATCAGCATAGTTCCTGCCCTGCAGGGACTATTTTTTTACAGGAGGGCTTAAGTTGAATAACTCTCTCTGGAAAAATTTTGAGATCAAAAAACTAAAAAAGGGAGCCCTGGAAAGCGTTGAGGATAATGTAGTTCAAGAGAGCCCTTTAACCATTATGCTCAACGGGTTTGAAATTCTGACCCTGCAGATGTCGCCCCAATATCAGGAAGAACTGGCAACAGGTTTTTTAACTGGAGAAGGTTTTATTGAAGGTCCCCGGGAAATCAGTGGATTTAAATTCAACTCCGACCGCACTGTAATTGACGTAAAAACTACTGATGGGAAAAGTCCGGATCTTTCCCGCATGGGAAAAAGGGTTATGTCCAGCGGATGTGGTCGTGGTTTTACCTTCAGCAGCCAGAAACAACGCGAAAAAGTAACCCCCCTTGCGGGGGGACCGGTTTTTTTGGCCACGATATTTCTGAAATTAATGGAAGCCATGGAGAAAGAGGGAGATATTTTTTCCCGAACGGGGGGAACTCACTCTGCTGCCCTGGGAGATGAAAGAGGCACCCTCTTATTTGCGTGTGAAGATATTGGCCGCCATAATGCAGTGGACAAGGTAGTGGGTTGGGCCTTATTAAAAGACATTGCTCTTGCCGACAAAATACTTCTTTGCAGTGGTAGGATTTCCTCGGAGATGGTAACCAAGGCCTTAATTAACAGGGTTCCGGTAATCGTTTCCCGTTCTGCGCCCACAAGCCAGGGTGTAGAGAGGGCCCGGGATTTCAACCTGACTCTTGTTGGTTTTTGCCGTGGGTCTCGTTTTAACCTGTATACCGGGGAAGAAAGGGTTAAACTTTAACCCGGAGTGTCCGCAGCCTGTTCAGGGCTGCAGCTATTTCCAGCGGCCGGGGACGGGCATAGTTGCCCTGGGGCTGGTTGGGGAAGGGTGAGGCCATTTCCAGACCCTGGTCCTCCAGTTTTTGTTCGATAATTTCCAGGATTTCACCCAGGGTTTTCTTTCCGTCAATCAGGTTTTCCCGCAGGGCAAAAAATATCAGGTCACCGATTGCCCTGGTCTGGCTGGGGTCGACAATTTGCTCGACATTATGCAGATCAATGTTTTCCGTACCGAATTGAATGGCCTCGTCCGAACGGGATTTTATTTTCACTTTTTTTCCCTTGCGGGGGTTTAAGCTTTCCGGCTGGGGTTTTCTCTTTAAGACCTGGCCGAATTTTTCTCCTCCTTCTTCCTGGCGCATTGTCTGGTATTCACTGGCAATAGAGCGTGCTTCAATGGAAACGTCTCTGGCCTTATATTCGTCCATCATTATTACAGTGTCTGCAACATCAAAATAATCTCCGGAACCACCGATAACCAGGATTGTTGATACGCCAAGGTCAGTATATAGCTGCTGGACCTTGTCGATAAAAGGGGTTATTGGTTCTTTATTTTTGGCAACAAGTTTCTGCATCCGCATATCTCGAATCATGAAGTTAGTAGCCGAGGTATCTTCGTCCATGAGGAGGACCCGAGCTCCCGCCTCCAGCCCCTCCAGAATATTGGCAGCCTGGGAGGTGCTTCCACTGGCTTCATCAGAACAGAAGGAATTGGTGTCCTGCCCATAGGGCAGGTTGTTTATAAAGGGGGTAATATTAACCCTTTCAACTCTGCGGCCATCTTCGGCGCGGATTTTCAGGGCCCCGGGGGTAGTAACAACCTGTTCTCTTCCATCTTGGGGAATATGATTGTAAACGCTGCGCTCAAGAGCTCTTAATAGGGTTGATTTTCCGTGGTAACCCCCTCCCACGATCAGAGTTATTCCCTCGGGAATACCCATTCCTTTTATGTTCCCGGCATGGGGAGGAGATAGTTCTACTTCAAGAGAGGGAGGGGAGCTAAAAGCAACTGCTTCTTTTTGGGGCAGGGGACGCTGATCGATGCCGCTGCGCCGGGGTAAAATTGAACCATTGGCAATGAAGGCGATTAAACCTTTTTCTTTCAATTCTTTTCGCATAGCATCCTGGTCCTCAGCAACCTGTATATGTTTTACCAGGGGGTTACGGTCCAGGGACTTGAAAAACAGGGCTGCTTCGACCAGTTGAGGGATTTCTTCCAGGAGCATTTCTTCTGCCTGCCTGCCCAGGACTCGCCTTCCTCTGGCCGGAAGGCCTAGGAAAAGTCGGGCCTCAACTTCCTGGAGTGATACCCGAACGCTGCTCCGTTCAAGGATTTCCTGGCCGGGGTTGTCCACAGCTACCAGGCCGCTTTTGCCGGTTCCCCGCCTCCCTTTACATATTTTTTTGATTTTCTGGTGGAGAGCTCGAGTCAGGTAATCATTAAGGGCGACATTGCGGATTTTGGGTTTGTAAGTGGCTTCGGGGAAACCAGCTCTTTTTTGATCTATTTTTACCGCTACCTGGGAAGGCCCGGCAAATGGGTCTCCCTGGACGTAATAAAATTCAAGCTCAAAATCGGGAAACTGGAAGGTTTTGCCCTGGAGGTCTTTGTATGCTTTGTAACCTTTGCCGTCAATTCTGGTCAGTATCTTTTTTAACTTCTCCAATGCTATCCCGCTCCTTTCCGGTTATTGCTATTTAAAAATATATCATAAAGGATTGCATAAATGCAAAGTTTAGTAAAGGAATCAGTCCATCCTCCGGCGAAAAACAATTTACTGCATTATTGGCATAAGGGGGTTTATATTTTGGAAATCAAAAGATACCGGGATGAAGATGCCCAGAAACTGGCTGACCATATTAATGGTAGTGACAAGGCCTGGCCGGGAAGCGGCTTTACCCACGGCGTTCCTTTTACTGCCGACTTAATCAGAGAATGGATGGAAGAAGATGACTGGGAGGTATATCTGGCCTGGGAAAAAGATGAAATTGCCGGGTACTCTTCCCTGACCTGTATTGATGGTAAAAAGAAAACTGCCTATGTACCACTGTTGAATGTCCATCCCGATTTTCACGGGGGCGGTTACGGGCGCAGGCTGCTTTTCAAGTGTGTTCAACGGGCAATTGAAGGAAAATACCATCGCCTGGACCTCCATACCTGGCCTTCCAACCGCAAGGCCATTCCCCTTTATAAAAAGATGGGTTTTTTCTGGAACCCGGAGACTTCAGTTCACATGGTGAATTATCTGCCCCTGATTTTACAGAACCCTCTCATCAGGGAAATAATTGATTCCCGGGAGTGGTATGGTTTTCTGCAGCGTTCGTTTGATCTTTGTGAAGATGTAGAAACCTGGGAGGGAGTGGAGGTTTTCAATTACCGCTGGACCTGGGATAAAGAATACCTGCTGGTTCGGATTGACCGGAAGGCAGAAAAAATTGTAAATATTGAAACACCTTCCTTTTCCATTGGTCTATCCCTGCGGCGGCAGAAAAACCCCCTGAATATAGAAAATTCCCTTTACTGGAGGGTGAGCAAGGACAGGGAAGAAACCCCCGTTTTTATCAGCTACAGCGGGGATGATCCCTTCTGGCCTTCGGGGAAGGTGCCTGTCCGGGCCCGGGAATGGGAGGATGAAGAGGAATTCAGGCCTGCTCCAGACCTGGAGATTCCAGGAGGAACCAAGACTTCTGTTTTGAACGCCAATGTTTTCTGGCATAACCATCTCCTGGAGATGGGGATTGGGCTGGAATTAAACCAGGTTTTAAAGGTTTCTTCTCCCGAAGAGTTGATTGAGGTTAAACCCGGCGAACGAAGAGAAATATGGTTTAACCTGGAAAATATGCTGGACAGGGAGCTTGTTGGGGACTTAAAAATACTCGGTTCTTCTCAACTGGAAGTTATCCTCCCCGAATCGGATATTGAAATCGAGCCTCGTGGCAAAGGAGGTATCAGGGCCTTTTTGCTGGGTAAAGAAAAAGGCCTGGCCCGGCTGGATATGGTTCTTACCTACCGCCAGGGGGAAGAATATTTTCAGACCATCCCCTGGAAGGGAGAAGCACTGGTCAGGGAAGGGGGAGAATTGTTTACAGGGGAGGTAAACAATAGCACCTGGATGGTAAATGATTCCCTGGCCTTGAAAATAGAAGGAGGCAGGACCAGGGTCCTGGATAAAACCCGGAATGTTTCTCTTCTGAACATGGAAATAATGGAGTGGGGCCTTCCTTTTAACCCAGAACTTTTCCACCAGAAGGATTTCCAGCACCGGGTCGAAGGGGACCGGGTTCTGGTCAGTGTAGAGCGTTCTGAGCCTTACCGAATGCGACTGACAAAGAAAATTTCCCTGGCTGGAGCAGAGATCTTTACAGATTACGAACTGGAAAATCTTTCGGATTCCCGGGAAAAGGTAACACTCCTTCCCCGGAACAGTATCAGTGGAGAATCTATCCAGAAAGTTGTTTTACCTCTGCGGGAGGGATTATTGCACGAGGATTATGATCCCCAGGTTTTCCCGGGTTATTTTGACCTTTCCGGTCCTGCAGATTCTTTTGCGGGGCTGTGGCAGGCATTTGAAGGAGAGGATAAGGTTATTGGAATGGTAATGCCCACAGGCCAGGGAACTGTTGAAGTCCTGGGCAACAACCTTCTCCGGCAAAAACAGGTCCATGAAATTGACGGTTTCTCCCAAAAAACCTTCCCGGGCCCTTCCTTTTATGTGGGAGAGGGGGACTGGAAAAAGGTTGCCAGATTAGCAGAAAAATTGGAATGGCCCAGGGTTCAGGGTCCTCTCAAAAAAATGGGAGAACCGGGTTGGGACGGGAACATTCCTTTAATTAAGGATGGTAAGGGCTCTGCTGTTATTCATAATAGTTATCCCGGGATGAGGAAAGCACTTTTGCATATGGAATTTGAAGCTCCAGAAGGCCTGGAACCGGACCAGGATTCCGCCAGAGTATTCCTGGAGGAACGCCGGGGATATAGATTGAAGCTGGACTGGAAAGAAGTCAAAACCAGTCCAGGTATATATGGTCTCAAGACTTTTTATCGCTTGAGAGGGTGGCAAAAGGAAAAATTTCTCCCTCTGGTGGTAACTTCAAGCAGGGATTCTTTGGTGTCAGAAAAGAAGGGTTCCTGCTGGAAAATAGAAAATGGCGATCTCAGTTTCAGTGTTGATCCAAATTTCGCGGGGACCCTGTATTCTCTCAAGTTCAAAGGGGAAGAGGTTTTAGCCTCTCCTCATCCTGAGCCAGGAACCATGGAGTGGATGTACCCCTGGTTTGGCGGTGTTGGTCCAACCCTTGCTCTAAAACAGAGAAGCAGTTACCCGGGTTACCTTTCCAAGGAGAAATTTACGGATCGTTGGGTGGAGATAAAAACACCCAGCGGCCTGAACTGGCAGGGAGTGGCAATGGACATTGATCCCGAACGGGAAGAATTTAGGGGTCTGAAAATAACCATAAGCTACCTCACCCTTCCCCAGATACCTGTTCTTGCGGTTAAGTTCCAAATCCAAAACGAAACCCGCTATAGTTTCCCGATAAATCCCCGCCTGATCCTTTTCCCCAATAGCGACTATCTTCCGGAGGGATCAGAATTAGAGGCCGCAAAAGGAGACAGAATCAGAAGACGGGTTTTAAGGGAACTCGAAGGTGCTGCGGATAGGCTGGACTGGTGTTCCCTGCAGGGAAAAGAAAAAATGATCCTTGCAGCGGGCCCTGAAACCGGAATTGACTTCAGGGAAATCCCGGATCCCTACCAGTATATTTTAAGTTTTTCCTATCCGGGCTTGAAAATCCTGGGTCCCCGGGAGGAGTTATCCTTAAAGCTCCTGGGCTTTTGGGGGGAAAAACAGGAACCGGGTTATTTTTTCCATTCCCTGGCAGATGAATTCAATATTTTGGAGGATAACTAAATCCCCTCCCGAAAGTGGATATTATAAGGGGAAAAAGGAGGCCAAAATGAATAAAACAGTACTGTTAATTTCCACGCTTTTTTTACTTTTAGTTATTTGTTCCTCAACGGTCCATGCTCTCCATCCCCCCTGGGTAAGGACTCACGGGGGAGAAATTAGCCTGGTGGTGGTTGGGGATAAAGGTATTGTTCTTGGTCTTGATTATGGATTAACCTCGGCTATTGCCATTTCAGGTCGGGTGGGAGGTCCATTCAGTCGAATTGGAATTAAGGTTGAGGCCAGACCTGCTCTTGCCGTTATCGGGGGGGTTGCCCGCAATCAGAAATTTTACCTTGGTTTTAATACCGCCCGCTCCCTTAACGAAGATTTTCTCGGGATCCTGGAGGCTTCACTTGTGACCGACGGCCGTGATTTTGCCCTTGAATACCAGCTGGGAGTGCGATACAGTATTAATCCTGGCCTGGACATCAGGGGAGGGATAATTAGCAAAGACCTGGATTTTCCAAACATCCAGCTTGGTGTAGGCTACATGTTCTAATTCGTGAATTCGACGAAAAAACGGAGGCGAAGTTCCATGACGGGCATTGGTACCTGGGATTTGCGTTTTCTGGGAGTTAACTCACTTAAAGAGAAGAGGAAGATAATGCGGAGCTTCCTGGACCGAATTAGGTGTCGTTACAATGTTTCTATCGCCGAGGTGGGAGCTCAAGACACCTGGCAGAGTGGAGTTGTTGTGGCTGCACATGTTTCCAATGACCGCCGGCACATCGAGCGGACCATCCAGCAGGTAACATCAATAATAGAGCGAGAATGCGAGATTATTAATTTTGATCTTGAAATTATTCCATAGAGGAGGAAAAGTATGCAAAAACGCAGTTTTGGTCCGGAAGGTACTCAGATCACCCCCTTATCTTTTGGGGCCATGAGAATACCTCATGAACCGGAAAAAGCTACTCCAATAATCCGCCGGGCCATCGACCTGGGGATTAATTTTATCGATACGGCTCCATTTTACTGCGAGAATAAAAGTGAAAGCCTTGTGGGAGAAGCTCTACAGGACGGTTACAGGGACAGGGTATATCTTTCAACCAAGTGCCCTGTTGGCATGGAGGACGAATACGACCTGGACGAAATGCTTAAGCAGTCTCTGGAAAGGCTAAAAACCGATTATATTGATTTTTACCACCTGTGGAGTTTGAACGGGGAAAAGTACCGGGAAAAGGTTCTTCCCCCCGGGGGATTCCTGGAGAAGGCAGTAAAGGCCAGGGAGAAGGGATTGATCCGGAACATAAGTTTTTCCTTCCACGGTGAAGTTGATGACCTCAAAAAAATAATTGAGGATGGGCATTTTTCCACAATGCTGGTCCAGTATAATATTCTTAACAGGGAAAACGAGGAGGCCATGGCCCTTGCCCGGAAAAAGGGAATGGGAGTTGCAATAATGGGGCCTGTTGCCGGGGGGAGACTTGCCCGCCCGTCCGAGGTTATTGAAAAAATGCTTCCCCGGGGAGTCAGTACTTCAGCGGAGCTGGCCCTGCGTTTTGTTCTGGCCAATCGTGATGTAAGCACTGCGGTATCGGGAATGGAAAATATTGAGATGATAGAAGAAAATGTTTCAACAGCTTCCCGGCCCGAACCATTGAGCAGCGAGGAACATGAAAAAATCAAGGCAACAACTGAAGAGCTGAAAGCAATGGCGGAACTATATTGCACCAGTTGTGGGTACTGTATGCCCTGTCCTCACGGTGTAAATATCCCTGCCAACTTTCGGTTAATGAATTATTACCGGGTGTATGACCTTAAGGATTATGCCCGGGAAGTATACCAGAAAATGGAAGCCGGGGAACGGTTTGCTCCCCAGGGGAAAACTGCAGAACACTGCATTGAATGTGGAGAATGCCTGGAAAAATGTCCCCAGGATATCCAGATAATCGAACAGATGCGGGAAGTGAAAGAAGCGTTAAAAAAATAGGCCCTTGAGGGGGCCTATTTTTTTGCCAGCTAGTTTCTGCGCTGGAAAGCTCTGATTAACTCGTTTTGGGACTTTTCACTCAGGCCAAGTTCTGGAAGATCTTTCTCCAGTTCTTCCGGTGTGCCGTATCCCATTACATAACCATTTATTCTGGCAGCAGCAGTGGAATCGACCAGCTCGGAAAACTGGGGGTAAATCAGTTTCATTTCCCCTATCAACTGCCTGTTGGCCTGCAGGTAATATTTCTGGTGATAATCTTCCGCGGTGTAGAAGTTGGTAAAGCTTTCAATTGCTGTGTATACATTACGGCCTGTTTTCGATGCGATTTCCTCCCGGGTTTTTTCTGCCAGTTCTTTCTGCTCAGAATTGTGGAAAAAAACTACAGCTCTGTATTGCCGGGAATAGGGGTAGGATGATGGGTTATGGTCGCTCCAGAAAATTTCCAGAAGCTCGGAGTAGGATATTTTTTCAGGGTCAAATTTAATCTGGAGGGTTTCGGTATGGTCACCCATGCTGCGGTAGGTAGGTTCGGGAGTTGTTCCTCCTGCGTAACCAACAACTGTACTGATTACTCCATCTAATTGCCCGAACCGGGCATCGGGGCCCCAGAATCAGCCCAGGGCAAAAGTTGCCAGTTCATGGTTTTCGGGCAGTTCAGTATCAATGGGTGGAATTTCTGCCTGCACTTCATTCACCTCCAGGGGATTGGTGAGGAAAAACAGGAATGCAATAGCGGCACCTATCAGAAGATATTTCCACATTGAGGTATCCCCCCTTAAAGTTTTCTCCTTTTTTATTATACCTCTTTTTAATAATAATTACCATTATTATTTTGAAGGTTTTTTTGCAGACAGAGGGAGAAAAAAGGCAAACACAGCGGAAATGAAGAATGCCCCCATGGCGAAAAGGATTGAATAGAGGTAGGTTCCAGAGATGTCATACAAAAATCCACCCATAAAAGTACCCAGGGCTGGTCCCAACCCCATGCAGATCAAAGTTGCCAGGCCCCAGATTTTGCCCAGGGAAGCCCGACCAAATATTGCTCCTGCATAACCTGCTACTCCACCAGGTTCAATTGCCCAGTAAATGGTAAAGAGGATGGCGGAAATAGCCCCGCCAAGAAGGGTAATTCCCGTGGAAAAAAGAAGAAGGCAGGCAACTACCCCGGCAAGGGGAGCTAAAATCAGCATTAATTTCCGGCCCCGGGCTTCGATCTTCTGGCGAGCTACTACACGGTCTGCAAATACTCCCATGAGGGGCATGAGGATGATTCCGCTTAAGCCTATGAGAACATACAGATTTGTTGCAGTGCTCAGAGACAGACCGATTTCCCGGACCCAGAACATTACCACCTGGGTCCAGATCAAAAATTCCCCAACAAGGCTAAAGAAAAAGGCCAGAATTGCTCCCCAGATGGCAAAGGAAGAAAAAGCCTGGGAAATATTCCAGGCGGGGGAACCATTGGTTTTTTGCTGCCCCCGGGGCTGGAGATTGTAGTGTTCGGGGTCCTTTTTTGCCAGTAAGGTGGCCAGGAGCAGAGCTCCCAGGACCACCAGGCTCAAGGCCTGCATTGCTGCCCGCCAGTCAACAGTTGCCAGAATGTTTTCGACTCCAAGGCTCAGGACTACCTGGGCAACAGGAGCTCCCAAAAAGGCCCATCCCCACATCCTGGCATAATTGGGACCAACAAACCATTTCCGAACCGATACAGTGGAAGAGACCCAGAGCATTCCCGTTCCTATTCCCGCAAAAATTGCATAAGAGGCCAGGTAAGCAGGGTAGGTTTGGACCTGGCTGGTCAGGAAAAAACCCAGCGCTCCAAATATTGCTCCGATAGCATAGGCGGGTCGAGGTCCCCAGCGGTCAATAATTATCCCGCTCCCGAATGCAGTCAGGGCATAAATGGTCATCATCAGGGAGTAGCCAAGGGAAACCTGGCCAACGGTCCAGCCAAGGTCTTCCTGCATGGGATCAAGGAGAACCGAAAAGGTTGCCCGGTAGCCAAAAAGGCAAAAAACAGCCAGCCAGGCAGAGGCTATGACCTGGATTCCAAGTTTGCGGTAAGAGTTTAGCATGGTTTTCCTCCTTTATTTTTTAGGGATTACAGGAATGTTTTTAAAAAGTTTGGTTTTGCCATCAGGCCCGGTTTTCGTTATAATATTAATAGCCTGTCAAAAGGAGTGGTTGGTCAATGGAATGTCCACAAAAAGAAAAGAACATGGATATGTGCAACTGTACCTATGAACCCTGTCCCCGCAAGGGGAAATGTTGCGAATGTATCGCCTATCACCGCAGGTCCAATGAACTCCCTGCCTGCTTTTTTTCTGCCCGGACAGAAAAAACCTATGACCGCTCTTTCCGGGCCTTTATTCGGGAGAATTCCTGACCATGCGCCCGAACCTAATGGGAAAAATCCAGGAAATAGCCAGGAGAACCGGTTGTTTCCTGGGAACCGCAGTTCTTTCTCCTGCGGAACTGGATGATGCTCGGTCGCGGGGAGGGATTGACTTTTCCAGCCTCCCTTATGCGGTTTCCATAATTGCCCCTTTTCCTGCGACTGTAATCAACCAGTTGCGGGAGGGTCCTTCACTTACCTATCTCTACCATTACAGGGTTGTTAATACTCAGCTGGACAGATTGATGCTGGAAATAAGCAGTTACCTGGAGCAGGAGGGGGGACAGACCTTTCCAATTCCAGCTTCCCAGCGAATCGGCAACAAATTCCAGAGTATTTTTCCCCACCGGACCGCAGCCCGGGCTGCAGGATTGGGGTGGATTGGCCGCAGCAGCCACCTTGTTACCCCCCGGCTGGGGCCCAGAGTTCGGCTGGGAACTGTTCTTACTGACCTACCCCTTCCCGCAGGGGAACCGGTGACTAATGATTGTGGAGATTGCAGGGCCTGTGTTGAAGCCTGTCCCCCGGGAGCAATTAAGGGGCCTGAGTTTAACCCTGAAGATCCCCAGGAAAAAAGGTTTGACCCCCAGGCCTGCCATAATTATAAAAATCTGGTGCGAGATCATTTCGGAAAAAGAGTTTGTGGGATTTGCCTTGCCGTTTGTCCTCATGGTGTTTATTCTTTGTCAGTTAAAGGTCGGGACAATCATCAGCCTCCTGTGCCGCCAAAGCAAAAAGGATAGGGGGATTATTGGCCTGGTTGATAAAGCGGTACTGTAAGACAGCCACCTTTTCCTGGTTTAGAGTCGGCAGGAATTTTTCCAGGGTTGCGAGTTCTGCCTTACCTTCGGGGTGGCCGTGGTAAGCCACGACAGTAATAATTCCCCCTGGAGCCAGCATTTCCAGGGCCTTGCGGATAGCCTTTATGGTGGTTTCCGGGTCCGTCACTATTTCATGATTACTCCCGGGTAGGTAGCCCAGGTTAAAAGCTATTGCCTGGAAGGGTCCCCGGGTTAAATCGTCCAGGTACCCGTGGTCTCCCTGGATTACCTCAACTCTATCCCGAACCTTTTCTTCCTGTAAGAGTTTTTGGGTTTTTTCCACTGCTTCCTGCTGGATGTCGATGGAAACTACTTTACCTTCCGGCCCCACCTGCTGGGCAAGAAAGAGGGTATCCTTACCGTTTCCTGCAGTTGCATCCAGGGCTCTGTCGCCCGGACCCAGGGCCCGACCTAATAGTTCGTGGCTGAATTTTAAAGAACTGGATAAAAGCATTATAACCTTCCTTTCCCTTGAGGTGATATTGTTGAAAATTGGTGTCCTTTCCGATACTCATATTCCGCAGAGAGCTAAAACCTTACCCGAAGTGCTTGTCCAGGATTTTTCCGGGGTAGATATGATCCTTCATGCCGGAGACCTTGTTATCCCTGAGGTTTTAAATTGGCTAGAAGAGATTGCCCCGTGCCACGCAGTCCGTGGAAACATGGATGGTCCTGCTTTACAGAACCAGCTTCCGGAAAAAAAGGAAATCAGAGCCAATAGGATCAGGATTGGACTTTTGCATGGGCATGGCATGGGGGGGAATTCTTTGCAGAAGGCCCAGGTTGAGTTTGGCTCACGTAACCTGGATGTAGTTGTTTTCGGACATTCCCACAATCCATATAACGAGATCCACCGGGGTTGTCTTTTTTTCAATCCGGGTTCGCCAACTGATAAACGGTGGGTCCCTTATTTTTCCTATGGTCTTCTCCACGTTGATGGAGATAAAGTACGGGGGGAGATAATTAGATTTTAACAAAAAGGGGGTTCGGATATAATGGCAGTCTACGATCTTGCCCATAAGCTGAATGGTCAGCTAAAAAAATCAGAGGAATACCAGGAATACCAGAAATACCGCCAGGAGATACTTGCCAATGAAGATACCCGGAACATGATAAATGATTATCAGAATATAAGTCTAAGGATCAGTTCTGCCCGAGCCTGGGGGCAGGAGGTAAGTGAAGAAGAGGAAAGAAAATTGGAAAAGTTAAAGGAACTGGTGCAGCTAAACGATAAAGCCCGGAAATACCTGGAAGCTGAAGCCAGGCTGGGCGTTATTCTCCAGGATATCCAGAAGATAATCTTTGAAGACCTGGAGCTGGGCTTAATGAAGGAAGAAGAGGAGGAAGAGTAAGAGATGGAGAAAAAGATGGTAGCCCTGGATATTGATGGGACACTTGTGGATCCGCAGGGGAAAATTACTCCCAGGACTGCCGCTACCGTAAAAAAAGTAAAAGATATGGGAGTGAAGGTGGTCCTTGCTACCGGTAGAAGATTTATCTCCTGCCGGGATATAATTAAGGACCTGGAAATAGAATTACCCGTAATTACCCACAACGGAGCCCTTGTTTTTAGCTCCTGTGGGGAAGAGGTTTTTTCCAGCAGGCCACTTGACCCCAAATGGCTTCCCGGGATTGTTTCAGAAATGGATGAAATGGCAATCGATTTTTACCTGCATTCAATGGACCATATTTTGTTATGCCGGGAACCCCTTATGGAATGGGGAACCAAACACCTGGAAGCCAATGAAGGCCTGGTTGAACGCTTTGATTTTCCCTGTTTCCCCGAACGACCTTTTCACCGGGTGATGGCCGTGGGAACAAGAGGACGGATTCGAGGCTTTCTGCATAAGAGCAGGGAAAGCAACAATGGGTTCTGCCGTTCTATACATTTTCGTTCCGAGTACCATGACATGGACATCATTGAATTCCTGCATCCGGGGGCAACCAAAGCCAGTGGACTTAAGTTTGTGGCTGAAAGCCTGGACATAGAAGCGGAAGATGTAATTGCCATTGGAGATGAAACCAATGATCTGGAAATGGTTGAATGGGCAGGGATGGGAGTGGCTATGGGCAATGGAGTTCCTGCCCTCAAAGAGTCTGCAGATGTGGTTTGCGGAAGTAACCAGGAAGAAGGGCTGGCAGATTTGCTGGAAGAAATCTTCATTTGAAAAGGAGGAAAACAATGGAAATCAGGTTTCTTGGTCATGCAGGTTTCTGGATTGATGGAGGGGATTATAAACTGATAATTGATCCATTTATCAGCGGTAATCCCCAGGCCGAGGACGAGTATCTGGAGTTGAAGCCCGACTGGATTCTCCTGACCCACGGGCATGGGGATCACCTTGGTGATGCTCTGACCATGGCCAAGGAAAGTGGTGCAACAATTATTGCTCCCTTTGAGCTGGCAAGTTACTGTGAAAATAAGGGTTGCAAGGTTCATCCCATGCATATTGGAGGTGCCCATGTTTTCCCCTTTGGGCGGGTTAAGATGACTCCAGCTCTCCACGGCTCTGCAGTGATGGAAGGTGACCAGATTATCTATACCGGAAATCCCTGCGGGTATCTTTTGCAGATTGAGGGGCGCTCAATTTACCACGCAGGAGATACCGGACTCTTTTCCGACATGCGTTTAATAGTGCCTGAAGGGGGACTGGACCTGGCAATACTTCCCATTGGTGATAACTTTGTAATGGGACCTGACGACGCTGCTCGAGCAGTTGATTTTCTGGCACCGCGCCGGGTTATTCCCATGCACTATGATACTTTCCCCCTGATTTTCCAGGATCCCGACCATTTTAAAAAGCAGGTCGAGGGTAAGACCGAGGTTTTTGTCCTGAAACCGGGAGAAACCCTGAGAATTTAGGAATTAAAAGGGGGGAGTCGGCGACCCCCCCCTTTTTTCAATCTATGCTTCCTCAACTTTTTTAACCTCGGGTATTTCTTCCTTCAAAATCCGCTCGATGCCGTTGGCAAGAGTCATTGAGGCCATTGGGCAGCCCTTGCATGCTCCTGTCAGGCGGACCCTTACTATGCCGTCTTCAACCTCAACCAGTTCTACATCTCCCCCGTCTGCCTGAAGGGCGGGGCGGATTTTTTCCAGGGCAGTTTTTACTTTTTCTTCCATGTTTCCACCTCCTCGAACCTCGAATCCCTATTCCTGAATTTCCTTCGCGATAAAAACATTATTTCCTCTAGTCGATTTGGGAGAGATATAAAAAGAAGGTGATTTTTTTGGCTCCAAAATACCTGGAATTGATAAGGTATATTGAAACCCTTGATGAAGGGGAAAAAATTTCGGTTCGCAGGCTGGCGCGGGAAAAAGGAGTCAGCCAGGGTACAGCCTACCGGGCAATTAAGGAAGCAGAAGACCAGGGCCTGGTCAGTACCATTGAAAGAGTTGGGACAGTCCGGGTTCATGGTGATCCCCGTACCGGTTCTCAGGAACTTTCTTTTAAAGAAGTGGCCCGGATTGTGGAGGGAGAACTATTAGCAGGAGAAGAAGGAAGCAGTGAAAACCTTAAAAAGTTCCTGATAGCCGCCATGGAACTTCCAGCGGCTGCTTCCTATATTGAAGCAGGTAATCTGGTTATTGTTGGGAATCGCCACGATATCCAGGAATATGCATTAAACCACGGGGCACCTGTTCTGGTTACAGGGGGATTTGGGGTTAAAAGGGAAATCCTTGACCTTGCTGAAAAAAATGGATTACCCGTGATTTCTACTTCTTATGATACCTTCTCAACGGCTGCCCTGATCAACAGGGCCCTTTTCGAGCGTAGGGTTCAAAAAAGGATCCTCCTGGTAGAGGATATAATGGTAACTGATGTTTTTTCTCTTACTCCCGATTCTGCAATTGCAGACTGGTATGTTTTGTTGAGGAATACGCACCACACCCGTTTTCCCGTGCTGAGTAAAAGCGGCCGTGTTGTGGGAGTAGTTACGGGAAAGGATGTTGCAGAGGAACCAGAAAAAAGAAGTATTGCCCGGGTTATGACCCCTGATCCCATTACCGTGAGCCCTAAGACTTCAGTTGCAACGGTTTCTCATATTATGGTCTGGCGGGGTATCGAGTTGCTACCGGTGGTTGGAGACAAACAGCAACTACTGGGTATTGTAACCCGGCAGGATGTAATGCAGGCTCTCCACCAGCTGGAAAAACAACCTCACATGGGGGAAGGAATTGAGGATAATATTCTGCGTTCGATGAGTATTTACCAGCAGGATAACCGGTTTATCTTAAGCGGCAGGGTAACAGGTTATATGCTGAATCGACTGGGCGTTTTGAGCACCGGTATTTTAAATCTCCTGTTTGCCAATCTGGCTGCCGAGGTAATGCAATCGGCAAACAAAGAACGGGGAGAGCTGGAAAATTTCAATTTTTATTCTTTAAAACCACTGCCCCTGGGAAGCAACTTCTATATGGAAGGAGAATTGATGGAAGTTGGTCGCCACGGTGGCCTGGTGGAGATGAAGGCTTTTAATCAGCCCGGGGAGGAACTGGTTGCCAAGGCCACAGCCTGGGTAAAGGTCCTTGGTGGATAAAGCAGGTAGTGGTTCTGAGGAGCCTGCAGGAGAAAATAACCTGCGGGCTTTTGTTATTAAGCCTGAGGAATCAGCAGAGGCTTTGGAAGGAATAAGGCGGGGAAAAACGAAATAGTAAGGAGAAGGAGGGGTTAGGGATGCCAGACTTTGCACACCTCCACCTGCACACCCAGTACAGCCTTTTAGACGGGGCTGTTAGCCTGCAGGGTCTTTTCCAGACTCTGCCCGAAAAAGATATGTCCACAGTGGCAATTACTGATCACGGTGTTCTTTATGCTGTCATTCCTTTTTATCAGATGGCAAAAAAGGCAGGGATCCATCCTGTTATCGGGTGCGAGGTTTACCTGACCCCCGGTTCATATAGGGATAAAAAGCGGAAAGATGAAGATCTCCACCACCTGGTATTGCTGGCAGAAAATCTGGAAGGGTATCGTAACCTGATGGAACTGGTTAGTATCGCCAATACCGAAGGTTTTTACTACAAACCTCGTATTGATAAAGACCTCCTTTATCGTTACAGAAGAGGTTTGATTGCTCTTTCAGCCTGTTTGAGCGGGGAACTACCCTCCCTGGTAATTCAGGGACAGGAAGAAAAAGCAGACAGTGCCCTGAAGGAATATATCGATATTTTTGGGAAAGAAAATTTATTTCTGGAACTTCAGGACCATGGTTTGCCTGATCAGGTTAAGGTTAACAGGTACCTGATTGAAAGGGCAGATCAAAAAGGGCTGGGGCTGGTTGCAAGTAATGATGTCCATTACCTGGCCCAGGATGATGCTGAAGCTCACGATATCCTCCTGTGTATCCAGACAGGGAAAACCCTGGAGGAAGAAAACCGGATGCGTTTTCCCAACAGCAATTTTTTTCTCCGTTCTCCGGAAGAAATGGAAGCGCTTTTTCCTGAAAGGACGGAAGCTCTGGCCAATACAGTGAAAATTGCCGAAAGATGCCAGGTGGAATTATCCTTTGATAAATTTTTCCTGCCCGAATATCCCGGTTCGACTGAACAGACCCCGGAAGAAGAACTGGCTAAAAAATGCCGGGAGGGCTTAGCAAGATTAAAAATGGATGACCCCGAGGTCAAAAAGAGGATGGAATATGAGCTCGATATCATAAACAAGATGGGTTTTGCCTCCTATTTTCTGATTGTAAATGATTTTATCGAGTTCGCAAAAAGGGAGAATATCGCGGTTGGTCCTGGACGGGGTTCTGTTGCTGGGAGCCTGGTTGCCTACCTCCTGGGCATCACAGGGATTGATCCCCTGAAATATGGCCTGATTTTTGAAAGATTTCTCAATCCTGAACGTGTAACCATGCCTGATATTGATATTGATTTTTGTTTTGAGCGCCGGGAAGAAGTAGTTGATTACGTAACAGAGAAATATGGGCAGGACCGGGTTGCCCAAATTATAACCTTTGGGACCATGGCTGCCCGGGGTGTCATTCGCGATGTGGGCCGGGTCCTGGGACTGCCTTACGGTGAGGTTGACCGGGTGGCCAAGGAAATACCTGTAGCACCGGGAATTAATCTCCGGGAAGCCCTGCAGTATTCCCCCACCTTAAAAAAGAGATACCAGGAGGAACCTGCTATCAGGAGGCTATTGGATCTTGCCCTGAAGGTGGAGGGTTCTCCCCGGCATCCCTCGGTTCATGCGGCTGGAGTGGTAATAGCTCCTGACCGGATTACCAAATTTACTCCCCTGCAGAAAAACCGGGAAGATATAACCACCCAGTACGATATGGGTTCCATTGAGGATATAGGACTTTTAAAGGTTGATTTTCTGGGCCTGAGAACCCTTACGGTTATTGATCATACAACAAGGATGATAAAAGAACAGTTGCGGCAAGAGGTGGATTTAGAGAAAATTGGACTGGAGGATAAAAAAACCTACGAATTATTGCAAAGTGGTAGAACCCTTGGGGTTTTCCAGATGGAATCAGCTCTGTACCAGAGGCTTACCAGAGATTATCAACCGGATTCCTTCGAGGACATTATTGCCATTATTGCTCTCGGGCGACCGGGGCCTATGGGAAGCGATCGCTTTCAGGATTTTATCCAGTCAAGACACGGCCGGCAGGAAATATCCTATCCCCACCAGCTTTTAGAGGATATTCTGGAAGAAACTTATGGTGTAATTCTCTACCAGGAACAGGTTATGCAGATTGCGAGTTACCTGGGCGATTTGAATATGGGAGAAGCCGATAACCTCCGGCGCGGCATGGGTAAGAAAAAAGAAGACCTGATTCAGCAGTACAAAGGAAAATTCATAAAAAATTCCCTGGCCAAGGGACTTTCCAAGGAAAAAGCCGAAGAGGTTTTTGAACTAATGGAATACTTTGGTGGTTATGGCTTTAATAAATCCCATTCGGCAGCCTATGCCCTGCTTTCTTATAGGACGGCTTATCTCAAGGCCAATTTCCCGCTACAATTCATGGTGGCTTTATTGAATTCTGTTAAGGATAACACGGACAAGGTTGCCCTTTACCTGCAGGAATGCCGGGAAATGGGAATTGAAGTTCTCCCGCCAGATATCAACGAGAGTGGCTATGATTTTACTCCTGCTGGTAATGCCCTGCGGTTTGGCCTGGGAGCAATTAAAAACGTAGGTCAGAGCGCCATTGAAACCATCGTAGAGGCCCGAAGGGCCGGGGAATTTTCTTCCCTATATGATTTCTGCCGGCGAACGGACCTGGGAAGGGTAAATCACCGGGTCCTGGAAAGCCTGATCAAGGCAGGTGCCTTGGCTTCCCTTGGCCTGAAACGTTCGCAGTTGATGGCAATTTTGGACCAGACCTTCCAGAGGGCTCTCAGCCAGAGGAAAGCACAGGACCACGGACAGAAGTCCCTTTTCGGGGGGATGGAAGAACAGATCTTCTCGGGAGATATTGAGGTTCCCGATATTGAGGAGTATTCTGCCCAGGAAATATTGAGAATGGAGAGGGAAAGCCTTGGGTTTTATATTTCCGGCCACCCCCTGGATCCCTATCAAAAATTACTGGAAAGGGAGGGGGTTGTTCACCTGGAACAACTTCCTGAAAAAGGTGATCAGAGCAGGGTCAGGGTTGGTGGTTTGATTGCCCGAATTACTCCTCACCAGACCAGGCGGGGTCAACAAATGGCTTTTGTTCTACTGGAAGACCGCGTTGCGCAGGTGGAATTAATTGTTTTCCCGGAAACCTTCAGTAACAACCGGGAACTATTGGAAGTTGGGCAGGCAGTACTGGTTGAGGGCAAGATTGACCAGCAGGAAGAAGAAGGTCCCAAGATTCTTGCTGAAGAAATAAGAAAAATTGAAATACCTTTCCGGGTTGAAGTAGGGCTGGAAAAAATATCCGGGGAGTTCTGGAAAGAACTCAAGGAGGTTCTGTTTTCCTATTCAGGAACCTGCCCTATTCACCTGGAATTGAAAAATGATGGAGAGGTCATAACAATTGCCCTGGGAAATGCTTTCCGGGCGCCCGCTGATGAGGAAGAAAGGAAAAATTTAAAGGATGATATAAATAAATTACTGCGGGGAAATTAGGGGAAGGGAGAAGAGGTAAGATGAAAGAAAAAATTATTAATATGCTTAAAGACCGAGGGATCACCTTGGAAGAAATTGCTGAAATTGTCCTGGATATGCAGGGTCCCTATAATGAAGATCTGACTCTTGAAGAATGCCTTTTAAATGTCAATATGGTTTTTGAAAAAAGGGAAGTTCAGCATGTTATACTGACCGGGGTTGCCCTGGATAAATTAGCTGAAGAAGGAAAAGTTGAAGAGCCTTTGCGTTCCATTATTGTCAATGATGAACCCCTCTACGGGGTTGACGAAACCCTGGCCATGGGTATTGCAACAATTTACGGGACAATAGGGATAACTTCATTTGGTTATCTCGATAAAGCCAAGCCCGGTTTAATGGGCAGACTCGATAACAAGGAGAGTGAATTTGTCCATACTTTTATGGATGATATTGTGGCAGGAGTTGCAGCGGCAGCAGCAGCAAGGATCGCCCACACCCAGGAAGTGGGTGAGCTTGAGGACGATATTCCCTGAAAAGGAGCGAAGCAAACATGGAAGAAAGAACTGAATTTGATGACCTGGGTGAATTAAAAATACCTGCCAATGCCTATTACGGTGTTCAAACCAAGAGGGCAGCAGAAAATTTCCCCATTACGGGATATCCGGTGCACAGTGCCCTGATAAAGGCCCTTGGAGTGGTCAAAAAAGCAGCAATTGCTGTAAATATGGAGCTGGATATGATCGAGGAAAAAAAGGGAAGGGCCCTTTTGCAGGCAGCCCAGGAAATAATTGACGGGGGATTTCAGGACCAGTTTATCGTTGATACTATCCAGGGGGGAGCAGGAACTTCCTTTAACATGAATATGAATGAGGTTCTTGCCAACAGGGCCCTGGAAATCCTGGAAGAACCCCGGGGCAAATACCAGGTCATTCACCCCAACAATCACGTAAACATGGGACAATCCACCAATGATGTTGTCCCAACGGCTATCCGCCTGGGAGCGATCAAGCTCCTTGATAAGTTAATGGAGGAGTTCCGGAACCTGATTCACACCCTGAAGGAAAAAAGCAAGGAGTTTGACGATGTGATAAAAATGGGAAGAACCCACCTCCAGGATGCCATTCCCATTCGATTGGGCCAGGAATTAAAGGCCTATTCTGCTGCCCTGGAGAGGGACGTGGAAAGGATGACTGATGCCCGGCGGGACCTGATGACAGTAAATCTTGGTGCTACAGCCATAGGAACCGGCTTGAATGCTCACCAGGAGTATGTGAAGATTGTAACCCGGAAGCTGAGGGAACTTACGGAGCTGGATATGAAACAGGCCGAAAACCTGGTTGATGCCACCCAGAACCAGGATGAACTGGTTCAGCTTTCGGGTTGTTTAAGGACCGCTGCAGTAAACCTATGTAAAATGGCCAATGACCTGCGGCTACTGGCTTCAGGGCCCCGGGCGGGGTTTTCTGAAATCAATTTGCCCGCAGTCCAACCCGGTTCTTCTATAATGCCGGGGAAGGTAAACCCTGTAATTCCCGAAGTTATAAACCAGATTTCTTTCCAGGTTCAGGGGAACGATCATACAGTTGCTCTTGCGGGACAGGCCGGACAGCTGGAGTTGAACGTAATGATGCCGGTTCTCGTTTTCAATCTCTACCAGTCTCTTGATATCATGGTCTATGGGGCCAAAATATTCAATGAGAAATGCCTCCAGGGTATTACTCCTAACCGAGAACGTTGTCTCCAGATGGTAGAAGAAAGCCTTGGAATTATCACCGCAATCAGCCCACACATAGGATACGAAGCAGCTTCCCGGGTGGCCAAAAAGGCCCTGGATACTGGAAAATCATTGCGCCAGATTCTCCTGGAAGAAGGAATGCTTACCAGCGAGGAGTTGAATATAATTCTTGATCCCATGGAAATGACCGAGCCAGGTATTGCCGGAAGGGAATTGCTGCGCAGGCTCAGCGATGAACAGGGAAGTGATAGATAATGGGGTTTCTTCAAGAGATCCCTCCGGCCATCTGGGTTGTCATAACAGGAGCAGCCCCGGTATTTGAACTGCGGGGGGCGATCCCCCTGGCCTGGCAGCTGGGTTTTGACCCCCTGCCCGCCTTTATCCTGGCAGTTCTGGGAAATCTCCTCCCGATCATTCCCCTTTTATTACTGCTGCAAATTGTGCGGGAATTTCTGGAAAAAAGGGTTCCTGTTTTCCAGTCTTTTTTCGCCTGGCTGGACCGGAGAACATATAAGCGCAGTGACCGGGTTAAAAAATACGGAGTTTTTGGCTTAATTATCTTAACGGCCATTCCATTGCCCACAACGGGTGCCTGGACGGCATCCCTGGCAGCGGTTCTATTCAAACTTCCTTTCTGGTCTTCCTTTTTTGCCATTCTTACCGGGGTTATTATTGCCGGTATTCTGGTTCTCCTGATAACATTTGGTTTCATTTCCAATTTGTTCTGGGTTGGATAAAAGAGTAATTCGCCAAAAAGGTTGGGAAAATAGCTCAATGTTTTAAACGTTGGAGAAAGGGGAAAGGTCTGGTATGAAAAAAATCGGAGTAATGACAAGCGGCGGAGATGCCCCGGGAATGAATGCTGCTCTTCGTGCTATTGTCAGGAATGGAATTTACAGGGGTATTGAGGTTTACGCTTTCCAGCACGGATTTCAGGGTTTAATTAATCGGAAATTCAGTCGAATGCAGAGGGGTAGTGTAGCAGATATAATCCAGAGGGGGGGTACAATCCTGCAGACCGCCCGCTGTGAAGAATTTAAAACCGAGGAAGGAAGGGCAAAAGCGGGGAAAAACCTTCGCGATCTGGGCATTTCCGGGCTGATAATTATTGGGGGAGATGGTTCTTTCCGTGGGGGGGAGTTATTGCAAAAGGAACAGGGCATCGAGGTTGTCGGGGTCCCTGCAACAATTGATAATGATATTGGAGGAACGGATTTTTGTATTGGATTTGACACAGCAGTTAATACAGTAATTGATGCGGTTAATAAAATCAGGGATACGGCTACATCCCATGAGAGGATTTTTGTAGTTGAAATCATGGGGAGAGAACGCGGTTTCCTTGCTCTCTATGCAGGCCTTGCAGCGGGAGCAGAATCAATTTTAATTCCGGAACGGCCAACTTCCCTCAAAGATATTTGTGAGAAGCTGGAACATGGTTTCAAGCGGGGGAAAAAGCACAGTATAATCATGGTGGCCGAGGGAGTGGGAGGGGATTTTTATACCAACCGGGATCTCCGGAACACCCCGGCTTTTGCCCTGAGTGAAGCCATAAGAGATACCATGGGCCACGAAACGAGAGTCATTGTCCTGGGTCACCTGCAGAGAGGGGGGGCGCCTTCTGCCCGAGACCGGATCCTGGCCAGTAGAATGGGAGCTTTTGCAGTAGACCTTTTATGTGAGGGAAAATCAGGAGTCATGACCGGGATGGTCCATGAGAAAATGGTGGCAACACCTATCAAAAAAGCCCTTGAACAGGAACCGGAAATAAACGAAGAAATATTGCAGCTTTCCCACATTCTATCCCTTTAAATACTGGAGGTGTGTAGATTGAAAGAAATTATTAGTCCCGGCCAGGCGGCTAAAATGGTAAGAGACGGGATGTCGGTAATGGTTGGCGGATTTATGGTTGTGGGAACCCCTACGGCGATAGTTGATGCGGTTGTCCGGGAGGGGGCAAAAGACCTGACCCTGATTGTAAATGATACCGGTTTCCCCGAGCAGGGAGTGGGGAAAATGGTATCTGCTGACCAGTTGAAAAAAGTTATTGTTTCCCATATAGGGACCAATAAAATTACCGGGGAAAAAATGAATAACAAGGAAATTGAAGTGGAACTGGTTCCCCAGGGAACCCTTGCCGAGCAGATCAGGGCCGGGGGATCGGGACTGGGAGGAGTTTTAACCCCTACGGGTGTAGGAACAGTGGTCCAGGAGGGGAAAAGGGTAATTAATGTTGATGGTCAGGATTACCTTCTGGCGACACCTCTCAGGGCTGATGTTGCCCTTCTCAAGGCCCATAAAGCTGACAGGGCTGGCAACCTTGTTTTCCGGCGGGCGGCCCGGAATTTTAATCCCCTGATGGCTACTGCGGCAGACCTGGTGATTGTTGAGGTGGAAGAGGTCCTGGAAATAGGGGAGATAGACCCTGATGAAGTTGTAACTCCCGGAATTTTTGTAGACTACCTGGTGATGGGGGAGGTGCAGCAGGATGGATAAGCAGGAAAAGCGTAACATGATTGCTCGCCGGGTTGCCCGAGAATTTAAAGACGGAGATGTTGTTAACCTGGGGATAGGGATGCCTACACTGGTGGCCAACTTCATTGATGGCGATAAAAAGGTTATTTTACAATCAGAAAATGGGTTTTTAGGAGTGGGACCTGCTCCAGAACCGGGACAGGAAGATCCGGACGTAGTTAACGCCGGTGGGCAAATTGTTTCTATCCTTGCCGGAGGGGCCTGTTTTGATAGCGCTGTTTCTTTTGGAATAATCCGGGGAGGGCATGTTGATGCAACGGTCCTTGGGGCCCTGGAAGTTGACGAAGAGGGAAATCTCGCCAACTGGATGATTCCCGGGAAACTTGTTCCCGGGATGGGAGGAGCCATGGACCTTGTTGTTGGAGCTCAGAAAGTAATAATCGCAACAGAGCACTGCAACAAAAAGGGAGAACCGAAAATACTTCGCAGGTGCAAACTGCCACTAACTGCTACAAAAGAGGTAGACCTGATTGTAACTGAACTGGCGGTTATTGAAGTTACCCTTTCCGGGCTTTTACTTCGCGAAGTTGCTGAGGATTCTTCTATTGAAGAAGTTAAGGAAAAAACAGAAGCCGAACTAATAATTCCCGACGAAGTGGGAGTTCTGAGATAAAAAAAGAAAAGGAGGGTCAACTTTGGAAAGAGTTGTTATTGTTGAAGGAGTTAGAACTGCAATTGGTACTTATGGTGGAACCCTGAAGGACTTTTCTGCCTGGCAGCTGGGAAAGCTGGTTATTGAAGAAGCGTTAAAACGCAGCAAAATTGAAGGTAAACAGGTGGATGAGGTCCTGATGGGCAATATCCTGCAGGCCGGACAGGGAATGCACCCCACCCGTCAGGCATCCCTGGCTGCAAATGTACCCAACGAGGTGCCTGTAATGACTGTAAACAAGGTTTGTGGGTCCGGTTTGAAAACGGTTGCACTTGCTGCCCAGTCCATTAAGCTGGGAGAAGCAGATATTGTTGTTGCAGGTGGAATGGAGAGCATGAGCCAGGCCCCTTATTACCTGCCCCAGGCCCGCTGGGGATACAAGATGGGGCATGGTAAAGTAGAAGATGCCATGATAAAAGACGGTCTTTGGTGTTCAATTACCGACCAGCACATGGGTAATACCGCTGAGGCAATAGCTGAAAAATACAATATTTCCCGGGAAGAACAGGACGAATTTGCGGCAAATAGCCAGGCCAAGGCACAGAAGGCCCTGGAAGAAGACTGGTTTAAGGATGAAATTGTTTCTTTGGAAATTCCCCAGCGGAAAAAAGATCCAATTATTTTTAATAAGGACGAACATCCCCGGCCGGGGACCACAGCTGATAAATTAGCTAAAATGCGCCCCGCATTTAAAAAAGATGGTAGTGTAACAGCAGGGAATGCTTCGGGAATCAATGATGGGGCTGCAGCCCTGGTAATCATGAGTGAATCTAAGGCTAAAGAACTGGGGCTGAAACCAGTTGCCTACCTGGAAAGCTATGCCTCTGCTGGAGTAGAACCCCTGTACATGGGTATGGGGCCGGTGCCTGCAGTTCAGAAGGCCCTGAGCAAGGCAAATATGACAATGGATGATATCGACCTTGTTGAGGCCAATGAAGCCTTTGCGGTTCAGGCCCTTGCTGTGGGGAAAGAACTCGGTTTCAAGGAAGAAAAACTCAATGTAGGTGGAGGAGCAATTGCCCTGGGGCACCCGATAGGTGCAAGCGGGGCCAGGATCCTGGTGACACTGCTGGGCCACATGAAGCGCCTGGGTAAAGAAACGGGCCTTGCTACCCTCTGCATTGGCGGAGGAATGGGAATAGCAGCGGTTGTTAAAAGAGCATAGACAAAAACCCAGGCCCCATAGGGGCCTGGTTTTTCCCATGTGTTTGGGAAAGGAGGTGGGAAATTGCGCAAGACCAAGATTGTGGCAACCCTTGGACCCGCTTCGACGGGACAGGAAATGATCGAAAAACTATCCAGGGCAGGGGTTAATGTTTTTCGTTTGAATTTTTCCCATGGAACCCACGAGGAACATTTCGAGCACATTGATAATATAAAAAAATCCGGTATTCCCTGTGCAATAATGCTGGATACCCAGGGGCCCGAGGTGAGGACCGGACTTGTTGAGGGCGAGGTTGAACTGAAAAAGGGGGAGGAATTAATTCTTACCGGGGAAGAGATTCCCGGGACTGCAGAAAAAATTTCTGTTTCCTATCCCGACCTTGCCCAGGAAGTTAAAAAGGGTGGGGTAATCCTTCTTGCTGACGGCCTTGTGGAGCTGGAGGTAATTGAAACCAGTGGGAAAGAGATCAGGTGTAAAATTTTAAATGGAGGCAACCTGGGCTCCCGGAAAGGTGTCAATCTTCCGGGGTGTAAGCTGAACCTGCCTCCCATGACCGCAAAGGATGAAGAAGATATTAAATTTGGGATTGCTCACGATATTGATTTTATTGCAGCATCTTTTATCCGCAAGGCTGAGGATGTAATTGCCATCAGGCGTGTCCTGGAAGAAAATTATTCCCAGGCCCAGATTATTGCCAAGATTGAAAATCAGGAAGGTGTAAATAACATCGATGAAATTATCGAAGTTGCAGACGGAATAATGGTTGCCCGGGGGGATATGGGGGTTGAATTGCCTGCAGAGAAAGTTCCCATGATCCAGAAACAGATTATTCATAGCTGTAACCGGGCAGGGAAACCTGTTATAACTGCAACCCAGATGCTGGAATCGATGATAAATAGTCCGCGGCCAACCAGGGCTGAAGCAAGTGATGTGGCCAATGCAATTCTCGATGGGACCGATGCAACAATGCTTTCCGGGGAAACTGCCATGGGGAAATATCCTGTTCAAGCCGTGGAAACAATGGCTCGAATTGCCCGTGAAACAGAAAATTCTCTTTCCTATAGAATTAACGTTTTTGAGGGCAAGAAAGAAAAAATGCCCTCAACAGTTACTGATGCTGTCAGCTATGCCACCTGTGCAACAGCAACTGATTTAGATGCATCGGCAATTATAACTTCAACCCGCTCAGGGCATACTGCCCGGATGGTTTCCAAGTATCGTCCCCAGGCCCAGATTATTGCTGCAACCCCTAACCAACAGGTCCTTCGCCAGTTAATGTTATCTTGGGGCGTTTATCCTCTTTTTGTTGAAGGTACCGGGGATACAGATGCCATTATTGAAAGCTCTGTCCAGGGGGCTTTAAAGGCTGGGCTGATAAATTCCGGCGACCTGGTTGTTATTACCACTGGTGCTCCTGCCGGAATACAGGGAACAACAAACCTGATGAAAGTTCATACGGCGGGAGAAGTATGGGCGAGAGGTACCGGTGTGGGTCGTGCTTCTGCAGTAGGCCTGCTTAAACTTGCCCAAACAGCGGAAGAAGCGCTGCAAAAGGTTGAAAAGGGCGACATCCTGGTGGCTTTTGAAACAGACAAGGATTACATGCCGGCAATTGAGAAGGCATCCGGCCTGATTACTGAGGAAGCCGGGTTGACCTCTCACGGAGCCATTGTTGGCCTGAACCTGGGGATACCTGTTATTGTTGGTGTTGAAGATGCCCTTAATCGCCTAGAAGATGGAGAGATGGCCACTATTGATGGTTTACGTGGGCTGATCTACCGAGGAGAAGCCAAGGTCCTTTAGGAGGAGTGATAGTTATGGAAAGAGCATTGATAACACTCAATGTTTCGGAAAGCAAGCGGTTGATTGCCAGGGCGGTGGTTCAATTGCCCACAGTTCAGAAGGCAATTCGTCAGGGGAAAATAATAATTGCCGGGGGCACGACCAACGCTTATATTTACGAAGAAATCTCGGGGAAGGAAATCCGGAAAGAGCTCTATACAGCTGGATTGACCTGTGGAGGAAGGATGTGTGTTTCTCCAGCGGAAAAAAGAATTCCCCCTGCAGTTTTTATTAACGGAGAAGAGGTTGAAAAAGACTGGCAAGAAGTTTTAGAAGATTTTTCTTCGGGAGATGTTTTCTTTAAAGGTGGGAATGCTTTTGACCTGGAGGGAAATGTTGGCGTTATGATTGGCAACCCTGTCGGTGGAACAATTGGAAAAGCCCTTCCCGTTCTCAATGCCCGGGGATCAGAGCTAATCTTCCCAATTGGCCTGGAAAAACTGATTCCCTCGGTTCCTGAAGCGGCCTCCCTTATGGGGATTGATGTCCTTAAAAAAGGAATGGGAATGAAAGTAGGAATGAATTGTATTACTTACGGAGAAATCTTTACTGAAGTCCACGCTTTAGAAAGCCTTTTTGTCATTGAAGCCATTCCTGCAGGAGCTGGAGGAATTGGAGAAAGTGAAGGAAGCCAGACTATCTTGCTACTAGGGGATGAAGAGGAATTAGAAAAAGCCCTTGAGTTTGCAAAAAGTGTAAAGGGCGAACCTTCTCTGCCAGGTAACAAAAGACCCTGTCCCTGTGAAGATCAGTGTATTTTGTAGTTGACCGGGTTTTGATTTTTGTGTTAAGATATTGGTGAGCCGAAGTGGTGGAATTGGCAGACGCGACGGACTCAAAATCCGTTGGGCCTAAAGCCCGTGTGGGTTCGAGTCCCACCTTCGGCACCAAATAAAATAATATTTTGTATTTTCCCGGTGGGCTTAACTCCACCGGGTTTTATTTTTTTGGTAAAGCTAATTGAAGTCAATTAATTAAAGGGTAAAAGGAAAAATCAGAAAAAGACAGAATATTAAAAAAATAGAAACTAAAAAGTTTATTTAAAAATTTACAACCCCAGGTTTTTTAGAAATTGTTGTTTTCTTTAGTGGGATGGGGTTCCCTAACCTTATTTTTGGGGTTTTAATATAAGAAAACAAACCTAAGGGTATTAAACAATAAAAGAAAAGGTAAAACCGAAAGAGTGTTTTGGATTTGCTGCAGTTGTGGATCATCCTGGATCACAAGTTATCCACAAGCTTCTTAACTGCCTGTGAAACGCCTGTGGTGTTTACCACAAATCCACAATAGTGACTACCAATGCTAATGGAACAAAAGAAAATCCTTTAATGGTTTTTAACAATGATCAGTTTTGCATGATAGGTCTAAATATCATTATACGAGGAGGGGATATTAATTGGCTTTAAGTTCCTGTAACAAGAAAAACAGGATTACCTTAAATTATTTTTTGATTGTTTCCCTTTCTGTTATCCTGTTTTTCTCAATAGGGTCGGGCTGTGTAGCTTCCGGAAGTGACGATTGTCCTATACCGGATATATTTGTTTTGCTGGAAGGGATTGACGATGAACTCGAAGATCTTTTTTTAAGAAAAATAGTCCAAGAAAACCAGGGTGGGGTCAATTTTTCTATACCCCCAGGGGAAGAACTAACGGCCAAAGATTCAAGGTACATTTTGTTAGTAGCCTCCAGTAGTTCTGATGCTCCGGAAAGCCGGCTAGAAGTAACGCTTCAAGACCCCAAAGGAAGGGTTGTATTTGGTCAAAATGTTTCAACTCCGGTAAATGGTCGCGACAAAACCTCCATTAATACCTTCTTAGTTGACCAGCAGGTTGCTTATTGTTCTCCCTTATTAAACAAAATAAGGGAACATCAAAAGAGAATTAGAGAAATCGAAAATTCAGCAATTGAAGCCAGTATTGGAGGTTTATATGACTTTATCGAAGTTAGTCCGGGAACCGAAATTTCCTTTGATTTCTGGCTCAGGGATTGTGATGGTTATTATCTTTATAACAGGGAAGTTTCAATTGAATTTAGGGGAGTTGGGGATGTTTTTCCCCGGGAATTAAAAACTGATGATGCCGGTAGGGGATCTTTTACTTTTGAAAGTGAAGAGGAGGGATTGGCAGAAGTTCTTATAAAATATTTTTTCGAAACCCCCGAAGGAAAATCTCGTGAAGCATCGGGAACTAACAGGATGGTAATAAAGGTTGGGAGAAATTCAGAATTTTTCTTTCAAAGCTGGTTTAACTGGAAATTAACCAGAAGTCGTTCGGATAATGTGGCCTGGGTTACCGGGAATTTTTTAGGAAAGGTTCCTTTAAAAGAAGTGGAAGGAGAATCAGGGGTTTTTGAAGGAAGGGGGAAATTTTATTTATCCGATGTAATTTATTCAGGTGGAGAGGGTACATTTGAACCTATGCTCAAGGATGGGAGAATGGATGTAATTATTCGAACCGGGGAAAAAGGAGAGCCTATGGTTGAAATTAATGTTAAGGATTGCCCGGGGGAATATATTGAAATAAGTTCAGAAGGGGCAGCTTGGATTGAATATCTATGGTTTGCGTGGGCTCATTATTTCCTTTCAGAAGCTGAAGGGCAAACAACAGCACCCAATATTTATTGGGGTCCTTTTTATTTATACTTTGACTGGATGGACGATCCTTCAAGAACAGGCAAGCTGGGTTATGGAGAGTACGAGCTGGTTTGTCCCTTTCATCGAGCCCATTGGGGTATAGATTTTCAGGGAACCCTGGAAATATATTTTGAAGTATTTATAGAGTAGCTTTTAAAATTTCCTATTAATAAGGGTGAGAAAAAGCAGGATTTGTGAAGCAAGATACCCTTGAGCCCCAAGGGGATTCCGTTTGAATTTTGGTTTTAAAAGGTTCAAGACATGAATTATATAGGGGCAGTTTTGGGAAACCCATACTAAAAAACCCTAATAAAACCAATAAAGCAGGAAAAGAATAAGCTTAAAATAAAGGAAAAATTAATTAAAAAATTCCTCTACTTAATAAAGACTTTTTGAAATACCTTAAACTTAATAAATCTATTGGGTCACCTTTTTACTCTCTGGGTTAGTTTTTTTCAAAGTTACCTTTTCAGAGGGGGGGTGGCCTTCCTTTTTAAAATTCCACTTTTACAGGAGAAAAAACACATACCAATTAAAATTTCAGACCCTGAATTTTTTTTCTGAAATTTCAAAAAACAATAAATCAAAATGATGGGGAAAAATATTTTTTAAACCCTTTTTAGTCATTTAATTCCTTCTTTTTCTTACATTTTATCTAAGAAATCAAAAATTAATGTTGACAGTGGTTTAATAATTTAATACAATAAAGAAATAATTTAAATTTTGGAGGTGAGGTTAGTGAAAAAAGGTTTTTTATTAGGATTTTTACTAGTCGTTATTCTGGTGGTTTCTTCTATTATGGCGAGTTCCAGTGAACCAATTAAACTAGGTTTGGTTGGACCCATGACCGGCCCACTAGCCCCCTACGGAGAAGGTGTGCGTGATGGTGCCTTGCTTGCCGTTGACCGGATTAATTCCCAAGGTGGAATTAATGGCCGACAGGTGGAAATTATTGTCCTCGATAATCAAGCAAATCCGCAAGAAACAATCACTTTGGTAAACCGCCTTATCCAGAGGGATGGAATTGTTGGCCTTGTTGGACCGGTAATTAGTTCGACTTCAATGGTTGCCGGCCCTGTAGTTCAACGGCAAGGGATCCCTATGATTTCTCCTACTGCAACCGCAGTGGATGTTACATTACAGGGTGATTTTGTTTTCCGAGTTTGTTATTTAGATGATTACCAGGGTCTGGCAGCAGTAAACTATGCTGTGGACGAGCTGGGGGCGAAAAAAGCCGGGATCCTTTTTAAAGTCGGTGACGCTTACAGTGAAGGTTTAAGGGTGGTTTTCCGGGACAACTTTAGGGCTGCCGGTGGTGAAGTAGTAGAACTGGCCTATAATTTGGGTGATACTGATTTTAGTGCCCAGCTTACCCGGATGAAGGACCAGGGAGTAGAAGTGGTTTATTCACCTTTTTATTATGAAGATGCGGTTCTTGCTCTGACCCAGGCTCAATCCATTGGTCTTGATGCCATTTTCATTGGTGGCGATGGCTGGGATGCGCAGGAATTACTTGATCAGGCAGGGCTGGCTGCAGTTAATGCAGTCTTCACAACACATTATTCGACAAGCGACAGTCGCCCTGTTGTCCAGAACTTTTTAAGTAATTTTCAAGATAAGTTTGGCAGGTCTCCAATTGTCCTTGCAGCACTGGGTTATGACGCAGCGGCCCTCATGATGGATGCAATTGAAAGAGCTGGATCAGATGATCCAGGGGAAATCCGGGATGCAATTGCAGGAACTGAAGGTTTTGAGGGAATTACAGGGCAGAGTATTTCCCTGGATGAAAATGGAAATCCAGTTAAGGATATTACAATAATCAAGGTAGTCGAAGTTGATGGGACTCCCCAATTTGAATTTGTAACCCAGGTTGGGTATTGATTAAAGGGGTTTTGAATCCTTAGCTGGATTTTTGGTGGGATAAATGGGATCACCCCTTTATCCCACCAATTTTAGTTTTTTTGTGAAAATAAAATGGGAGGTGGGAGAAAATGCTGCCAGCTTTGGGTTTTATTATATGTGCAATCTTTTTAGCCATGATCTGGGCTTTGTTTAAAAATAAAAAAAGAATCTCTTCAAGTCCTATAGGTCGGTTTTTCTTTGGTTTTTTACTAATCATTTTATCTATCGGTGCAGTCAATTATTTCCTGGTTGGCATTAATGCGAACCGTCTTTATTTCTGGCAGCAGACTATCTATGGAGTATCCCTGGGAAGTGTTTATGCCCTGATAGCCCTGGGTTACACCATGGTTTATGGGATTATCAGGCTAATTAACTTTGCTCATGGTGAAATTTATATGATCGGTGCTTATGCTGGTTTTTTTGCGGTTGCTTCTCTGGGGTTACCCTTTTTCCTGGCTTTGATGTTTGCAATGCTAACCTCGGCTTTAGCCGGGGTTCTTGTGGAGCGGATAGCTTATAAGCCGTTACGCAAAGCCCCAAGGCTTGCAGTTTTAATTACAGCAATTGGAATGTCTTTATTGCTCCAGAATGTGGGACAAAAAGTCTTTGGTTCTATCCCCAGGTCCTTTCCCCGCCAATTTACCGGACTTTATCGGATTGGGGAACTAAATATTGACCAATCCCGGGCAATTATTTTTGTCATTACCTTTCTACTAATGTTGATTCTTCAGTACTTTGTTGTTTATACCAAGCCTGGGAAGGCGATGCGGGCGGTTTCCCAGGAGAGGGATGCTGCTCAACTTGTGGGGGTAAATGTGGATCGGACAATTGCTTTAACCTTTTTTGTTGGTTCACTGCTTGCTGGAGCAGCAGGAATACTTGTTGCAATTGTTTTTCCCCAGATAAGGCCCACCATGGGTTTGATGCCTGGACTTAAGGCTTTTGTGGCAGCAGTAATTGGAGGTATCGGAATTATCCCTGGGGCTGTTTTGGGAGGGCTAATCATTGGTGTCTCAGAAAACCTTGTAACAGCATATGTTTCTTCCAGCTGGCGGGATGCTATTGCTTTCGGGTTATTAATACTAATTTTACTCCTGAAACCGTCGGGTATCCTTGGGCGGAATGTAAAAGAGAAGGTATAGGCTGGTGAAAACTATGGAAAAACATCCAAACAGAATAAATCACTCTCCAATATTTATTTTCCTGGGATTAATAGCTCTTGTTTTTATTAATATACAGGTTTTATTTGACAGACTGGATTTTTACGTTGTTGGGGTTTTGAGTGTTGTTGCTATAAATATTATTCTTGTTGTAAGTTTAAATCTGATAAATGGAATAACCGGGCAGTTGTCCATCGGCCATGCCGGTTTTATGGCTATCGGAGCTTATACTACTGCTCTTTTTTCAATTCACCTTGGAACCCCGATTTATATCAATCTTATTTTTTCTGGCCTCGCAGCAGGTTTTGTGGGATTCCTAATTGGTCTTCCTACCTTGCGTCTGAGGGGTGATTACCTTGCCATTGCTACTCTTGGTTTTGGGGAAATAATCAGGGTTATTCTGCAAAACCTTCGTTTAACAGGGGGTGCCGCAGGGCTTGGAGGTATTGAGTGGTTTGATAATTTCTTTTTAACTCAATTTGTTGCCATTGCTGTTGTGATCATAACATGGCGAATTGGGGGTTCCGCTCCCGGTCGGGCGATGGTAGCAATCCGGGAAGATGAAACGGCTGCAGAAACCGTGGGTATTAACACTACCAAGTTTAAGGTAATGGCTTTTGCCCTTGGCTCCTGTGGTGCGGGAATTGCCGGTTCTCTTTTTGCCCACCGGATGACATATATTTCCCCGGACGGTTTTACTTTTATGAAATCAATTGAGGTTCTCGTTATGCTAGTCCTGGGGGGACTGGGAAGTATTACCGGGGCAATTTTTTCTTCCACTCTCTTAACCCTTCTTCCAGAATTCTTGAGAGTCATCGACGAATGGAGAATGATAATTTACCCTGCTCTCCTGGTTATTGTAATGATTTTCCGTTCCCAGGGTTTATTTGGAACTATGGAACTTGATTTTGGTCAGGTTAAAAACCTCCTGGAAAAATTAATTCCCCGAAAACCCCTTGAAGAATCAAATAACCCCAACCCAAGGTTGGAAGAGACAGTATCCTTTGGGGGTGTAAAAATAGAGGGAAAAGGTCCAATTTTAGAAACAAAAAATTTATCCATTTCTTTTGGGGGATTAAAGGCAGTAAAAGCCTTTGATATTCAGATTTCCCGGGGGGCATTGCATGGGTTGATCGGCCCTAACGGGGCTGGAAAAACTACAATTTTTAATATGCTTACCGGGGTCCATTCCCCAAATGCGGGGGAAATTTTTTTCAATGGAGAACGGATAGATAGAAAAAGCCCCAACTCTGTTGCCCGATCTGGGATTGCGAGGACATTCCAGAATATTCGTTTGTTCAAGGACCTTACGGTTTTAGATAATGTCAAAGTTGCCTTCCATTTGCAGGCAGACTATGGATTGGGGACAGCTATTGCTCACCCCCCAAGTTTTGGAAAAGCAGAGAGCCGAATTACCCGGGAAGCAAAAGAGCTATTAAAGGTTTTCAACCTTATTGATCATAGCATGACTATAGCAAAAAATCTACCATATGGGGCTCAAAGGAGACTGGAAATTGTCCGGGCCTTAGCGGTATCCCCAAAACTGCTTTTGCTTGATGAACCTGCAGCGGGGATGAATACCCTGGAAACCCAGAAATTAATGGAATTGATCCGCTGGGTCCGGGAAGAATTTAACCTGACAATTCTCTTAATCGAGCACGATATGAGTCTTGTAATGAAACTTTGCCAGACAATCAGTGTTTTGGATTATGGAATAAAGATTTTTGAGGGCACTCCTGAACAGGTCCGAAATGAACCCCGGGTTATTGAAGCTTATCTCGGCGAGGAGGTGAGCTAGCTTGTTAAAGATAGAAGACCTTCACGTTTATTATGGTGGTATTCATGCAATTAAGGGTATCAGCCTGAATGTATCAGAAGGACAGATAGTTTCCCTGATTGGGGCTAATGGGGCAGGAAAAAGCACCTGTCTTAATACCATCAGCAACCTGGTCCAGAATTCAAAGGGGAAGATTTCCTTTATGGGAAAAAACATAACCAATGCCCCTCCCCATAAAATTGTAAAATATGGAGTTGCCCAGGTCCCGGAAGGAAGAAAGGTTTTCCCCCAGATGAGCGTTTCGGAAAACCTTGATATGGGGGCTTATACCCGTAATGATAAATTGGGGGTTAAAGAGGACAAGCAGAAGGTTTTTAAGTTATTTCCCCGGCTTTTAGAAAGGGAAAATCAACTGGCTGGCACTCTAAGTGGTGGTGAGCAACAAATGCTTGCAATTGGCCGGGGGCTAATGGCAAAACCAAAAATAATGCTCCTTGATGAACCTTCCATGGGATTGGCTCCTCTTTTAGTCAGGGAAATATTTTCCATTATTGATGAGATTAATTCCCAGGGGACAACAATTTTGCTTGTGGAACAAAACGCCAATATGGCCCTTTCCATCGCAGACTATGCTTATGTTTTGGAAACTGGGCGAATTGTTTTAAAAGGGGAGGCTAAAACCCTTGCTGCTGATGAAAAGGTAAAAGAAGCTTACCTGGGTGGATGAAAAAGATTAATTTATCTCCTTTGTCCTGTTTTCAGGTTAAGTAACTTATGGAAAGAAATGAAGGAAAAAGTATAAAAAAAGAAAAGGGCCCCCTTTTGGGAAACCTTGAGGTTGCCAGTTTTTTATAACCTTGAGCCGGAGAGGACCTTTTTTTGTGCCTAAAATTAAGAGGAATAAGGATAGCGGGCGGAACAATATCAGCAAAAAAGTGGGGAATTATGGCGCTTTCTAACCAGCATTTCCCGAACAACCAGCCAAAGATTTTTCCAGGGATTGCGTTAAAAGGAGGGTTCGGGAAGAAAAAAATTTTAAAGATAGAGAGGAATAAAAAGGGCAGGTTGGCCTGAGGGTTTATTTTCTTTCAAAAAAAATTATGGGTTTTGTGGAAAGTTTATTTCTGGAAACCAAAAATTAGGCTCAATTTAAAAATCCTCGTTAATCTAAGCAGCTATTCCGGTACAAGACCTGAATAGTGGGTCTTTTATGGCAACTACTTGCTTGATGTTCTTGCCTATTCGGTCAATTAAATTGAACCAGTTAAAATAATTGATGAGATACTTAGTGGCGATACCTTACGGTTGATTCGGAAGTTGAAGTGCTCGAGCCCATGGGTTCCCAGAGCTACCTCTATATTAAGTTTGCGAGGTTGACCTGGGAAATGATGAGGATATGACTGCAAGGATCAGTATTGATTCCACCGTTGGGGGGCGTTCTCAATACCGGATCGCTCTTTTCCTCAGCCTCTACTTGTTAAACGGCACCCATCCTGTTTGCTGGCCCATATCTAAAAGCAACCAGGTCTGCCCGTTGTTGTCCTCCCAGATATCGATGATGGAAAACCGATCCCCGTATGCCACCTCAGCTATTTTCCGGGAGGCATGATGGGGGGTTTGATGGAGGGGCGCGGTCCTTTGCATCACCTGGCCCTCGGCACCCAGGTAGGGTTGCCTATCGAGCTGTCCAATACGGCCGCTTACAAGTAAGATGACATCGTTTTCGGTATACACGAGCTGCAGTGGGAAGGGTGGCCCGCTACCATCGGACGCGTTCTGCAGTGATGTAAGACATAAATTTGCAACCGGGGGAAGTGAAAGAGTAACCGCTTCTGCGGGAAGCTGTTGGGGTATAGTTACTGGCGAGTCTTCCTGGTGATCGCCTGTAGTCGGGAGAAAAGTTGGTGGTTCATACCAGATGTCCATCTTTCCCTCTTCATCCAGGGATATTGCAAACTTGGGCTGCGTAATATCCAGGAGAGGGATTCTCATCAACTGTTCGCCGAGGTAGGTCATCTCCTGATCCCATTTACTGTAAATTCCCCAGCCCCTGGCCCTGCGAACCCCGGGGGAAAACCCGCCTGAGAATAAAACATTCGGGCTGTCGGGGTCAAGGGAATCCAGGTTAAAGGTAAGGCTCCCTGTGAGAGTGTGCTCGATGTGCCATTCTACCTTCTGACCCGAGTC
>PUNE01000091.1 GCA_003551665.1 Halobacteroidaceae bacterium
AAGTTCGGCCCGGAAAGCCTCACTTACGGGCTTCGGCATCAGTCCCCGCCCCCTTCCGTCGGCAGGATCTCGATCACCGAGATCCCGAAAGTGTATATCAGCGCATGGGCGTTCTGCCGGCTAAAGATATCCGTATCGAACCGCGCGGTCATCGTCTCCTCGGTGATCGGGTGCACAAACGTGAAATTCCCGTAACGCCCTTCGTTCGCCTTATAGAAATCATATATCTCATCCGCGTCAACCCGGTTGCGGTTGAAGGTCATCGTATACCTGCGCTTCGGTTCACCCTTCTTCCGGCGCTGCTCAGCGCCGGACTCCATCTCGGTAACCAGCGTGCGGTATATTTCCTGCTCGTCGATATCGTTCGGTTCCCAATCGAAAGTCCCCGGCACCGCCCATCACCTCCTGCTCCGTAAAAGTTTCGCCAGCGGCCCTTCATCGCGAATATTCTTTGCTACCGTCTGGATCATCGGCTGCGGGTTGCGGTACAGCGCTTCGGCGAAGCTCTGCGTATCAACGGCGTTTATATCGTACAGGTTATAGACGGTCGTAGAACCGCCGCCGCCGTACTTTTCCTGCAGCTGATCGGGCGTACCGTACTCCTCACCGCCGCGGGCCATCACCAGCCGCTCCTCGGTGGGTGCTCCGGGTACCGTGCCGCCGCTGTGGAAGGAAAGCAGCCCACTGAACACACTTGCCATCGAGCCGCCGCCGGTAAGCTGGCCCATGAGCTTCTGCGCCAGCCGGCCGGCCCAGCCTTCCAGCACGTCCGAATATCCTTCCAGCCCCTCCAGCGTTAACTCTGATATACCGTCCAGGTCCATTTCCAGCTGCACGTCTGCCCCGTCCTCCAGCTCGCCGCGCATCAGTGGGTCCTGCCAGAGCGGGTGTTCTATGAATTCCCTGTACCGCTCTTCGAGCATCTCAAACAGCGAACCGAGCTGCTCTTCAAGCTGTGGAATGTCCACCTCGGTAAGCGCTGGCCGGTAGTCTTGCGGATCGCGTGCCTCGCGCATTTCATCCGACTCCACCGGCTCATCGGGTAGACCCTGCATCAGTGGGTCCTGCCAGAGCGGGTGGTCCAAAAACTCTTCCATGTGGCCCATAAAATCGTCCAACACTACCTGCAGCCGCACGGCATACTCATCCCACCACCGTGGCCCTTCCACCTCTTGCATCGGCTCCGTTGACCGGTCCACTATACCACCCGTATGGTAGGAGGCCGCGCCGTACTTCCGGGCCAAATCTTCCGGCCAGCCGATCTCCTCACCGGCCTGGACGATCACCACCCGCTCCTCACCACGTCTGCCGGATACTGTGCCACCGGTGTGGTAGGTCCCACCACCGCCGGCTGCCGCTATACCCAGCACGTCCGTGAAAAGCCGCTCCGCTGCTAACCGGGCCATTATATTCAGGATATTATCGGCCATCCGGTCGAAGAAGCTCAGCATAGCCCCGGTGAAACTATCCGTCTGCCGCAGTATCTCGCTGAAAGCGCGGCTTGTTTCATCCACCAGTACCGTACCCAGCTCGTGGTCGAGCTCTTCTATCCGGGCGTTTAGATTTTCAACCCCTTCAGCCACGCCCTCCAGAAAACCGAGCACCGGCTCCTCGGTGGCCGTTATCGCTTCCAGCGCCTCCGCCAGCTCTTCCCACTCTTCCTTCAGGGCCTCTACCTTCTCATGGTTGGCCCCCAGAAGCGGCAGCAGCTCGCTTATCTGCCGTTCAATCAGCCGCATATTGCTGCGCACGTAGTTTTCCCGGTCGCCCCAGAGCTCGTACTCAAGGGCTACCAGCTTCATCCGCTCCTGGTAGCTTTTCATAACCTCTTTAACGTGATCGATCCCCACCTCGAACCGCTGCAGGTTCTCATACGCCTCCTGCACCGCCGGATGGAAGGGCCCAAACCCCTCATCGATCAGCCAGTTCATGTGCTGCCGCCAGATATCGGCCTTCTCGGCGTTTTCGTCTACCTCATCTCCGAAAAGTGTAACCCGTGTGCTGAGCGCACCGAGTTCGCTGTTAAGCCGCCCCTGCGCCTCTTCGAGTGCTCCGGCTTCGCGGGCACTCCTTTCCCTCGCGGCCTGCCATGCAGCGTGCGACTCCGACAGGCTCTCCAGCCGCTCCATTCCGTAGCGGTACTGTTCGTTGGTTATCTCGCCGGCTTCATGCAGCTCCCGCAGCTCGTGATACTGCCGCCGAATAGCATCCGCATAGAAGTCGGTCAAGAACGCCGCCTGGTCGAACTCCTCATTCAGGAGCGCCGCTTCTTCCCGGGCCTGCCTCATGGCTACATACGAATCGCGGAGCGTCCCGGCATACAGGTCGTATACGAAGGCTCCGCGCTCGCCGGCATCGGCGACCTCTTCCTCTTCGTCGCTCAGCTGTGCTAACAGGGTGGCCACTCGTTGGATCAAATCCTCACGGACTTCCTCAGCTTCAGTTAGCTCACGCAGCACAGACTCGTAAATCTGTACCTTTGCTGCCGACGCATCAAACTCCTGACCGAGCGCTTCCTGGT
>PUNE01000068.1 GCA_003551665.1 Halobacteroidaceae bacterium
CGGCACCGGGCTGGAAAACCACTCCAAGTACCAGGAGTCCATCTACTTCCGATCGGCAGACGCCTCGACCCTCTATATCAACCTCTACCTCCCATCCGTGCTTGAGTGGCCTGAGAAGGGCTTTACCATAACCCAGACCGGCGACTACCTGACCGGACAGGCGGTCTCAATCACTGTGGATGGAAGCGGACCGCTGGATATCAAGCTGCGCGTCCCGTACTGGATTGAAGGGTCCTTTTCCCTCAAGATTAACGGTACCGAGCAGGATCTCAACCCGGAACCGGGAAGCTACATCACCCTCAGCCGGGCGTGGATATCGGGCGACAGGATCGATGTTTCGATGCCGTTCAGTTTCCGCCTCGAACCCACGCCCGACAATCCAGAAATCCAGAGCCTCATGTACGGCCCGCTGGTGATGGTTGCCAGAGACAGGCGCCACCACTATCTTGAGCTCAACCTTGATCCCATGGATCCATCTATAGGACGTACGGGTGAACCCCTGACCTTCACCACCGGGGATCTCACCCTTGTGCCAAACTACACCGCCAGCGACTGCCGCTACCATGCCTACTTTATGGTGCCCCAGAGTTAAAGGACACACCCTCGGGCCCCACCTCTAGGGGCCCAGGAGGTGCGCAAAAACAGTTGCATCTCGACTGCCCTGGCAGTATAATGGGGGAAACGCAGACTGCGCTGGAGGGAAACTACTATGCTGGATTTTCTCAGAACTAAACCCTTTAAGTGTTTTACGGGAGAGTACGGTCACCTCAAGGTGGATAGCAGCTCCTACCGCGGGGTGGAGCCGATCAAGATTGAAGATATCGTCGGTTCGGTGGGACGCTGCCACGATTTTGGCCGGGGCCTTAAATTTAAGTGGGCCGACACCGAGCACTTCAACAGTATTAAAAGGAACATGGAGGCAGGGGAAGTCCTGCCTCCCATCAAGGTCTACCGGGTGGGCAGCGAACACTATATACTTGACGGCCATCACCGTGTGGTAGCCGGGCAGCAGGTGGGCAGGAAATTCTTTGACGCCGAGGTCATCGAGCTGAGCTTTGCAGGAAAAAAACAGGACCCGGACTACTCGGACTGCCCGCGCCGGGAATTTACTGAAAAGACCGGACTGGCCGGGGTGCTCTACAGGAGCCGGGAAAAATACAAGCAGGTGCTGCAAAAGCTGGAAGATTTACACCGCAGCCTCAAAGGCGAAAAATCCCTGAAGGAAGTGGCTGCCGACTGGTATCATGGAGAATTTTTGTCCCAGACCCAAAAGCAGCAAGGGGATTGCCGTGAAGATTCTTCTGATTGCTGACCGGGTCCACAAAGCCCTCTATGACCACTTCCAGCCCGATCGCTGGCAGGATGTCGACCTCATCCTCTCCGCGGGTGACCTGAAGCCTTCGTACCTTTCCTTTCTGGTCACCCTGATTCGGGGGGCCCCACTCTATTATGTGCGCGGCAACCATGATGACCGATATGAAGATAATCCACCGCTGGGCTGTGAGGACATCCACGCCCGGATCGTAAATTGCGGAGGGCTGAAAATGCTGGGACTTGAGGGCTCAGGCTGGTACAATGGCCAGGGGGTACAGTACAGAGAGCGCCAGATGCGCTGGCTGGTCTACAAGATGTGGCCAAGGTTCCTGCTGGCCGGTCCCATCGATCTCATCCTCACCCATGCCCCGCCGGCCTCGATCGCCGACAGTGAGAGCCACAGTCACCGCGGATTTAAAGTCTACGACCTCTTAATCGACAGGCTAAAGCCCCGCTACTTTATCCACGGCCATATCCACCTCAACTACGGGGTGAGGGACCGGATCCAGAAAAAAGGAGACACAACCATTGTTAACGCCTTTGAATACCACGTCCTGGAAATCGCACCCGAGCAGTGAGGTGCAGTGGTATTTTCAGGGTAGTCTCCCATTCCACCTTGCGTTGGCACCACAAAGAAGGAAAAGAACTCACGCGATATAAACGCGGGGAGGTATTTCCCTGACGACTCTAGGAAAAATCGTGAGCCATGGAGGGCGGAAGATTTTTCCCGAGAGCGAGCGAAGCGGAAAGCAGAGCGAGCGGCAAGGAAGGGAAGTACCTCCCCGCGTAGCAGCAGATATCTATTTTCAGGGCAGATCGACCAGATCCATAATCGCAACCGGGCGCTCCTGCTCAATGGAACGGCGGGCCGCCACCCCGGTCAGGATCGACATGGCTCCATCCATCCCGCCGGCCTGCCTTGCCAGCGGGTCGCTCCCACTCTGCCCACTGAATATCCGAATTTTCAGCCTTCACCGGTCCAGTACCCGTTCCAGTGCGGCCAGCAGCTTGCGGTTTTTCTGGCGGTCCTTTACCGCCACCCGGAAGTAGTAGCGGTTAAGACCGGGAAAGCTGGATGCATCCCGGATCAGCACTCCCCGCGCGATCATTTCCTGCTTGAGCCGCGGGGCAGTCAGCGTGCCTTCCTGCAGCCGGCAGAGGAGGAAATTAGCGCACCCCGGGTAAACCCG
>PUNE01000143.1 GCA_003551665.1 Halobacteroidaceae bacterium
CAGTATCCGTAACCAGCAGGGTTCTCTTGGCCATGGGCATTATACCTCCTGAATATTTTTTCCTGGTGAAAATATTTACAATAACAATATTATACAATAATAAAATATACTTGGCAAAAAAATCACAAATTTCCGTTGGCCCTTTATCAGGTCAGGGAATTATCCCGAGAACCATCATTGCGCGAGAATTTGAGGAATGGAAATTTTCCTGGGGACTGAGAAAAATTCTTTTTACGGTTTATATTCTGGAAAAAGAATGGGAGACTGGAATTGATAATTTGGGGGAGAAGGAGAAATGAATCAGTGATTTTTGATGGAAGGGGAATAGAGTGGAGATAGAAAATGAAAGAAAAAAATAATCTCAAAAGAAAGACCTGGACTTACAAGGAAAAAGCAGGAAAACAGGGCTTGGAGGTGGAGGCACCTGGAGGCAAGCCCTAGAGGTTCTCCGAATTTGGCTGCAGAGACCACTCCAGTATTAATCGTATCTTCCCAACCTGATTCCAGTCCGGGAGTAATTGGTCGTTGATCTATCTGCTATAGGGATGAGGCGCGGAAATAAGCTGGGACTTAGAGTTTTTCGGGGTTAAGCTCTCTTGCAGGTGGAGAATTTTCCTTTTCCTTTCCCTTTACTTTTTTTGCATAATCTCAATTGGGATAGGGGCAGATGGGTTTCTAACCAACGCGGAAAAAAATGGAGCGTGTTTGACCCGGGTTGATTGAAATTTAAACCTCCGAAAAATATAAAAATAAGGCTTGGAGGGGGAGAATAAATTTTTAGGGTGGGTCATTTGGAAAGGGAAGGTTTAAAACCTTGTTTTTTCACATTCTTTAAAATTACAAAAGCCGGGTTTAAAAAATCAATTTTTTCGCAAAAGGAGTCCTGCAATAGTAAGAATATAACTCAAAAGGGAGTTTTAAACCTGAAAAATGGCTGAAAATACCAGAAATCAAACTGTTTTAATATTTGTTGGCCCTGTTGTTTTAGGGTACTATACTAATAATTATTTTTTGCCGATAAAAAGGTAGAGTTCTAGCCCCTGGGAATTGGCATTTTTTTGGTATTAACCCGGAATAGTAAGGTTTTATTCAGTTATATTGGAAAAGTTAAATAAAGTTGTGCTGGGGGCGATCAATGGTAAATTAATCCTCTTTTTTAAAGGGATTTAACGGCTAACGTAGAATTACTTTCTAATAATCTATTTATAATTTAACTAATTTAAAAAAAATTAAGCCAGAAGCGAGTTGCTGACCCTTCTTGGTGCAGTTGCGTAGGAGAGGATGAGTTAATGACTGCAACTAAATTTAAACTGGGAGATTTACTGGTCCAGTATAATTATATCAGCCAGGATGATCTGGAGAAAGCCCTGCATTATCAAAAAGAAGAACAACCGCAAATGAAACTGGGAGAGATCCTGGTTGAAATGGACATGATCCAGGAAAGTCATCTGATTCAGGTTCTGGAATTCCACCTGGGCTTTCCCCACGTTGAGCTAGACAAGTATATTCTGGATCCTCAGCTGGCCGATTTAATACCGGAAAATCTGGCCCGTCGGGCCCTGGCCGTACCCCTGGAGAGGGACGGCCGAACTTTAAAGGTGGCCCTGGCTGACCCTTCTGATGTGGTAGCCATTGATGATATCAGCAGGGCTACCGGGTTGCGGGTAGAACCCTATATAGCTTCTACCCAGGAAATCAGGAAGTCTTTAAATGAACTCTATTTTGGACCTACCGGTGATGCTGAGGTTTTCCGAGAGCTTAATGAATTTGAGGTGGAAAAATCCCAGGATGAAATTCAACTGGAAGAGCTGGAGCAGATGGTGGAAGATGCCCCCATCGTCCGGTTGGCTAACCTGATTATAAATCGAGCCATCCAGGAACGATCCAGTGACGTTCATATTGAGCCCCTGGAAAGGCAGGTTAAAATTCGTAACCGCCTGGATGGAATTTTAATCGAAAGGATGTCAGTTCCCAAGGGCAGTCAGGCGGCTTTGATATCCCGCCTCAAAATTATGGCCAACCTGGATATTTCGGAAAGACGCAAGCCCCAGGACGGTCGGATAAATTTGCGGCGAGGGGACGTGGAGTGGGATATCCGGATTTCAACCCTGCCCACTATATATGGAGAAAAGGTGGTTATCCGTCTTCTCAACCGCCAGGCTATTCCCGGCCTTCCGGAACTGGGGTTCGGGGAGGAAAATGAAGAATTGATCCGCAGCATGATTAAAAATCCCTATGGGATGATCCTGGTTACCGGCCCCACCGGTAGTGGGAAAACAACTACCCTGTTTTCTGCCCTGAAAGAAATCCATCAGCCCGGAGTTAATATTACGACGGTAGAAGATCCTGTAGAATATGTGCTGCCCGGGGTTAATCAGGTCCAGGCCAATCCCCGCATTGGTCTGACCTTTGCCAATTCTTTGCGGTCGATTTTGCGCCAGGACCCGGATATTATAATGATTGGTGAGATCAGGGATTCGGAAACGGCCTCCATTGGAATTAATTCTGCCCTGACCGGTCACCTGGTTTTAAGTACCCTGCATACCAATGATGCTCCTTCGGCCATCAGCCGGATTCTGGATATGGGAATTGAGCCCTTCCTTATTGCTTCAACCTTAATCGGGGCCCTGGCCCAGCGCCTGGTGCGCAAAGTCTGCCAGGAATGTAAAACCGAGGTTGCCCTGACCGAAGAACAGCAGGCCTACCTGGCCGACCACGGTATTCATAAAAGGACCCAGGAAGTTGGACAGGGCTGCCGGGCCTGTGGCGATACCGGGTTCCGGGGTCGAATGGCTGTTTCAGAAATTTTAACCATTAATAGACCCATCCGGCGTTTGATTGTAAAAAGAAGGAGCATTGATGAGATACGGGAGACTGCCCTGGAACAGGGGATGAAAACCCTGTTGCAGGATGGACTGGATAAATTTCAGGCGGGCAAAACCACCCTGGAGGAAGTATTGAGGGTTGCCATTCAGTAAGAGGGGGGAAGCCATTTGTTTATTGATGAAATTCTGGAACTCATCGTCCAGAGGCCCGAGGTTTCTGATTTACACCTTACTGCTAACATGAAACCCATTATTCGGGTCAACGGCGAACTTGAGCCCCTGGATGGGGAATGGGAAAAACTGACTGTCCAGGATGTCAAGGATATCAGCCGACATCTGATGAATGATCAACAGTACCAGACCTTCCAGGAGGAAATGGAAATTGACTTTTCCCACAGCCTGGGAGGGATTGGCCGGTTTAGGGTTAATGCCTATCATCAACGGAGCAGCGTGGCCCTGGCCCTGCGGATTATTCCACCAGCTGTTAAGACCCTGGAAGAGCTTAATATGCCTCCGGTCCTGAAAAATTTATCTCGAATGCGGAGTGGACTGGTGCTCTGTACCGGGCCAACAGGATCGGGAAAATCCACTACCCAGGCGGCAATTGTGGACCAGATTAACTCGGAAAGAACCTGCCATGTTATGACCCTGGAGGATCCCATTGAATACCTGCATCGCAATAAGAGGGCCATTGTCCATCAGCGTGAAATTGGAGGAGACAGCCGTAGTTTTTCCCGGGGTTTGCGCTCTGCTCTGCGCCAGGATCCAGACGTTATTCAGGTGGGAGAGATGCGCGATCTGGAAACTATTTCTATTGCCATGGAAGCCGCAGAAACCGGTCATCTGGTCATGGCTACCCTGCATACCAATGATGCTCCTCAGGCGGTAGATCGGATTATTGATGTTTATCCACCTCATCAGCAGAACCAGATTCGTTTCCAGCTGGCTTCAGTCCTGAAGGCTGTTCTGGCCCACGATCTCCTGCCCACCAAAGATCGGCAGGGCCGGGGTTTAGCCATGGAAATACTCCTGGGTAACTCCGCAGTTAAAAATCTTATCCGGGAGGGTAAAACTTTTCAACTTTATTCGGTGATGCAGACCAGTTCCGAGCAGCACATGCAGACCATGGATTCCGCTCTGGGACGGTTATATGAAAAGGGGCAGATTGAATTTCAGGTTGCCCTGGAACGCTGCAGTAATCCGGAACTTATCAAGCGTTATCGTGGCGCATAAAGGGGGGTTGATGGATGGCCAGGTTATATGCCTATAACACCCGCAATCAACGAGGTAAAATAGTCAAGGGAACCATAGAGGGGGAATCATCGGAGCAGGTGGCCCGTAAATTAAAGGAAGATGGCTATATTGTCCTGAATATTAAACCCAAGCAGCAGGCCCAGGAAATTTCCCTGGATTTTTTCCAGAGAAAGAAAGTTAAAAAGCCGGACCTGGTTATATATGCTCGCCAGATGGCCACCATGTTTGAAGCCGGCCTGACCCTGGTTGAAATCCTGGATATTCTCAATGAACAAACCGAGCACCCGACTTTAAAAGAAATTAACCGCCAGTTGCAACAGGATGTGGAGCGGGGTAAAACTTTTTTTGCCGCTCTCGCGGCCCATCCCAAAGTTTTCCCGCCCCTTTTCCGCCAGATGATTAAAGCCGGGGAGGAGGCGGGAGTTCTGGACGAAGTCCTGAACCGCCTGGCCGATCACCTGGAAAGGGAAAATGAACTGAATCAAAAGGTAAAATCAGCCATGATGTATCCCGCAGTAATTGGAGTCGTGGCTGTACTGGTTGTGATTTTTCTCCTGACCTTTGTTATTCCCCAGTTTGTGGGTATTTTTGCCGGGGCCGGGGCAGAATTGCCCTGGCCGACCCGGATGATTATGAATATCAGTGAAGCATTTCAGTCTTACTGGTGGGCTATTTTTGGTGGACTGCTGGCCCTGCTGGGAGGATTAAAACTATATACCAATACCGACAACGGCAAAGAAGTGAAAGATCGAATTTTATTAAGAATGCCCCTTTTTGGCAAACTGGTGCGGAAAGTATCGGTATCCCAGTTTTCCCGCACCATGGCTACTTTGAGCACCGCTGGTATTTCTATTTTTGAAGGCCTGCGCATCGTGGAGGATGTGGTCACCAATAAGGTTATTTCTCGCACCATCGCCGATACCTATTCCAAGCTGGGAGAGGGTGCTACCCTATCCCAACCCCTGATAAGCAGCGGGCAATTTCCCAAAATGGTGACCCAGATGATCGCCATTGGGGAAGAAACCGGTAATGTGGATACCATGCTCAATAAGATTGCTGATTTTTATGATAAGGAAGTTGAGCATGCCGTGGAAGGCCTGATCAAGATGATTGAACCCATGTTGGTGGTTGTGGTAGCGGTAGTAGTCGGCTTTATCGTAATATCTATTGCCATGCCCATGTTTGAAATGATGACGGTAATTCAGTAGTTCTATGGGGGGAGCAGTTGGCCTTGATTATTCTTATTTTTATCCTTGGTCTTGTCCTGGGCAGCTTTATTAATGTTCTCATCTACCGGCTGCCCCGCAAAGGAAATATCTATTTATCCCGGTCAGCCTGTCCATATTGTGAAAAGAAACTGGCTGCCCTGGATCTCATACCTGTTTTTAGCTATTTATTGCTCCGAGGTAGTTGTCGTTATTGTCAGGGAAGGATTTCACCCCGCTATCCCCTGGTGGAACTCTTAACCGCCCTGGGGCTCAGCGCTATTATTCTGGCCCTGGGCCTGACCTGGCAGGGCCTGGCCCTATCACTTTTATTCCTTTTTCTCCTGCCAGCGGCAATTATAGATTTTCAGCACTTTATTCTCCCGGATGAGATTACCCTGGTAGGCCTGGGCCTGGGATTGGTTCTGGCCCTGGTGGGAGATCACCTGGGGATTGGGCAGGCTTTGCTGGGGGCTGGACTGGGGGGAGGTTCACTGTTTCTCCTGGCCCTGGCCTATCCTTCGGGAATGGGGGGCGGCGATGTTAAGTTGATGGCCATGGTCGGCAGTTTTATTGGCTGGCAGTTGGCCCTGGGAGCAATTTTTCTTGGCGCAATCCTGGGAATTATCTATTTTATTATTGCCGGGAAAATTGTGGGAAGCATGGACAGCAATACCCCCATTCCCTTCGGTTCGATGCTGGCGCCTGCCAGTTTGATAGCCTTTTTCTGGGGTTATACAATATGGGAATGGTACCTGAACCTGTTCATTTAGAAAAAGATCAAGCGGTTGAGGGAGGGAGGCTTTGTTGATGCCAAAAAGGAGGATTATTCTTTACTGCCTTTTGTTTGTCCTGCTGGCAGGGACTCCAGTTTCGGCAGCTTTTTCGGCAATCATTCAACCAGGGGTTAACACCCTGGGAGTCAATTTTTCCAACATAACCCTGGATAGGGATGCTTACCGCCCGGTTTATGGAATCCGACTGCACCTCATTTCGGAACACAGGCGGGCCCTGGGGGCGGAATTTTATTCCCGGCCGGAACATATGCAGGTGCTGAATGTTTTTCTCCAGTACCAGCTGGAAGAGCCCATCCTGGAGGACACCTGGGCAGCGGGTTTTGCTGGTTATTCCGATCTGCGCAATTATTCGACGCGGGAAATGCATCGGGGAGTGGTAATTGGACTTCTTTTCACCCGGGAATTTCGCGACAACTGGCAGGCCCACACCGGCCTCAGTTTTTACATTTACCGGGGTCTTTTAGACCTGGGATTTGAGACCGGCTTTCAGTATTTTTTGGGAGAAAGTTTAAGTGCAGAATTAACCTATAAAGGTTATCCCCTGGGAACAAGGGGGCTTAACCTGGGAGCCAATATTCACTTTTGAGAGGAGTAGGCCAATGGCCAGACCTATTATTGGATTGGATATCGGGAGCAGAAGCATAAAGGGGATCAAGCTGGACGATCGCAGAAGAAAACCCCTGCTGATTGATTTTGCTATGGAAACCCTGCCTCCCGAAGCCATTAAGGATGGAGAGATAATCGAGGAGGAACTGGTAACCGAAACCCTGCGCAAAATTGCCGGGCAACTCCGTCCTTCTCGCTGTAAGATGGTGGCCGCTATTTCTGGTGAACAGGCCATGGTTCGCAATATCAAAATGCCCAAAATGTCCCGCAAAGAAATCAAAGAAGCCCTGCCCTGGCAAATAGATGAGTACCTTTCCTTCCCCCTGGAAGAAGCGGTAATGGATTTTGTGATAGAAAGAGAGAGTGAAACCGAAGAAGGGCAGGAACTCGATATTATGGCGGTGGCCGCCCGCCGGGAAAATGTAGAAAGTATCCTTAACCCCATGAGGAATGCCGGCTTTCAGCCGGACCGGGTTAATCTCCAGACTTTCGCCCTTTATTATATTTTAAAGTTCATGGGTAAGGAAAAGGATAACCTGGCCCTGGCCGATATCGGGGCTTCAGCCACGGACCTGATATTGATGAACGAAGGTTTGATTGAACAGCACCGGACCCTGCCCCTGGGAGGAGAAAACTTTACCCGTGCTCTGGCCACCGAGTTAAGGATTTCCGAGGAGGAAGCCGAAAGGATCAAAATAGAGGAACTGGCCGATCAGAAAGAAGAAATGACCGAACTGGATATTTCTTTTGGGGATCTGGCTGATGAATTTTCCCGCTCCCTGGCCCACTTTTCCATTCAGCACCGGGGCCTGGAAATTGAGAAACTATACCTGACCGGAGGTGCTTCCCAGACTTCAGGTCTTCTGGAGTCGATAAAAAACCGGGTAGATGTTCCAGTTGATTTTCTCAAGATGGAGGACGTGTTAACCCTGGCCAGGAGAATTGATCAGGAAAAATTTTCTGATGTGCAATCCCGCTTTTTTGTCAGCCTGGGTCTGGCCCTGAGCGAGGTGAAAGAATAATGTATCGCGTTAATTTAATTCCTGTAGAAAAAAAGGAAAGGCTGAATATACGCCGCCTGCTGGGAGTTCTCCTCATTATTTTTATCCTGGCAGGAGTTGGTTTCAGCTTTTTTTATCAACGCCTGGAAATCAGTTCCCTGGAAAATCAGATTGCTGCAGTTGAGAGAGAACTGCAGACTTTAGCTCCCATGGTCCGGCAGGCAGAGGAACTGCAGCAGGAAATCAACCGCCTCGAGGATCAGATTTTCTACGATGAAATTTTCTATCCCCGCACTTCCCTGGTGGAAACAATTAAGGAATTTTCGCATCTTATGACGGATCATATGAATCTCAACAATTTTAACCTGGAGCATGGGGGGGAGCTCACTATTTCCGGACAGACCCGGGATCATGAAAAGGTGTCAATGTATATGGATAATCTGGATGGATCTCCCTATTTCAACAATGTAAACCTGGTGGAAAGTTCCAGTACCTGGGACGGCGATGGTTTCCGGAGAACCGTTTTTTATCTCAATGTGCGGTTTAAAGAAAGTGGGGTGGAACAATAATGGGCAGTCTCAGCAAGAGGGAAAAAGTTCTGCTCCTGATTACCTTTATTCTCCTTATTGGGGTGGGCTATTACTACTTTATTTTCACTCCTGCCCAGGAGGAAATTGCTCGCCTGGAACAACACCTGATCCAGCAGGAGGATGAGCTGTTTCGGGATCGGATAATGGCCCGGCGGGTGCCAGACCTGGAGGAAACCTACGCAGAAAAAAGATGGATGATGGATTCTCTGGAGGCTTCTCTACCGGATCAGGTCCGGGTGTCGGATTTTCTCGATGACCTGGAACAGATTGCCCGGCGCCTGGAGCTCCGCTTTCAGACTTTTCGACCCCAGTCACCGGAAACCCCCTCGGATTATTTCGGGACCAAAAAGTACCGACTTACGGTGCAGGGGCCTTTTGACCGGGTTTTGCTCTTTTTAATTGCCCTGGAGGAATTTCAGCAGCCCCTGGAGATAGAACAGATCCGGATGTCGGGTGCTGGAGAAAGGGGCTGGGTTAATATGGAGACCCATGTTATCAGCTATTTCCTGCTTTAGGATACAGGGGAGGTGAGTATTATTAACTGTTTTAAGGTCAAGAGGGTATTGGGTTTAATTATCTTAACACTTTTTTCGTTTTTCAGTCTGGGACTGGCTTCCCTGCCTCCGGACACCGGGGAATCGTCCCCCGAAGAAGCCGACCATTATCTGTTGGCAGAACTTTCCATGCCCCAGTACGAACTTTTCACTCTTTACGGTGAGCTGGAGAGAAAGGCCATTCCGGAAAACCCATTTCGACCCTGGGAATGGTTAACACCTCCCCCGGCAGAGGTTGAAATTGAGGCTGAAACAGATCCCCCGGAAGTAGTTCAGGAACCGACTTTTCCCCCTCCCCATATTTTAAGGGGGATTGCCGGGCCGCCCGGGGACAGGTATGGTCTGCTGGTGAAAGAGGGGCGCAGTATAATTGTCGAAGAAGGGGAAATTATTGATCGGTGGCAGGTATTATCCATAGAAAAAGATAGATTGATCATGGAGGATATTGAGCTCGGGCAGAAATTTTTGCTCCGTCTGGGAGGTGAGGAAAGTGAAAAGTTACCATAAGCGAACCCTTCTCTTTTATTCCTGTTTTCTGATATTGGTTTTTTTCTTAACGGGCCTGGTAACTGCCCAGGAAGAAACACCCATTGACATGGTTTTTAAGGATGCTGACCTCAGGGATATTTTTCATACCCTGGCTGAAATTGCCGAAATCAGGCTGGTGACCGATGATTCAGTTCGGGGCACAGTTGATTTGCTGCGGTTGGAAGATACTACCTTTAAAAATGCTTTTGATGCAGTTATTTTCGCCAATGATCTGGATTACGAGATAATCAATGACATCTATATTGTGGCCCAGCCCTCCCGGATCCAGGAGTTGAGAAAGAAGGACCTTATTTTAGAAACTTTTTACATCGACCACGGTGATGCCGAGGATATTAAGAGAATTCTGGGGAACCTGGTTCCCCAGGCCATAATCAAGTATGATCAGCGCCTGGAAATGCTGATTATCCAGGCCGAAGAACCTGATATCAATCGATCCCGCTACATTATTTCCATACTTGATGTCGAAAAAGAAGAGGAACCGGAACCAGAGCCAGAACCCATACCAGAGCCAGAACCTGAGCCCGAGCCCGAACCCGAACCTGAAATTCTTTTCCGGAGTTTTAAGGTTAATTATGGGCGTTCTGAGGAACTAATAAATCTCCTGGGGACTTTTACCCCCGAGGCTAAAGTAGAATATGATACCCGGCTCAATAAGCTGATGGTGGAAGCCACCGAAGATGATATGGAAAGGGTTTTGGAGATAGTTGAGGTCCTGGATATACCTGAGGCTCAGGTTACAGTGGAAATTCGGGTCGAGGAGATCTCTTCTTCTGGCTTGGAAGAAATGGGAGTTGCTCCGGGACAGCTGAGCCAGATAAAAATCATCCGGGAAGATGATGCCTTGCCCGGCCTGGATTTAAGTCTTCCTTCCATTCTTCGGATGCTGCGGGAAAAGGGAGATGCAACTAACCTGGCCAATCCCCACCTGACTACCCTGGATGGAAAGGAAGCAAAAATCCTTATTGGGGACCGGGTGCCGGTAAAAACACAGACAGTTGAAGATGGGTCAGTAGTGGAAAGTATCGATTATATAGAAGTGGGGATTCTGTTTATCTTTACTCCCCGCATCTCCGATGACGGCTATATTACACTTCATATTCAGCCCGAAGTAAGTTCCCTGGGTGAGGAACGAACTGAGGGATTTCCTCATATTCTGACTCGGGAAGTGGAAACCAATGTCCGGGTTAAATCAGGGGAAACCTTTGCAATAGGGGGACTGCTCCAGAGGGAAGAAACAGAATCTTTTTCCGGGGTACCCTTTTTAAAGGAGCTGCCCATTCTGGGAGAAATATTCCGTCGTTCCCGCCAGGAAGAAAGAACCACGGAATTGGTTATTTTCCTGACACCCAAAATTATTCCTGCACATGATAAGGAATAGGTATTTTGACTCTCCAGTCCGAGAAATTTTTTAAGGGGGGTTTATGGGGTGAAGGATAAGGGGGATTTAGAAACTGCAGCCCAGGAGTTTTTGAATAATCCTACAGATGAAAACTTAAATAATTTAATGGAGAATGCCCGGGCTTTGATTACCCACTTTGTGCGCAAATATGGGCTGGCACGTTTCCAGGAGGATTTGATGCAGGCCGGGTATGAAGGCCTGGTTAAGGCCATTCGGGATTATGATCCCCAAAAAGGTGCTGCCTTTGTTACCTATGCCTCCCACTGGATAATCGGGGAAATTCGCCATGAAATTCGCCGCCAGCGTCGTTATGAATTTCCCGGCTGCCTGGTGGAGGTGCAAACCAAAGTGGGGCAGGTGGTGGATGATTATTTTAAAGAGAATGGCAGACTTCCTTGCACCCGGACCATAGCAGATAAAATTAATATTAAAGAAGAGGGCGTCCTGGAAGCACTTCAGGGCGGTCTTGTCTCTCTGGATGAGCTGGATCTATCTAAAATAAAGAGTATAAACCGGGAGAATTTTCAATTGCCTATAGAAGATAAGCTTACCCTTTATCGGGCCATAAGGAAATTATCCTTAATGCAACGGAAAGTGCTCTATCACTTGTTTTTTCAAAATAAAACCCAGGAAGAAACTGCCCAGTTATTAAATACCAATCAGCGCCAGGTTTCCAGGATAAAGGAGAAGGGTTTAAAAAGTATCAAAGAAAAATTAAAGGAAAGTGTCTAAAATTCCGATAATCTGGTATAACTATAAAGGTAGGGGATTATAATAATTTTACTTTTTTTGAGAAAAAGCAAACCCCTACAAATACTTCCTCTTTAAACAGAAAATATTAAAAAGTCATTGACAGATCCCAAAAATTTAAAAGGAGGTGGAAAATAGGCTAAAGGCTTTTTAAAAACTGTTCTGATC
>PUNE01000050.1 GCA_003551665.1 Halobacteroidaceae bacterium
AATATTTAGACCTATCATGCACAACTAATCATTGTTAAAATCCATAAAAGGAATATTTGTATTCCATTAGCATTAGTAGTCCCTGTTGTGGATTTGTGGTAAACGCCGCAGGCGTTTTCCAAGCAGTTGTGGAGTCTGTGGATAGCTTGTTATCCAGCATGATCCACAACTGCCGCAAATCCACAATCCTCTTTTATAACTTGAATTTGGGGGCCATCTTAAAACCTGAAACGCTCCCAGAATAAAAAGAAGAAAAGTTTCTGGTACTCAAGGACAACCTGCCTGGCCCAGTCCCGCTGCTGCCACCAGCGGCGTCCTGAGAAATCTTCGTACTCCGTCGGACTGGATATAATCTCCCGGGAAAGAACATGCCCAAAAACTATTGACGCCCGCCTGCTGTGGGAAGGAGAGGTGATTATTATTAACTCTTCAATGTCTGCTCTGCCCTCTAGGTGTCCGCCAACAAGACTGGCCTCCTGGGCTGTGCTGACTGCACCACCGGGTATGATGACAATATCGGCCGGGTTAACCCCCAGCCTGATTGCAACCTCCCGGCAGAGGTCGGCTTCATCGGGGGTATAAATACCCCTTTCCAGCAGGTAGTCGTGGCCCTGCCCCCGGGAAGGCTGCACCAGGAGGATTTTTTCCACTACCCCTTCCTTGTAAAGGTCTACCCCATGGAGAATCCTTGCGGGGAAGTGGCCCATCAGGACCACTCCATAGTCCACCGGCCGGACAGTGTCCTCCCGGACCAGGAAGACCCCGGCAGACCAGGCAATGACCAGAATTAAAAGGACGACCAGGAGCAGGACCAACCAGAATTTTCTCCTCTTTTGCATGGCTAATCCAGGTAACTCCCTGCTTCTTTATCCAGAACCAGGATCACTTCGGGGTGAAGCTGGAGAAGGGAAGCGGGAACTTCTGTGGTTATTTCCCCGCTTACCGTTTTCCGGATAACCTCAGCCTTGTTGGCCCCGCTGGCCATAAGCAGAATCTTGTTGGCCCGCATAATTGACCCCATTCCCATGGAGATAGCCCTGCGGGGGACATCATCAGCAGATGCAAAAAACCTGCTGTTACTTTCAATTGTTTCCCGGGTGAGGTTAACCACGTGAGTTTCAGTTTTCAACTTGAAGTCAGGTTCATTAAACCCTATATGTCCGTTGGTCCCCACCCCCAGGACCTGGATATCAATTTCCCGGGCTTCTTTTATAGCCCGGTCATAGCTGAGACAGGCAGTGTCAATATTTTCGGGATTCCCCGGGGGAATATTTATATTTTCCCGGGGAACGTTAACCTTTTGAAAAAAATTTTCATTCATGTAATAGTTGTAACTCTGGGGGTGGTCTGGCGCCAGGCCCAGGTATTCATCAAGGTTAAATGTTTTTACCTCACGAAAGTCAATCCTTTTATTTCTGAACATCTCAACCAGTTGGGCATACATTCCCAGGGGAGTTGAGCCTGTAGCCAGGCCAAGAACTGAATCAGGCTTTAAAATAATCTGGCTGGCAACAATGCTTGCAGCTTTTATACTCATTTCCTCGTAGCTGTCCAGAATGTGAATGCGCATGACTAATCCTCCTGTTCAAATTTTACCTCCAGGGGACCCAAATACAGAGAACCGGAACCCATTTGTTCTTCCCGGAACTCCGCCAGGTAAATCCTGGTAACCCGCATTGGCCCTTCAATATCCGCGGGGATAGGGAACCGAACATAGCGCCAACCTTCCCAGTTAACCCGTGCTTCTTCAGGATCATCCAGCCGGTGCACTTCGTCTTCCCTATCAAAAACTTCAACTCGAAGCCAGTGCCCGCTCATGTCACCATGGACCCAGATTCCCAGTTCGCTCGGTATCTCTTCCAGGATCTTGGGTCCTACAAAAAAGAGGTAGGCTGCTGCGGTTTCTCCTCGTGGCGCATCCAGGTTATAATCAAAACGGATTACCTCGTCCCCTCCTGGACTTATTTTATCTGAAAGAGATAACTCCGTCCGGGAAAAATGACCGTAGTCAAAAAAACGATCCCTGGCCCAGTGGTCAGCAATTGGAGGCGTCGGCCTTTCTTCCGGTTCTTCGGGTTCCTCCCGCACAACCCTTTCCTCGGGTTCTTCTTCAGGCTTTTTTGGCTCGGGGTCGGGTCCGCTGTAGGTTACCAGCAGGGCATTACTGACCGCTCTTTCCCTCCCCTCGGAGGGACTATTGGCCACCTGCAATGACCAGCTTTCCGGGTCACGGGCAAGCATTGTTGTTGATCCGCCTCCGTCAAAGTTGATGGCATCCCTGGCCCCCAAAAACAGGAAAAAATCGGCCAGTTCGTGCAGGTTCATCCCGTAAGCATTGTCCTGCCGCCCGTCAACGGTAACTAAGAAAGTTTCGGTAGGGTTGGTGCCTACAGCAGTGCGAGGATGGCGCCCGGTTACAAGGGCCCGGCTATCCAGTTCCATTTTTTCTCCCCCCTGGAGCAGGTAATGCGAGCCTGCAAGAGCATCGGTTATGATCTGGAAAGGAGGTAAAAAAGCTGCTACAATTCTTACCGAATCTCCGGGGCTCAATGAATGGATAAAGTCAACCCCTTCCCATGAACCGCTCAGGACAACACTTCCCTCTTTAAGAGGTGTGCCTCCCCCCAGTGTAGCTTCACCCTCAACCTGAAGAGTATGGTAGGTATTATAGGCCATTGGTCTCTGCAGGCCGGAAAGAACAATTTCCACAATTCCCTCTCGCTCGGGAGTTTTTGGGCCGAACCTGGGGGTAAAAAGCTCCAGCTTGCCCCAGAAAACAGTGCGGTTAATGGCATCAATATCCATTGTAACCCCATTGGCCAGGCTGGTAATCCGAGAAACCATGCGGGGCTGTTCTATATATACTCTCCCGTCTTCAACTCCCATAACCGGGTACTCCATCAGGCTGGCAATAAGTTCTCCCTGTTCAACATGCAGGCCCAGGGGAACACCATATGTTGTTGCCGTTCGGTCAAACTGGAAAAAATCTGCATTAACCGCTCCCACTACCCTTTCTCCGGGTTTATCAACCCTTGCAGCCTGCCCCCGGACCGTTTCCAGCCCGTCTGTAAGCTGGTCCTGTCCCAGGGCAGCCCGCAAATTGATGTCAGAATCGCGGTGGTTTACCCTGAGAACCTGAATTGACTGTTTATCATCCGGCCCGGTTACCTGTAGTGAAATCCTTGTCACCCCGGGAACAATCTCCATTTCCTCAACTATAATTTCCTCAGCATCCGTAAAAAAATCATCCCAGGCCCCGGCAACAGTGGGAAACAAAAAAAATATCAGCGAAATCAAGATTGCAACCCACTTAATCATTTTTTCCTCCTTTCTCCCTCCCTTTTGTTGGTGGAGAACAACTCCGCTAAAAAGATTCATTATCGAAAAATTCTCCAGAACTGGCCTTAATCCTCTTTTTACTGAACCTCCTTATTAATCTAACCCGGGATTTCTTTGGATAGGGGTGTATACTCAATCCGGGGGGAAAAGCCCAGGGAAGAATAAAAATCAAGGAGGTCGGTCCAGTCAATAACCATGTATTGTTTGCCCTGTTTCTGCATGGCTTCGATAATGGTTTCAATAACCAATTTTCCAAGCCCCCATTCCCGGTATTTTTCCGCAATACCCAGGGGGCCAAGACCGCAGAAATTCTCTCCCCGGCAATTAATCCAGTTTACATTGGCGCCCAGGTAGGGAGAATCATCCCTGTTAACCCGGGCAAAACCCTGGATTTTTCCATCCAAAACCAGGATCCAGTAATCCTCTATTCCACCGGGAATCCGGCGGATATTTTCTGCTTCCACCTGCCAGCGCCCCGGAAAATTTTCCTTTAAAAAAACCAGGAATTTTTCTTCCTCTTCCTTGGCCAAAGGTCTGATTTCCTGCTTCCACTTCGGAAAAGTCCTCAGTTCAAGAGTTTTAGCCGAGACATTAAATCCCCTGATATCCCGATAGAGGTCATAAACCTTACTCCCCTGGGAAAAACCTGCGGCAAGCAGTTCATCCCTGTACCCCTCCGGCAGCCCATCGGGAAATCCGGGAAAAAAGTTCTGGTAATCTCCACCAAATGAAACCCTTTTTACCCCAACAGTGGCAAGCCTTTCCTCCAGTCTACTAAAAAACCTGCCTCCCGGGATTTCCTGCTTCCAGCCCCAGAGGCTGATCCACCCCCTGCGATCAGTTCCCCGGTTTTCATACTTAATAACTCCTACCCCGGAAATAATTTCTCCGCGAAAAGCCCCCCAGACTTCAACATTCAAGCCTCCAAATGGGGAGTAAATATTCTGCCGGATCAGGGCTGGGCGGATAAAAAAATTCCGGTGCAGGCGATTCCAGAGAGAAAATGCCTTCCTGACCTCTTTTTTGTCTTTCAACTGCCGGTATCGAGTTTCCACAAAAGACCTCCCTTTTTATGGTAAAAAGCGCCCGGGAGTAAGATCCCCCATGACAACCCTTTTCCTGGCTCCGGTAGCACCGGGAACATTGTTGGCTTCACCATTAAAGGAACAGTAGGCCAGGATGGCCATTGCAACAGCTTCCTTGGCTTCACTGTTGAAGCCCAGCTCCTGGTAACCCCGGCAGGGAACATCCCCCAGTTCTTCTTTCAGCATTTCCATGAGGGTCGGATTGAAACTTCCTCCCCCGCTTACAATAAACTCATCAACCGGGTTTCCCTTTTCCAGGAGAAATTCTCTGCAGGTCTGAGCAATAGACCTGGCCGTAAAAGCGGTTAATGTTGCCAGCAGGTCGTCCTCCTGAAGGCCAAACTCCACCCCCCGCCGCAGGTACCTTTCTACAAGGGGGCGTCCGAATTCTTCCCTCCCTGTTGATTTGGGCACCTCCCGCCGGAAGAAAGGGTGGCCCATCATTTCATCCAGAAGTTCCTCATTTACCCTTCCCCGGGCAGCCCTCTCTCCATCAACATCGAAAGAGGCTGAGCCTCCGCTCATAATCCCCACTGCAATATCAATCAGCATATTTCCCGGGCCGGTATCTGTTGCAATAACTTTTTCCAGCTCACCCCCCGAGGGTAAATAGGTGAAGTTCCCTATTCCACCAATGTTCTGCAAAACGATATTCCGCCCTTCTCTGCCAAAAAGGAGATAGTCTACGTAGGGAACGATAGGTGCTCCTTCTCCCCCCGCAGCAATATCCCGGCTGCGGAAATTGGTTATAGCGGTTATTCCAGTTTTTTCCACTAAAACCCCTGCTTCGCCAATCTGCAGGGTCGAGGGCACTTCCTCTCTCGGCAGGTGGTAAATGGTCTGACCGTGGCACCCGATTAAATCCACATCATCAGTTTCCAACCCCTCCCCCGCCAGAAGTTCCAGGACACAATCCGCATAAAGGTGACCCAGGGAGAAATTGAGTTCGCAGATCAGGGCCACGTCAGAGGTTTCCGGGCTGCTGGCCCGGAGAATTTTTTCCCTGAGTTCTCCCGGCATGGGAAAAGATTGAAAGGACCGCAGTCTGTAATCCCTGAACTGGCCGTCTTCCATTTCAATCAGGGCAATATCTATTCCGTCCAGGGAGGTTCCGGACATTATCCCAAGAATCCTGAGCATGTTTCCTTCCCCGTTATTTTTTCTTTTTCTGGAGTTCATCGGCTTTCCTCCTCTTTTCTGATGGTTACGGGTAGTCTTCCCGCGGGCTTCAACCTCCCTGAGAGGGCGCCCGCCAGGGCTAAAAGGCAGTGGGGAGAGGAATCATAGGGAGTAATAAACCCCATGGGGGGAGGAGTTATTTCTGCATCATATGGGCCGGAAAGCCCCGCCACCATTATTTCCTCCCCACCCTTACTCAGCTGGTAGAGAATTTCTTTCTGTTCAGGATCTCTCCTGGCGTTGTAGCTGCAGAAAATAATTGGGTCTCCCCCCTGAATTTCTGAGACCTGGGCTTTTCTGGCCAGAGGATGATAAGTTGTTTCCAGACCTTCCTCTTTGAGCATTTCAGCCAGGATTTCTGCAGGAGTTTTTTCTTTTTCCCGGTCAGGAAACTCCCTTCTGCCCCTGAATTCAACTATTTTCAGTCTTTTCCCCGAAAAAGGGATAGTTTTCCCGGGGTCCGCAACCAGGGTAAGCCCCCGTTCGGCAATTTTCCGTGCCAGTTTATCCCCTCCCTCCCGGTCAAACTGTCCCGGGAGAATTTTTTCCCGGCCCGGAGAGGAAAAAAGTTTACTTTTCAGATTCAAAACCCTAAAGGCTGCGTCATTAATTCTTTCGACGTCTAACCGCCCATCTTTTACTGCCTTCAGCACACCTTCAAAGGCTTCAATCTGGAACCCTAAATTATGGGAAATCAAAACTATATCGGCTCCTGCGGCAATTGCTCGGACCGCTCCATCTCCGGTCCCAAAATTATCGGTGATGGCCTTCATTTCCATGCAGTCGGTTATTATCAGCCCCTGAAAACCCATTTCTTCCCGCAGAAGCCTCCTGAGAACACTGGGTGACAGGGTTGCCGGGGTCTCTTGATCGTCTTCAAAGGCGGGAAAATGGACGTGGGCAGTCATAATACAATCCACTCCCGCAGCAATAGCCCGGCGGAAGGGGAGAAGTTCAACTTTTTCCAACCGCTCCCGGCCATGCCCGATAATGGGCAGGGCCTGGTGGGAATCGGTCTCGGTATCGCCGTGACCGGGAAAATGCTTTGCGCAGGAAGCAACTCCTTCTCCCTGCAGGCCGGAAATAAAAGCAGTGCCCAGTTCTGCTACCAGCTCGGGGTTCTCTCCAAAGGAACGGACACCAATTACAGGGTTGGCAGGATTATTATTTACATCCAGAACCGGGGCCAGGTTCATGTTAATTCCAGATGCCCTGAGCTCCCGGGCCATGATTTTTCCCTGTTCCCCGGCCAGCACCGGGTCTCCTGCTGCCCCCAGAACCATATTGGACGGAAAATGAGTCGCGCCATTGAGGCGGGTAACGGGCCCTCCTTCCTGGTCAGCTGAAATTAACAGGGGAATTTTCGCCCTCTTCTGGAGCTCTCCGGTCAGTTCCGCAGTCTGGACAGGGTCAACAATATTACGGGCAAAAAGGATTACCCCACCGGCAGAGTACTCTACAATCATTTTCTCAATCTCATAATTAATCTCCCTGCCGGAAAACCCAACCTGAAACAACTGGCCTATTTTCTCCTCCAGGCTCATTGCAGCCAGGAGCTGCTCCGGTCGCATTGCTATCCCTCCCCCCAGTTGTGGTAGAGTAAAAATTCCTCTTTTTCCCGCCCAAAAAATTCCTGATCCTGGACCCAGTTATTTACAAATTCCCGGGGATGGGCTCCCTTTTCCAGGAGTAACCTGGGCTCACTGCTTCCCAGCAACAGGTCAAAGAAATAGGCACCTCCCCGGGAAATCCACCCGGCTTCCCCCGGGAAAAGTTCCCTGCAGGTATAAAGCATAACCAGGGTTGTTTTTACAGTATCAACTATTTCCGGGTCAGTTATAAAAATTTGCAGGCCCCCGCATTCCTCACCACTGTACCTGGAGTAACGGGGATAAAAGAATACCGGTCGAAAATCAACGCCCGCCAGTTCCTCCTCAAGCAATTTTTCTCTCCACCTGTAGGGGTCAATCCAGGGAGCACCTATGTATTCAAATGGTTTGGCTGTTCCCCGCCCTTCGCTCAGGTTGGTCCCTTCAAACAGGCAGGTTCCCGGGTAGGCGAGAGCCGTTGCAAAATGAGGCAGGCCCGGAGAAGGTGGAACCCATTTGCCTTCAGGTCCCCGGAAGAAACCTCCCTTCCAGCCTTGGCAGGGGATAACCCTGAGGGGAGCAGGAACGGCAAGGCGAGAGTTGATTAACAGGGCCATTTCTCCCAGGGTGAGCCCGTGTCGTAAGAGAACCGGTGCTGCACCAACAAAGGACTGGAATTCTTCCTGCAGTAGGTTTCCCTCTACCTTCCGCCCCAGGGGATTGGGCCTGTCCAGAACAATCAGGGGCAGCCCTCTTTCTGCACACGCCTTTAGGGCGTAAATAAGCGTACTCAGGTAAGTATAGAAACGGGTTCCTGCATCCTGCAGGTCAAAAAGAAGTACATCCAGTTGCTCCAGTTTTTTTCCCGGGGGGGTCTTATGCTTTCCATACAGAGAAAATACCGGGAGGCCTGTTCGGGAATCAATAGAGCTGGAAACCTCTTCTCCCGCTGTTATATTACCCCGCACGCCGTGTTCTGGTCCAAAAAGGGCAACCAGGTCTATCCCGGGGTTATGGGAAAAAAGATCGATATTGGCAACCATCCGGTTATCCAGCCCGGTATGGTTGGTTATCAGGCCCACCCTTTTATTGGCCACCAGGTGAGTATAATCTTCCAGGAAAACTTCCAGCCCGGGTCTGTAATTATGTGTCACTTTTTCACTCCTTTTGCATTTAAATTTTCAACCGATTACCTTTCGCAAATTGCCCCGGGCCTGTTCTAAAAGCCCACAAGCTTCGCTGAAGCCAACATCCTTTATGTACATAACTACAGCTTCCTTGAGGCAATATTCGGCCTTTTTTAATGTTTCCCTCGCTTCTTCCTCCCCTGCTCCTGTTATCTCGAGGAAAATCTTAAATGCTCTCTCCCTCAGTTTTTCATTGGTGGGTCTCAAATCAACCATCAGGTTGGAATAGGCCTTGCCCAGACGAATCATAAGTGTCGTGGAAAGGGTATTTAAAACAATTTTCTGTGCGGTTCCTGCTTTCATCCTCGTTGAGCCAGTCAAAACCTCCGGCCCAACCAGGGGGGTTATTGCCAACTCAACTTCGTCCTCAATAGGTCCCCCTTTATTGCAGGCCAGCCCAAGAGTCAGCGCTCCCTTTTCCCGTGCAAATTCCAGGGCTCCCAGAACAAAGGGTGTCTTCCCCGAAGCAGCAATCCCCAGCACAGCATCTTTTTCATTCAATTTGTGTTTTTCCAGTTCCTTTCTGCCCAGTTCCCGGTCGTCTTCAACATTTTCCTGGGATACAAACATTGCTTCCCGCCCACCTGCAAGAACAGGTACAAGGAGACCCTCTTCAACGCTGAAGGTCGGTCCGCACTCAACGGCATCCAGCACTCCCAGTCTTCCCGAGGTTCCTGCCCCAACGTAAAAAATACGCCCGCCCTTCTTCACCCGCTCATAAAGCAGATCCACTGCCCGGGCGATTTTTTCTCCCTCACGGGCAACGGCAACAGGAACGACGGCATCTTCCCGGTTAATTAAATTTACAATCTCTTCTGTGTTCATCTGGTCCAGGTTCATACTACCGGGATTTCGGTTTTCTGTAGTTAGGATACCACTTTTTCTGGGTTCCATATCCAGCCTCCTTTAAATCTTGGTTCTACTCATAACCTTTCTTGTCCTATTAAGAGCAGAAATTGTTTTCTCATATTCGGAAGTTGCCACTCCTAAAAACAGAACGTCAATTGCTGCCATTTGGGCAAGCCGCGAAGCAATGGCACTTCCCCGGAAAGGAGTTTCCCGGGAGGCAAACAGGATCACTTCATCGGCATTCTTAGCAACAGGAGAGTTTAAATTGGAAGTAATGGCAATGACCGGAACCCCGTTTTCCCGAACAATTTCCAGGGAACTGATCAGATCTGTGGTCCGACCTGAATGAGAAAGAGCAACTACCAGGTCCTCCGGCCCGAGAACCGCCGCCGTTGTATGCTGGGAATGACTCTCTACAAGGGCCCGGGTATTATAATTAATTCGGTTAAACTTAAGTTCAGCATCCCCGGCCACTACTGCAGAAGCTCCAAAGCCAAAAAAATAAATACGGCTGGCTTTTCTGAGCATTGCGGTGCATTTTTCCAGATCTGCTTCCAGGAAGAGTTTTTTGGTATCTGCAAAGGATCTCTCGTAAAGCTGGAACAATTTATTTATTATTGTTTCCGCGCTGTCTCCCTGGCCAATTTCATCATAGATTTCTTCAACCTCTGGTCCCCGGCGATTCTGGGCCAGGGTAATTTTAAATTCCTGGTACCCGGAATAACCGAGCTTTTTACAGAACTTCACTACCGTGGCCTCGCTAACTCCAGCTTCTTCCGCCACCCGAGTTATTGAATAGCGAATAACCAGGGGAACATTTTTTAAAATAAAGTCGGCAACCTTCTTCTCTGCAGGCTTGAGGGAATCATAAAGGCTGCCGATTCGAAGCTGAGCGTCGGGCAAATTATCGATGGCCATTGAACCACCTCCAGTTTATTACTTACAAAATTAAACAATTGAATAAAAATTCCTTCCTGTTTTCTTTTTCCCGGCAAAAATAGTTTTTTTAACAAAAAACCCCGCCTCGCGGGGTGCTGAAATTCCTGTTTTTTAAAGGTTTATTCCTTTCTTTTTCAGGTGTTTGGAGTTCTTCCCAAAAACTTCTACCCGATAACTCCAATATCATTTCGAAAAAGCCAGGGAGTTTAACTCCTCTCCAGTTCAACTCCCAGGCCATCTGCCATGCGGTTGACAAAGTTAAAATATGCCGTCACCTGGCAGATATCAAGAATTGCCCGGTCAGAATAACCCATTTCCTTTAAACGTTCCACATCCCCCTCATCAACCAGTCCAGGTTCCCGGGTTAGTTTACAGGAATAATCAAGCACTGCCTGGGTTTTTTCCGAAAGGCCTGCCGAATGATAGTCTTCAATTATCCTATCTACCAGGTCACTATCACCTGTCAGCTGCCGGAGCGCCGCTCCGTGGTGTTGTACTCAGTAAACACAGCCATTAATTTCCGAAACCACTGTGGCAATCATCTCCCGCAGTTCCCGGGTAAGGGGGGACCGACCAAGCATAATTGCCCGGTAATAATCCAGGTGCGCCTGCAGGGAGCGGGGATTAAGGGAATGGATCTTTAAAATATTGGGCAGGTTCCCTCCAGATTTTTTGTAAATTTCGGCCATCTTTCCCCTGGCCTCTCCTGGTTGAACCATTTTGATACGAGCCATGTTAACACTTCCCTCGGCTGATTGTTTTTTGCTCCTGTCTTTCAAAAATCCAAACAAGTCATAATTCTTTTTCGCAGAAATCCCGGTAAATTTTCACCATTTTTTCCACCATTCCTGCAAGTAGTTTTTCCCCCTTTTCTGCTGTTGCCGGGCGAGGATCTCCGAGGACACCTTCGGGAGTAAAAATTTCCCACCGCAGGGGATAGGCTCCATGGTAAGAGGGAAAATCAGGGTAAACTGCCCTGGCCAGGTCCATTTTAACCAGGTCAGGTCTTATGGCCAGCATCATGGAAGTCTCCATTTCTTCTGCATGGAAATACCCGGAGAGAGCCCGGGGTGTTTCGGTATGTTTTTTCTCCAGTTCTTCTAAACCGGGGTGGTTCATGGTTAAAATCTTAATCCCCAGGTCTTCTTCCAGAATATCCCGGACAGCACTTTTTAGCTGGTCCCTGTTTCCAAGGTGACCATTGACTATTATCAGCAGTCTCCCTCCGTGTCTATCCAGGCTCCGGGCAATATTTTTCAGGGTGTCTTTTAAGGTTTCTTCCCCCAGAGAAATGGTTCCGGGGAAGTTTTCCAAGGACCAGACCTGACCCCAGGGTTGAAGGGGAAGAAGTAAACCAGCTATTTCCTCGGCAAGGCGGCGGGCCAGTTCTCCGGCGATGAAGTTATCCGTCCCTACAGGAAGGTGTGGACCGTGGGCTTCAACCGCACCTATTGGTAAAATCACGGGTTTCCTGGGCAGGTTGTCTTTTATTTCAGTCCAGGTCATCTGGTCCATTTCCATTGGTGTCACCTCAAAATTAAGGGGAGGGGTAACCCCCTCCCCAATTATTCTTAACCTCCAAATATACCCAGAATCAGGCGCAGAATACCGCCGAAGATGAACATATCGGTATCTCCGCCCCAGAGGATAAAGTCGGAGACCGTGGTGGGAGTTGCCCAGAGCACAAATAGGGCCTGACCCAGTGTTATAACAACACCCACAACTACTCCTGCAATTATTGCCCCCTTGATACCTCCTGTAGCGTTACCGAATACTCCCGCACCTGCAGCATGGAAAAAGAGTGCAATCATGGGCGGGACAAAAACGTAAATTCCGGTAACTCCCATGATGATCATCAGGACTATAGATACAACAAAGGCCGCGGCAAAACCAATAATTGTTGCCGCCTGGGCATAGGGGAAGATAACCGGGACATCAAGAGCAGGCTTGGCTTTGGGAACAATCTTGGTGGAAATTCCCCGGAAGGCGGGGACGATTTCCCCGATGAAAAGTCGTACACCCTGCAGGACCACAACGATACCGGTTCCCAGCATAATTCCCTGCAGGAGTCCATAGACTATAAAGTTCCTGTCACCGGCGAACTGTTCCATAAATTCACCACCGGCAAAAATTGCTCCGAGCAAGTAGAGGACTGCCATAACAGCAACAATGATAACGTTGCTGTCTTTCAGGAACTCAAGGCTGGGTGGAACCTTAATATCCTCCGTGCTGTGCTCTGGATTACCGTAGCGAGCTCCGAGTTTTGCTCCAGCCCAGGCCCCAAAAGAAAAGGTGTGACCCATGGCTATATCGTCTCTGCCGGTTATTTTTCGGACATATTTCTGGAGATACGCGGGCTGTAAGGTCCAGTATATTCCCATCAGAATCATTCCAGAAATAAGTGCTGCGGTTCTGGAGACATCTTCCCCAAAAACTTCAACCAGCATTCCCATGTAAACAAAGCAAACCCAGAACATCATGTGCCCGGTCAGGTAAATATATTTGAAAGGGGTAATCCGGGCCAGGAGAACATTGATTAAAAACCCAAAGGTCATCATAAGGGCAATGGTTCCCCCGTAAGTATTAATAAACTGGTCGGTCCCAATTACCACCGGGGGATCAGCTTCAGGCATTCCAAAAACTTCCTGCCACATCGGGCCAAAGGCTTCAAGAGCCTCAGCAATAACTCCCGCTCCAACCTGAATGATCAGAAACCCTACGATGGTTTTTAAGGTCCCTGATACCACCTGGGAGGCCTTCTTTTTTTGAACCAGGAGCCCAATCAGGGCAATAAGACCTACTAAAAAAGCGGGCTCGTCAAAGATATTGTCCGCCAACCACATGCTTAGGTCGACGAGAAAATCCATTTTTTACCCTCCTTTTTGGTCTAAAAATTCCTGAATCTGTTTTTTAATTTCCTCCACGTTCATAAAATCCTTAACAATAACTACTGGAGACAATGCTTCTTTAAGGGTTCCCTCGTGGAACCCGCTGGCAACAATCAGGTCAACCTCTTCCATTTTGGCAGAGCTAACATCGGTGTTCTCGACTTCAGCGTCCAACCCCATCTCATCCACTGCCTGCTGAACATTCATCTTTAATATCAGGCTGCTGCCCTGTCCCACCCCACATACAGCAAGAATTTTCAACTAGCCTCAACCTCCTTTCTCTCGATTTTTGATGTAATCGATTACTTCCCGGGGAGAGTTGGCCTGGCGCAAAAACTCCAGGTTTTCTTTTTGATTCAAAAAGCCCGCAAGAGCCTGCAGCATTTCCAGGTGGGAATCCCCATCACTTCCAGTAAAAGCGACCAGAATATCCACCGGGTCATTTTCTGGATGGCCAAATTCTACGGGCTCCTGGAGAGTAACAATGCTTATGCCTTCCCGGCGGGCTCCCTCCTCCGGCCGGGCGTGGGGCAGGGCCAGACCCGGGGAAATAACGATATACGGACCGTCCCTTTTCACCATCTCAATAATGGCTTCAATATATTCTTCTCCTGCACAACCAGAATCAACCAGGAGCTGTCCGGATTTTCTTACCGCATCTTCCCAGTCATTTGCCTCCTGTTTAATTCTGATATTTTTTTCTTGCAAATATCTTTCATCCATATGTCTCACCTCGCCAGAGATCTTCAAAAAGCTCTCCATAAGAACTGTAGCAATATAATTAAAACAATGTAAAAAAGGTTTTACCCAATACCCGCCGGTTACCCGGAAAACTCAAGATTAGTCAAAACCCTCGCTTCAATATTCCAACTTTTCCCTGCCCTTATTTTAACCTAGCCTGTCTTTGGAATCAAGTTTTTCCCTCTCGTGGAAATATTTCTCCAACCAAAAAGGGAGGCTTCTGCCCCCCCCATCTAATTTATTTTTTTTTGCAAAATTTTTTTAGCCTGGAAAAAATCTCTAAAACCATAGTAAGGAAATCCTTTTTCCCGGCAGTGCCTGGCCAGTTGATCCCGGGCAAGGATCAAATCGGCTTTTTCCGCAGCACAGCGATCGGTAAGCCCATCCCCGATAAAAAGAACCTTCCTGCCCTGAACCCTCATTTTTTCCACTGTCTCAACCTTGCAGTGACCGCACCCCTCTTCTCCCCGGGGGCAGGAAAAAGGAGGACATAAAAATTCTACTCTGGCCCGGTTTGCCGAAAAGTGCAGTTTATTGGCCCGAATGCAGGCATAATCAGGGATCCCCTCCCGTTCAAACAGGAAACGAATAGTATTGGAAAAACCAGCGCTGACAACTATCAAGGGGATGCCCTTTGTTTTAAGCATCTGAACAAAACCTCCGAAAAAGGGATCCAGGGAGATATTGTTGTCCAGGAAGGCAAAAAAATCCTCCTGGGAAATTCTAAGCTCCTCAAAATGAAGGCGCATTGCCTCCCGGGTTCCCATTTCCCCTCTTTTAAACTTCTCTTCAATTTCCTGGTTTGCCTTATTCCCCAGCCTGGAAAAAAGCAGGGCATTTGTATCCAGACTGGTTATTGTACCGTCAAAGTCTGATACAACTGCCCATTCGGCCTTCTGGCAGGCTCCGTTTCCCGGGTTTCCCCCCATCATATCCCTCCAGCTTCCTCTTTTTCCCGAACCAGCCTTGAGAAAAGGTTTACAATTTCCGGGTCGAACTGGCTTCCTGCATTTTTCTCCAGTTCGGTAAGGGCCTCTCGGGGTAATAACTTTTCCCGGTAAGGCCGGCCAGATGTCATAACCTCGTAAGCCTCAACGACGGCGATTATCCTGGCCAGGAGGGGAATGTCTTCTCCCTTCAGCCCCTGGGGGTACCCCTTCCCATCCCACCGTTCGTGGTGGGTCAGGATATAGTCTGCAACCTGGGAAAATTCCTGGGAGGATTCTGCAATACGGAAACCAATTTCAGGATGCCTTTTTATCGCTTCCCACTCCTCTTTAGAAAGTTCGGTGGTTTTCTTCAAAATCTCCTCTGGTATGGCAATTTTCCCAATATCGTGAATAGCTGCCAGAAGTTCCAGCTTCTCCAGTTCTCTCCTTTTTAGCCCCAGTTCTTTCCCCGTGGCCAGGGAAAGTTCTCGGATCCTTGATATATGCTCCCGATCTTCAAAAGTATACTGGGAAAGGGTACGTTGCAGGGAATTAATAATGGAATCTCTGATTTCCCGGCTTTCGGTCAGCTTGTTGGAGTACATCTCATTTTCAGCCCTCTTCAACACCTCACCGGCATCTTCTGAAACATCCTCCTTGCTGGAAACTCCGAGAGAAATGCTGGGTTGAATAGGGGTGTGATCGCTATCCTGGCATGCCTTTTTAATTCGACTGCAGATATTTTTGGCCTCTTCTCTGCCCGTGCCGGGAAGAAGAATTGCAAATTCGTCCCCTCCCCAGCGGGCTATGATATCTTCATTGCGGCAGGTTTCAGTAAGAATTCTGGCCATTGCCTGCAGCAACCTATCCCCTTCCTGATGCCCAAAAACATCGTTGGTAAGTTTTAATCCGTTGGCATCGCCAATTACAATGCTCAGGGGCATCTGCCTTTTTGTATCAAGCCTTTTGAGTTCTTCTTCGAAGTAAGCCCGGTTGTAAAGGCCGGTAAGATTGTCGTGGAAACTGATGTACCTGATTTTTTTCTCCGATTTAATCCTCTTCAGGGCTTCAGTGGTGTGAGAGATCAGTAGCTCAGCTAAGTCCTTGTCCTCCTGGCCAAACCCACCCACCTCTTCCGAGATCACCTGAAAAATTCCCAGATCTCCAATGGGGAGGCTTATTGCCGAGCGATACCTGGATTTGACGGGAGCTGCTCCCGGAGCTTTCTGAATATCTTCAACCAGGAAGGTTTTACCCTCCATATAGGTTTTGCCCCCAAGGCCCTTATCGCAGGGCATTGTTGCAGAACCATCAACGGGCACCCCAGAAGATGTAGCCTTGGGAACAAAAAACCCGTCCTCGACAATATCCAGCGAGCAGATATTAAAGTTCAGTATTTCTTCGGCTGCCTCCACGGTCAGATTGTATACCTCTTGCTCTTCCTGGCTCCGTTCCATTTTTATGGCCACATCATGTAATTTCTCAATTTTGCTCTTGCTTTCCCGCAGGGCTGCTTCCATTGCCTTCTGCTCGGTCACATCGCGAAATACGAGTACTGCACCCTTAATGTTTCCGTCTTCGTCTTTAATGGGAGCAGCGCTGTCATCAATAGGGATTTCCTTCCCGTCCTTGGTAAGCAGCATCGTGTGCCTGTCTATCCCGACTATTTTCTGAGTAGAAATTACTCTTTTTATTGGGTTCTCTATTTTTTCCCCGGTTTTTTCGTTGATAATCTTAAAAACCCTATCCATTGGCTGATTTTGGGCTTCGTTATTTCTCCAGCCCGTCAGGTTTTCCGCAATAGGGTTCATCAGCTTGATATACCCACCCACATCACAGGCAATAACGGCGTCCCCGATACTGTTCAGGGTTGTACCCAGCCACTCCTCGCTTTCCTGGAGGGCTCTTTCCCGGGCCCTGATTGAGTCCGACATCCGCTTGATATTTCCTGCAAGGTCATTAAACTCACGATAACTGCCGGGGGTAAGTTCAAGCTGGTAATCACCACCCGCAACCCTTTTAACCTTCTGGGCCAGTGTACTGAAGGAGACCATGAACTGCTGAATGTTAATCATGGCCAGAAAGATGGCCAGACCTACCCCTGCAAATCCCCAGAGCCAGAAAACCCTGGTTATCCTGTCCACGGGAGCAAAGGCCTCTTCCATGTACCGGGTCACGACAACGGGCCAACCTGTCTGGGGAGTAAGGGCAACACTGGCCAGGATATCATGATTTTGAAAGGGGCCCTGGTAATTCCCTTCCTTGCCACCAAGACCCTGCTGGACTACCTCCAGGTCCGAAACATTAACCCTCTGCATGGGCAGGGAAGGGTCGGTATGGCCGATAAAGGTTCCCTGGGTATCGGTAATCCCCACAAAAAAGAACTCGGGAATCGCAACCCGGCGGGAAATTATTTTATTCAACTCGGCAAGGTTCAAATACCCCACAACCATATTTTCCCCCATGGATTTGCTTACAGTCAGGGTTGGATCCCCGGTCTGGGGGGAAATAAAAGTCTCTGACCAGAGCACCTCCTCCAGGTCCCGGCTTTTTTCATAAAAAGGCTGCCGGCTCATATCAAAACCAATCAGTTCTGGATCCTCCGGAGCAACATGCTCAACCCGTCCCTGGTAATCCAGTACCTGGACCATTTCAAAAAAGGAAAAGTTCCCCATCACAGTTTCCAGGTATTGATTAAACTGGGTGGGGTTGAGAGACCCGCTTCTGTAAAGGTCTCCTACCTGCCCCAGGATATTTTCAGGTTCCTCAAGGAATTTTTCTACTTCTCCGGCCAGAGAGCGGGCCAGCTGCATATTTTTTGTCGTAATTTCTTCTTCCAGGGAACCCGTCACTATATCCATGGCAGAAAAGGAGACCGCCAGAAGGGGCAGGATAGCCACCAGAACACAGGTCGTTATTAATATGGTTTTGATACTTCTCCCCTGTTTGCGCATCAGAAATCCACCCTTTGAAAAGAACCGTCCCTGATTTCGAATATCATTTCCTCCATAATCCCGTCCCCGAAGCGGTCTATACAGAATTCACCCTGCAAACCACTAAAAGTTCGGTGGTTGATGATCGCCTCCCTGAGGCTTTCTGCACTCCAGTCCGAAGCATTTTCCAGGGCCCAGATTAGAACCCGGGCAGCTTCATAGCCAAAAAAAGAACCAAATTCTGGTTCCCGGCCAAACCTCTCCAGGTAACTTTCCCGGAAAGCGAGGTACTCTTTGTTATCGGCTCCGGGATCAAAATAATGAACTATTTTAAAACCTTCAACTGCCCTTCCCCCGTGGTGGATTAATTCATAGGTTTTGCTCCAGGCAGCTCCAAAGAGCGGTTTTTCATAGCCAGCCTTCCGAAACTGCTGGGCAAAACGCCCGGCATCAACACCACCTGAAATCAAAACCACTCCCTCGGGTTGGTGGGCAAGTACTCTTTCCACAACCATGTTGTAGCTGAATTCCGTCCCTGAAGAAAAGGGGGTAGAAGCACTTATATTTCCACCCAGCCCGGTATATTCCTTACGGAAGTGCGAATACCAGTCAACAGTATATTCGTGGTTGGAAAGGTCATATAGCACACCAAGCCTTTCAATACCTTCTTCATTATATATGTACTCTGCCAGGGCTCTTGTTTCTATTCTGTGGCCCGGGAAAACGCGCATGAAAAAATCGTGGCGCCCTTCCAGGAAACTGGTACTTGTGGTAGGGCTTAACATTAAAACCTGCTCCTGGTTGGTCAGGTGAAAGGTTGCTCGGGACATGGAACTGGTCATGTGCCCGATTATTCCCACAACCTCTTTTTCAATCAGTTCCCGGACAACTTCCCGGGCCTGTTCTCTATCATGCCCATCATCCCGGGTTAAAAGGTGGAGGGGTCTTCCCTCAAGCCCTCCCTCCTTGTTGAACTGTTCTATGGCCAGGAGGGCTCCGTCCCGGCCGGAAACACTTAGATCCGAAACTCTGCCGCTCAAAGAGCCGACAAAACCCAGTCGGATAGGTTCGGGATCGCCTTCCTGCCTGCAGGCTGGGAGAGAAAATATTAGGAGTAAGGATAATATAAAAATGAGGCCCCGTTGCACCACGCCGGTTTTCCTCCTTTTTTCAGTATTAGGTTTTTCTCCTTCAACCCTGAAACTTAACGTTCGTTTAGCATATAAATTTCGACAGAACAAGCAAAAAACCTGCCAGATTCTGTATACACTTTGAGAGGAAGACAAAAACCCTTTGCTTTATTAAAATCTTTATGTTATTCTGAAAATATAGAAAGTGGCAATATTTGAGGGAGGTGGAAAAAGTTATGGGTCGAAAAGTTATCCCCTTTCTTCTGGTCCTTGCTCTTTCTTTTTTGCTTTTTCCTGCAGGAGCTCGAGCCCAGAACAATGATAATACTTTTTACCTTATCTCCATCCGAGAAACCATAACTACCGGGAGTGCTTCTTTTATTCAGCGTCAACTACAGCTTGCCGAAGCCGAGGGAGTACAGGCAACCATCATCCTGCTCGATACTCCCGGGGGCCTCGTTGATGCAACTCTTGAAATAAATCGTTTATTTCGCACCCACCCCAAGCCCATTATTATCCTTGTGGCACCCTCAGGTGCCATGGCTGCATCCGCAGGGGCTTTCCTGGTACTTGGGGCAGATATTGCCGTTATGGCACCCGGCACCACTGTCGGAGCAGCACAGCCCATAACAATGTCCCCGGCAGGAACAGAACCTGCTGACGATAAAACCGTCCAGTTCATGGCTTCCCACCTCCGCAGCCTGGCCCGGGAAAATAACCGGCCTGTGGATATTGCCGAGCGGTTTGTAACAGAAAACCTGACACTTGATGCCTGGGAGGCCCTGGAAGAAGGAGTAATTGACTTTATGGCGGCCAACAAGGAAGAAATGCTTGCCCTCCTGGACGATTATTCCCTGGAAAAGGGGGGAATAACTTTTACCCTCAGGACCGAGGATGCACAAATTATCCAGGGTGAAATGAACCTGCGGGAACAGGTGCAAAACTTCGTAAGCAATCCACAGATTGCCTTTTTGCTTTTGATGCTGGGTGGCCTCGGAGTGTACCTGGGTCTCAGCGCCCCGGGAACCTATGTACCTGAAATCCTCGGCTCCCTGGCCCTGGTTCTTGCTGTTTACGGACTTGGCCTTTTTTCAACGAATGTAGCCGGTGTAATACTCCTGGTTATTGGAATTGGGCTTTTGATAGCAGAGGTATTCACTGCAGGATTTGGGATCCTGGGGATAGCGGGGGCAATTTCCCTTGTTTTTGGCTCCATTCTTCTTCCCCACGAACCCCTGATGGATCCCGACTGGTACGCCGCCTTTCGGACAACAGTTCTAGGCGTGGGAATAGCGGTCTCCATTTTGCTTCTAATTGTTATCCAGAGGGTAATCAGTTCCCGCCTCAGGCGAAAACAAAGGGGACCATTTATGGCCGCCCGGTCGGCACGGGTTACCCAAGCCCTTAACCCCAGGGGAACTGTTAAGGCCCAGGGGGAACTCTGGAATGCCCGTGAAGTTGACGGGCAAACCGTTGAAGAAGGTGAACAGGTAAAGGTTGTGGGACAGGAAGGTCTGGAGCTTCTGGTTAAAAAAGAAAGCCAAAGTCAAGGAGGGGGTAGTGCTTAATGCCAATTCAGGTTCTGGGTATTGTAGCTGCCATTTTGATTCTGGTTCTGGTTTACGCCATTAGGATAGCCAAAGAATATGAGCGGCTGGTAATTTTCCGCCTGGGACACCTCATTGCCGAAAAAGGACCAGGGCTTGTAATTATCATTCCGATTATTGACCGCGCAGTCCGCATTTCGCTAAGAATAGTCACTCTTGACGTTCCAACCCAGGAAGTAATTACCAGGGATAACGTGACCTGCAGCGTCAACGCCGTCATCTATTACCGCGTTGTTGAGCCCAACCGGGCCGTAGTAAACGTGGAAGAATACCGGATGGCTACAGCGCAACTTGCGCAGACAACCCTGCGCAGTGTTGCAGGGCAGGCCGAACTTGATGAACTTCTCTCGGAGCGGGATAAACTGAACCAGAAAATCCAGCAGATCCTCGACGAAGCCACCGATCCCTGGGGAATCAAGGTAACCGCCGTTGAAATTAAGGACGTCGTCATTCCCCAGGGTCTTCAGAAAGCAATCGCCCGCCAGGCTGCTGCGGAAAGGGAGCGTCGAGCCGTGGTCATCCAGGCTGAAGGTGAAAAACAGGCAGCCAAGCGCCTTTCTCAGGCCGCTAAAATTCTCGCTTCTGAAGAAGGAGGAATGTTCGTCCGTCTCCTGCGGACAATTCCCGAAATTACAGGCCAGCCCGGTTCTATCCTGGCCTTCCCTCTGCCCCTGGAGTTGAAGCACCTCTGGGAAGGTTTATCTCCCAAAAAAGAACCGGAAAAAGGGGAGGGCGAAGCTGAAAAAGAATAAACAAAAAAGGCTCCTGCGGGTTAAACCCGCAGGAGCCCTTTTTTGCATTTTTTTATTCTTCTTCCATGTAGGGATAGCGATAATCTCCTGGGGGCAGGAAGTTTTCCTTGATAGCCCGGGAAGAAAGCCAGCGATACATGTTGATCTTGCTACCCGCCTTATCATTTGTCCCTGAAGCCCTGGCTCCACCGAAGGGCTGCTGGTTGACAATGGCCGCTGTGGGTTTATCATTGATATAGAAATTCCCCGCAGCCTGCCTGAGAACTGCTTCTGCCTGCTTAATTGCCTCCCTGTCCCGGGAGATAATGCTACCGGTTAAGCCAAAGGGCGAGGTTTCATTACAGAGGTACAGTGTTTCTTCAAACTTTTCATCGGGGTAGACATAAACTGTGAGGACAGGGCCGAAAATTTCCTCGACCATGGACTCAAAAAATGGATCGGTAGTGAGGATCACCGTGGGATCGATGAAGTAACCCTCGCTATCATCATAACCTCCACCTACAATAACTTCTGCCTTATCTGCTTCCCTGGCCCTTTCAATATAACCCGCTATCTTATCAAAAGCCTTTTTATCAATTACCGCACCCATGAAGTTCCGGAAATCGCTGATATCTCCAACGGATATTTCCTGGACGGTCTTAACCAGTTTTTCCTTGATTTCCTCCCACTTGGAAGCAGGTATATAGGCGCGGGAAGCGGCAGAGCATTTCTGTCCCTGGTATTCAAAGGCGCCTCTGACCAGGGCAGTAATTAACTCGGAGGGTTCTGCTGATTTATGGGCGACTACAAAATCCTTGCCCCCGGTTTCGCCTACAATTCTTGGATAGTAGTGGTAGTTTTCAATATTTTCTCCAACTTTTTTCCACATGTGCTGAAATGTTCCCGTTGATCCGGTAAAGTGAACGCCGGACAACTGAGGATGGCCAAGAGCGGTATCCCCTACAACCGAACCCGGACCGGGGATAAAGTTAATTACCCCTGCAGGAAGTCCGGCTTCCATTAACATCTGCATGAAGTAATGGGCCGAAAAAACTGCAGTTGAAGCAGGTTTCCAGAGGGAAACGTTCCCTGCCATTGCAGGGGCCGTTGGCAGGTTACCCGCTATTGCTGTGAAATTAAAGGGAGTAACTGCTAAAACAAAGCCCTCCAGGGGCCGGTAGTCGATTCGGTTCCATACGCCTTCGGGAGAATAAGGCTGGTCCCGGTAAATTTCCGTCAGAAAATAGCTGTTAAAACGCAGGAAATCCGCCAGTTCACAGGCCGCCTCTATCTCCGCCTGGTGGACTGTTTTGCTCTGGCCAAGCATGGTTGCTGCATTTATGGTTGCCCGGTAGGGGCCCGTGAGCATGTCTGCCAGCTTGCGGAATATAACCAGCCTTTCTTCCCACGGCCAGTTTGCCCACTCCTTCTGGGCTTTTAAGGCGGCTTCTATGGCCATCTCCACCTCACGGGGGCCGGCCTTGTGATAACGAGCCAGGACCTGTCCGTGCCTGTGAGGCATAACCACCTCACCAAAATCTCCAGTCTTCACTTCCCTGCCCCCTATTACCAGGGGGATTTCTATCTCCTGCTGCTGCATTTTTTCTAGCTCATTTTTTACTGCCTCTCGATCGGGGCTTCCAGGAGGGTAGTGCCTTACCGGTTCGTTCTGGGGTTTTTGTAAGTAATAAAAAGCGTCACCCATTGCAAGTACCTCCTCTTTACATTTTTTCCAATCTTTATGGGTAATAATATTATAACATACCATTTCAAATAATCACCGCCCCACCCCGTTGCAGGGTTGCAGCAGTAAAAGGGGCGCATTCTTTTGCGCCCCATGGTTTATTCTTCTTCCGGGTGTTCGGGAAAATCGAAGGTCTCCTCGCTTTTTTCTGCTTCATGTCTGCGTTCGAGCCAGACCAGGTATCCTCCCCGGAAAGCGATTGCAAACCCCGCCATGGCTAGGCCATAGGCCAGGAAATTTCGGGGAAAGGTGGACGATACCAGGTTGAGGATAATGGCAAACATAAAAACCCAGGAACCGACCATTAAAGCCACACCCAGGAGTATACTTGTGACAGGCTTCATATCATCAATCCTCACCTTCGTAAAGCCAGCAGGAAACCCTCTGGTCATCTTCCAGGATAAATTCTGGAGGTACTTCAACCTCACATTTTCCCTCCATGAAATCTGGACAGCGGGGGTGAAATCTGCAACCGGAAGGAGGATTGGCCAGGCTGGGAGGCTCTCCCGGGGGAACTTTTTTAAAGGTTTTTACATTTTCCGGGTCTGGATCGGATATTGCTTCCAGTAAGGCCTTTGTATAGGGATGTTTGGCCTCCCTCAGGATTTTCTCCACCGGCCCTTTTTCTATTAACTTCCCTCCATACATTACAAATATTCTTTCTGAGAAATAACGGACAGTTGAAAGATCGTGGGTAATATAAACAACTGCCATTTCATAATCATCCTGAAGTTTTTTAAGCAGTTCCAAAATCTCAACCCGGACTGAGGGATCCAGCATTGAAACCGGTTCATCGGCCACGATAAGGCCGGGGTCTAATATTTTGGACCGGGCGATTACAATCCGCTGCTGCTGACCACCGCTGAGCATGTGAGGAAACTTGTTGATAAACTCGTTGACCGGTGTCATCTTCAGGTCTTCCAGGGCCCTGTGAATCCTTTTTTCTCTTTCTTTTTCATCTTTAATCCCGTTGATTACCATTGGTTCTTCCAGGATGCGGCGGACAGTCATAAAGGGGGGCAGGGCTCCATAGGGGTCCTGCTGGATATACCCAACCTTGGACCGATACCAGTCCAAATGCTTCTTATCAGAAATGTCAAGGGTTTTTCCGTTAAAGTTCACCTGGCCTCCCGTTGGTTCAACCAGTCCCAGAATGGTCTTGGCCAGAGTGCTTTTCCCGCATCCCGATTCCCCAACGATGGAAACCGCTTCTCCTTTTTTCAGTTCGAAATCTACTCCGTCAACAGCCTTGACTTCCCCCACCCGCAAAAATCCCCATTTGCGGAGGGTAAAATAAGTCTGCAGGTTTTCTACTTCCAGGAGCTCTTTGTTTTCCACGATTATCACCTCACTTGTACAGCCAGCATTTGACCTGATGCCCTTCCTTTACCTCCACCATGGGCGGTTCTTCGTCACAGCGCTCAAAACGTTCTGGACACCTTTCTGCAAAACGACAGGTCCGTGGGGGTTCAAGCAGACTGGGGGGCTGACCGGGAAGGTACTCCAGCTTTTTTTCCTCCTTAAGGGAAGGTACACTGGCCATAAGTTTCTGGGAATAGGGGTGTAGGGGTTCCCGGAAAAGATCATAGGCTTCCGAAAACTCCACCAGCTGGCCGGCATACATGATCCCGGCCAGGTCAGCCAGCTCGCTGGAAGTTGCAATATCGTGGGTAATCAGGATGAAGGTGTATCCTTCTTCCTGTTTGATTCTCTTAAGAACGTTCATAATATTGGCCTGGGTTAGAAGGTCCAGGGCAGAAGTGGGTTCATCCAGGACCACGATATCCGGATTGGTAATCAGGGCCATGGCCAGGATAACCCGCTGACGCATGCCTCCACTTAATTCGAAGGGGTAGCGTTCCAGGAAGTCCAGGGGAACTCCAACCAGTTTGAACACCTCTTCTGCCCTTTTCATTGCGCCGGCTTTCTCCCTTTTCGTTTCCCGCCGCAGGAGAGGTTCAATAACCTGCTCGGAAACCTTTATTACCGGATTGAGGGAGTTCATTGCTGCCTGCGGAACCATTGCAGCTTTTTTCCAGCGGACTTCTCGCCGAAATTTTTCATTGGAAAGCTGCATCAGGTCCTGGCCGTTTAGGAAAACATTACCCCTGTATTCCTTTACATTTCGGGGTAATAGCCGCAGAATGGCCCGGCCCAGTGATGTTTTTCCGCAACCCGATTCTCCTACCAAAACCATTGTTTTACCCCGGGGCAGGGAAAAAGAAACATTTTCAACTGCCTGGACAATACCTCTTTTAGTGCTGAATGATAGATACAGGTTTTCAACCCGGAACTGTTCATTATTTCTCGTCATATCACATCCCCCTCAACCTGGGATTTAAGATGCGGTCAAGGGCAAACCCAACCATGGAGAAGCCCATCCCTGTCAGGATCAGCAGGAACGAAGGGCTTAGGACCCAGTAGTAATGCCCCAGGTAAAGGGCACCGTGCTGCTGGGCATCTTCAAGCACCTTGCCCCACGTTGGCAGGACGGGGTCACCCAGTCCAAGCAGGGCCAGAGTTGCTTCCAGGAAAACAAGGCTCGGGATTAGCGTTACAAACTGGGGTACCAGCACAGGGATTGCCCGGGGGATCAAATAGCGGAAAACAATCCGGAGATTCCCCGCACCGTATGCCCTGGCAGCTTCCACATAATGAGACTCTTTGATCTGCAAAAACAACGAACGATAAACCTTTATCGCCCCGCTGAATATATTCAAAACGATAATTACCGCAAGCATCACCCAGATACTTCGCGAGTAGAGCGTCCCAATCATCACCAGGACCACAAGGGGCTGCAGGATCAGGTTAACCTCCGTCAGCTTCTGGATAAGGCCATCTACCCAGCGGCTGTACCACACCCCTATTGCGGCCAGAATCATGGTTGTAACAGTTGAGCCAACTGCGGCCAGCAAACCAAAGGCCAGGGCAATTGGTGTTCCCCAGAGGAGCGCCAGCGAAATATCTCTCCGGCGGTGGTCGGTTCCTGCCAGCCCATGAACCTGACCGTAGTTTATAAATTGAGCTTCCAGGTCAGAATCCGGCTCGAAGATATAACCCTCAATCCGAAGCTCATATTCCCCGGGCAAAACCCGGGGTGGGTCTGAATCCTCTTCGGCAAATAAACCAACCTGGGGGCGCAGGTTGTCAAGCTTTCTTCGCTGCAGGTCTCTATCCTGGGATATCCGGTAGGCAGACCTGTCAGCAATACTTCCTTCTCTAAGTTCTATTTCCCTTCCGTCAGGAGTAACCCAGTAAATTGTGGCGAAGGGCCGGGTGTTTTCGTACTCTGCCGCAAAAAAGAGGCTCATTTCCCGGGGAAATTCATCGTATTCGTAGGTGAAGGGAATAGAAATTGATATTTCTGCAACCTCATCTGTAACCTGGGTTATTTCCTTAAGATCCGGACGATCCAGTGTTGAAAAAACCTTGGTCTCCGGCCGATCAACGCCCGGGAAATGGTTAGTCCAGGCCGGTGGGACGTTGCGCGGATTTTCTATCCAGACACCTTCACCGCCCCGCCAGAGGCGAATTGCCTCTCCATAGGGAATGGTAATAACAGCGTAAAGGGAAATTATTACCAGGATCCCGATGATTGTCAGCCCAAGGATAGCCGATGGATATTCTTTCAGTTCCTGAAGTCTTCTCTTAATTACGCTCATGTTGACTGCCCTCCTTCTCCGCCGACTTTAACCCGCGGATCTACCATGGCGTAGATAAAGTCGAGCACAAATACAGTAAGCGCGAGGAGGTAAGCAAATATCACTATTATCCCGATTATCACCGGGGTATCATAAAGCCCTATCGCCTGAAACAAAAGTCTCCCCAGGCCGGGCCAGTTAAAAACGGTTTCCAGGACAATCTGCCCCATCCAGACGGTTATTATCCCCAGCATGAAGCTGGTAATAATCGGAGGCAGTGTAGGCCGAAGGATATAACGCCTTTCAATCTTCCGGCCAGAAAGGCCCTTGGCCTTGGCCATTTCAACATAGTCCTCCATGGAGTATATGAGGAAATAGGTCCTCCACTGGTAAACTGAAAGGAAAAGGGCCCCTAAAACAATTGCAGCAACCGGTAAGATCAGGTGACGGATAACACTCAGTGCATACTGCAGGGTATCATCCGGAGGTGGGGCGGCAACCATCCGCCCGAATGGTAAAACACCGAGGAGGGCTGCAAAAATCAAGATCAGGAAAATCCCGTAAAACCAGGACGGAGCAGCAGAAGTTGGAGCAAGAGCCACCATAATCTTATCCAGCTTGCTTCCGTACTGCCGGGACAGGGTCAGGGCGATAAACAGCCCTGCAAAAAAGGTAATTATCTGGGCTGTAAGGAATAGAAACAGGGTCGGGGGAAGTCGCTCTAAGATGATGTGTCTTACCTGCCGGGATCCCGCATCACTGGTCAGGTTTTCAGACCTTCCCAGGTCAAGGGTAAGAGCATCCCGCAGGTAGTAAACACTCCTGAGGATAAAGGGCTGATCAAGGCCCAGGCGCCTCTCTTCAGTCTCAATCATTGAATCCATGATTTCCCTGCGCCGTTCTTCCGGGAGATCGGCAAATTCAGGGCTTCCTCGAACCTGCTGGGCAACATTAAAGGCTATCTCCGCCCGCCTGATTTCGTCAACATAACCCCCCATATTGGCAATCAAAATCATCAGGTAAACCCCCACCACTACAGCGAGGAAAAGGGCAATTACTCTCAGGGCGGAATAACGAAGCAGACGGAGAAAATCTCCCTGTCTTTTCCTTCCAGATTCCTGCTTTTCCATTTTTTCTCCTACCTGTTCCTGGGGAGTAAACTTTTGAGGCATCTTTTCACCTCCCTACTTCAAACAAAACGGGGCTGAGGGGCAAGCACCCCCCCAGCCCCACTTTTTTTCCTCCATTTTCTGCCCTATTTATTCTTGCAATAAATGCTTTGATTTAACGGTAAATTACGAACTCGGTGTCTTCAATGGTTGGGATTGCAACCAGGAGCGGTGTTGCAACAATTTCAATCTGGGCGCCTCCTGTTGGCAGTTCATCGGTAACCTCTCCGGGAAGCTCTGCCTGCCAGAGGCCATCTTCAACTGCTTCAGCATCTGCAGTCTCCACAAGGTTTCCTTCGGCATCAAACAGGAGAAAGGCAACTGTATCCATATCTTCAATGGCATAAGGTTCTCCGGCAAATGTTATATCCGCTTCAAATACAGCATCTTCCCCGGCTTCAACAATATTTGGTCCACTGATGTTCACATCAGCAATCGGCGGATCCTCAAAGTGGACCCAGCGGTCAGCCGGATCAATGAAGTCTTCATTTCGGGCCAGTTCAACCACACCTTCTACAGGGTGGACATCCCGAAGGTAGAATGGTCCATTTCCTACCCAGAAATGCCCTTTATCGTCATACCACTCCTGCAGGTTTGCCCAGCGGTCGGCAGCAGCATCTTCGCTGATATATTCGCCCAGAGTAGCTTCATATGGGATATAGTTATCTGCCATGGCTTCCTGGAGGTGTTCCTCGAGATATTCAAGGCTCGGGCCTCCAATCATGCTCAGCCATTCAACATCCAGGGCATCGGCTTTGGAGGCAGAATGAGCGGCCAGTTCAGCAGCCTCAACGTCAAGAGCAAGCCCAAGGGTGTGCCAGGCTCCAATACCCTGATCATACCAGGGGAAGAAACTCCAGGCAGCAGTGTACGCATTCCATTCAGCATCAAGGTAGTAAGTGTCGCTGTAGTATTCAATTACTACCGGGTCTTCGGATACCAGGCGGAAGCCCCGGAAGTGTTCGATAAAGCTCTGGTAACCGGGAACCTGGGCTTCGTCATAAATTGCACTTTCTTCCTTGGCCCTGTCGTAGGAGAGAATCAGGGGCAGGATCATATCCGCAACGTCAAAAGTGCTGCCATCGTGCCACTTGTGCTCTTCGAGGAAATCCTCGGGATAGTGGACAGTAACCTTGCGGTTGGCAGTCAGCCCTTCAGGGTGTTCGGTTCCAACATCAGAGAACACCTGCTCTTCAGGATCCCAGCCAATCCAGGCATCTTCGGGAACCTCGATTTCCTCTGCAAAATCCAGTTCGACCCAGTCCAGGGTTCTTTCAACGGGTAGTCCTTCTTTGACAGTTACCTCGGCCTTTTCAATCAGTTGATCCCAGTGCAGACCGGTAAAGGGATCAAACATGGTAGGCCTGCTGGAAGTACCCCGGATCAGCATCATATCGTAGATCCAGTTGCTTCCATCAAGGGGGTTCCAGGGATCAGGAATAATGCTGGGCATGGCCATATCAATGCTGGCATCGGGTTCCTCTTCATCCCGGAGGGTGTAAGCCCACATATAGGAGCCGTGAATACCACCAGCAATGTCAGCAGCAACATTGATATTGTCAGCCATGGGAGCCACGCTCATTTCGTCGACAAGCATTACCCGCTTGGAGGTTTCCAGCGCCAGGTCCAGGGCCCTTTCCATCATCTCTTCTCTTTCTTCCATTGTTGAAAAATCACGGCGGGCCAGTCGATCAGAAAGTTCGTCAAACTCTGGCTCGGGTTCATATGCCCCATAGAGGGGCTGGGCCATTCCACGTGGTGTGAAGAAGAAATCGAAGTTTCCAGCCTGGTCACGGCTTACTACAGTAGAAATCCAGCCACCAGTATAGAGGTGCCATTCACCAGCATGGGGATCTCCAGCCATCCATATGGGAGAAGCTTCTGCTGCGGTCATATACTGCCTGTCTACAACAAAACCGATATCTTCAAGCTCAGATGCAATGTAGTCTCCGATTTCCAACCTCTCGTCCTCACTGCGAATGATAAATATTAACTCCACCGGATCTCCTTCATAGTGCCACACTCCATCTACCATTTCCGCACCCAGGTTTTCCATTTCTTCCGAAATAACCTCTTCTGCCCGGGTAGGATCATAGTCGTAATAGGTTTCCAGTTCACGTGCTTTTACAATATGCCGGGCATGGTCAGGAAATACAGTGTTCAGAGGAAGTGTTCTTGCAGCAGCCAGTCCTCCATAGATTTCATCTACAATATAATCCCTGTCAATAAGCCAGTTAGTTGCTTCCCTTATCCTTGGAACGGAAAAGGGATTAAGCTCTCCAGTACCTTCAAATTCCGGGCCGGCAGGGTTATAGGTTAGCTCGTTATAGGACCCGTAGGATTCTTCATAGCGAATATCCTCGCTTTCCAGAATTACATCGTACAGTTCAGGATCAGAAATTGTGTAAGGATAAATATCCAGCTCCCCGACTTCAATCTGGGTTAAAGCTGCACTTGCACTTTCCTCCTCAGTTACAATAACCTCTTCAACCCAGGTCCCAACGGGCACGTCCTCATCGGCTTTAAGGGTCCCGCTGAAGACGAGCATAAAAGCCAATAAACCAAAACCCAACCAGCTAATCCTGCTGTGCACCAAACATCACCCCTTTTAAAGATTTTTGTACAGAATTGTAATGCTCTGCATTTTCCAACTCCCCAGAAACTTCTGTTTTTGAGCAAACTAAAAACCGCCTGCTGAAAGCCAGGAGACAGATGGGAGTACAGGTTAATATAGAGCAGTTCCTGGCTTGTAGCTTTTTGTTTGTTCACTCTAAGGCCAGTTCCATGCTCCATTTGGTACTCAATCGTCTTTCTCCGGCAACAACTGAGACGGTTTCGATGGAGTAATTTTTTATTTTCGGTTTTTCGTAATGGTTAATTTAACACATCGGCGCAAGGGGTTCAATGAATATTTTGGGCAATTTTGGAATTTCTTAAAGATTTTAAACTACCCTCAGGATTCTAATTTGCTTAGATTTGCTATCTCCCACTTTATTCATTCCCAATTAACTTTTTTCAATTTTATAACCATTTTTTTCCTTTTTATGGATAGTTCTGTGGGTTTTTTGGTTCAATAGGATTTTTTCTCCCAGATAACCACAAAGGCAATTCCTCCGGCTGCAATTTTTTTGCCTTCCGGGGCCCACCTTACTTCCTCAAGGTTTCCCCGGGGGCTTTCCAGTTTCCCGAGGAAATCCAGCCCCGGAAAATCAAGGATTTCAATTTTTTCCCCCTTTGCCTGGGCAAGATATCTTCCGCAGGGAGAAAGATCAATTGCATTTATTAGTTTAACCGTGCTGATTTTTCCGATTTCTTCACCCTCGGAGAGATCCCAGATCCTAGTTGTCTGATCAAATCCCGTGCTTACCAGATAATCTCCGCACCGTGACCAGCTTACTTCCCGCACCGAATCTTTGTGTCCCTGCAGTTCGATTAAAGGATCCCCACTATCCTTTCCCCAGATACGAATTACCGCATCGCCACCCCCTGCAGCCAGGAATTCCCCGGTTGGCGACCAGGCAAGGGTTCTTACCCACTCGGGATTTCCAGTAACACTCCTTATTTTCTCCTCCTCTTGTACGTCCCAGATTATAATATTTCCATCCCATCCTGCAGTAGAAAGGTAGCCGTCATCCGGAGAAAATTCCACATCAAGGACCCAGTCCTCGTGTCCTTCAAGGCTGTACCAATCCTCTCCCAGGATGAATTCTATCAGTTGGGTAAAAAGTCCAAACCTTTCTGTGGGGTCACGGGGTTCCTTGAAAACGACTTTTTCTTCTCCATCCGCAGTCCAGATTTTTACCTGGTTATCAAAACCACCGCTCCCTATTAGCTCTCCATCGCCGGTCCAATCCACAGAATGAACCGTATCTCCATGGGCATAAATAGATTGAAGTTGTCTTCCCTCTTCGGCGTCCCAGATCCGGATGAAGCGGTCTTCACTCGAGCTGGCAATTTCCTCTCCATAAGGAGACCAGGCCAGGGAATATACCCTTCCGTCGTGTCCTTCAATGCCAAAAACCTTCTCCCTGGATTCCAGTTCCCAGCCGTGAATTACATTTCCCCTACACCCCCCCGCCAGAAAACGGCCGTCAGGAGACCAGGAAACCCCTGTAACCCAGTTGAAAATATCAGAAAAAGAGGCTTCTTTAACCCCTTTTTCCGGGTTCCAGACATGGATTACCCAGTCTTCACCAGCTGAGGCCAGTTTTTTGCCACCGGGGCACCACTCCAGATCCCGAATAGCCCGATTGTGTTCTCTGCTGGAAAAAACCTTTTCATCGGTTTCCATGGATTTTACTGCCAGGTACCCGTTTACCAGGCCCATAGCCAGAAACTCTCCTTCCGGGCTCCAGGCAAGGCTGTTAACCCGGTCCTCCACAGAATATTCCTTTTCCAGCCTGGTTCCCGTGGCTGGATCCCAGAAGGAAATAGTTCCATCGTCCCCGGTTCCTGCCAGGTAGTTTCCTCCGGGAGACCAGGCCACCGACCTGATCCAGCCCTGCTCGGGTTCAATTCGGTGGATCTCCCGGGCTCCTTCCCAGGCCCAGACCCGAATGGTCCTATCCCAGCTGCCACTAACAATTCTTTCTCCTTCAGGAGACCAGTCCACTGAAGATATCCAGTCTCCGTGTCCTACAAGTCTTTCGACTTTGTTGCCAGTTGCCTTCTCCCAGACAATTATTTCCCCATCAGCAGCACCACTGGCAAGATATCCTCCGCAGGGAGACCACTTCAGGGTGTTGATGCCCTGCTCGTGGCCCAAAAAAGCCCTTTTTTCTTCTTTCTTATCCATATCCCAGAGGAGAATCAGATGGTCCCTTCCTGCTGTTGCCAGGTACCGGCCACAGGGAGACCAGTCCAGGGCATTTACTACTCCAAAATGACTGCTGATCATGTTGGAAACCGTCCAGTCCGAAAAATCATTAGGCGCAATCTTTTTCCCGGAAAATTCAATTTTTTCTTCCCCCGTTACCGAAAGCCGGGCCGGAGAAAAAACATACCCTTCTCTGAAGGGCCTGATAACCATGGTTCCCTGGCCCTCAATTTCCAGAGAACCATCTTCACCGGTCTTCCCCTGGAAATATTTATCTCCTGCAACGTTAACAATAACTTCTTCCAGGGGCTCGCCGTTTTCCAAAACTCTGACCTCCAGGGAATAGGTTTCCCCGGATGCACAGCTCCCTATTAGAAAAACCAGGAAAAACACAAAAAAGCCTGAAAAAGTCTTTTTCCAGAACATTTTCACTTTCCCTCCATTATTATCCCTACTCAATAAGCTAAACTATCAATGGAAGGGGATCAATTATTATTTACCACGAATTCGGGGAATGAAAAAACTCATTATGAGCTCTCAGAAAGTTAGTCCCCAAAAGCGCAAAAAAAGAGCTGTACCCTCGTGGATACAGCTCATTTTGTATTGGTTCTTATTCATAACTCAGGGCCTTGACTGGATCAAGGCGGGAAGCCTTGTAGGCAGGATAAATTCCGAAGAAAAGACCTACCAGCAAGGCAAAACCCAGTGCCAGCAGTACAGAGACCACGGAAACAACCGGTGCCCAGCCTCCAAAACGGGCAATTCCCACGGCCCCCAGTCGCCCAAAAAATATTCCAATTACGCCTCCGATTCCGCCCAGGCTCAGGGCTTCAATCAAAAACTGGCGCATTATATGCCTGCGCTTGGCTCCAAGGGCCTTGCGGATGCCTATCTCCCTGGTCCTCTCCGTAACAGAAACCAGCATTATATTCATGATCCCTATGCCCCCTACCAGGAGGGAAATTCCCGCAATTCCACCCAGCATTATATTCAGGGTATTTGTTACCTGGTCAATGACCTCAATTATCTGGTCCTGGCTGGTCAGGCGGAATTTATCTGATCCATCAAGGCTTTTGGTCAGAAAATATTCAATTTGCCCAACGGCAATTTTGGCTTCCTCAGAAGAACCCGCCTGGGCTGTATAGGAATCAACATAACGGGTGTTGGCAACCTTCTGCATGTAGGTGGTTATTGGGATATAGACCTGGGCGTTGAAGTTGCCTCCCAGGCCCATGCTTTTTTCCTCCATTACCCCAAAAACGGTAAAAATATGGGTCCGATTGCCATAGCTCAATCTAACCTTCCTTCCCAGGGGATCACCAGATCCGAATAAATCATCAGCGACTTCTGACCCCAGGATAACCACATTGCTGTTCTGTTGCAGGTCTTCGTGTTGCAGAAAACGACCCAGTTCAGGGTAATAATCATTAATTGCCTGATAATCCGGCCCGGTTCCAACAACAGTGGCCCGGATATTGGTGCTTCCACTGATTAACAGGGCTGAGCCCTGGCCAACTGGAACCAGGGCCTTGACAGCAGGGCTGTAATTCAGAATATTTTCTCCCAGTTCCAGGGTAAAAATATCGGTATAGGGGCGGCTGATTCGGCCCCCTTCTCCCCTCTGGATCCCGGGATTGATATTTATGGTGTTGGATCCCAGGTTGGCAATCTGGCTTGTAACTTCACCCCTGGCCCCGGTTCCGATGGAAACAATGGCAATTACTGCCGCCACCCCAATAATAATTCCCAGCATGGAAAGGAAGGTCCGGAGTTTGTTGCTGGTCATACTGCGCAGGGCAATCCGTAAGGTTTCGAGGATCATACTACCACCTCGTCCTTCAGTATGCGGCCATCGCGGAGTTCGATAACCCGCCGGGCATATTCCGCAATCTCTTTTTCATGGGTTACAAGAACTATGGTGTGCCCCTGGCTGTTGAGGTCGGTAAAGATCTCAAGAATTTCCTGCCCGGTTTTGGAATCCAGGTTTCCCGTGGGCTCGTCCGCGAGAATAATGGCGGGGTTATTGACCAGGGCCCGGGCAATGGCAACCCTCTGTTTCTGACCTCCCGAAATTTCATTGGGTTTATGGGTAAGCCTGTGTCCCAGGCCTACTTTTTCCAGGGCTTCTTTGGCCAGCTGTCTCCTCCTTCGCAAATTTACCCCCCGGTAAATCAGAGGAACTTCGACGTTCTGTAAAATAGTGGTCCGGGAAAGAAGATTAAACTGCTGGAAGACAAACCCTATTTTTTGGTTGCGAATTTCTGCAAGCCTGTCGTCGGATATACTGCTGATTTCTCTGCCATCAATCCAGTACTCCCCTTCAGTGGGATAATCAAGGCACCCCATTAAGTGCATCAGGGTTGATTTTCCTGAACCTGAAGGCCCCATTATTGCCAGGAACTCCCCATCCTGGACACCAAAGGTTACTCCCCGCAGTGCCGGAACCTTGATCTTACCCATGAAATAGGTTTTGTGCATATCTTTAACTTCAATCATCAGAATCTACCTCCGGGCATCGGGGGCATTCCAGTCCGGAAAAAATCCCGGTCCAGGCCCGAAGCCATCTGGCCCAGGATATAGGCATTAATCAGGACAGTATCCCCTTCCTGCAGACCCTCGCGGATTACAATTCTCGCCCCATCATCGATGCCAACACTGACCGGAGCCTGGACAGGAGAACCATCTTCAACCCTGATTACAAAATCCTGGTTATCCACAGTATAAACAGCGCTTAGGGGAACAACAAGTTGATCGGTTACTTCATCAATAATAATCTGCAGTTCCGCAGTCAGATTGGGCCTGAAGTTGGCGTGAGTTTCTGTCAAGAGAACCGTCACGGGAAGAGTTATCACCCCGTTATTGTCCCGGGCCCTGAAAGCAATCCTGTCGATAACCCCTGAGAAGTTATTGCCCGGAATTGCATCAATGGAAATTATTACCTCCTGGCCAACCTGAACCAGGTTCATTTCGATCTCATCAATTTCTACCTCAACCTTAAATTGATCTGTTTCCACTAGGTTGATAACATTCTGCCCAGAACTAACCCGGTCTCCTGCTTCTACAAACACCTCGCTTACAAGCCCCGAAAAAGGAGCTTTCATATCTGTAGCCTCCAGGTCGGCCTCGGCCACCTGGAGATTGAGTTCCTGTTCGCGAATCTCGCTGGGCGTCCCGTTAATCAAAGCCCGCTCGTAGTTATTTCTGGCCCGAAGGTAGTCCAGTTCCTGCCTGGTTTTATCAGTCCGGGCCAGGACCTGCCCTTCCTCTACCCGGTCTCCTTCCTCAACGAGAACCTCCTCCAGTTCGGCCCCAAAAGGAAAGGAAAGGTTTTTTTCCCTACCAGGCGAAAGGTTCCCGGTCAGCTCAATGGTTTCCCGGATTGAACTCTTGTCCACCCGGGTCAGCATTCTATCCTCCAGTTGAATCCTGTCCAGGCTGAACTCGGGGGTAGAGCGGTTGAACCAGCTCCAGGCAGCAATTCCCCCCCCGACTACAACCAGAATTAAAATAAGGACCAAAATTTTTCTCTTCATTACTCCACTCCCTGTCCCCAGTCAATAATTTTCCCCAAAAAGTAGGCCAGCTGGATCCGGGCAAATAACCAGTCATCCCTGGCCTCCAGGTAATCATGCTCTGCCTGTTCTAAAGCCTGAACTGCCTGATTATAATCCCGGATGGTTGCCAGCCCCTTTTGGAAGCTATCCTCTTTCAACTCCATTTCCAGTTCTGACCGCCGGAGCAGGAGCTTCTTTTCATCTACAGTTTTCCCGGCACTTTCAACTGCTTCTTCCAGGGTTGTCAACCTGGCCTTGATATCTTTTTCCAGGTCAGCCTTTCTCCTCTCCAGGTCTCTTCCCTGGGCCTTTAAATCCTCTTTTTCCAGGTCATCTCTTCCGCTGTCAAAAAGGTTATAGTTAACCTCTACGCCTATTCCCACACCCCAGTCTTCGTGCCAGCCGTCAACACTTCCACTCAGATCTACCCGGGGTTTCTGACCTTCCTCAAACCATTCCACCTGTTTTTTATACTGCTCTATTTCCAACTGGAGGTTTTTCAATTCCGGATTAACTGCAAAGGCAGCAGCAACCTTTTCCTCCCGGTCCATTTCTTCAATACCCTGGTCTTCAACCCATTCCCAGAGTTCATCAACCAGCCCGGCACTCACTTCCAGCTCAATTTCCTTTTCCTCCGGAAGACCGAGAGACCGGTAAAATTCCTTTCTATCCCGTTCTATGCTTTTCTCAATTGTCTCCAGAGTGGCCTGGGCCCGCAAATGAGCTACCCGAGAATCAATCAACTGTATTTCTCCCGCTTCCCCTATTTCTTTCTGCCGCTGGACTTCCTCCAGTTCTTCCTCCACCCGGGCAAGGCTTGTCCTTGCTTTCTGTAGCTCTTCCTGCTTACGGGCCAGGTCCAGGTAATCTTCAATCCATCCCAGAATATTTTGCGACTGCTGCAGGGGCAAAGTATTCTGCAGGCGCTCCAGGGCCACCTGCCGTGAAAGCAACGTCCTCTCAGTGTCAGAAGGAACCCGGGGAAAAACCCGGTACCCAATGGATAAACTCAGATCGGGTTCGTAATCCTGGTCGGCCATTCCCGGAACCCCAGTTGCTTTTCCGTAGGTAAGGCTTCCCTGGAGGTTAATACCTGGAATAAAGCGACGGTCCAGGTGGAGCCCGATGGACTGACGCCGAAATTCTCCCTCCGCCAGGTCATACTGACTCAAACCCCTCACATCCAGCTGCCATCCTGCACCCGCAACAACCTTTTCAATTTCCCGTATTGCCTGTTCCAGTTCATTTTTCATTTCCTGCTGGGCAGGAGCATTTTCCAGGCCCCAGTACACTAAATCTTCCAGCGTAAGGGTTTCGGCTTTAATTCCACCCGAGGTCAGTAATAAAAGAGAGATGCCAAAAATTAAAAAGGTTTTTGTCTTACAGAATATCATCGGCTACCTCCTTCAGGCTGTGCCCCATGGCTTCGTAAATTTCCAGCAGAGTCAGGTAGTAATTGTTCACCGCTGAATAAAGACTCTGCTGGGCTCCCAAAAGGGAAATCCGGGAGGAAAGCAGGTCATTGGTTGTCCTCAAGCCCAGTTCCTCCTGGCGCACTACGATATCATGGTTTTTCTCGGCTTCCTCCAGGCTCTCTTCAGCCAGTTGCAGATTATTTTTGGCCCGGGTTAAGCCGTTGTACATTTGCTGAAAGCGGTGGCGAGCATCATTCTCACTCTTTTCAATATTAAGCCGGGCTATTTCCAGGTCGTTTTCTTTTTGCTGCAGGTCAAGGGCAGGTGTTGTAGCTTCCCGGGCCCTGTTCAGGTCAATCTCTGCCAGCTCCAGCTGCTTTTCCCGAACCTGCAGCTCCGTGGCAGCAGCCAGGGCTTGGTGCAAAAATTCTTCCAGGTCAATTTCCACGGGTTCAACACCGCTCAGGACATCTCCCCTCAGGGGAGGCAGCTCCTCCAGCCCCAGCCTGTACTTGAATTCTTCCTGGTCCTGAATTAAGTCCTGCCTGCTTCCTTCCAGATCAAAAGCAGCACTGTTGTAGTTACCCTGCTGCTGGATTAAATCAAGCTGGCTGCGGTGTCCAGTTGCCACCTGTTTTTCAACTTCATCCAGTCGCCTTTGCTCCAGTTCGAGAATTATTTCCTTCCTCTCCAGTTCCATTTCCGAGAGGATCAACTGGAAAAAGATCCTGACTGTATCACGAACAAGCTGATTTTCTGTCTGCGAAAAACTGTTCTCTGCCTGCAACAGCCCTAATTCGTTCTGTAATTCTGCATACCGGGACCCTGTCCGCATTATTTCGGCTTCATTCTTCCTATAATTAATGCGAGAATTCTCCAGATCAATGCGGGCAATACTCAGCTCAATGCTATTGTCTATCGAGTGTCCAACAGCCTCGGTAACCTCCATTTCTGCCGCTGTAGCCTTAAAGCCAGGAATTATAAATAGCAGGCAAAATAAAAAAATTAGTGATCTCCCCAGAATTTGCATGTAACGCACCCCTTTAATTTAAGTTTTCCCCCCGTTTTTCTGTTCCCCTTTACACCAGGCCAGTCCGGTTTCTTTTTCCCGGTCTGCCCCAATTTTCCTCTGCACAAACCTCTTCCAAAATATTTTGGGTCATCTTCCCCATAAGTTCCAGTGCCTGTTGTTCTTCTTCTGGAGAAAACCCCCGGGTCAGGGTAGATTCCGCACTACGAAGGATTTTTTTGAGTTCTCTTCCAATTTCCCTGGCCTTTGGGGTCGGGTATAATCTCTTGACTCGCCTGTCTTTTCCCCATCTTTTTTTCTCAACATAACCCTCCTGGATTAAACCCTTCAAGCTCTTGGTAACGGTTGCCTTATCCAGAAAAAGCTTTTCCCCCAGTTCATTCTGGGAAAGCCCCTTAAAATAAAAAAGAACGCCTAAAATTTCCACCTGGATTTTGTTAATTTTAAAGCAGGCAACTTCCCTTGATATTTTATTGCCCCAGTACTTGGAGATTATTGCAATATCCTTGCCCAGCCACTGTTCCGACATTCCCTCAACTCCTTCATTACCTTATCATAACAAAAAATATATTTAGTTGCAATAAGAAACTTTCTCGGCGAAGTCTTTTTCTGGGATTTTTTCCCTTTATTGCAGGATTTTTTCTGAACCTATAGAAATCAGGGTGGGAAATCCGAGAAATGGGAGGGATTTTTGGTGAAAAAAAATATTTCCGTTCTAATCATCTTCCTGGGGATTTTTCTGGTTTTCTCCGGGTCACCATTACAGGCGGAAAACCAAACCACAGCTGAAGGACTGGAATTTTTGCAGGAAAATAACCAAAAAATCAACCTGGATAAACCTTTCGAGGCTTTTTCCCTTCTCGATCCCTACCTGGAGGAAAATAAATTTTTCTTTACCGGGGAAACCCACCGGGTCCGCCCTAATGAAAAGTTGAGGCTGGAGTTTTTGAAATATTTACACCAGAATGCCGGGGTCCGTTACTATGTGCCCGAGGCCACCTACAGCATAGCCCATTTTTTAAACAGGTATCTGCAGACAGGAGATGAGTATTACCTGGACCTGACCATCCCCTACTGGCATCGGATTGCCGGTGTATACGAATTCTTCCAGGAACTGCGGGCTTATAACCAGACCCTAGAACCCCATGAAAGAATCGAAATTATCGGATTTGATATCACCGGCCCTTTCCGCCAGATCATTTCCGTAATTCATCTGCTGGAAATCACTCCCCCCGATGATGCTCCGGATGAACTAGCTGAACCCCTGGAAGAACTTGCGGAACTTAAGGAAACCTTCATGGAAGAAAGGCAGAAACCTGACCACTATTACAAGGCTCAAACAGATTTTTATGCCGGTATTCCTGACAGTTTTTTCGATAAGATTCTTCCCCCTGTAGAAGAAATCAAACAATTATTGGAGGAAAACCCCGGGCCAATTGAAAAGTTTCTGGGAGAAGATTTCTTCTCTTTCCAGTTTATAGTCCAGAATATAATTGATGGTTTTGACTCCTTCGAGTTGATGTTTGAAGGGAGGTGGGATTCCAATGAGTTTCGGGACAGGCGCTCTTTTGAAAACTTCCTGGAACTATATCCTGACCTTGACAGGGGCAATTTCTTCGGGCAGTGGGGAGACCTGCACACCTTCCAGGAAGAATACCACGGCTTTCCCTGGTTGGCAGCCCACCTGGATTCAGAGGAATCGCCACTGGCCGGACAGGTCCTTTCCATTTTTTACACCTATGATGACTGCCACCTCCTGGAAAGATTAACGCTGGATAGTCCATTCCCCTACTCCTCTGATCTGGAAGACATGGAAATTATGCAAAAAGCAGCATCCGGTGAACTGGTCCTTTTTAACCTGCAGGGAGAGGATTCTCCTTTTGGCCGCGAATTATTTTTCCTGGGAGATGATGCTTCTGGAGGAACAACCCTCGATTATTTCCAGTTTATGCTCTACATCAAGGGATTTGACCGGGCTGATCCCCTGTATGAACACCGGTAGAACCAGCTTCCCGGACAATTTTTTCATCTTTATCCCCAACCTTTTTCCCCAAAGTTAATCCCGGTTAACAAACAAAAAAAGCTCCCCCTGGGGCTCTGGACCTTTTTCAACCAGATCTCTTCTCCGGGGGAGCATTTCCTTTTACCGGGCAGTTTTTTTCTTCTCTTCCAGAAATTCCTGCACCTCGCGGGCGGTTTTTAATTTCAACGCAGCCTCTGTCACTTCACGGGCTTCTTCTCTCGTCCAGAAACCCAGCAGTTCCTTGATCCTTAAAACCGAACCTGCACTCATGCTGAATTCGTCCAGTCCCGCTCCAAGCAAAAAGGGAAGTAACAGCTCGTCACCTGCAGCTTCTCCACACATCCCCACCCAGATATCGTTGCGGTGACCCGCTGCAATGGTCTCCTCAATCAGTTTGAGAACAGCAGGGTGATAGGGTGAATGGAGATAGGCAATCCGCTCATTACCCCTGTCTACTGCCATGGCATACTGGATTAAGTCATTGGTCCCGATGCTGAAAAAATCCACCTCATCAGAAAGGTCCTCGGCAATCATTACTGCTCCCGGGACTTCAATCATTATACCCTTTTCCATTTCCCGGTCGAAAGGAATATCCTCCTGCTCGAGCTCCTTTTTAGCCTCTTCCAGGAGTTTGTTGGCCTCCCGGACTTCTTCCAGGGTTGCAATCATGGGGTACATGAGCTTTACATTTCCATAATGACTTGCTCGAAGAATGGCCTTTAACTGGGGCTTGAATATCTCTGGCTGGTCCAGACAGAGCCGGATTGCCCTGTAGCCCAAAAATGGGTTCATTTCTTCGGGCTGTTCCAGGTAGGGAAGATCCTTATCTCCCCCAATATCCAGGGTCCTGATTATTACGGGGTAATCCCCCATGGCTTCAGCCACTTCCCTGTAGGCTTCAAATTGTTCCTCTTCTCCGGGCAGGTCATCCCGGTCCATGTACAGAAATTCCGTGCGGAAAAGGCCAATACCCTCTCCCCCCTGCTCGAGAAGGGGTTCCACGTCACCGGTATTGCCTATGTTGCCCACTACCTCAACTTCCTCTCCATCCCTGGTTACAGCCTTGACATCTTTAAACTGGGCCAGTCTTTCCTTTTCTTTCCGGTAGGCCTCCAGCTTATCCCGGTATTCAGAAAGTTTTTCCTCATCCGGATCCAGGTAGATTTCCCCGGAGTTGCCGTCCACGATGACCTGCATCCCGTCCTCAACTTCTTCCAAAAATTCACGTCCCAGGCCAACAACTGCAGGAATACCCAGCGAACGGGCCATTATCGCCGAATGAGAGGTCCGGGAGCCATCAGCCGTTACAAAAGCCAGCACCCTATCCTTATCCAGACGGGCTGTATCTGAAGGAGTCAGATCCCGGGCAATAATTATGGAATCATCCGGTAAATTCTCCTGCTGATCACTTTCTCCCTTGAGAATCCGGAGCACACGGTTTCCAACGTCCCTGATATCCGCTTCCCGGGCCTGCATGTACTCGTCTTCCAGCCCGGCCATCAGCGAAGCATACTGTTCAACAGCATCCACAAGGGCTTTTTCAGCATTCTTTTTCTCGTTTTTTATTCCTTCTTCCATTACTTGGGTCATTTCCGGGTCCTGGACCAGCATCTGGTGGGCAGAAAAAATTTCTGCTTCCTCGGGACCCACTTTCTGTTTTGTTTCTTCCTGTATTTCCCTGAGCTCCTTTACCGCTTTCTCCAGTGCTTCCCGCAGGCGCTCCAATTCTCCCTCAACCTCATTGGAATTTATTTCCCGCTCATCTGCCTGCAGGACCTTTTCTTCCTTCAGGATACTCTTACCTATGGCGATACCAGGTGATGCGGCAATTCCTCGCATTATTCACCCTCCTGTTCGCTTAATCCCTGGTCTATTAGTTCCACCAGGGCTTCAATTGCCTCCTTCTCATCTTCTCCTTCCGCCCTGATATTGACCTTGCTCCCTTTGCCGGCACCAAGGCTCATTACCCCCATTATGCTTTTAGCATTGACAGTTTTATCATCCTTACTGATCTTAATATCTGCTGTGAAAGAGCTGGCCTTTTTTACAAAGACTGTTGCCGGGCGGGCGTGCAGCCCGGTCTCATTTTTGATGGTTACTTCCTTTTCTTCCAAAACAATTCATCCTTTCCTCTTGAAGTCGTTTTCTGAATTAACTTTCAATCCTTCCCGCAAAAAAAGTTCTGCTGCAACCCCTTTACCGGCAACCAGTTGGCCCGAAAAAGTCCCATCATAGATAAAATAGGGGCCGCACGAAGGGCTCTTTTCTTTAAATATTGCCCTTTCCGCCCCGGCATGACGGGCCAGGTTCAGGGCCTCACGTGCACCCCGTTTAAAAGCCTCTGTCACATCCTCGCCCCGGGGAGTAATAAGTCGGGCTTTTCCCTCCCAGACGTCCTCACCATCACCACCCCGGATTTCTGCCGGGGCCCGGGGCGTGGAAAGCCCTCCCAATTGCTCTGGACAGACGGGGATAATTTCTCCTTTCCGGTATAGCTCAACCAGTTCGGGGTGAGAGTTGTTACCCCCGTCATATTTGCAGTTAACCCCAACCAGGCAGGCACTAACAATCAGCATCAACAATCACCCCCACACCATCCGGGATGACGGTAATCCGATCCCGGGAATCAACCATCTCCAGCGCTTTCTCCAGGGAAGGGGCCCATTCCATGTGCATCTGTTCTACAAGTTCCCGGGATGCTCCCGTGACCATGATGACCCTGAACCTGCTCAGGATCCGGGCCAGGATCTGGGCTTGCCACTGGTCCGGGCAGGTATCTTCTCGGCTGCGGCTGCATACTTCATCCCATAGTTGGGCTGGAGAACCTGCCCTGGAAAGGTCCTGGAAAAAAGCCTCGCTCCCGTGCCCATCGCTGCAGCGGGCCAGGGATATTATTGTGCCTCCCTTTCTACAGGCAGCTTCGGCGGCAGTCATCCCTTTAACTGCCTGGTAAATGTTCTGGTCCAGGGGGTAACCCCCGTTGGTGGTAATAACTACATCTCCAGGAGAACACTTAACCCGGGTCCAGCGGTCAACAAAATCGCAGCCTGCCCGGTGAGCTGCTTCCGGTTCTCCCGCAAATGCTGCAACTACCCTGTGGTTATTGTTCAGGGCAACATTGGAAATGAACTTGAGTCCTGCCAGCCTGGCTGCTGCCTGAATTTCCTCCTGGACAGGATTCCCTTCCATTATACCCGTCCGGGCGCGGGGGTCGGCGATGAGCTCTGCACAGTGATTACTCAGGATGCTTGCTTCTCCGGCAATCCCGGGTAGGATGCTTTTTCCTCCGCCCGAAAACCCTGCGAACAAATGGGGTTCTATAAAACCCTCTGCCAGCAGAAGGTCTGCTTCCAGGGCAATCCGATTCAGCTCCAGCCTCTGGCCCGAGGGCAATTGCCCCACTTCAACCATTTTTTCCCTGTCCCGGGCACTATGAATTATTATTCTTTCCCCCTGCACTATTTCCTGCCCCAGCTTATCTTCCAGTTCCCGGCCGGTAGGGGCACGATGGTATCCCGTGGCCATTAGTATCGTAATCTCCGTCTCGGGGTTTCCCTTCCTCAGGGCTTCCAGCAGGGGTGGAAGGGTTATCCTCGAAGGCAGGGGCCGGGTGTGGTCAGAGGTAATTATAACCACCCTGTCCTTTCCCCCGGCCAGAACTGAAAGTGGCGGCCCTTCAAGGGGAGAAGAAATGGCTTCCTCAATTAATTTCCTGGCCTCTTTCCTGGGCTCCATTCTTCCCAGCTTAGTTGCCAGAAGGCCTCCCATCCTTTCCTCCGGAAGATCCAAAATAACTTTCTCTTTTCCATAGGGCAAACTGACCTGCATCAAATCTCCTCCCCTTATTGACCCGGGCTGTTTTCCAGGAGTTTATTAAATTTTCCTCAGCCACCACATACATTGGAAACTGTCAGCGTTAGAACGAATTCGCCTCTCTGCCCTGCCTTGTTGGAAACCTTTTTTAACAGTTCCCAGACCGCTTCCTGCGAACCCCTTATCATGGTGCTCATTGGCCCCACTTCAACGTCCATTCCTTCAAACCCGTCCAGGTCCGCTATTATTTCTCTGATAAACTTTCCATATTCTCGGGTCCCCAGAGGATAGAGAGAAAACTGGCAGGCCAGCTTATTTTTCCCAGCAGGCACAGATAAAACCCCCATTTCTTTTCCGGGCCCTGATTCCTTCCTGTTCGATTTCAAGGGCCCTTTTTTCTTCCCCCTCAACGGGAAAATCGGGACCAAAATGCAGTCCGATTTCATAGTGCCCCATTACTCCTGGCAAAAGATCCATTAATTCCTCCGGTGAAAAAAACCGGGCGTGCTGGAAAACCGGATCCCCCTCCCCGGCAAGCTTCCTGTAGAAATCAGCCCAGGGACTCTGATCTCCAAGAACTCCAATAACCAGCCTTCCTCCTGGCTTCAGAACCCGCCAGGCTTCCCGGGCAGCTTGATCTGGTTTTTTCAAAAACTCAAAGACGGTAATACCCATGGCCAGGTGAAAACACTCTGAGGCAAAAGGCAGGTCGTAAACACTGGCCCGTTGGAACTCCACCGGGATATCCTTTCCCCGGATCTTTTCCCAGGCTTTTTCCAGCATCGGCAGGGAAATATCAACCCCCCTGACCAGAAGCCCTTCCGCGGCCAGCATCAGGGAGTGAACCCCCGTTCCACATCCCAGATCGAGTGCTTTTTCACCGGTACGGGGAGCGGCCATCTTCAGGGCCAGGTCTATTTCCACCCGGAAGACCAGCTTTCCCAGGGGCGTTTCATACCATTCATCATAACCCTTTGCAACCTCCCGGTTAAAAATAATGACCTTTTCACCTCCCCGAATTACCGATCTTATTTTTTATTTCTCTTCTTTTCTCCCAAACCCTCCCCCTCTTTCTCACCAAAAAACCAGGAACAGGCCAAATAAAAAGGGGCCACCGCAGGCCCCTAAAGTTTTTCCACTTTTTCATCGATTATTATGCCTCTTTTCCCCAGTTCCTCCAGGAAAATATCCGGATCGATTGCTCCGTCTGCTTCAGGAGAAAAAACACCTCTGCGCTTTATATCACCCCTGCCCACCATGAAGGTTCCAATACTCAGGGGAATCGAAGTCAGGCGGCGGGGGTTGTCTATAGCTGAAAAACTGTAGCGAAGCCTTTCCCCTCCTTTTTCTCCCTCTACATCCACCCGGACACCGGAAAAGGAACGCTTCCTGTTGATGGGGAAAAGGGGCAGCAGGGTTTTTAATAGTTCTCCCACAATCCGGTTTCCGCTGGGAGACCTTGTAATCCCTACCCTGCTTAAAAACCGGATTAACCGGTTAAAATGGTTTTCCACCAGTCCACCCTTAAGCCTGACCTCCTGGATACCCTCAAAAAAAAGAGGCATGGTAATGGGCTCGGGGTGACCTGATTCGAACACATTAACCTCTCCAAGGGGATGGGGAAACTCAATTTTCTGGTGACCGCTCCCGGCAACCACCTCAACCTGCTTTCCTCCCTGGAAAGAGGGCACCTTCCCGCTAAAAACATGCACCAGGTGCAGGAGCACAGTCAGGCCCACCGCATCTCCGGTACTACCGGTCCAGTAAATGTGGACCTTGTCTGCCCGGTCCAGCATTTTATAGCCCTTGCGGGCCAGAACATTACTCAATCCCGGAGTCCAGCCCATTCCACTTAAAATTATCTGACCCGACTCCTGGGCTTCATTATCCAGGGGTAGAATTGAGGCGATGGCATCATGGTCGTCACATATGCTAACGTAATTGACTCCGGCTTCCAGTGCTGCCTCTACAAGGGGTCTTTCAAACTGGAAAAAAGGGCCCAGGGCACCAGCGACAACATCATAGCCCCGCATGGCTCCAACCAGGGCATCCCGGGAGGTAGCATCAATCATCTGCACCCTTGCCTTGTCCTGTCCCGCAGTGGCTGCCAGGTTCCTGGCCACCTTAACGTTGATATCAGCAATAGTAACCTGTTCAACTTCGGGAATATTAACCAGATCACGGACTGCAGCAGCTCCCATATCTCCAGCGCCGCCCAGTACCATTACTCTCATTTTACCACCGCCTTTTCCGCAGTTTTTGCAGTAAAATCCAGGGCGGATCCTGTTTCCTGGACTTTTCCTCAGCATATTTAGGCTCTTTCTGCCGCGAACATTTCCTTCTCCTGCCCGGAAAACCACAAAAGCAAGCTATCAAAAACCTTGGGGATCCGCTCAGCGGACAGAAATAATCCACCAGGTTTTATTCTTTCTCGTAGGGTTTGCCAATTGCCTTGGGAGGAGTCGCCCGGCCGATAAATCCCGCAAGGGCAACCATGGTTAAAATATAGGGAACCATCTGGACGAACTGGGACGGTATCCCCAGCTCCTGGAGCCTCATCTGGACTGCATTGGCAAAGCCAAACAACAGACTTGCTCCCAGGGCCCCAAAAGGAGTCCACTTGCCGAAAATCATTGCTGCCAGGGCGATAAAACCCCGACCTGCAGTCATCTGGTCTCCAAAGCGGCTGAGGTGGGCAATAGAAAGGTAGGCTCCACCCAAGCCAGCCATGGCCCCACTGACAATTACTGCCAGGTATCTGGTCAAAAACACATTGATCCCCACGGTATCAGCTGCCTTGGGGTGTTCTCCCACCGAACGCAGGCGGAGACCCCAGACAGTCCTGAAGAGAAAGATGTGGACCAGAACCACTATTATCAGGGCCATATATACCATGATATTATGAGTGCCAAAAATTGGGCCAATTAACGGAATCCGATTAATCAGAGGTATGGTTACAACGGGAAGTCTGGATACCGCCGGTGAAGTACCGGCTACATCAAAAATCCAGCGCAGGAGGAAGACAGTTACACCCCCGGCAAAAATATTAATCGCAGTTCCGCTAACCACCTGGTTAACCTTGTAAGTAACCGAAGCAACAGCATGGACCAGGCCCATTAAGGCACCTGCAAGTAAGGCTCCGATCAGGCCGAGCCAGGGTTGACCGGTAAAATAGCTGGTCAGCATCCCGGTAAAAGCCCCGACCAGCATCATCCCTTCCAGGCCAATATTAATCACGCCGCTCCGCTCGGCAAAAATTCCCCCCATGGAAGTTAAAATCAGGGGAGTTGCCATGCGCAGGGCTGCAGCGAGAACAGTTGCATTAACAAAATATACCAGGTAATCCCACATATCAGGCCCGCCTCCTTCTCTGCATAAGGCGTCTGGTAAGCTCTTCAGCGGCTACAAACATAATAATCAGGGCCTGGATGATGACCACCAGTTCCCGGGGAACATCTGTCAGCCTGTCCATGGCCGCAGCCCCGGTTCGCAAGGCCCCGAAAAGAACAGCCGCAAAAAACACACCAACGGGGTGGTTTTTCCCCAGGAGGGCCACGGCAATTCCCATGAAGCCAAGGTCAGGGGAAAACCTTTGAATAAAACGACCGTGCACTCCGAGAATCTGCTCAACACCGGCCAGGCTGGCCAGGGCCCCGCTGAAAACCATTGCCATAATCATATTCCTGGAGATACTAATACCTCCGTATTCAGCAGCAGTGGGATTAAAACCAACTGCCCTGATTTCATAACCCAGGCGGGTTCTCCATAGGAAAATATAGACAATTATTATGGCAGCAATGGCGATAATTATCCCCGTATTGAGGCGGCTGGGAGGTAGAAGGCGGCTCAGTTCTGCTGTAGGAAGAATACGGGCAGTCTCGGGAGTCCAGCGCCCGCCGTGAAAGGGGCCGGTGACAAGGTAATCGGTGAGAAAATAAGCAATAAAATTCATCATAATCGTGTTGATTACCTCGTGCACTCCAAGTTTGGCCTTGAGCAATCCGGGCACCGAAGCCCAGATCCCTCCCGCTGCCATTCCCGCCAGGACAGCCATGGGCAGGTGGATTACCTTCGGAAGTCCGCTGAAAGTAATTCCCACTATAACTGCTGCCATTGCCCCAACATAGAGCTGTCCTTCAGCTCCAATATTAAAGAGCCCACAGCGGAAGGCAAAGGCAACTGCAAGTCCTGTAAAAATAAGGGGGGTTGCCCGCTGCAGGGTTGCTGCAATACTGTCCATCCCAACGAGGGAATTGGAAAAAAGGACCCGGTAGGCTTCAATGGGGTTTTCTCCAACTATCAAAATAAAGATTGCTCCCACCAGGAGGGCCAGTATAACCGAAACTATGGGAGTTAAAATTTCCCTTGAGGTCAGGCTACTCTGTTCCAGTTTCAACAGTATCCCCTCCCCTGTCTTTCCGGGCTTCACCGCCGAGCATCAGGCTGCCCAGTTTTTTCTCGTCTGCTTCTTCAACCGGCATTTCTCCAACAATCCTTCCTTCATACATTACTGCAATTCTATCGCTCAGGGAAAGTATCTCGTCAAGTTCAGCAGATACCAGGAGAATGGCCGCACCTTTGTCCCTCTGGTCAATAACCTGCTTGTGGATAAATTCAATGGCTCCAATATCCAGACCCCGGGTGGGCTGGGAGCAAATCAAAAACTTGGGTTTTCGGGAAAATTCTCTGGCAGCAACAATTTTCTGCTGGTTACCTCCAGAAAAAGTGCTGACCTGCTGCTGGATATTGGGCGGCCTGACATCGTATTCTTCTACCAGCCTCCCTGCATTTTCCTTAATTGCCCTTTCATCCCTGATGAAAAATCTCTGCACAAAAGGTGGTTCTGTATGGAAACCGAGAATCATGTTGTCCGCAACATTAAAATCCAGAATAAGTCCCCGTTTGTGCCGGTCTTCGGGAATATAACCAATTCTTTTTTTCTTGATCTGCATGGCATTTAAATTCTGAAGTTCTTTGCCTTCAAGAGTTATCTTGCCCTTGTCCGCCCGGAGGAGACCTGTTATTGCCTCCACCATTTCCTGCTGTCCATTACCCTCAACCCCTGCAATTCCAAGGATTTCACCCTCCCTGATTTCCAGGGAAACACCTTTAACCCTCTTGGTCCCTCTCTGGTCCCGGACCTCAAGATCGGAAACAGAAAAAACCTTTTCTCCCGGCTGGGCCTTTTCCTTTTCCACCCGGAGGAGCACCTCCCGGCCAACCATCATCTCCGCCAGTTCGGGCCGGTCTGTTTCGCTGGTGTTTTTGGTCCCTACAAGTTTCCCGCGCCGGAGGACACTGACCCGGTCGGAGATTTCAAGAACCTCCCGGATCTTATGGGTTATAAAAATAATGGTTGTCCCCTGTTCCTTGAGATTTCGCATGACTCCGAATAATTCTTCTGTTTCCTGGGGGGTAAGCACCGCAGTAGGTTCGTCAAGAATTAATATGTCAGCCTTACGGTAAAGGGCCTTCAGGATTTCCAGTCTCTGCTGCTGGCCGACGGAAATATCCTCAACCCTGGCACCTGTTTCAACCCGCAGTCCATATTCGCGAGAGAGGCGAGCCACTTCTTTTTCCGCCCCCCTGAAATCAATAAACCCTCTTTTCTGTGGCTCCGACCCCAGAATTACGTTTTCAAAAACCGTAAGTGGTTCAACCAGCATAAAGTGCTGGAAGACCATGCCAATTCCATGGTCGATAGCCTGCCGGGGCTCAGTGATTTTGGTTTTTTCCCCGCGCAGAAAAATTTCCCCCTCGTCTGCATTGTAAAGGCCGTAGAGAATATTCATCAAAGTGGATTTTCCAGACCCGTTTTCTCCTACCAGGGCATGAATCTCTCCCGCCCTGATATCCAGGGAAATTTTGTCGTTGGCAACCACCCCTGGAAAACGCTTGGTTATATTCTTTAATTCCAGGATATTTTGCACACCCATTCCCTCCTAAGAAAAGCAAAGGAGGGGGCAGCCCCTCCTTTGCTATCTTTCACCTTCTTCAGCTCCAATTAATCGTGGGCACTGCTTACTTCAATTTCTCCGTCAATAATCATTTCCTTGATTACCTCAAGGTCCTGCTTGATATCGTCGGGGATCAGGTGGTCGGTGTAGGGGAAATCAGTCAGTCCGACACCACCATCAGCAACACCAAACCTGTGGACGCCGGCATGGAATTCTCCCTTGACCAGGTCTTCGATAATGTTATAAACGGCTACGTCAACCCTCTTCAGCATGGATGTAAGAATCTGGCCGGGAACAATGCCGTCCTGTTCGCTGTCAACACCAATGGCATAGAAATCGTTTTCTTCTGCTGCTTCAAAAACGCCCATTCCGGTTCCACCCGCAGCATGATAGATAATGTCGGCGCCACGCTCGAACTGGCTTACAGCAAGCTCTTTACCTGTACCCGGGTCACCAAAGTCTCCGGCGTAGTTGATCAGAATGGTGGCATCGGGGTTTGCATATTCGACACCCTGTTCATAACCAGTCTGGAAGTTAAATATTACAGGAACTTCCATTCCCCCCACAAAACCGACAGTGTTGGTTTCAGTCATTCTTCCTGCCAGGTATCCGGCCAGGAAAGAACCTTCATGCTCTTTGAAGACCAGGCTGGCAACGTTGGGCTTGTCGGCCAGGTAATCACTGTCAACAATGGCCAGCTTGGCATCAGGATAATCCCGGGCAACTGCTTCCAGCCCGGATTCCTGCAAAAAGCCAATGGCAATTATCAGGTCATACCCTTCTTCGACAAAAGCCCGCTGATGATCTTCCATTTCGGCAATGTCATCAGGCTCCACGTAATCTAATTGAATACCGAAATCATCCCTGGCCTGGGTTGCTCCCTTGAAGGCTGCATCGTTGAAGGACTCATCACCAAGACCTCCGATTGAAAAAACCACTCCTACTTTAAGCTGGTTAGCTTCTGCTTGCTGCCCCATGGGCAACGAGAAAAGCAAAGCAAAGACAAAAATCAAGCTCAAGATTTTTCGCACCATAACACCCTCCTTCATTTTTTTTCTTTACCGCCTTTATTAATTTCGTTATTTTACCTGAAACTCCTGCGTTGACCTCCCTGTCAATATTCTTTTCGGCAAACAATCGCATATTTCCTGCGCAACTAGAGGAATTCATTTATCACTGTGGAATTGCCACCTTAAGGTGGTGGACATGTTTAATTTCCTTTTTAAAAGACGGATAGAAAAAAATATCCCTCCTTCCATCCGGGAATTGATTTTTTACCTGGAAAATAAAGAAATTCCGGCCTTTCTGGTTGGAGGCTCACTTCGGAGCATTTTGCTCAACAAAACCCCTTCTGACTGGGATCTGGCCGTTCAGACCTCCCTGGAAGAACTGGAAAAAATTTTTCGCGAGACTAAGGGACTGGGCAGAAAATTTGGAACCCTCCTGGTTCGGTGGCAGGGAGAAATGCTCGAGGTTTCCTGTCTGCAGAAGAACAATATCGAGGAGGATCTCCAAAGGCGTGATTTTACAATTAACGCCCTGGCCTGGAACCCCCAAAAGGGTTTGCTCGACCCCCTGGATGCCAGAAGCGACCTCCGCAAAAAAATTATCAGGTCTGCGGGTGAGCCCGGTGAAAGGTTCCAGGAGGACCCCCTCCGGATTCTCCGCTTTTTCCGCTTCCAAAGCCAGCTAGATTTCAAAGGAGAAAAAAATACCTTCCGAGCAATCAAACCAGCCCTGCTCGAATCAGTTGCCCCGGAAAGAATTGCTGCTGAAATGGACCGGCTGCTCATCGGGACCGCTGTAGAGCGGGCCCTGGAGGGGATGCTGGCTTCGGGGGTACTGGAAACAATAATTCCTGAATTTAAGCCCCTCCTTTCAGTTCCCGGGGCAGCAGGACACACCCTTCGAACTGTTGCAGCAATCAAACCCCGGGCTGACCTACGCTGGGCTGCTCTACTGCACGACATTGCCAAGGGACATACCTTCAGCCCCGGGGAAAAACCCCTCTTTCCCGGGCATGAAAAGCTTGGTTCCCAGCTTGGAGCGCAAATCCTTGCCCGCCTCAGGTTGAGCAAAGCCCGCCGGGAAAAAATTAATACCCTGATCCGCTGGCACATGTTCGATATGGATCCACGGCTCAGTGACGCTGCACTCAGGCGCTTTATCAAAAAAACGGGCCCGGAAAACGTCATGGACCTGATTGAACTACGCAGGGCCGACATTATCGGCACCACTAAACAATTCCACCGCGCGGGACCAACGGTTAAAGCCTACAGAAACCGCATCAGAGAACTGCTTGAAGGAGACTCCGTATTTTCTCACCAGGACCTGGCGGTAAATGGAAATGACCTGATGGAATACTTTAACCTGGAAGAGGGACCCGAGGTAGGTGAACTCCTGGATAGAGCTTTTCACTGGATCCAGGAGAACCCCGAAAACAATACCCGGGAAAAAATTTTAAAATATCTGGAAAAGCAAAAAAAAGACCCGCCAGATTAAACTGCTCCGGGTCTTTCTTAATAAAATGTTATTTCACCTCAGCCTGGGAAGAGCCAGCTCAACCCGGCTCTCCAGTTCATCCAGACGGTCAAGGAAATCCTTGATTTCGGGGTGAGCAAGGGCGTAATAAACCTTTAGTCCTTCTTTCCTGGTCCTGACCAGGCCGGCCTTCCTGAGGATGGTCAGGTGCTTGGATATGGTAGACTGGGCATACGATAGCTCCTCCACCAATTCGCACACGCACCTTTCCCCTTCTTTGCCGGCAAGTGTTTCAACTATATACAACCGGGTAGGGTGGGCCAGGGCTTTCAAAATTTCCACCTTTTCCATAAGTGGCCTCCTTCCGCAATTTCCCGGACCTGAACAGCCGGTTTAGACTCAGTGCAGAAAAAAGAACCGGGCTAACAATTTTCTGGAACCAGCAATTAGGACAGTCCCCTTATTATGGCCTCAGGGGCTTTCTACAGGGAATTAACAGGGTAGGATACTTCGAACGCCGGGCAACAGCATCTGCAGTGCTTCCCAGAAACAACCTCTGCAGCCTCCCGGCTCCGCGGGTGGAAAGAATAATCATGGATGTGTTTTCTTCGTCAGCAACTTCCATGATTTTCTCCGAGGCAAGTCCCACTTCGACCCTTTGAGATACAGGAACACCGATGTCTTCAAAACGACTGGAAATTTCCTGCAGGCTGAAATCATATTCCTTTTTGGTTTTTTCCAGTTCTTCCGGATCTTCGCTGGATTCAATGACGGCAACCAGGTTAACCTTTTCAATTTTTTTCCCAAAACCCTGGACTTTTTCCAGGGCCTCTTCCGAACACCTGGAAAAATCTACGGGAACCAGCACGTTCTGCAGCCGATTGGAAAAGACAGGTTCTGCAACTTCTCCCTCCCGGTAGCGGTACTTTTCAACATAAACGGGAATATCACTGCTGCGGATAACATCAAAGGCTGTACTCCCCAGCAAAAGTTCCCGAAGGAAGCCCTTGCCATGGGAACCAACGAGAATCAGGGAAACCTTTTCTGCCCTGGCTGCTTCTACAATTTTCTGGGGGGGATAGCCCAGTTCAACCCTGACCTTAACCTCAAGGCCAATTTTTTCCAACCTGTTTTTTTCTTCTTCCAGGACTTCCTGATTATGCTTCTGCAGAACTGTCGAGGCCATGGCTGAGCTCTGAATATCGACAACGTGGGTCAGAACTACCTCTTTCAGGCCCAGGCTTTTAAATTCATTTATGCAATGCTGAAGATTACGGGCTGAATCGGAAAAGTCTGTAGCCAGAAGCACCTTTTCCACCAACATATTCCCACCTCCCCACTCTATATTCCTAAAATACCATATACCCAATTACATGTCAAACATCCCCTCACATACTATGGGAGAGATTTTCCATTTTTAATCTTAATAAATCGGGGGAGAAAAATAGTGGATTGTAATAGCTTTTTTTTGCCCTTTATTTTGAATATTGTGTGGGACATTCTCCCGGAGATAAAAACTATCCCCTTTTTTAATTTTAAAACTCTGATCATACAATTGAACCTCTACCTCCCCCTCCAGGACAAAAATACTCTCCTGACCCGAATGAGAAATGAGTTTTTCTGAAACGGCTTTTCCTGGGTCGATTTCCACATATAACCCAACCATATTTGGTTTAATATTTTCATCAGATAGGGTCGGAGTTATAAATTCATACTCCGTTTGAACCTGAGGGATAAAAACCTTTTTGCGCTCTTTTTCTCGAATAACCTGGCTGTCATCAAAATCCACCATAAAGGCTAGGAGCGGAACATTAAGGCTGCTGGCAATTTTTCTCAGGGTTTCTAGTGAGGGTTGACGTATTTCCCGTTCAATTTGGGAAATGTAACTGGGTGTGAAACCGGTTATTTCAGCAAGATCTTTCAGGGTCATCCCTTTTTCTGCCCTTATTTTTTTTATCCTTTCTCCCTTCATTCTACCCCTCCGTTTCAACTTTTTTTGTGGGTTCCCCTAACCCTCCAGTTGACACCGGAAAACAAAACCCTTATAATTGATTTAACTGTCATCACATTTTTTTTGCTATTAGTTAATAATTTTATTTGAGGTGATAAAATTGTATTCAGGTAGCAATGAAAGCACCCTTTTTCGTTTTTATCAATCCGGGATTCACCTGGCAAATGTTTTTTATGAAAATTACTCCTGGTCAGTTGAAAGAAAAGATCCTTTCAAAAACCTCTGGAAAACAAAGGAACCAATGGATTTGGAAAAATGGAATTTTCCCCTGGCAATTAAGGATGTCTGCAAAATAATGGAAAAATTTGAGGATAAAACAATTGCCGGAAACATGCTCCTTCTCAAAAGCCAAGGCTTTTCTTTTCAAAAACATCAGAAAATTACCCGCTGGATCAAAGGAAAAGAGTTAATTGCCCAGATTTGGGCCCAAAAAGGTAGAACAAATCCCCTGGATATTGTCACTCTGGAAGGAAGCCTGATCGGCTTTATCCAAACCAATCGCTTCGGTTCTTCATTTTTAATTAGGGATGGTTATGAAGACCTCACTCCATTAAAAATCTGGAAAGAAGCACTAATAACGGATAATAATCGGGGAATTAAATCCCTTGGTAGTTTTTTTATCCCAACCTCAGATGGCATCAAATTAAAAACCCATGTCTGGCTTCCAGGGGATATTAAAGAAAAAGAACAGGTCCCTGCAATTCTTATCCGAACTCCGTATGGAATAAATACTTTCAGCAAACCCGAACTTCGTTTTGTTCAAAGAGGTTATGCCCTGATTGTCCAGGAAACAAGGGGCAGGGGAGAATCCGAAGGTGAATGGATCCCAATGTTTTTTGAGCGAGAAGATGGAAACGACACCCTTAACTGGATTGCAGAGCAAAACTGGAGTAACAAAAAAATCGGAATGATTGGAGCATCATATGACGGTTTTGTTCAGTGGGCAGCTGCGGCCAGTGGAAACCCCTATCTTAAAGCAATGGTGAGCCAGGTTACTGCAGGGAGCCCTTTTGTTGATATCCCACGTAAGGGAGGAGCGTTCATGGCTGGCCTCTTAGCCTGGGTTTTTATGGTTTCTGAAAAAGACCTCAATTATGGGGCCAAAAACCGAAAAGACTGGAATGAAATTCTTAATTACCGCCCCATTATTGATATACCAAAGAAAGCCCTCGGCCGTGAAATTCCATTCTGGAAAAGCTGGATGAATCATCAGGATAAAAATGAGTTCTGGGATAAATCAGACTGGACTCTCCACTGGGATAAAATTAAAACTCCCGCACTAATAATATCCGGCTGGTATGATGATAACGGAATGGGAAGCACCGAAGCCTGGGAAACTTTAAACCAGGCAAGAATAAAAAATAAAAAAATGATTTTAGGCCCCTGGATTCACATGTTTAATACCACCAGGGAAATACATAATATTGACCTTGGAACTGATACAATCAGGTATGACCTTGATCTCCTTTATCTAAAGTGGTTTGATCACCTTCTCAAGGGACACCAAAATGGAATGGAAAAAGAACCATCCGTTGAATATTTCATGGTTGGAACCAACAGCTGGGAAGCAGATTCCCAATGGCCTCCCTTAGAAACTGAGTATCAAAGTCTTTACCTTAACAAGGATAGTTTGAAAAAGGAAAAACCCGGAGATCAATTACCTGATTCTTTCCACTTTGATCCCGAAAACCCCTGCCCACATCTAATTGATGTTTCCGAAAATGAAATGGCTGTTCCAGAAAATTATCGAGATGTAGAAAAAAGGGATGATGTTCTTCTATATACCTCCGATCCCTTAAAAGAAAACCTTGTCATTGCTGGAGATATTTGGGCAGAGCTATATGCTTCAAGTTCAGCCCGGGACACTGACTGGGTTGTTCGTTTAACAGAACTTGATCCAGAAGGAAATTCGATTAGGATATCTGATGGACTAATACGGGCAAGATACAGGAATTCCTTTTCTAGCCCGGAATTTCTCTCCCCCGGTAAAGTAGAAAAATATAATATAAGGATGAGCAAAATAGCTATAACTATAAAAAAGGGAAACCGCTTGCGGGTTCAGGTTACATCAGGAGCCAAAAACTTAATTTTTCCCAACCAAAACACGGGTAATGATCCTGCCATAGATGTTCAAAGCACTGTTGCCAAGCAGGAAATATTCCATTCCAGGGAATTTCCTTCCCATCTAAAACTTCCTGTCCTAAAAACCAGAGCGGATTTAACCAAATGTCTTTAAGATGGCCCCCAAATTAAAGTTATAAAAGAGAATTGTGGATTTTTGGAAAACCCCTGTGGCGTTTACCACAAATTTACAACAGGGACTGCTAGGAATACAAAAATTGTTTTAATGGATTTTAACAATGATCAGTTTTGCATGACAGGTCTAAATATTTTTATACCAGGAGGAATTAATATTGAAAATTACCGATGTAAAAACCTGCAAATATAACCTGGAACTTGTTGAACCGTTTTCTATTGCCCTGGGAACCCTGGAAAAAGCAGAAAATGTTCTTGTGAAAATTGTAACCGATAATGGATTGGTGGGAATAGGGGAAGCTGCGCCAACACCTTTTGTCACTTATGAAACTCCCGGAAGTATCATAACCCTGATTGAAAAGCATTTCAAAAAACTTCTTATTGGAGAAGATCCTCGAAACACCGAACTTTTGATAACCAAAATGGATCAAGTAATTAAAGGAAACAGTTGCGCAAAATCCGCAATTGATATTGCCTTATTTGACCTCGTCGGTCAGATTTATGAAACCCCTTTATTTCAAGTCCTTGGTGGCTCCAAAAATTCCTTCACCAGCGATTGCACCATATCAATTGGGGAGCCGGAAGAAGTGGAAAAAAAAGCCAGAACAATAATTAATCAGGGTTACTCGATTTTAAAAATCAAAGTGGGGCTTGATGAAGAAAAAGAACTTTCTGGCATAAAGCGACTGCGTGATTCCTTAGATCCCGGGATTAGAATAAGATTGGATGCCAACCAGGGCTGGAACCCTAAACAGGCCCTCTCAATAATAGAAAAGGTGGAAAAGTTTGATATTGAACTTATTGAACAACCCGTTCCTAAGGAAGATTTTTCTGGTCTTGCTTTTATCCGTGCAAGAACCAATATTCCCATTATGGCGGACGAAAGCCTTTTTTCTCCGCAGGATGCCCTGCGCCTGGTCCAGATGGAAGCCGCCGATTTATTTAATATAAAATTAATGAAAAGCGGAGGCCTACTGAAAGCAAAAAAAATTGCTGCTATTGGTGAAGCAGCAGGGATTAACTGTATTGTAGGGTGCATGATGGAAAGCAGAGTAGCCCTGACTGCTGCGGCCCACCTTGTTGCTTCCACACCCAATATAACTGGAGCGGACTTAGACGCTCAAAATGCTTTGAGAACAGATCCCGTAGTAGGAGGAGTTGACTTTAAGGGAGGTCCAATTCCTCTTCCCTTGTCTCCCGGCCTGGGAATTAAGAAAATTAATATTTAAAAAGAGGGCCCCCCGCCCTCTTTTTAAAATTCCTGGCGACTCTTTTTTTCTTTTATTTCGTCTTCCAGGGCTTTTTTTAAACAATCCTTGCATAAAAAAACTATTCGTGAACCAACACTTTTTTCCCCACAAATAAAACAAATTTCCTCTGGAAAAGCCCCCCCCAAAACAACACCTCCAAATATTAAATTAGGAATTAACCCACACCTATTGTCCCCTAATAAATTGGAGGGGAAAAATAGTGGATTGTTATAGATTCTTCTTTTCCCGAACAAAGGATATTGTGGGGAATGTTTTCTCGAATATAAAAACTATCTCCCTCTTTTAGCTTTGCCACCTGATCATACAAATGAACCTCGATTTCTCCTTTTAAAACCAGAATACTTTCCTGACCAGAATGGGCAACAAGTTTTTCTGAAACCCATTTTCCCGGTTCCAGTTTTGCATAAAGGCCCACCATATTTGGTTTTATATTCTCGTCAGAGCTTATTGGTGTTATAAACTGGTATTCAGTTCCAATTTCTGGCATGTAGGTGGTTTTCCTGTTTTGCTTTTTGATTATAAAACTGTCATCGTTATCAATCATAAAAGCTAAAACAGGCACCTCCAGGCACTCAGCAATTTTCCGCAATGATACAAGGGAAGGTTGCCTTATGCCTCGTTCTATCTGGGAAATATAGCTTGCAGTAATTCCTGTTTTTTCCGCAAGTTCTTGCAAAGTAAAGCCTTTTCTCTTCCTTACCTCTTTTATTCTTCCACCTTCCATTACCCCGCCCCTCTCTACTTTAATTGTTCTCTTCTTAAAACCCCTGTCTTTATTTTTTCCTTTTTATAATTCTTCCTCCGAACCTGATTGCTCTAGCTTCATCTTGTCCATCAAATAAAAACCCTAATTCCAGTTCAAGACTTCCCAAATAACAAATCGCCGTATCATTAGCAACAGGGTGGATAGGATATTCTTTGTCAAAAACCTCGGACCCTTCAAGTTTTAAAACAAGCTTATTTTCTTTTTGTTCAATAATAATTGTTCCTCCTTCATCAGAATGATATGTCCCCATAAGCCTTTGCTGACGGTTTCTTGCCCATTTTTTCTCGTGGTATTCAAAACGAGGAGTTGCAGGTTTCAGACCAAGGAACCAATTAATTGCGCCCATCCAGATTTTCCCCGAAGGTGTCTCCCTTAAGTTAGTTAAGACAACCGCTGAAATCCCCTTCTCTGGAATAAAACCAGCATGCGAGGAAGCCCCCTTGAGATTTCCCCCGTGGTCTACAATGGTGACCCCATGGTAGGAAGGTTGAACATGAAATCCATAGCCGTAATAACTCTTTAATGAGAAGGGTGCTCCAGGGTAGGTTATTTTTGCTAGACCCTCCTTGGAAATCAGTTTTCTACCCTTATATTCTCCTCCCTGAGCGAGCATCTGGGTATATTTGATCATATCCCGGGGAGTAGATTTTAGAGAGCCTGCTGCATAAAAAGGAGGTGCTTCCTGCCAGTTAGGGGAGCAAAAAATATCCTCTCCTTTTTTATAATAAAGGGTTGTCCTGTTGCCATCTTCTAAAACCTGATCCAAGCAAAAAGTGCTTCTTTCCATTTCCAGAGGATCGAGTATTTTTTCTTTTACATACTGAGAATAAGTCAGACCACTGACTTCCTCAATTATCGCACCCAGAAGAGCATACCCATCATTGGAGTAACTGGAGTACTCTCCCGGGTGGCCAAGCATTTCAAATTCTCCTCCGGCAATAAAATCAATTAAGTCCCCATAATTATTTATTGGGTAGGGTGGGTTCATTTCTTCCTCCCCTATATCCGGGGATGTATTCTCCCAAAAAGAGTATTTAAAACAGGGCAGGGGAGGAAGCCCCGAGGTATGGTTTAGAAGGTTGTGGATAGTAACCTTATTTGTGTCATAACCAGGAATGGAAAATCCTGCCAGGTATTTTGTTACCGGATCGGATAAAGAAAGAAAGCCATCCTCTTTCAGCTGAATTATTGCAACTCCAGTAATCGATTTGGTTAGCGAAGCTATTCCAAAAATCGTATCCTCATCTATTTCCTTCCCATTATTATCCCGGCAGCCACTTGTCCAAAAATATTCCACCCGGTCATCCCGGGAAACAATTACTGCCCCTCCGGGGGTTTTGTTTTCCTCAAGGATTTCTTGGGCATATTTTTCAAAAGCGATATTTTTTCCTGGCATATAATAATCCTCCTGCAGCCTAATGTTTTAATTTTGGATCAAATACATCCCGAACCGCGTTCCCTAAAAGGTTGAAGCCGAGAACGGAAAAAAGAATTGCCACTCCCGGGAAATTGACCAGCCAGGGAGCAAGCTCCATGTAAACCCTCGATCGGACAAGTAAAGCCCCCCATTCCGGTGTTGGGGGCTGAGCCCCCAGTCCAATAAAGCTGAGGCCCGCTGCACTTAAAATTGCTGCCGGAAACTGGAGGGTAGCCATAACAAGGACAGGAGAAATAATATTGGGGAGTACGTGCCTGAAAAGGATCCTCCTGTTTTTTGCTCCCTGGGCTTTAATGGCTTCAATATATACCTCCTGTTTAATCTCCAGAGTAGAGCCCCGCACAGTTCGAATATACCCAGCTATTCCCGAAATTCCAACTGCTATCATTGCATTTTGCAGGCTGGGACCCAATACTGCGACAATCCCCAGGGCCAGAATAAAACCCGGAAAGGCCATCAAAATATCAACAAGCCGCATAAACAATAAGTCAAAAGTTCCGCCCAGGTATCCTGAGAGTAAACCAAGTAAGGTTCCCGCAACCAGAGAAATTCCCACAGAAATTATTCCAATCTGCAGGGTAATTCTGGAACCATATATAATTCTACTGAATAAATCCCTGCCCATTTCGTCAGTTCCTAATAAATGCTCCCCTCCTGGAGCTTCCAGTCTCCCGATAATATTCATTTCAAAGGGATCATGAGTTGCAATAAATGGAGCGCCAATGGCCATTAAAATCAACAGTATAATTATACCCCCCCCAATTCTGGCGCTTCCTTTTCTCCAGAGGCGTTTTAGCATGAGCCTTCCTACTGACAAACCTGTATTTCTTTCTTCGTTTTCCTTTTTTGCGGTCACCTTAACACCTCCTTAATCATAACTAATTTGCGGATTTAAAAAGCTATAAATAACATCAACTGCCAGGTTAATCGATACAAAAATAACTGTAATAAAAAGAACCAGTCCCTGAATCATCGGGAAATCTCTCCAATTTATTGCATTAAGGGCCGCTTCTCCAATTCCAGGATAATTAAAAACAATCTCAACAATAACTGCCCCCCCTAAAAGATACCCAAACTGCAAACCAATAATTGTAATAACGGGGATCATAGCATTTCTCAGGGAATGTTTGTAAATGACTCTTCTTTCGGATAAACCTTTAGAGCGAGCGGTTTTTATGTAGTCTTTTTGGAGGACATCCAGCATGCAGGATCTTGTCATCCTGGATATAATTGCTGCGGCTATCAAACCCAGAGTAAGTGAAGGCAGGACAAGGTGCTTCCAGGTCTCACTTCCCATTACAGGAAACCAGCCCAGGTTTACTGAAAAAACCATCATCAAAATCAATCCAAGCCAGAAAGCAGGCATTGAAACCCCAATTAAAGAGGCCACCATGCTTGCCAGGTCTACCCAGGTATCCTTTTTCACAGCGGACAGAACCCCGGTGAAAACTCCCAAAAAAGCAGCAATTATTAAACTACATATTGTGAGCTTAAAAGTATTGGGAAACCGGTTTTTTATTTCAGAAGCAACGGGCTGGCGAGTTTGAATTGACCTCCCCAGGTCGCCTCTTAAAGCATTCCCCACGAACAAAAAATACTGGGTCGGTAGGGGTTGGTCCAGGCCAAGAAAACTTCTTAGTTCCGCCCTGTTTTCTTCCGTGGAAGGCTGACCATAAAGCATAATATCAACAGGGTCCCCAGGTACTACAACCCGCATCAGAAAAACAAGGATGGAAATCCCAATTAAAACTGGCACCATTAAAAAAATCCTTTTTGCAATATATTCAAGCACAGTTTCACCTCCTCGAAAACAATAATAAAGACAGGGGAACCAGCCCGGGACTGATTCCCCTGCCCAGATTAATCGTTAATAATAACGTCGTTATAAAGAATTCCTGCTACATCATTTTTTAAACCCTCAACTTCTGAGCGGTGAGCAATACTTCCCCAGACGGTGAAAAGAGGAATAATTGCAGCATCTTCAAGGAGTGCTTTTTGAGCTTGGGCTACAACCTCCATCCGCTCCACCGGTTCAATTGTTACATCGGTCTTTTTTAATATTTCATCAATCTCAGGGTTACCATACATTCCCACCCAGCCAGGGCTGGAAAGCTGCATGGAAAGAAGGCTGGCATCCCAAAAACTCCAGGCAATAATATTCATATTATGTTCGCCTCTGTTTAAGCCGGGTATCAATGTCCCTGTTTCGTAGACTTCCATTTTTACATTAATCCCTATTTGCTGAAGTTGATAAACGATAATTTCAGCTGAACGGGTCGCAGTATTTGTTGATGGAACCCACATTATTATTTCCAGAAGTTCCCCATCCTGATTTACATACCCTTGAGGAGTTTCGGTATAACCCATTTCCTCCATGAGAGCTTTTGCTTTATCAGGATTATAATGGTAACCGTATTCTTCCCCAATTTGGGGATCGTAACCCGGGACCCCAACTGGAAGAGGACTGCGGTTTGGGGTTGCATTTCCAGACAAAGCACCCATTATTATCTCCTCAATGTTAACTGCATAACCCATTACCTGGCGCATTCGAAAATCATCAAAAGGGGGTTTATGGGTATTAAATTCCAGGAGGTTAATATTTGTTCCCTCCTTATTTGTCATAAGTTCAAGGTAGGGGTTGTCTTCAAACCTGGACATATATTCCATGGGAGCATTGGTTACAACGTGGACCTCACCCGTTCTTAAAGCTGCCATCTGGGTTCCTGGCTCAGAAATAAAGTTAATCCTCATTTGAGAAAAATGAAAAGGACCCTGGTTATCAATATCTGACCTCCAGGTCTGGTAATCATCATTCCTCTCAAGAATTATTTCCGAACCCGGTCTCCACTCACCCATTTTTAGGGGGCCAGAACCGACAGGATTGCGGCTAAAGTTTTCTCCGTATTTGTCGACAGCAGTTGGGGAAATAATTCCCATACGAGGCGAACCAAGTTGAGAGAAAACTGGAGCGTATGGCGTTTCATAATAAAAACAAACTTCATAATCTGACAAGGCTTCAACTTTTTTCAAGGGCCCTATATGGCCACGAGCTGGAGAGCCTTGTTCAGGATCAATAAGGCGATTAAAAGTAAAAGCAACTGCTTCAGCGTTTACTGGCGTTCCATCATGGAAATTAATCCCTTCCCGGATTTTGAAGGAGATTTCTTTCCCCTCATCGCTGATTTCCCAGGATTCGGCAAGCCATCCCTGGGGCAAGCCATCCTGGTCAATATAAACCAAGCGGTCATAAATATTATACATTACAGCTACAGCAGCTCCCATCATTGTTTCATGGGGGTCAAGGGAATTGGGTTCTTCAGCAATGGAAATACTCAAAGCACCTGCTGAAGCGGATCCGTTATACAGGCCAGATAACAACAATACAGAAAGAACCAGTGTAACTAAGAGACTTTTTTTCATTTTCTTTCCCCTTTCATGATTTATTTGCATCTTTAATTAACCTTTAGCACATTATAGTAAATTTTTGTTAATTGGCTTATTGTGAAATAATTAAATTATTTGTTAAAACGATTATAAAAGACTGGCCTTTTTTTGTCAATAGAAAATGGGAAAGAAAAATTAAACTTGGTACCCTATTTTTCCCTTCTGAAAAGGATTATCTGGCAATTTAGGAGAAAGCTAATTAATAAAAAGTTTTCAAATTATTAAAAATTGGCGGGAGGAAAAAAATGTTAGGACAGATTGGACCCCTTGAACTGGCTCTGTTGTTAATTCTGGTGGTAATAATTTTTTCTCACAAAAAGCTTCCGGAAATCGGGCGAAATATTGCCCGGGGTTTAAAGGAATTTAAAAAGGAAACAAAAAAATAGGGGGACTCAATTGAAAAATGAGTCCCCCGGTCATGGCTCCGACCTTCTTCCTGAAGGTCTTTTTCATTTTTTACAGGTACTTCTCAAACCATTTCTTGATTTCTTCAAGCCTTCTGAGCCGGTTTTTGGGTTTTCCCGAGCGAGACAGCTCGTGGTTTTCTCCCTTAAAAATACAGGCCCGGGTGGGTATCCCCCTGTTTTTCAGGGCAGTAAACATCTGCAGGCTTTCCACCAGCCAGCAGCGGTAATCCTCCTCGGCGTTGATAAACAGGGTGGGTGTTTTTACCCGGTCCGCATATGCAAGGGGGGAATGCTTCCAGAGTTTTTCCACATCCTGCCAGGGATCAACCCCGATCTGGTCGGGAACGAAGAAAAACCCGATATCCGTTGTCCCGTACATGGAAATCCAGCTGCCAATACTCCGCTGAGAAACTGCGGCTTTAAACCGGTCAGTATGACCCACAATCCAGTTGGTCATGAAGCCTCCATAGGATCCCCCGGCAACACCCATCCGGTTTTCATCCAGCCAGGGGAATTTTTCCAGGGCGGTATCCACAACTTCCATTAAATCTCTGTAATCCCGCTGCCCATAGGCACCCCGAATATCGGCAAATTCGTTGCCCCGGCCATCGCTTCCCCGGGGGTTACTGAAAACAACAGCCCAGCCTGCAGCAGCAAGAGCCTGCATCTCATGGAAAAACACCGGCCCGTAAATTGTTTTTGGACCACCGTGGATCTCCAGGATAAGGGGGTATTTGCTGCCTGGATTGAAGTCTGCAGGTTTAATTATCCAGGCTTCCAGTTCCCTCCCGTCATCTGTTTTAACTGGGAAGGGTTCTGGGGTCAGCACCTGGGTCTGCTCCAGGTATTCCTGGTTAAGGGAGGTTATCCTCTTCTCCTCTCCGTCCTGCCACCAGTAGAGTTCAGGCAGATCGGTTCCCCGCAGGGCCACATAGACAATTTTCCCTCCTGCAATATCAAAGCCATCTATTCCCCCGGCAATATCTACCACTTTTTCCAGGTCCCCGTCCTTCCACTTCCAGAGATAAACCCCGCTTTTTTCGGTGGCCAGGAATAATAGGGCTCCTTTTTCCACCACAAACTGCCGGCCGGCATCCAGTCGGACATCAGTTCCGAGAGTTACCCCCAGGCTCCTGTCCATTTCAGTTAGCCGGTCAAAATCCCCGGTTACCAGGTCCAGGCCGTACAGTTCCCGGTTGGTACCGAGACCCATGGCCTCTCCATCAGTGGCCCCAAAAATGGCCCTTTCTCCATCGAGGAAGCGGGCAAATTGGACCAAAAGCTCATCCCCCGGAGTTCTGCGGATTATTTCTCCCTTCTTCAGGTCCATCAGGCATACCGAGGCAGTAAGCTCCAGCTTATCCTCAAATTTCTGGCGGACAAATAAAACCCGTTCTCCCCTTACATCAAAATCTCCCACCTGAAAGGCCCCTGAAGTCAGGGGTTCAAGTTTTTTTAGTTCCAGGTTGTAGCGGTAGAGATGGTTTCTTCGCCCCTTGATCAGGCCTTTTCCGTTCTGCCAGAAAGGTAATTCTTCCAGGACCAGGGCCTCTCCCTGTTCTTCCTTTTCCTCTTCTTCTTTTATTCCCGTTAAAAGCAGTTCCCCGGGGCCGGCTTTTTTCATCTCTGTGATCTTGAGAGGAACACGGGCAACCTGTTCCGCTTCTCCTCCATCAACCCGAATTCTATACAGTTCCGTTTCTTTGGTCTCTTTTTCCTTTTCTTCCCCGGTATTCCCTCTCTGCCCCGAAAAAACAATGGTTTTTTCATCCATCCAGACGAACGGGCCATCCTTGGGTCCCGCGGTCAGGGGCCAGTAACTGTCCTTTTCCGGTTCAAAAATCCAGATTCTGCTCGCGTAATCATTTTCCTCCTCCCGGGCCTTTTTTACTGTAAAAGCCACCCTGTCTCCCCCTGGAGAAAAACAAACATTTCCGGGAAACCTAAAACGCCAGAGGTCTCCAATTGCAACTCTTTGCATTACCTTTCCTCCTTCACTCGTTTGCTTCTTTCAGAGGGCTGGAAGCCCCCTGGTTGCGGATCATTATAATATACTGGAAGTAGTCGGTGGTTACCCCCCTGCTAGGCCGGCTTAAAAAGTGGATCTCTTCACTGAACGGGGAACCGGGAGCAGCGAGCCAGAACATTTCCACTTCCGAGGGTGCCGCCCGCCTCAGGGTTTCCAGATCCCGGATCTCCCTGGAGCTATAATAAAATTCTCCGGAGGTTTTGGGGTCCATTAACCAACATTGATCATAAATGTAATAAATACTTAAAACCTGCCCTGCCCAGGGAGAACTTTCACTGTTCAAAAGACCGCCCAGCCAGTCAACACCAGCCTGATTCCCCTGCAGGACATGGTTCCCGCCCCACTGGGCGAAAAAAGCACCACGGTCCAGGTAAGAATCCAGTTCCCTGAGGTTGGAAAAAGAATTGTCTTCCCGGGCCTGGGGTCCTTCTCCCCAGACCATGTGAGTTCGAAGCAGACTTGCAACTGTAAGCTTAAAATCAGGCCAGTCGTCTCCCAGTGTTTTTTCCAGGTGCTCGCCTTCCCTTTCTATTTTTTCTTCAAGAAGAACGGCAAGCTGCAGGGTTTCTCTACGAACCCGGTAACTGTATTGCTGGACATCACCTTCCAGCTTACGGTAATCAGCAGCCAGGTCTCTGAGGGGCTCAAGGTTCTCTGCCCCTTTTTCCGCCAGCAGATAATCCAGAAAGAGGACCGGGGCGGTCAGGGGAAGATCCAGGTCGATCCCAATTATCTCGATCCTTTTTTCCGGGGGCAGGGGAGCATTAAATTCATAAAGCCTCCTGAAAAAATCATACTTTTCCTCGCTCCAAAGAGCTGTCCCTTCCAGCTGGGAAAAGGCCATTTCCAGCAGGAGTTCTTCCCCGCCCTGGACATACCTGTTGAGCATGTTTCCCAGGGCATAACCTCCCTCCCAGAGAAAATAGCGGACCTGGGCATTTTTGTGCAGGAAAAGAAGGAGATTAAAAGCCAGCTCAGAATTTATTGCCACCCCGTGGGCTTCACCGGCCATAAATATCTTTTTCCCTTCCAGGCCCTCAAGCAAAAGGTGGAAATCAGGATCTGCCGAAATGGGTTCGCTATTCAGGCGCAGGTACTCCAGGTCCAGGGCAAGGACCTGCCCTCCACCTGCTACCAGAAGGCACAAAATTATCAGGAGGAAAATTCCCCTCATTGCCCAACATTCCTTTCCCCTGTTTTCAGCTCAAACCTTCCACCAGTATATCCAGAACCCTCTTTCGGTCCGCTTCAAGGCACAGCTTAATGTTCGGCTTTTGCCCGCTCACCCCGGCAAAATCTATTGCAGTGAGTCCCCTTCCCCATTGACCAGCCGTTTCAACTGCGGCGAACACATTTGCTCCCTTTAGGAGGGTCTGGGGATCTATGGCCACTGCAGCAGCAACCAGGTCAGAGAGTATAATACCCTTCCTGCCCATTCTCTTTTCAATGAAGGCAGCAAAGGGTTCACACATTGCCAGGAAGGTCCGGGCCAGTTTGCCTGTACCCAGTTTTCCTTCCAGCTCGGAGAGAGGAAACAGAATTTCCACAGTTGGTTCCCAGGGAACCAGAGTTATTTCCATTCCTGACCTTAAAACCATTGCTGCTGCTTCCGGATCGGCCGCGAAATTGAATTCTCCAACCGGAGTGGTATTGCCCCGACCCGTGCTTGTTCCCCCCATTATTACCACCCGACCTATCCTTTCCACAAGTCCCCTGTCCTTACCAAGGGCCAGGGCAATATTGGTCAGAGGCCCCAGGGTTAAAAGTCCAACCTCACCCGGGTAGGTCCTGCTTTTTTCCAGGATCATGTCAACAGCGTGTTCGTTCTCCGGCCGGGAAATAACTGCTGGACGATCCAGGTCCCCCAGTCCATCTTCTCCATGAACCGAGGCCGCATTGATTCTTTTTTCCAGGAGGGGGCTTTCCGCCCCCGAAAAAACTGGAGTTTCCGTTTCCAGAAGGTCCTTCAGAAAAAGAGCATTCCGCAGGGCTTTGTCCAGGTCAACATTGCCGTGAACAACGCTCCAGGCCAGCACATCCAATCCTTTCTCAGCGGCGATTATTGCTGCCGCATCGTCAACCCCTGGATCGGTATCAATTATCCACTTCATTTTTTCCCACCTCCTGTTGCAGCTTTTCAATATCAGAAACAGTGGGGAGCGAACTCTGAGCTCCCAGTCGGCTGGCTGCAATTCCTCCCGCCGCGTTGGCAAAAGTTACTGCCCGGTCCAGGGAAAATCCAGCCTGCAGGGACCAGCAAAGGGCTGCAGCAAAAGCATCTCCTGCAGCGGTAGTATCTACCGCCTCAACCGAAAAAGCGGGGAAGTCCTTCCTTTCTGCATCAGCAAAAACCGAGCTGCCTTCTTTTCCTTTTTTAAGGACCAGGTTTTTTAACCCCATATCCAAAAGTTTTTTCGCCCGCTGGTCTGTATCTCCACTTTCTGGAAGAAGGGCTTCCAGTTCACCGCTGTTAGGCAGAAGGTAATCCAGGTCCTGATAGAGAGAAGACGGCAGTTCCATAACAGGAGCGGGATCCAGGAAAACCCGACAGCCATTTTCTCTTCCCAGGCGAGCTGCAGTCCGAACAGTTTCCAGGGGGATCTCCAGCTGGAGAAGAACCCCCCAGGCCTGGTGGAAAAGGGCTTCTGCCGCCAGCACTGCTTCCGGAGTTACCTTCCGATTGGCCCCGGCAATGGTGATAATCCTGTTTTCACCATCATCGGCCAGGGTAATTGCCGCAAGGCCGGTGCTTTCTTCAGTATCAATTACTCTGGAAATATCGACAGCCTCCTGCTGCAGTCTCTTTTTTAATTCTTCCCCGTGGGGATCCTTACCAACTGCCCCAATCAGCTTAACTTCACCGCCCAGGCGGGCCAGCCCGACTGCCTGGTTGGCACCTTTCCCGCCGGGAAAGCGGTGAAACTCACTACCCGGAAGTGTTTCCCCGGCCCGAGGAAACCTGGGCACCCGGAAAACCAGGTCCATATTAATACTTCCAACAACAATCAGTGGGCCTGCCATTTCAGCCGCTCCTTTGCAAAACCTTTTTATTTTGTTTTCTCGAAATGCTCCTTTCTTCCTCTTTTATGTTACAATATAGTTATTAATGCAGGCGAGGTGGTAAAGGTGACATTAAACCTCAAAAGTATTCTGGAAATGGATTGTTTGCAGGGCTCCCAGGTGCTGGCCGGGCACCGGGGCCTGGAAAGAGAAGTAAAATATATAGATGTCCTGGAAGTTCCCGATATTAAACACTGGCTCAAGCAGGGTATTTTCCTGCTAACCACGGCCTATGCAATAAAAAACGACCCTGCTGCCCAGGCTGAACTGATCCGCTCTCTGCACGAAGTTAAAGCAGCAGGACTGGGAATTAAGCTGGGCCGTTTTATCAAGGCCCTCCCTCCTGAAGTAACCTCCCTGGCCGATAAACTGGAAATCCCCGTTATTTCCATTCCAAAAGAAGTGGCCTACATTGATATCATGATGCCCATCTTCAACCTGATCCTGGATAAAAAGGAAAACCTGCTGCAGCGCTCAGAACAGATCCACCAGGAGCTTACCCGCGTTGTCCTAAGTGGAGGGGGTTTCAAAGAAATTGCCTCTTCACTTAATTCAATTACCGGCTTCCCCGTATGTATAATTGTAGGAGATGTTCCGGTTTCTCTCGTGGGCAATGAGGATTTTCCCGACCTGAAGGAAACAGTGGCCACCCTGGAACTGGAGGGCTTTAAAACTCCCCGCCGCCTGGAGAAAAAAGGAGGCCACCCCCCATGCCTGGCAGCTCCCATTGTTGTCGATGGGGAAACCCTGGGCCATGTCCTTCTTTTTTTCTGTGATGAGCGGCAGGACAAACAAGAGCAGCTCTTTTTCCTTGCCCTGGAACATGCTGCAACCGTTGCAGCCCTGGAAATTATGAAGGAAAGAGCAATTACCGAAACCCAGGTTAAACTCCAGGGTGACATTTTTGAAGTTGTGCTTACCGGAAATTACCAGTCAGAAACAACAATCCGGCTTCGTGCCGCTTACCTGGGGTGGAGCCTTGACCTTGATTACCAGGTTTTGGTGCTGGAAATAGATAACCTTGAAGATTATTTCCTTGCTCCAACCCAGCACGGTGAAAAACAGGTCCAGCAAATAATCCGAGAACTCCACTCCCTTGCCGGAAGAACCCTGGACTACTTTAACCTGAATTATAACCTGTTTCGCCGCAGCGACAGTTTTATCATTCTTATAGCCACCGAACAGGGCAAGCAGATCCCCCTGCAGAAAATCATGGAAAAAATAATTGAAAAGACGGAACAGAGGATGCCGGCTGTTTCCATTTCCTTTGGAATGGGGCGCTTCCACCCGGGTATCGCCGGTGTAAAAAAAGGCTACCTCGAGGCCAAAGAAGCCTTAAAACTGGGACCAAAACTGCAGCCCGAAAATAAAATCCATAATTTTGAAGAACTGGGAGTTTACAAACTCCTGTTCCAGATTGAAGATATCTCCGAGTTAAAGTCTTTTTTCCAGGAAGAACTGGGTCGGCTTATCGAATACGACAAAAAGCACAAAGGGGAGCTGGTCAAAACCCTGGAAATTTTTCTGCAGTGCCACGGCAATAAACAGCAGGCCGCAAAGCAACTGCATATCCACCGCAATACTTTAAACTACCGCCTGCAGCGCATACAGGAGGTTCTTGGTGTCAATCCCCAGGACAGCAGCAGGTGGCTGGAGTGCCTTCTGGGCTTGAAAATATCCCGGATCCTTTTTTGATCTTTGTGCATATAGCACAATTTCCCTGAAATATATTCGTTTAACATCAACATATCTATTGATCCTGCCCCGGATTATAATTAAGAAAGACACCGGGGCATCCATTCAACCTCTTAAAGGAAGGGGGCGGCCGGTTTGCCGCAGTGGAAAATGGCCCTGGTGCAGTTTAACTGCATATTAAAAGAACCCCAAAAAAATTTAGAAAAAGCTTATTCTTTTATCAGTCAGGCTGGAGAAACCGGGGCCGATATCATTGTTTTCCCCGAACTATTCACAACGGGTTACAATCCCGACCTGATTGGCAGAGACTTTTTTCACCTCGCCCAAAAAGAAAACGGTACAACCTTTAAATTTTTGAGCAGCTCAGCTCGGAAAATGAATATCAATATTATTGCCCCCCTTGTTTTTTCCCGGGATGATCCCGGGACCATATATAATGGTATTTTCATCATCAACCGCCGGGGTGAACTTGCAGGCACTTACGCCAAGACTCATCTCTGGAAGAAAGAAGCTCAATATTTCACCCCTGGCGGGGAACTACCGGTGTTCGAACTTGACGGAATTCCTTTTGGAACCCTGGTCTGTTACGACGGAGGGTTTCCCGAAGCGGCTCGGTCTCTTGCCCTGCGGGGCGCAAAAATAATTTTCGCCCCATCCGCCTTTGACCGAAATGACCGCCATCTCTGGGACATTTATTTCCCCGCCCGTGCTTCAGAAAATGGCTGTTTTACAGTTGGAATCAATAGGACCGGGAAAGAGGGCAACATCGCCTTTTTTGGAAACAACAAGGTTTTCAATCCCCTGGGCCACCTGATCTGCGAGGGACGGGAAAGTCTGGAGGAAATGCAGATTGTAACCATCGACCTGGAAGAAGTTGAACGGGCCAGGGAAAAACTTCCTTTTTTAAGAGACCTCCGCCCCGACCTTTATTCTTAATTAACAGGAGGCCAAAATGATCTGGTCTGAAATCATTGAAATTGGCAGGCTTATTGACTCCCCCCAAATCGATCGGAAGGCTGTTCAGACAGCCTTCCCCCCCAAAACTCAACTGGAAATCACTCCCCAAACCCCCCACGTTGACCTGGTAAAAATAGTTATTCCAGGAAGCGAAGGACGGATCCAGGGAGGGGAAAGTCCAACCCTCGGAATTATTGGCCGATCAGAAGGAATCGGAGCCCGCCCTGAAGTTAACGGGCTGATTTCTGATAGCGATGGTGCAATTGTGGCTCTTGCCACAGCCCTGAAAATTGCCCGCATGGCAGAAAATGGCGATTATTTAGCAGGAGATATTATTTTAACAACTCACCTCTGTCCCCGGGCAGAAATTGAAGAACGCAAGCCCGTCCCATTCGTCAAATCCCATTTTGACCTGGAAAAAGCCATCAGTTTTGAGGTTGACCCAGCCATGGAGGCCATCCTTTCTATTGACGCCACTAAAGGGAACCGAATAATCAACCACCGGGGGATTGCAATTACCCCCACCCTGAAGGAAGGGTACCTGCTGAGAGTATCCGAAGACCTTCTGGACATTCTGGAAGCAATTACTGGAAAACCTCCTCTGGTCTTACCCCTGACCACACAGGATATCACCCCTTATTCCAATGGCCTCTACCATATTAACAGCATTATGCAGCACGGAACCTTTACCAGTTCGCCAGTTGTAGGTCTTGCAATTACTGCTGAAACCGCCGTTCCCGGATGTGCAGCTCATTCCACCAATCCTTCTGATCTTGATACAGCAGCCCGCTTTGCACTTGCAGTCGCCCAAAATTTCGGCCGAGGAAAGTGTTGTTTTTTCACCCAGGAAGAGTTCCAAAAGATGCAAAAACTCTACGGACCACTCGACCACCTAACCCGAAAAGAAAAGGATATTTAAGGGTCAACCTCAAATTAATTTGTTGAAATACCTGGTGCAAACCCCTCATCACCAAACCAGGTCTCAGGCAGCCCCAAACGGGCTGCCCTTTTTCTTTCGAAAATAAAAAAGGGGGCCTTGCCCCCTGGTTAAACTTTTTCTGCAGAACCAAATTCGCGGATTTTTTCAATAACTGTATCTTTAATGGCTTCCCGGGCAGGCCCCAGGTATTTGCGGGGATCGTAAAGGTCGGGTTTTTCTTTAAAAATTTCCCTGACCCGGCGGGTAAAACTGAACTGGTTCTCGGTATTCACGTTTATTTTGCAGGTTCCGGCCTTGATTGCCTTTTTAATATCCGCTGTGGGAATACCCGTTCCACCATGCAGGACCAGGGGACGACCCGTCAGGTCCCTGATTTTTCCCATCCGCTCAAAATCCAGGTTTGGTTCTCCCTTGTAGGGTCCGTGCACAGAACCAAGTGCCGGAGCCAGGAAATCAACATCGGTCTTTTCTACAAGCTCAACGCATTCTTCCGGAATAGCGTAAGCCTTCTCGGCATCCTTGACAACTATATCATCTTCCTGCCCCCCGATACGCCCGAGTTCTGCTTCGACCGAAACACCAAGGGCCCGGGCAACATCAACAACTCTCCTGGTCTGAGCAATATTCTCTTCGAGGGGAAGGCTGGACCCGTCATACATAACCGAGGTAAAGCCTGCCTTAATGGCCTGGACACATTTTTCAAAGCTTGACCCGTGGTCCAGGTGGATGGCAACCGGAACAGTGATGCCGTATGTATCAATCAGGGCTTTAACCATATCCACAGCAACCCTGAAACCACCCATATAGCGGGCTGCTCCTTCAGAAACACCGCAGATTAATGGAGAACGCTCCTCGTCAGCTGCCTGGAGGATGGCCTGGGTAAACTCCAGGTTGTTCAGATTGTACTGCCCCACCGCATATCCACCGGCCAAGGCTTCCTCCAGCATTTCTTTCATGGAAACCAGTTGCATCAAAGAACCTCCTATCAAAATAATAATTTTTATTCAAGGAAGGTAATAGCGGTGCCCGTAATGGAAACCGCTACCCCCATTTATATATATTCTCTCCGGGAGGATTTTTACCTGCCCAGAAAAAAAAGACCGGATATCCCGGCCTTTTTTATTCTACCATCTGGGCCCAAAGCCCCGCGTTCTTTCGGAAAAGCCCCGGCGCCCCATCATCCTGTCCCTGCAGCATTCTTCCCTGGAAAACCAGGGCATTTTCCAGCCTTCTTCTTCCCTGGCCTGGAGGCGTTCCAGCATCTGCTCATATCTCTCCTCAGAAATCAGGCCTCTTTCCAATAGCCCTTCCATAAACTCCTTCTGTAGCTCAATTCTACGTTCCCAGAATTCCACAATAAAATTCTGGTCTTCTTCAGACATTTCTTCCTGGGCCAGGACTGGAACCATAACCCCTACCAGGAGAGCTAAAACCAGTGTTCCCATAATAAACCTTCGCATTCTCCATCCACCTCCTCAAACTTTTGCTTTTTCCTACAAGTCTATTATACAGGTAGATTTTGAATAAATTATGAATTGGGTAAAAAAACCTTAAAAACCGCTCCCTGGTTTTCTTCTGAAACCAATTCAACCCTGCCATTCATCAGGTCAGCAAGTTCCCGGACAATGGCCAGCCCTATTCCAGTCCCCTTCTTTTTATTACCCTGCCCCCGATAAAAACGTTCGAAAATGTTGGGTTGATCCTCGGGAGAAATTCCCGGGCCCGTGTCTCCCACTTCTAAATCCAGCCCATTATCCAGGACCTCCATCCGGCACCATATTCTATCACCCGGCGCTGTATATCTTCCTGCATTTTCCAGCAGATTCTGCAGGATTTCCCTGATTAATGCCTGGTCTCCCCGAAACTTCCCTTCAGTAATGGTCCAGGCAAACTCCTGGCCCCTGGTTTTTAAATCCTTTTTCCACTTCTCCATATATCCCTTAAAGGCTTCTGCTGGTGTGAATTCTTCAATTTCCAGGCGCCGGCTTTCCAGGCGGGCCAGTCGCTGCAGGTCCCCAACAAGGCGGATCAGCCTTGTTACCTCCTCTTCCAGTTCCCCGAGGTGCTCTGGGTCAAGCTCAATAATTCCGTCCTGCATTCCCTCGATATAGTTCTGAATGGACATCAGGGGGTTGTGCAGCTCGTGGGCAAGGTCGGAGGTCATTTTTCGCCGCAGGCCTTCCAGGTGTTGAATATTTCCGGCCATCTGGTTGAAGGTTTCCCCCAGCGCTTCTATTTCATCCCCGGTTTTTAGATCAACTCGGGTTTCCCATTTCCCCCTGCTGAATAGGGCTGCTGCCTGCTGGAGAAGGTTAATGGGTCGGGTAATTTTCCCCGCACTAATTACACTCAAACCCAGGGCTCCACTCAATGAAACTCCCAGAGCAATAAGGAGGGAGCGTCTTATGGATTCCTGGAAGGCAACTTCGCTAGATGTCCACATTTCCGTTCCCAATCGGGACATCAGTGTAACCTCGTACTCTTCTCCTCCAGCAGTTATCCGGGTACTGCTGGAAAATACTTCTCCCTCTTCTTCAGCGGCAATCCAGCCCCGGCGCATCATGGGCATATGTCCGGTGCTATCAAAAACAATCTCTCCCCTTGCATTCCTGACCACCACTCCCAGGTCCTCCTCCATACGAGCCAGCCGATTCAGAGTCATGATAAAACCCCTCTGGTCAAACACACCCTCTTCCGCAGCAAAAAACTCCAAAAAACGCTGGTGTCTTTCCAGAATGTTTTCTTCGAGATAGCGGTCGAAATGGCTCCTGAAGGCAATTCCGCTGATAAGGGCAACTGAAACCAGGCTGAAAAGGATACCAACGGTCAGGACCAGCATAAATCTGGCTCGGATGCTTTTCATCGCTCTTTCCCCCCGCTGAATCTATAGCCCCGGCCATAGATTGTCTGGATAAACTGGCCGGAACCAAGATTCATTTTCTTCCGAATATTCTTGATATGGGCGTCGATAACCCGATCAAATCCATCATAGGCCGGGCCATGGATGTGTTCCAGGAGTTCCTCCCTGGAAAAGGGCCGCCCGGGGTGCCGGGCAAGAAAAGCCAGGACTCGAAATTCCGTCGTTGTTAATTCAATTTTTGCTCCATTAATAAATGCTTCCTGGTTCTTCTGATCTACTTCCATTCTAACTCCATCGACCTCGAATTTCAGGTTCTGTTCTGCCCCGGCCCTGCCGCTCCTTCGGAGCAGGGCCTGGATTCTGGCTACAAGTTCCCGCAGACTGAAAGGTTTTACCAGGTAATCATCGGCCCCCAGCTGTAATCCCCTGACTCTTTCTTCTTCTTCTCCATAGGCAGTCAGCATGATAATGGGAAGAGTTGATTCTTTCTGCCGGAGGCGTTTGCAGATTTCTTCCCCCTGTAATTTCCCGGGAAAGCGCAGGTCCAGCACCAGGAGATCGGGTTCTTCCCTGTTCAGGGTCTCCCAGCCCTCTTCGGCTGAAAGAAACCATTCAACCTCAAACCCTGCTTCTTCCAGAAAAGCCCGGGTTATTTTGCCGACCTTTTCTTCGTCTTCAAACAAATAAATTTTCCCCAATTCCCTCACCCCCTTTCAGAATACCACTTTAAGGGGACAATAACAATTGTTTTTAAATTATGATAAAATCAAACCAGGAGGGATTTAATATGATTTCCATTCCCGATAATTCATCCCGCTTTCAAAGACTGATTGAGAATTTTCTGGCCGAAAACCTGAAAAATGGTCGGTACCGCGGAGCTGTTATTGGGCTAAGCGGGGGAATTGATTCCGCTGTTGTCGCTGCCCTGGCCCGCAATGTTCTTCCCCCTGAAAAAACCAGGCTTTTTTTCCTTCCCGAGCGGGATACATCGCCCCGGAGTAGAGAAGATGCCCAACTGCTGGCAGACCACCTTGGCCTGAACCTTTTAATTATGGACCTGACTCCTGCCCTTTCTGCCCTTGATATTTACAAAAATCCCGCGGCCCGGGTAGTAAAAAAAGGGGGCATTAACCGACTTCTGTACAGATTGAGCAGCTGGCTGGAAGGAGAAGACGCTTTCTCCCGGGGCTTTGGAGCCAGGCCTTCCCCGGTAATTAACACCGCAACCTCTTTTTACCGGAGCAAGCACCGAATGCGAATGACCTGCCTCTTTTACCAGGCTGAATACCTGGGCTTTGCCGTCCTCGGTGGACTGAACCGCAGCGAATTCCTTACTGGATTTTTTGTTCCCTATGGTGATGATGCAGCTCACCTTGCTCCCCTGCTTCCCCTGTATAAAACCGAGGTTTTTCAACTGGCCAGACGAATGGATATGCCCGGAACTATCCTGGAAAAACCCCCTACTCCCGACCTCCTCCCGGGCCTGGATGATGAATTTATCCTGGGAATGGATTACAGGCTACTGGACCAAATCTTATGGGAGCTGGAGGCGGGATCAACAACTGGAGAAATTTCCCGGAGACTGGGAGTTGAGGAAAATAAATTGTCCCGACTGGAAGCATTGATTCAGAAAATTGACGCCCATAACCTTCCCCTTTATCCCCGCAAAATACGGCAGCTTCCCGGTTACGAAAATTAAACTGCGGCCTTAACCAAGGCCGCTTTTCCATTTACTTTCCCTTTTTCCAGGACATTACCCTATCGAGAAATTCGTGGGCATAACCCGCTCCCCTGCTTGCCACGAGGGCAAGCAGAATAGTCCCCAAAAAGGGGATTTTTTGTTCCATCCCTACCAGGGAAAAGATATCCAGTTCCAACAGGAAAAGAACGGGAACGGAAACTCCCAGGGCCACAAGTTTTGGCCAGCGGACTTCAGCCTGAACCAGGTCTTTAACCCACTCCACCACTGCCTCGATCAGGATAGCACTGAGGACCACAAGGCCCAGTTTCCCCATAATCTCACCTCCTAGTCAAGAACATAGCGGAATCCCAGGGAAAACCGGTGTTCAAATTCCAGTTCATCCCCTCCTACCGGGATTTCCCACAAAACCCGAAACCGCCCGTTAACTGTCAGGCTGGGCTGCAGGCGGTGTCGAAAACTTAAAGTAAGGGTGTTCTGGTGAAAGTTTTTCTCCAGTTCTTGGGGATAATTCCGGAACTGGTACCTGTAACGGCCCGTATAAGTTGTTCGGTCCGAGGGATAGTAGTTAACCTGGAATTCCGGAATCAGGGATATGTAACTGCTGGCCGGAGCATGAGGATAACTCCTTCCCCGAAGGGTGAGGTAGTAATATTTCCGCCAGAAATCAGATATCTGCCAGGTAAGGCTGCCCCGAAATTCCTGCATCAAGCTCGAAAACCGCAGGCGCTCAATATAGTCTCTTTTCTGCAGCTCATAACGAAGGGAATAATTGCTGTTGGAGGACAGCTCAGACCCGAAGCGGATATAAGCCCGGCGGTAGGTATAGCAGTCTTCCTCTTCACCCACCAGGTCAAAAAATTTTTCCCCGATTTCCACACTTCCCGATATTTCCTGGGCTCCTGCAGGCAAAGTAAAAAGGAGGAGCACCACAAGGACCCAGAACAAGGCGTCACCCCCTTTTTTACTATTAATTCCATATTAAACTAAAAATTCCTTTATTTCTCAGGGATTTTTTCCCATTTAATTGCCCTCTTTAAATCAAATTTTTTCCATTGCTTGCTCCAGGTCTGAGAGCAGGTCCTGGGGGTCTTCCAGTCCCACGGAAATCCGGACCAGGCTTTCATTGAGACCGAACAATTCCAGTTCCCGGGGAGAATAATCCCGGTGGGTCATGGCAAAAGGATACTCAATCAGGGTCTCGGTATCTCCCAGGCTAACGGCAATTTTGATCATTTCGAGCCCTGAAAGAAGGTTGCGGGCCGCTTTTTGCCCTCCCTGTAATTCAAAAGAAACCAGGGCCCCGAAACCTTCCATCTGCCGGGCAGCAAGTTCATGCCCGGGGTGATCTGGAAGTCCGGGATAATATACCCTCTCCACCCGGGGATGCCCCTGGAGAAATCCTGCTATTTTTTCTGCATTGGACCCGTGTTCTTCCATCCTCACTTTGAGGGTTTTTAAACCCCGGAGCAATAACCAGGCGTTAAAGGGGCTCAGCACACCGCCAAGTTCAGTCAGGTAGTTAAACTTAAGATGCCCCGCATATTCTTTATCCCGGCAGACTGCCACACCCCCCAGCGCATCCCCATGCCCGGAAATATACTTGGTTGCACTGTGAACCACCACATCTGCCCCTGAAGCCAGGGGGCGCTGCCAGTAGGGTGTGGCAATAGTATTATCAACCACCAGGGCCACTTCAGGGCCAATTAATTCCTTGATTCTGGAAATATCAAGGATATCCAGTGTTGGATTGGCCGGCGTTTCAAGAAAAACCACCCTCGTTTCGCTGGAAAGGGCTTTCTCCAGATCCTCCAGGTTTGTCAGGTCCACCTGCCCGGTTTTTATCCTGTATCGAGGCAAAAATTCCCGGACAACCTTGTGGGATGAACCGTAAAGGACACGGTGAGCCAGGAGCTCATCCCCGGGTTGCAAAAAGGAAAGCAAGGTGGAACTGATGGCCGCCATGCCGCTGCCAAAAGCCACGGCATCCTCTCCACCTTCCAGGTCAGCCATCCGTTCCTCGAACTGCTTCAGGGTGGGATTATTGCCCCGGGTGTAAACAAAACCTGGTTCTTTAAACTCAAAAACCCCTTCCGCCTGTTTCAGATCAGGGAAGGAAAAGGTCGAGGTCATAAAAATGGGGGGATTTAAGGCCCGGGCAAAGTTTTCCCCTTCTCCATGGATAGCCCGGGTTGAAAACCCTTTCTTTTTCACAATTATCTACCTCCTCCGAGCAGGGTTTTTCCTCCTCTATATTTAAATGTTAAAATAAATGGTCAGCGAGGAGGGTAATAATGCTGCTTGCAAAAGCAAGAGAAGAAATCGTTAAGCACTGCCAGAAGATGGCTGCCACCGGCCTTACTCCGGGAACTTCCGGAAACATCAGTGCTTTTGATGCCTCCCATGCACTGATGGCTATCAGCCCTTCTGGTATGGATTACAAGGATTTGACTCCTGAAGATATCGTGATCATGGACCTGGAAGGTAACACCGTAGAGGGAAAACGAACTCCCTCCAGCGAATACCAGATGCACCGAATTTTTTACGCCGAAAGAAAGGACGTGGGGGCAGTTGTTCACACCCACTCTCCCTTTGCCACTACCCTGGCCTGTCTGGGGTGGGAACTCCCCGCAATCCACTATATCCTCGCCTTCGCCGGGGAACGGGTTCCCTGCGCCCCATACCTCACCTACGGGACCAAACAGCTGGCTGAAGCAGCTTACCAGGCTGCTGGAGATTACAACGCTGTTCTCCTGGGCAATCACGGAGTTCTTGCCCTGGGAGAAAATATTCACAGGGCCTTTATAACCGCAGAAAGTGTTGAATATGCAGCAGAGCTTTACTGGCGGTCTTTGGCACTGGGCAGGCCCAATACCCTGCGCCCGGAGGAGATGGAACGGGTGGCCAGCAAGTTTTCTGGCTACGGCCAGCAGGAATAAAAAATAACTCGGGAGGAAAAACCTCCCGGGTTTTTTTATTCTGGGGATATATCACAGCAGGCAGGCACGCCACCTGCACCCTTTGCCTCTCTAACTCCCCTTAATATTGAAGCGGCCATTACCTCCGCCGCTACCATTCCCAGTGTGTTCAGATTGGCCTTCTTTTCCCCGGTGGAAAGGACAAAGATAATATCACCATCATGCATGGTGTGGGCAGGATAAACGGTGCGGGCAATTCCATCGTGGGCCATTTTTGCCACCCTGGTAGCCTGAGCAGGTGTTAATCTGCAGTCGGTGGCAATTACTCCCAGCAGGGTGTTGTTGCCAAAGGAGGCCTTTTCCTGGGCAGCCAGGAACAGATCCCGGGTTTTCAAAAATTTCTTCCCGTCCCAGATCCCCGCAATTATCCTTCCGGTATCGGGGTCCCGAACCTCGCCCAGGGTATTGACGACTGCCAGGCCGCCTACTACTCCCCCTCCAGGCAGTGTGACTGCCGCACTTCCACAACCGCCCTTCATCATCATTTCTTTTCCTGCTGCTTTGCCCACAGTGGCCCCTGTGCCCGCTCCAGAACTACCTTCATCCCATAACCCTTTTTCAGCATTTTCGCAGGCCCTACGGGCCATCTCCCGGTCAGGCCATGCCCTTTCCCCCAGCTCCAGGTCATAGATTATTGCTCCTGGTACAATGGGTACAGGACCTCCTCCTGCCTGGAAGCCGATGTCCTTTTCTGCAAGATATTCCATGATTCCTCCGGCAGCTTCAAGCCCCCAGGCGCTTCCGCCACCCAGGTAAATGGCATGAACCCGCTCTACAAGCATATCAGGTGCCAGAAGGCCCATTTCGCGGGTTCCCGGAGCTCCTCCCCTCAGATCCATCCCCGCAACTGCCCCTTCTTCAGGAGCAAGAATAACAGTGCACCCTGTCAGGACATCCTCGCAGGAAAAATGACCAGCCCTGATTCCCGGAACATCATTAATGTTATCAACCATATTTCAATCTCTCCCCGAAATTTTTTCCAACCGCGGATTTTCCGTAATCCCTGGAAGCTGGCCCCGTTTGGCCCCAGCCCAACCTTCAGCCCTCTTAATATCCCGTTTTCATATCGTTGGCCTTTGCGCCCGCAATATAGCTCCCCCCACCAAAGATATCGGCCCTGCTTCTACGAGAAAAGGTGCATACCAGAAAACCCCGGAATGCGACTGCCCGGGGCTTTTAGAGTGGGTTTGGGGTTTTCCCGGCCAGAAACTTCCGTAAAAGCCCCGGTCTAAGGCTCCAAATTGCAATACTCCTGGGGTTGCCGGGGGAGCGGATGGTGAAGTAAGATTCCCTGTAATAAAAAAGTGAAACCGAGGCAGATTAAAGGTTTTTTTCATCTTATAGAAAAAAATCAAAACGGGTGCCGGGAAAAAGCAAATGGATTGAAAAAGAAACAGGCCTCAGCTAACCGTCCACTGGTCCTTGTAACTAAATTCGGGAATTATTTCTTTTATCTTCTGGACAATTTCCCGGTTCCCCCGGGAAAGTTGTTTTTCCAGCTGGGCAATTTCCCGGGAAAATATTTCAAAATCATTGGCCACGGGTTTGCTGACAAAAATCTTTTCGTGTCTGGTCTTCAAAACATCCTCTTCTTCCAGGATTAATTCCTCATACATCTTGTCACCAGGCCTCAGCCCGACAAAAGAAATGGGGATATCCGTTTCGGGCTCCAAGCCGCACAAGCGGATTAAATCCCGGGCCAGGTCCAGTATCCTGACTGGTTCCCCCATGTCCAGGATAAATATTTCTCCTCCCTCAGCCATCGCCCCGGCCTGGATTACAAGCTGGACTGCTTCAGGAATTGTCATGAAATAACGGGTAACCTCGGGGTGAGTTATAGTAACCGGGCCTCCCTTTTTGATCTGTTCTTTGAATAGCGGGATGACACTGCCCTCGCTACCCAGGACATTCCCAAAGCGAACCGCCATATAGTCGGTTTTGCTCTGTTTATCCCTGGCCTGGATAACCAGTTCCGCGATTCGTTTTGTTGCTCCCATAACATTGGTCGGATTTACCGCCTTATCAGAGGAAATCAGGACAAAGCATTCTGCTGAAAAATTATGCGCCTCCTCGCAGACATTTATTGTTCCAAAAATATTATTTTTTACTGCCTCGGCGGGGTTAATTTCCATGAGCGGAACATGTTTATAGGCAGCAGCATGGAAAATTACCTGGGGTCGGTGAGCGGCAAATACTTCTCTGACCCTCTCCCGGTCCTGGATAGTCCCTACAAGGGGAACCAGGTCCAGTTGAGGAAATAGTGTTTCCAATTCCCGGGTTACGTGGAAAACGCTGTTTTCACTGACATCAAAGAGAAGAATTTTTTCAGGCTGGAAATAGGCGATCTGGCGGATTAACTCTGCACCAATTGATCCTCCTCCTCCGGTTACGAGAACCTTTTTCCCTTCCAGGTAACCACAGATACTTTTATTATCCAGTTTTACAGGGTCTCGACGCAGGAGGTCATCAACCCGGACCTCCCGCAGCTGGTTTAAATCGATCTCTCCGCTGAGCAGTTCAAATACTCCGGGCAGGATACGGACTTCAACCCCTTCATCCCGGCAGAGGTTATTTATCTCCCGGATTGTGGTTCCTGGGGCTGTGGGTATGGCAATAATTACCTCTTCTATTTTCTTTTTCCTGATTACATCCTTTAAACTGGAGCGGTCACCCAAAACCTTAATTCCGTGTATTTCCATGCCTCTTTTACTGAGGTCATCGTCCAGTATCCCCAGGACATGGTAATTAAGTTCTCCGTGTTTTTTTAATTCCCGGATAACCATCTCGCCCGCATCTCCGGCCCCGTAAATCAGGATTTTTTTCTCCGGCTTTTGGGCAGTAACCTTTTTCTTTTGTATCTGTTCACGCCACAAACGCCAGGAAAAACGGCTTCCCCCGATAAAGAGTATGGTAAGGGCCCAGTTAATTGCCAGGATGCTGCGGGGATAAACAATATCTGTATTGAGAAAAAAATATGTTCCAATTAAGCCGCTGCTGAGGGTGGTGCTGACCACAATCATCTTTAATTCATCCAGACTGGCATAATGCCAGAGTCGCTTGTAGAGCCCAAAATAATAAAACATTCCCAGCCTGGCTACAAGAGAAACTCCAAGGATATTAAACAATACCCCTGGCTGCAGGTAGGATGAAGGAATATTAAAATCAAAACGCAGCAAAAAGCCCAGGAAAAAAACCAGGCATACTATCAAGGCATCCAGGAAAATCAGGACTATCCTCCTGTAGTTAAACCCCAAAGCAATCATCCCCTCCATCTATTTTAAGCCTTTTTTGTTCCCCTGATTCCACCCGGAATTGCCAGTTCCAGGAGGCTCTCTAAATATTTAAACTCCGTTAATATATCTTCCTTCTTTTCAGAAAGAATTTCATGCCTGTTTTCCATAATGCTGGTCAAAATTCCCTCCAGCCGGGCAAATGCTTTCTCCAGTTCCTCAAAAGAAGGGTCTTTCCCTTCTCGGTCTCCCCTCGAAGGGGATATCTTTTTCTGTTCCCGGCTAATTAAAACTCCCGCAACCACCTCTTCAAGGGGAGTAATCGGGTTCTTCCTGCAGATTTCTACCACCCGTCGGGTTTCCCCCCTGCTCAGGTTATATTTCAAAACCAGATCCAGCAGCCGGTTTTTCCTTGTGGGGTCATCAGTGCTTTTATCCAGAGCTTTTGCCAGGGAAAGGTGAGAAAGGGTCAGTGGAGAATCCTTCCCGTAATAATTCTCCAGGACCTTTTTCTGATAGAATTTATCAACCTCCAGGATATTCAACCAGTCGTTAACCGTTGTCCTTGGAATCCCAAGCCTTCGACTGGCCTCCTTTTTCGATAACCCTTCTTCCCCTATATAGTCACTTATGGCCAGGGCTCTTTCCAGGGGATTTAAATTTTCCCGCTGCAGGTTTTCAGCGAGCTGGATTAACCGCAGCCTTTCCCGTTTCATATCCTCCCTGACGACCATGGCCCATACCGAATTTTTCCCCCTGTCCCTTAGGGCCCTGATTCTTCTTTCCCCAGCCACCAGGATATAACCATCTTTTCCGGGTTTGACAACTACCGGCTGAATCTGGCCAATTTCCTCCATTGACCTGGCCAGGGCAGCAAGGCTTTCCTCCCGGAATTCACGCCGGGGCTGGCTGGGATCATAATTTATCTTTTCCAGGGGAATTTCTCTAAGCTCCATGTTAAACACTTCCTCCCGGTTAATCTCCTTTCAGCCTGATTCAACAATAACTTTTAATTTTCCTGCCCCTTTATCCTCCCTGGACACCAAATTTTGAACTGCTCCCAGAAGAGAAAACAAGCACCGAAAACCGAAACAAAAGGCGGAGCTAAATTCTTCTCCGCCCGGGATTGCTCCCTTTAAATTTTGGAATTGTAAGAACCTATTTCCCTTTCTTCTTCTCTTCCCCCTGCATGAAGTGGTAGAAAAGAAGTCCTCCTGTTCCCAGGAAAATCCCGAGGACACCTGCCAGGGCCAGATTTAACCTGTGGTTGGGACCCACCCTTCCTTCCCTTATATAGGGTTCTTCCATAATGGTTATCCCGCAGCAGGAAAGGTTATCCATAAAGAAGGAAAGGTTGTCATATTCCTGCATGCTCCGGGTTAAATTTTCCTCGGCCCTCGAGTGGCGTCGTTCCAGGTCAATTTTTTGACCCCTTACTTCCAGCAAACTGACCTTGATTCTGTCTTTCTCCTGCTGCATATCCTCAGTAAGGTTTTCCAGATCAGTTTTTCTCTTTTCCAGTTCTTCCAGCCTGACCATCTGCTCCAGGCTCTGCTGGCGGAGAAAAACCCAGATCGGGCTTACATCTTCCAGGTGCAGGACCAGATGTCGGAGGTTCTGGAAGTAATTTTCCTGGAGCTGTTGATCCAAGCTACGAATAACCTCTTCAACATTCTCCTCTTCCCCCGCCACAAGCTCTTCCAGGAGGGGAGATGTTTTCCTCAGGGCTTCCAGTTCAACCTTTACCTGTTGAAGCTCATCAAGGTACCTTGAAAGGTTCCTGTCCAGCCAGTTTAACCGGTCTTCCATTTGCTCGGGTTTAAATTCTTCCTGGAAAGCAATCAACCTCTGGTTTGCTTCGTCAAAGTTTCTGGTGGCCCGTTCCATGGTCGCCTTTTTCTGCTCATGATTTTCCTCATTCTGGGTTAAAATATATGACATCAGCTGTTCATTATAAGTATCAATCCAGGCAGAAAGAATTGCCCGGGCCTCCTGGGGATCATTATCCTGGAAGGCCAGGGAAAGGAAATTATCTTCCGGATCCAGTTCTATTTCCAGGCGATTATTCAGACTCCGGGATGAAATTTCTCTCCCCAAATCACGGTAAATCTTTTCCTGCAGGGGATTTAATGTCACCTGGCTGATAAAAAAGGATGAATAACCCGATAGTGAAAGGCTTGTTATCCTGGTCCCGTTAATTTCACCCGGAATTGGATCTATTCGCAACGTTGCCCTGCTTTCATAAACGGGATCCAGGTACACAAAAGAGTACAGCGAAGCAAGTAGGACTGCCAGGATAAAAACTCCGAAAATAAAATATTTTCCATTCCAGAGCTTGCTCAATAATTCTCGCAAATCAATTTCATATTCTTCCAAATAACTCTCTCCCTCCACCAAAAAATATGTACTTGCCTTTTTTACCGCCGGGCTTCATAAAATGAATTGATGGAATCGCGGATTTTTTCCAGATCCCCAGGGGCAAGTCCTGGATGGATTGGAATAGAAAGTACTTCTTCTCCCGCCTTTTCCGCGTAGGGAAGCGAGTAATCTCCGAAGCCCATCTCCTGGTAATAAGGCTGCTGGTGAAGGGCCCTGGGATAGTGGGTACCAGTACCTATTTCTTTTTCCCGCAGGTAACTCTGCAGTTGATCCCGTTTCTGGCAGCGCAGGGTATACAAATTATAAGAGTGAAAACACTGGGGAGGAATATGAGGTGTTTCCACCTCGGGAATCGGGGCCAGTCTCTGGTCATAAAACTCAGCATTGGAACGACGAATGGCAACAAACTCGTCAAGGCGCTCTAACTGGCAAAGCCCCATTGCCCCGGCCATTTCGGTCATCCGGAAATTAAAGCCGAGTTGTTTGTGATTATAGCGCTCCGAAGCCCCGTGGTTGATAAACAGGCGGATCTTTCTGGCCAGGACATCATCCGAAGTTACAACCATTCCCCCTTCTCCGGTTGTCATGTTCTTGGTTGGATAAAAACTGAACATTCCGGCTCTCCCGAAACTGCCAACGGGTTTCTCCGCAAAGGCCGCCCCATGTGCCTGGGCAGCATCTTCAATCAGGTCAACCCCGTACTTCTCAGTAAGTTGTTCGAAATCTGCCATCTGGCAGGGTAGTCCATAGAGGTGGACCACAAGAATTGCCTTAATTGAGCTGTCCCGGGCCAGGATTACTTCTGCCTGATCCGGGTCCAGATTAAAGGTTCTGGGTTCAATATCGGCAAAGACGGGCCGGGCGCCGGTATTTAAAATGGTATTGGTTGTGGCAATAAAAGTAAAGGGGGTTGTTAAAACCCGGTCTCCGGGCCCCAATCCCAGGCCGAACATCAAGGCCTGCAGGGCTGTGGTCCCGGAAGAAGTGGCAATGGCCTGGGTGGTTCCAACCTTTTCGGCAAACCTCTCCTCAAATTCTTTTACCCGGGCTCCCGCAGCAAGCATTCCCGAAGCCATAACCTCCTGGACTGCATTCTTTTCTTTTTCCCCTATTATGGGCCTGGCAACAGGAATCACCGGCTCATTGCCTCCTCTGTGTTCTCATAAGAAAGGTTTTTCTTAATATTTTTCTGGATATCCATGCTAATGCGGAGAGCCTCCAGTCCATCATTTCCAGTAATAATCGGTTTGGTTCCCTCTTGAATACAGCCGATAAAGTGGGCCAGTTGGTTTCGGAGAGGCTCCTCGTCAGAGGAAAAAACCCTTTCCACCTTATTTTCCTGATGGTACTCCGAGAAGTGGTCCAGGGAGGCATATCCCCCTTTATGAGATATAGTGATCCGCCTTTCCAGGTAATCCAGTTCAATATAGGCGGCCATGGTGGTGATGGTAAGGCGCCGCACCTTCTTATTGGTTACCCGGGAGGCCGTCAGAGATACAATAATGTCATCTTCCAGCAGTAAATTGGCCACGGCAAAATCGACGTGCCCGTTAGAGGAACGCACAACTCGCCCGAAGGACTGGATTTCCCTTACGGACTGGGGCAAAATAGAACGCATAATATCTATGTCGTGGATCATCAGGTCCTGCACAACGTCGGTATCCTCGATGCGGGGATCAAACGGCCCCATCCTGTCCATGCTTACCGCAATAATCCTCTGGCCCCGCAGAATTTCAGGCAACTCCATTACTGCCGGGTTAAACCTCTCAATATGGCCCACCTGGAGAATCCTTTCCTTGTCCTTGGCAAGCTTTAAGAGTTTCTTGGCTTCTTCTACTGTGGAGGTTATGGGTTTTTCAATTAAAACATCCAGACCTTTTTCCAGGGCTTTGCGGGCAATTTCAAAGTGGGTGGTGGTCGGAGTCACAATGCTGATGGCATCAACATTGTCCATCAAATCATCGGGGGAAGAAAATTCCTCAATTCCGTAACCCCTTGCAAAATCAATGCTTTTCTTTTTATCAATATCATAAATTCCCACCAGGTCGCAAATATGTTTTAAAGCCGCATATGATTTTACATGATGGCGCCCCATGTTTCCCACACCGATCACGCCAACTCGAACTTTCCCCAACTTAATTGCCTCCTTTATTCGCTTTTAAAACGGAGTTCCAATGGTAAATTCAAATTCACTTCTAATCGGGTCAGCTTCCAGGCTCCAGTAATAACAGTCCTGTTCCTTTTTAAACATTCCATTCATTTTTTCCAGTTCATTACTGATAAAACTGTATTCAATTTCCAGACCAGCAGTGTACACGGGAAAACGATTATTCTCATTGAACTTCGCCGTCCACTCGCCAAATACCTGCTGTTTTTTTTCAATAATATCAAAATCAAAGGGGGTTTCCCCACCAGTTTCCCGCAGGAGAATTCCCAGTCCAAATTCATGGTTTTCCCAATCCCCGCTCCAGGAAAACCTGCTCTCAATACTTCCCTGGGCTCCATATTGAATATAATCATAGCCTTCAAGACGCAATCGGAACCCAATTGGTCCCAGGGATCGGTTAAGGGTATACTGACTCCCGATTCGCGGGGAAGAAACATCTCCTTCCTGAAACCTGCCCCAATCAAAAAACACTGTTCCCAGGGTTCCTCCCCTGAAGGTAATTCTGGTCTGGGGTAGTCTTTCTACATCAGTTCCCTGCCTGTACCTTAACCACCAATCAAAGTCACTTTCCCTCCAGCCCAGGTCCCCATAAAACCTGTCCCGGTAACGCTGCCAGTCAGCAGAAAGGTTGAAATTCCCGTAATCTATTGCCCCTCGAGCCCGGAAAAGGAAGGTTCCCAGGGGTTCCCAGTCCAGGACGACATTATGGTCAATTTTAGTCCCCGAATAATCCCAGCCGGTATGTAAATAATTGCTTCCGCCTTTTCTCCCCACTCCCCCTAA
>PUNE01000002.1 GCA_003551665.1 Halobacteroidaceae bacterium
TATTCTTCTCCAGTATTGATTTCTATTTTCCCCAAAATAGGACCATTACTTTCTTTAACTTTATCCAGGATTTCCTTAAGATTGATTATAGCTTCTTCTCGGAAAGTAATTATTATTGAATTTGGTAAAACAGAATTTTCAAAATGTTCCTTAATCTTGTCTAAACGCTCATCCTCAATAGCCCGCTGGAATAAAATCATTGCAGTTTCATCTACTGTTTTTCTCGGAACCGCTGACCAATTAACTAAATCCGAAACACCAACAACAAAGGTCCCCAATACAATATCTTCATTCCCGGGTTGTTTAAATAGAAATGTGTCAAATTCTTTAGTTCCCATAACTAACCTCCTGATTTTTTTATAAGCAAAAACTATTCCTATCCAAATACCAAACCTCTTTTATAATTTTACCCTAAATTGAATTGGATCTAATTTAAATTTTTCATTAATACCTCCTTTGACAATAAATAAAAGTCCACTTTTTGTTGTTATAGAAAATTCATAAACTCGATATAAAAAATAATGTTCAGAGTATTTTTCAGAAAATTTAATTTCATTAATTGTCATAATAAACGGGGTACGAATCCCTCCTTTTGTAGTCTTAACCTCTATAAACTTAGGGTTCCCATCTAAATCAAAAGACTTTATATCATAGCCAACTCCATCGCCAATTATTTGAGAAGTATGCTCCACCTTTACAGCTAAATCATCTCTCCCATTTTCTTTTAAATTCTTCTTTTCGTATTTTAAAACTAGCTCTTCCCCCATTAATCCCAATTCCTTGTTTTTACTATCGTTTTCGGAATAATCAATTTTTCTCCCTTGTAAATTCCTATCTTGGGCCCCCGGGGCCCCTTCATTACTGGAAACCGGCGGATTAGTTAGTTTTAAGGGCTCCTCAGTTTCTGATATTACTTCTTTATCCTCCCTGCCAAAATAAATATCAAATTCTAAATCTTCCACTTTAGATAAATCCCAATCGAGAATTTGCCACTTAAAATAAACAGGTTTTTCTTTATTTGGGTCATGACTAACATATGCCTATCGTCCTAAATAATAATACTTTCCATCCCTTTTGGGTCTTAAAAACAAATAAATATTATCAATGAGATGGTCATGGTTAATGAATTTTTGTATTAACTCATCGTCTAGTTTTTGTCTGGGCTGGGATTGCCAATGCAAAATCCCATCTTCTGTTATCTTCTCTTCAAATTGATGCCCACTAATATTCCTCCCATAAGTGACAAAAAACACAAAATCATCGCTATTTGGTATCCTAATTATTCCATGCAAACCCCAAGTTCCTGTTCCTGGGTAAAAAGGATTACCCTCCCGGTCAAAAATAGAATGGACCTCTTCCCTGCTATATAAATGATATCTTTTTAGTTTAGGCAAGTTTTCACCCCATCACTAATTTTATTACTGTTTTTATTTCTTCAGTAATTGAGAATCTCCTTTTGAATTGAAATACTTCCCTTTCCAGAGAGGCAACTAAAAAAGCCCTCCCCGAAGGGAAGCCGATTTTCTCTCTCAGTCTTCAACCATATCCATTGTTTGTTCTGATTCAAGAAAATGAGGAGTTTCACCAATTAAGCCTAAGGCTTCTGAAATCTTTTCAATAATCTCTTTTTCCATCAGGTTCTTCCGATCAAGCTCTGTAGCTTCATCTGGAGAAAATTTATAAATCAAAGAAAAGCCTGGACGTAGGCTAAAAATATTTCTGTTCGGTTCTATAATTTCCTTTTGGATATCTTGCCTGCCTTTATCATCTATAAATATTACCCCTTCCCCTTCCAATTGATCAAGAAGCTCCATCAATTCAGCTTGGTGATAAATCCTTAACTTATCTAAACTTTCTTTCCAGTATTCAAAATACTTTTGTTCATTTCCTTCCGGTGTTTTCAGCCAAACTATATTAGATTGAATATGACCTATGTGAAAATTGGGTTTATACATCCAACCCTTATTTTTCAATTTTTCTACCACGGCAAAATCTTTTGCTTGCTTATAAAAAGCTTTTGCTTGACCCAAGGTATCTCCAAAATGACAACTCAGATTTAAACTCCTCCAACCCTCTTCAGAAAAATTCAAGCGTAAACCTATCATCTTCAAAGGTTTTAATGATGTGCGAATGAAAAAAGCCTTCCAATTTCTATGATAATCAACATTTTGTTCATCTTTTGCAATTAAGGATAAAATATTTTTTATTCTTCGGTTTAGCAGCCTAAAATTCCCTTTACAATAGTGAAATTTATCATAGGGGTTTAGATAAATAAAGTGATCATCAACGAAATTCAAGAAATCTTCAATTAACAATTTTTCTGGCCCATTCAAGTTTTCTACTTCCAAAAGCGAATGCAAACTTTTAATAATTTGACTCCATTTTATTACCACCGGCCACTGAATTATTTCAACCTCTTCTGGAACATCTTCAGCTCCTGGACAAAGTTGTTTCGCCCTAACCCCTTTTGTTTCAAGTTTGTTTTCTACTAATACCGTTAAATCCGTGCCTAAAGAGATAACCCCATCATAAACTGCTTCTCTATCTACCCTTTTTATCTCTGTATTTAGCTCAACATCCTCATTGGTGATCAATACGGAAACCAATTTATTGCCTACCATCGCCTCTGAAATCCCTTTACTTTGCGTCCTTAAAGAAATTGTTGAAAAATCCAAGGATGAAAAAACCGGGATATCTTGGTCAATTTGCGCATTTTTTAGCCTTGAAATAATTAAATCATAGAACAAATAATTGGTTGCTAATGAATACTTGAGCAAAACAAAAAAAGCCCTAGTTAGTTGGTCCTCTTCATGGGCCCCTTTACTTTTATAGGGTTCAAAATAATTCAACCTCTCCATTTTACACACCCCTTTTTAAATTTTCTATATTATATTTAGATTATTTTCAGGAAATTCCTTCAAAAAACAAAAAAGAACTCCCCGAAGGAAGGCCTTATGAGTTATTTTTTTATTTCTCTCCATTCCTTCTCATCTGCATTCCTAACCATTTCCTGAATCACTGTCCGCTGCTCACCAACATCCTCAAATTTATGTCCGGAGGTATTTAAGGCTAACCAGTGGGTTTTGCTAATCACCCTAACCTTATCTGGATCCTCTAATGCCAGAGATACTTTGTAGTTGTCAAAATATAAATGTTCGGCCGTTTCCCAACCAATAAGTCCTTGGCCCTCAGTGTTTCTGTGGTTTTTCTTTTGCTCATCCATTGCAGCATCCTCCTTAACAATTAATATGTTAAGGATAGAACAAACTGGTTTTAATGCCAATACATTCACCTAAAAAGAAAAATTTACTCCCTCAACCTACACCCAAACTCAACACTGAGACCAGGTAGCAAAAATAGAGTACTCAAAAATAGGTCCGGCCGGGTCAAATCTCTCAATTTAGGCATTCGGGGCATTCAGTAAAAAACCTGCCCCTATCGGCTCCATATAAGCCGGATAAAGGCAGGGGAAGTTTCTACCAATAAAAGAGAAACATGTCAGAGTTCTTCTAAATTAAATCAATTCTAATGAACATCTCCCTAAGGGGCCCGCTGACGTTCGTATCTTACATTCACTCCCAGGTCAATTAGTGTATTGATATCCTCCATGTTTTCCGAGTCTGGGGATAGATCAAGACAGTTATTCCGCATATCAATACTATTGACCGAACCTAATCCTACCTCGTCTAAAAGGATGCTTATATCTGATACATCATTACCCCGGAAACCCAGCGATCTCAGATTGGTTAAGTTTTCTAGAGCGCTTATATCTGACACCTTATTATCCTGGAAATTCAACCTTTCCAGATTGGTTAAGTTCCATAAAGCGCTTATATCTGATACCTGATTATCCTGGAAATACAGCTCTTTCAGATTGGTTAAATTTTCTACAGCGCTTATATCTGACACCTCGTTACCCCGGAAATCCAGCGATCCCAGATTGGTTAAGGTTGCCACAGTGCTTATATCTGACACCTCATTATCGTTGAACCACAACAATTCCAGATTGGTTAAGTTTTCTACAGCGCTTATATCTGACACCTGGTTACCCCGGAAACTCAGCGATCTCAGATTAGTTAAGGTTGCTACAGCGCTTATATCTGATACCTCGTTTCTTTCGAAATTCAGCGATCTCAGATCGGTTAAGTTTTCTACAGCGCTTATATCTGATACCTCGTTTTTTTCGAACCTCAGCGATCTCAGATTGGTTACGGTTGCTACAGCGCTTATATCTGCTACCTCGTTATATTCGAAATTCAGCCTTTCCAGATTGGGTAAGGTTGCCAAAGCACTTATATCTGATACCTTGTTCCACTCGAACCTCAGCACTTCCAGATTGGTTAAGTTCCCTAAAGCACTTATATCTGATACCTTATTTTCCTTGAAATATAGCTCTTTCAGATTGGGTAAGGTTGCTAAAGCATTTAAATCTGATACCTTGTTCCACTCGAACCTCAGCACTTCCAGATTGGTTAAGCTCCCTAAAGCACTTATATCTGATACACCGTTAGATCCGAAATTCAGCCTTTCCAGATTGGGTAAGTTCCCTAAAGCGCTTATATCTGATACCTCGTTGCCACCCACAGACAGCCATTCCAGATTGGGTAAGGTTGCTAAAACACTTATATCTGATACGCCGTTAGATTCGAAATTCAGCCTTCCAAGATTAGTTAAGTTCCCTAAAGCGCTTATATCTGATACGACGTTAGATTCGAAATCCAGCGATCTCAGATCGGTTAAGGTTGCTAAAGCGCTTATATCTGATACCTCGTTATATTTGAAATTCAGCCTTCCAAGATTAGTTAAGTTCCCTAAAGCGCTTATATCTGATACGACGTTAGATTCGAAATTCAGCGATCTCAGATCGGTTAAGGTTGCTAAAGCGCTTATATTTGATACCTGATTATTTCTGAAATCCAGCTCTTTCAGATTGGTTAGGTTCTCTAAAACGCTTACATCTGATACATCGTTATATCCGAAATTCAGCCATTCCAGATTGGTTAAGTACCCTAAAGCGCTTATATCTGATACATCGTTCCCGCCCAAGCACAGTTTCTTTAGTGATTGAAGGTGCTGAATCCCTTCAAGATTTTTTATTCTTCTCAAACCTGCATTTAACTCTTCAAGACCTATAACATCCTCCAAAAAAAAATCGCCAGTTGATTTTCCAATTGCTTCCCTTATAGCCTCCTCAAGTTTCTCGTCTTCAAATACTATAGGAGTCACTTTATCCCTCCTTAAAACCTTAGTTTCCGCTTAGGCTTGATACGCTGGTGGACAAATAATCGTTTTTTTTACTTGCCACGTTCTCTTTTAGCAATAGCATCCCAGGCCCGGTCCAGAATCTCCTCGTCCTCTTCGGTCAATTCAATTTCCTCTCCCCTGGGGCCCGCAGGGACCGCAATCTCTTCCGCCGGGCTTAGCGGGGGGACACTCGATAGCCCTGCTAATGCGGCCGAATATACCCCGCCTTTTACCCCCGCCATATAATCTATGTCTTTCAAAAATTGGAACACCTCAAAGAAAGGTTTCTTTCTATCCTTCACTTCATGCGCCTCCTTTCTGGCTCCATCTTTTAAAAATATGGCATCTTATACCTTTTTCTCTTACTTCTTCCGGGGCAAAACAAGCCTTTTTTTTTGTTACCTTTATTCTAAAAATGAATATATCCAACTGCCAGCCTGTTTATGGTCAGTAGCAGCATGTATAATTACCATACCTGGGTCGAGATATCGCGCTAACTTGGCCAGGCGGTCTTGATCGAGCAGGGCTGGAGAATTAGCAAATCCTGCCCTTTTTTCCCTAAAAGGCCAGGCCAATTTTGACAAGGCTTGCGTTTGCCTGACCGGCCGCTTATTCTTAGTTCCCGACTGGAGTTTTAACCCCCCCTGTTCTATTTCGCGGAATGTTGCGTTTGCCTGACCGGCCGCTTATGTTTCGTTGCAGGCTGAACTTTACACCCCCCCCACTGGTGCGGGTTACCGGCTTCGATCCTCTTAACTGATTGCTGCCTGTCTATCCTGCAAATAAATCTAGGACCTGATCACCCTTTGACTTCAGTTACTGCTGTCTCTCTTTCCTTTTCAATCCTTTTGATCTGTTGTTTAAGTTTTTTAATTTCTTCTATAAAATGTCCAGCAGGAAAGAAGGACGCCGCCCTCTATTTTCTAACTTTATCGTTTACAGCTTTATGAGGTTTTAACTCCAAGTCCTTTCTAAACATTTACAAGAACCCCCATTTTAAATATGCCCCCCACCGATATAAGGGGCCAGGTTGACCCTGTCAGTATCGGACAAAGTCAAAGAGAATATCCCTCTTTATGGGGGTCCAGGGTTATGGGTAACCTTACCCCTTATTAATATGGGGTTCCTATTGCATTTATACCCCATATATAACCCCTTAATAAAAACCCTCGGGGCTTCCTCAGGGACTGACCAGCCGCTTAGGTTTCAGCGCTGCCTGAACTTTTGCTCCCCCCTGGTTCCCGGTGCGTCTTTAGATGGCAGCGGTTGCATAAGCTCTCCAGGTTTTCCATTCGATTATCTTTTGGATCCTCATTGATATGGTGAACAACCTCGGTCTGCTTTGTCTTTCCTTGCCCTTCGCAGCGCTCGCAAAGAGGATTTCTTTTTATTTTCTGCTTTCTCACCTTTGCCCAATTGAAGTTATACCCCAACTCATTCGCGGATTTTCTCTTTTTGTTGTATGTTCTATGTTGTTCCCGCTTATGCTCTTCACAATAAGTTTCTCCGGACGGAGTAAGGTGGGGGCACCCAGGCATACGGCATGCAGTTTTTGGCTTGAACGGCATACAATCCCTCCCTTGTTCAAATGGAGGCCTTATCATATATACCCCCATTATATTTATATAGGAACCTCTGCTCAATGCTCTGTATCGGCCTGCTATGCGGTCCCTATTGGTGTCCGGTCATTGTATATCCCCCCGCTGCTATTGTAGGGGTCCTGATGGAATTGATACTTTTGATACAATTTGAATTTAATCAATTCTATCATAAGGGTATCAAATCAATAAACGAACCAGGTCCCTATAGTAGCAGGGGGTATAATTCTTAATGTCCCCCGGATCATGTACCAGCGAGACAGCACTGGATTAGCTTTGACAAAACTACCCTGGCCCTTAGCGGGTGAACCCGTGACAAAAATTTTAAAAACGCAAAAAAAAGGAGGTTGATCAATTTATTTAGAAAAGGAAGAGTATCAGTTTTGCAAGCTCCTGAAGGGGTGGGGCCTGCTTGTTGATGGATTTATTGAGGGACTGGACGCCGTTACCAACCACTATTCAAACACCAGACTGTGGTAATTCTATAAAATCGGTGCCAGTGAAGCAATCCGGAGAAGAGATCAATACAGACTGTGGTTTTTGTGGCACGTTGGCCAGGCTGGAATTAAGGATTGAGGGGGGAATTCCTTCAACCGTATATGTCCCTTACGGGTGGCATAGTTCGAACGGAAGGTCAGATGCTTTAGATCCTAGAGCTAAGCGGGTGGGTACCCAGATAAGTATTATTCCGATTTGAAGGTGAAACAATAAATAGGCTTATGAAAAAACATTATCCATATATAACCCTTTTCCATCTCCAGCAATACGTTCAATAACAAAAGACAAAGCAACCATCTTTCTATAAGATTAAGGGAAAGACCAGTTCGAAAAAAATTAAGGTTCCTCGCTATTTAGTGTGGGTAAAATACCAAAGTGTCTGAAATGACAACTTGCCGCCCACGAAATAAATCATAGCAATGAAATTATCTATTGTTCTATAGCCCCTATCCCGCCTCTTTGCTGCTTGGATCAGATCCCAAAAATCAAAGAGTTACTTGGCGTAATAATCACTTATTTTCCTCAAAAGACTTCCTAATATATTTTTTTACAAACTCCAACTTTTCCATATCATCAACATTTGCTTCAACGTCTCCCACTCCCCAATGGCCCACATTTGAAACATCTCTTACATATTCAGGTGGCCCCTCAAGACTAGAATAGTCTAATTTTAACCAAATCCTTAGCCCACTTTGTTTTAAATGAACACAGCAAAAAACATTTTTATCCCTAATATACGCAATATGCTTTTTCAAATGTTTCTTGCTTACTATGTTGGGCCCCAAATCTATACAAAATTTATCAAGATCCCGATAAAGCTCAAGGACTTCCTGGGGTTTTCCCTTAATATGGTGTTCCTCCCCTGTATCGGAACCCTTCTTTCTTTTTTTTGAGGTTTCTTCCGTTTCATCTTTTTCCTTCAGGGAAATCTCTTTTGGTATTTCTCTCCCAGAAGACCTCCCCCAAAGTCTCCTTAGAGATTCTCTTATCTGCATTGGCTTTATTTCTTCATCATCCATATTTGACCTGATTATTCTAATTAAGCTATTAGGGGGGTCCAAAAACAACTTATCTAATGCTTTTCGAACTTTCCCTGTAGTAAAAACTTGTTCTCCAACCTCATCAAGAACCCCTTTTGCCATAGATTCTCGGGAAAACCGTTTAAGCTGTTTAGCAATCTGCTCAATAGGTTGTCCTTCAGTTTCTTTGGGATCAATGGAAACCTGGTATAAAAGTTTATCCGGGGCTTCAACCCTTTCAGTACTTTTATAAACTTTGTAAGTAACTCCGTTGGTTAAAATACACCATTCCACCCCGGCATTAGCAGCATAGCCTACAACCTGAGTAATAGCTTTAACATCATTTAATGGGTCTTTCAATGATTTAGCCTCAATAAACAAAACCGGCTTTCTATTTATTTTCGGAGCATAGTCAACTGATTTGCCATCTACTGTAGGATACTCTAATTGCACTTCATCAGGATCTCTTACATCCCAACCTAAAGCTTCTAACAATGGATCAATAAAAATGGTCCGGGTGGGGTATTCTCTTAAGTCAGACTTTTTATGTCTTTCCAAGTTTGCCCTTAACTCCTCTATACAGGAAACAAGGTTTTTCATCCTTTACCCTCCGGAGAAAGAGTTTTATTTTAGCTTATACTAAATTTCTCCATTTTTATAATTGCTCCTGCAAAAAAACCTCCCCAACGGGAGGCCTGTTTTAAACATTTGTTACTCTTGGGAATTTTCTAGTTTTTCAGGGGTAGCCCAGTAAAATGTGAACTGCATAGTCCGTAGCAATGAGAACTGCTCAGGCATTGCATACCCTTCGGGTTTTCCAATTGCAAGGATATCTTTGGCAATCATTCGGTACAGGTCCCAAACAGGAACAACTCTTCCACCACCAATCTCCTGATGCGTTTTATTACTCCCAAATAGCACCGCCCATTAGTCAAAGGTTTTATTGTGTGGAAGCCAAGTTAGAATATCTTCAATTATATATTTTTTCCCAGCATCAAACTTCTTCCGAAAAAACACTTCTCTTTTTTCCCAGGATCGGGCGTCGGTGGATGGCTCGATATGAAATAGGTGGTTTTGGATGGGTTGGTAAGCAACAATATCCAATTCGCTCTCATAACCACCATGGGGAAATCTTCCCACCTTAACATTCCGCCGGACAAATTACCTTTTAAATTCCAGCCACTCAGAAATAAGTTGTTCTAAATAATTTGCCATCTTCTCCTTCCAACATAAAAGGTGGTTCCTCGCTATTTTGTGTGGGTAACTTCACAGGAATATGTTAAGATGGTAAAGAGGTGATTCCTGTGAGAGATATTGATATCTTCCAACAAGCTATAGGCTTAACTCCACCATGGCGAGTTGGAAAAGCAAATTTGATGCAGCCAATAACCGACTGGATTTGTATTTAGGTTTTCCAAAAGGCAGTACTGAGTGCGGCCAAGCTGAGTGCAAACCCCATTACACTGAAGAAAAAACCTGGAAGCATTTAGATTTTTTCCAACATAAGGCCTATCTTCACGCAAGGGTTCCCAGGGTTAAGTGCCCTGAAAACTGTAAAAGTTCCATGGGGTCGCCCAAAATCGGGGTTCACATTGATGTTAAAAGAATGCCTTTGGCCGGGGGAATGCCTGTAGGTCCCATTACCCAGTTAGTTAAAGAACATGATCCAAATCTGGAGGATAATTCATCATTATGTTGATCAAGCAAGAGAAAAAGAAGACTTTCCAGTTGAAAAAAAAGTTGTTCTTGATGAGACTTCCAGCAGTAAAGGACATAATCATTGCAGTATTTTTGTTGACTTAGAGAGTTCTAAGGTGATATTTGCTACTCCGGGTAAAAAAGCAGAAGCAATATCAGAGTTCAAGGTTGACTTCGAGGAACATGACGGTATTCCGGGTAAAGTCACTGATTTTTTTGTGGATATGTCTCCTGCTTTTATTTCAGGTGTAGAAAGCAATTTTCCGCAGGCAAAGATAACCTTTGATAAATATCACATTATGAAAAAAATAAACGAGGCTGTAGATCAGGTTCGGCGGGAAGAGCAAGTAGAGATCAGATTACTTAAGGCTACTCGCTATATATGGTTGAAGAACCCCGGGAATTTAACTGAGAAAAAAAAAGAAGAATTAGAGGATTTGAAACAATTATATATCAAGACAACAAGAAATTATCAATTGAAACTGGCCTTTCAGGAGATCCTTCAGAGGCACCTTTTTCCCTTCAGAAATGGTATTTCTGGGCAACTCATTGCAGGCTTGAACCAATGAAAAAAGCTGCAAAAACAATAAAGGATCATGGGGCGGGCCTTATCAGGTGGTTTGATCCCAAAATAAATAATGGTATTTTGGAAGGCCTCAATAGTCTGATCCAGGCAGCAAAAAGGTGGAATAGGGGTTATAGAACAATCGATAATCTCATTGCTATGATTTATCTCGTGGGCAGCAGGTTGTCACTTCAAACACTTTGATATTATACCCACACAAAATAGCGAGGAACCATTTTTTAGAACCTGTGTTACAACTTCCTTGACCGACCCCGTAAACTACAAGTTATTTTTGAGTAAACCGGAACCAAATTTGAAAATTCGGAATTCTTTATTGAAATTCCTGATGACTTTTTATCAGGGTGCTTCTGGGATTCTCCTGGCGGCTTTCCGCATTTGATAATCCATACCTTTTTTTCACTTCCCTGCCTATGTCTTGGTTGATTTTATCCAGACCATCTTGTTCAACCAATCTTAAATATTTGCTCATCAGTTCCCGATCACTTTGGATTAGTAAAAAGATTTCGTCTGTTATTGATTTGTTTTTCTCAGAGCAAACTTCATCCATAAAACTTAAAAAATCCATATAACCAGTCCTTTCATGTAATTTACTATATATTTCTTTTTTTTGTCAAAACCTCCTTCACCCAAAAAAATCCTTTTTTTGTTTTGAAACCGGGGTTATTGCCGGAAAGACTAACAACAGTTTTTTCTTTTAAACCCCTCTCCCTTATAAAAATTTTTGCCCTCGCCCCTTCACTTTTTCCACTTTTTTTTTGCTATCCAACATATCTTTTTTGCAAATAATTCTTCAACTCATTAAATGTTATTTTTTTTATACCATAGTCCCATTTCCCTCCGAAAAATTTCCTTCTTTCACTTTCACTAAGAATATCCTTCCA
>PUNE01000078.1 GCA_003551665.1 Halobacteroidaceae bacterium
CGACCTAATTCTTCTCGATACCACCTTCTCTATCGATGGTGAGGTAGTTGTTGAAAAGGGCGAGTTTGTCCACCCTGACCTGATTTAAAGCCAAAACAAGCCCTTTGTTTTCGAAAATAAAGGGCTTGTTTTAGTTTGAATTGCAAATTTTCTGGAGGAAGGTTGAACAATGGCCAACTTATTTAACTTAAAAGCTCAAAAAGACAAAGCAAGACTTGGTGGAGGAAAAGATAAAATTGAAGCCCAGCACAAAAAAGGAAAGCTTACTGCCCGTGAACGATTGGGGAAATTGCTTGACCCCCATTCCTTCGTGGAAATTAACCTCTTTACTTCCCACAGGTCAACAGATCTTGGAATGAAAGGAAGAGAGGTTCCGGGAGAGGGTGTTGTCACAGGTTCTGGAACAATAAACGGGCAGCTGGTTTTTGTTTTTGCCCAGGATTTTACTGCAATGGGAGGAACTCTCGGAGAAGCTCATGCCAAAAAAATAGTTAAGATAATGGACCTTGCCCTGGAAAACGGGGCCCCCATTATTGGCTTAAATGATTCTGGGGGCGCACGGATCCAGGAAGGGGTAGATGCCCTTGATGGTTATGGGAACATCTTTTTTCGAAATACCCAGGCTTCGGGAGTTATTCCCCAGATAGCAGCAATTATGGGTCCATGTGCAGGGGGAGCGGTATATTCTCCAGCCCTGATGGACTTTGTTTTTATGGTAGAAGGAATTAGCCAGATGTTCATAACGGGTCCACAGGTTGTGAAGGAGGTGACCGGGGAAGAAGTTTCTCCTGAGGAACTGGGAGGGGCAGCAACCCACAATCAGCTTAGCGGTGTTGCCCACTTTGCTAATCCCGATGAAGAATCCTGCCTCCTTGGAATCCGGGAACTTTTAAGTTACATCCCTCCCAATAATATGGAAACGGTTCCCGAAATTGAAGTAGAGGACCCCCCTTTGCCAGGCCCGACGGGGCTAGAAGACCTGATTCCCAAAGACCCCAAGAGATTATATGATATGAAGGAAATATTACGCCTGCTCGTAGATGGGGGCCGTTTTTTTGAAGTTCAGCCAAATTTTGCCCCCAATATCATTGTTGGTTTTGCTCGCCTGGGCGGGAAATCTGTTGGGATTGTGGCCAACCAGCCGAAAGAAAGGGGCGGAGTTTTGGATATCAATTCCTCGGATAAAGGTTCGCGGTTTGTCCGTTTCTGCGATGCTTTTAACATTCCCCTGATTACCCTGGTTGATGTTCCGGGTTACCTTCCGGGAACTGAACAGGAGTACGGTGGTGTAATAAGGCATGGAGCAAAACTGCTTTATGCCTATTCCGAGGCTACGGTTCCCAAGGTGACTTTAATTGCCCGCAAGGCCTATGGGGGAGCCTACCTGGCAATGTGCAGCCAGGCCCTGGGGGCTGATTTTGTCTGGGCCTGGCCTAATGCAGAAATTGCGGTAATGGGACCGGAAGGTGCTGCCAATATTATTTACCGCAAGGAAATAAAAAATGCAGAGAACCCTGCGGCGGTCCGGGAGGAAAAAATCAAGCAATACCGGGATCTTTTTGCTAATCCCCTTATAGCAGCCAGGCGAGGAATGGTTCACGACATTATTGAATACAATGAAACGCGAGCCCGGTTGATATATTCACTTGATGTTTTGGACTTTAAAAAAATATCCAGGCCCAACAGAAAACATGGGAATTTTCCAGTATAAGGAGGGGAAAGGATGGCTGATTTAACTCCAGGGTGGGAAATAATTATTCTCGGAACGGGAACGGTTTTTGTAGCCCTGATATTTCTGGGTTTTTTGGTCCTGGCTTTACAAAAATTCTTTGGAATCAAGGAAAGCCCTTCCCCGGACAATAAATTGATCTCAGGGCAAATTATAAACGAAAAAGTGGAAAAGGATCTCCCCGTTGCAGCAATTGCAGCAGCAATTCACGCTTATAGGGGGAAAGAAGATTTTAAAATTGTTCGGATCCAACACCGCGGTGGGGAATGGGCCCGGAACAGCCGGAATTCACTATTCAGGGTATAAAAAGAAAAGGGGGGATAATCTTTGGGAATGAAGAGGTACCGAATCAGAGTGAATGATCAGGATTTCAAAGTCGAGGTTGAAGAAATAAATGAAAATGCTGAGGAGAGGCAACCAATAAAAAATAAACCTGCAGCTTCAACCGCTCCTTTTGTTCAGAAAGCTCCAGAAAAAAAGAAACCAGTTACCGGCGGCAGTTCTCCTGGAGAAGTAAAGGCACCCATGTCGGGGAAAATACTGGAAATAAAGGTGCAGCCAGGAAGCGAAATAAGAAAGGGAGGGGTTCTTGTTATCCTGGAAGCTATGAAGATGGAAAATGAGATTACCGCAAACGCAGATGGAAGGGTAAAAGAAATAAAAATTAGTGAAGGTGCTTCGGTTAATCCAGGAGATATCCTTGTAATTATGGAGTAGGGGGAAGTTAAATGGAACTTGCACTTGATAGGTTCTGGCAGGGAACGGGTTTTGCAAATCTCACCTGGCAGCAAATTTTAATGCTTGCTGTTGCTGGAATTCTTCTATACCTTGCAATCAAGAAGAAATACGAGCCACTTTTGCTGATTCCGATTAGCTTTGGAGTAATTATGGTAAACCTCCCTCTGGGCGGATTGATGACTGCTCCGCAGGGAGATGGAACTGGCGGACTTTTATATTACCTGTACCAGGGAACAAAACTGGGTATTTACCCACCCCTGATTTTTATTGGGGTAGGTGCCTGGACGGATTTCGGCCCCCTTCTTGCCAACCCCAAGACTATGTTACTGGGTGCTGCAGCTCAGTTCGGCATTTTTACTACCATCCTGGGAGCACTTGCCCTTGGTTTTGAGCCATTTCAGGCGGGCGCCATCGGGACGATAGGAGGGGCTGATGGACCTACAGCAATTTTTACTGCTTCCCAGTTGGCCCCAGAACTTCTTGGCCCCATTGCTGTTGCGGCCTATTCTTATATGGCCCTTGTCCCGGTGATTCAACCTCCTATTATAAAGCTTTTAACCAATGAAAAAGAAAGAAGGGTCAGGATGGCCCAATTAAGGGAGGTATCAAAAAAGGAGAAAATTATCTTCCCCGTTGCCGTCACAATTCTGACCGGGTTGTTGATCCCTGCCTCGATACCCTTAATTGGATCATTAATGTTCGGTAATCTTTTGAAAGAATCGGGAGTTGTGGATCGCCTTCTCCAGACGGCCCGTGACTCTCTTGTCAATATAGTAACCATATTTCTCGGGTTGACCGTTGGGGCTACGGCAACAGCTGAAAACTTCCTGATCTGGGAAACAATCCAGATTATTCTCCTGGGCCTCTTTGCCTTCGGAGTTGGAACTTTTGCAGGAGTAGTCCTGGGAAAAGTTATGTATCTTCTTACGGGGGGTAAGGTAAATCCACTGATTGGTTCAGCCGGGGTGTCTGCAGTGCCCATGGCAGCAAGGGTCAGTCAAAAACTTGGACTGGAAGCGGATGGAGATAATCACCTGTTAATGCATGCGATGGGGCCCAATGTAGCAGGAGTAATTGGATCAGCTGTTGCAGCCGGGGTAATATTATCTCAATTTGGTTGATTCCGGAAAAAATGAAAAATCCCCAAAAAGAGGGGTCAAAAAAATAAATTGGGTTGTTTTATTCTGGACAATATCGGGAAGTCAATTACAAAACAAAAAAAGCACCTAAACTATCCCAGAGGTATTGGGATTGATAGGAGAGGTGCTGTTTTTTTGGTGAAATTGCAGAAGCTTTTTCTAAAACCCCTTATGGGAGATAATTTTCAATAAATTTTAGGGCCAGATCCAGAGCCTCTTTTGGCTCAACCCAGATGTCTGGTTTGTACCCGCGCCCTTCGATTAAGTCCAGGTCGAGTTCCAGGAAAAGGGTAGTTCCCAGTTGAATATCTATCCCTGAATTTGGCAGGGAAAAAGATGTTACATTTCCAACTGTCTTCACCCCGGCCGTATTGGAGCCAATAAAGATTACGTTTTCCACCTGTCTCAGCATTCGAACAAAAGATTCCCCTGCAGAACCAATCTGGTTGTCAATCAAAACAAGTAGATAGCTATCATTGGGAATGGTTTTGGGTGTGGAATAGTTAATTTCTGACCAGCCGCTGGGGGTAGGATCGAATCTGTGTTGCCCTGGTTGAAGGGCCTGTGTGGTCCTGGTGGTCAGGTCAATATATCCCTGGGCATAGCCTGGTTCTCGGGAGGTGTAATTTTTGATCCACTCACTGGCAAAGAAGTCGCTTCCTCCAGGATTCCCTCTTAAATCCAGAATGGAAATCTCTTTGTTTTCTAAGTCCTTTGCGGCTTCGATAAAATCTTTAAGCTGTTCTTCGTTACGATGAGACAGCCTTCGATTAACAATAACCGGAATTCCTTCCTTTTCGTAATACTCGAAGGGAACTTCTAAGAACTCAACGGTTTGGGCTGGATTAAGGATTAGTTCCCTGCTGTTATTTTCCTTAAACTCAAGAGTTACCGGGTAGGGCTCTTCTTCAGGGGAAAGAGCCACCAGCTTAAATACCAGCTTACCGGAATCGTTAAGGGAAAGCTTCAGATATTCCTCGGGTTTGCTATTATTCACCCTTTCTATGAATAATTTTTTGGTTTCTTCCAAGATATAATAGCCTTCTTCATTTTTAAAAAACTCAAGGTCATGAGATAAATGCATTTGATGGTGATTATGAAATCTTTCTCCGTCAACAGCAAAATGGCCATCCTGGATGAAAGAAAGTTTATCCCGGACCAGGTCCAGGAATTCACCCAATACCAGGAAAGGTTGCCCATTGCCTATTCGTGTATTCTGCTCTACATTTTTAATCATCTCAGTTTTGCTTTGACCAAAACTATCGTCCCCTCCAAATAAGGAATAGCCAGCATAACCATATTTTAACACCCGAAAAAGGAAATCTATATCCTCCAGCATCTCGTTTTGGCTTATGTGATAAAGGTCTTTGTGCACTGTTCCAATTTTTTCTGGATCCGCTTCTTCAAAATCCTGATATGGATAAAGCAATTCGGTAAATTTTTCTTCCATTTCATTTCGGGGCAGGGGCTCAATGATCCGGTTATCCTCCACAGACTGCACCAGTTCCGGGGCTCCTTCGATATCCAGTCCCGGATTCTCCTGGTCTGAAAGACATCCTCCCAAAAATATTGGGGTTAAAAGTAAAAATAATAGTAATGAGGGTAGTATTTTTGTTTTTTCTCCAAGGGAATCAAAATTCTTCACCAATAGTTCCCCTTTCTTATCTAGGTTTAGTAATTTCAAAATGTCTTTCTTGGTATTAAGGTTAAAGATCACTCCAAAGTTCTTCATTATTATTATTGGAACAAAAACTGGTATCTTTTAAAAATAAGCAGGAGAAGAAATAGTTCAGGAGCTACCATTGATCCAGTTAGTTTTTTGGGTATGACTATGAGAAATCTTCCAAAAATTTTTTACTCCTTCATGTAATCCTTCGGTAACCCTGGAGGATTTATTAAGAGAAACCAGGGGGAAGGGGGGGGGGAGCAAAAAGAATTCATAAAATTACAAAAATTTTTATCGATTTAAAGGGAAAAAGTAGCAGTTGACGAATAAAATATTAAAAAGAATGAAAGGAGAATAAAATGAAATATTTATGGTCGAAACGAATAGTAATGGGGATAGTAGTTTTGTTTTTAGTACTTACGGGTTGTGAAGGAACGCCTGTTAAGATTGGGGAAAGTTTCACCTTAAGTATTTCTTTCGACCCTGAAGGTGGAATAGTTAAAGTTGATCCGGAGGAGCCAAACTACTCAGAAGGTAGTGTTGTGCAATTGACAGCTCTGGCTAATGATGGGTGGAATTTTATTGAGTGGAAAGGTGATTTTGAAGAAACAGATCCTCAAATTAATGTGCCGATAACCAAGGATATGGAAATCGAAGCGGTTTTTGATGTTAATGTTGATCCGGTAACTGGGTTTGCTGGAGGGGATGGGACCGAAGATGATCCTTACTTATTAGGGACTGTAGAACAAATGGCTAGACTTTGGGATGAAGAGCATCTGGATGGATTTTTCAAGCAAATAGCGAGTATAGATTTTGACTTAATTACTATTGCCCAAAATGAAGGCTGGCAGCCAATTGGAGATGAGGATAAACCCTTTTCAGGTACCTATGATGGGAATAACAGGAGGATAAGGAATCTTTCAATTAATCGGCCTGGAGCAGATAATGTTGGTTTGTTTGGTTATACATCTGAAGAAGCAATAATTAAGAATGTAAATCTTCTTTCGGTTAATATTGTTGGAGGAGAATTTACAGGAGGGCTTGTTGGGTATAATAATGGAGAAATTTTGAACTGTTTTGTTGATGGAACCATTACCGCTTTAGAGGATGACGAAGAAAGCCTTGAAAGAAGAGTGGGAGGTCTTGTTGGTGAAAATACTGGTGTGATAGAAGGAAGTGGATCTGAAGCTAATGTAACCGGTGAAAGAGAAGTTGGTGGACTTGTTGGGGACAATTCTTTTGAAGGAGTAATAACTGACTCATTTGCCAAAGGAGAAATAAATGCAGAAAAAAACCTTGGTGGGTTAGTTGGGGTAAATTACGGAGAAGTCTTTGACAGCTTTGCTGCTGGGAAAGTGGAAACCATAAATTATGACCCTGATGAAAATGGTTATGGAGCAGGCGGCTTGGTGGGAGTAAATTATTCTGGGCAGTATTTTGGGAAGAATTATGTAGCAAAAATAATTAATTGCTATGCTACCGGAGATGTCTTTGGAGATGAATATGATATCGGAGGTTTGGTTGGCTACAATAGGGGAGGAGAAATTAGAGAATCTTTTGCAACAGGGAATGTTACGGGAGATAATCGCATAGGCGGTCTGGTTGGACGCAATAGTTATACCAGTTATTTTGGTGGGATTATTGAAGATTGTTATTCCTGGGGCAATGTCTCCGGTGTAGAGAGAATCGGGGGACTGGTAGGAGCGCATGTATATTTCGATACCGTCCATGGACACCCCAGGCCGATAATTGAAAATTGCTATTCAATAGGGCAGGTTATAGGAAGCGGAGGGGGATTAATAGGTGACGCCACCTCCTTTGAAGTGTATTCAAGCTATTGGGATTTAAATACTTCTGGCAAGGAAGATTCTGATTTTGGAGAAGGCAGAACAACAAAACAGTTGCAAGCAGGAAATCCAGGAGATATACTTGATGAGGACGGAAATCCAGACCTCGATGGAGATGAAATGTTTGAGGATTGGGATTCGGATATATGGGATTTTGGAACCTCGAATGACTATCCTATCTTAATAAATACGCCATAAGGATACAATAATTTTACCTCAGGCCTTTGGAGAAAGGTTGTTTTGAAGAAAAAATAAAAAAGAATTGATGACCCCCAAAAGTGTCGTTTACTGAACCGCCCCCGGGCGGTTTTTTATTGGAGTGATACGTTATAGTTATTGGGAAAAGGGTTTTTGCCTTCCTAGGTCAGGTTAACCCCTGGTTTTTGACGGAGGTTGAGGACATTGAGTAACAACTTTGTTGTTATCGGGTATGTTTTTGAGCTTAATTGGACCCCTAGAAAAAACCTGCCAAAGAGAAAACCCCGCCAAAAAAGCGGGGTTTAGAATTATTGTTGGGTTTTAATAGAGTTCAAGTAGATTTATTTCGTAGATGCCCCAACCGTCTTCATCTGTTTCCAAATAAGTTATGCCCTGGATTCCTCTCCTGTCCAGGTAGGAAGCGGCATCGGGAGAAGATCTGTAAAGGATAGGGCCGGCTGTTTCTATAGGTTTCACCCGCCAGTTTTTGCTGGCTGCCGGGCGAATGACTTCTTTTTCAGTAATATAGGAGATGATTTGCTCGCGGCTTACGTCAGTGGAAGGCAGGACCCAGTTCTTTTCCTCTGCATGAGGGAAGCCTCCACCACCTGAGGCCCGGAAGTTATTGGTAACGACCAGGAAGTCCATATCAGCAGTAAGCGGTTCCCCATCATATGTTACTTCTACTACCCGTTCTCCTTGAGGCTTGGTTACATCATAAACATACTCAATGCCCTCCAGGATGTCGAAGTGATAGCCCATTACATCATAGTTAATGAGGTGCTGGGGTTCCTCAGATTCCGGATCAATCTGGTTAAAGTTTCGTCCTGAATACTCCAGCCAGTCAATAACCTGCTGGCCATCGAGCTTTAGAACATAAACAGTATTGGGGAAAATATAAATGTCAGTAACGTCACCAATATTGACGTCATCCTGAACATGGGTGAAGTAATCGGGGCCATGGCGGCCTGCAATGAAGGGTGCCATGACACTAATTATAGGTAGATCTTCATATTCGGTTCCAGCAAAATATTCCTGGGCGTAAATAATCTGAACATCATTTACCAGTTGTGTTACTGCAGTGTCTTTGATGCGGGAAAAGTAAGAAGCAATTTCCACCTCTGTCTGACCAATTGGAGTCCGAACATATTCTATTGTGGCTTCATGGCGATCTTTCACCAGTTCTTCAATCCAGGGGTGGGATTCGACATTTTCATCGACATGCCGGAGATGTGAACTCCCCCCAAGAACCTTCCATTCGCCGTCGGTGTACTCAAGGTCTAATTCTACGATTCCCATGGCTTCCCCCCAGGAACCAGCCATTACAGCAGGCACTCCATGGATCAGTCCCTTTTCGTTGTCCACTCCCTCAATGTCGTCATAATCGCCCGGGAAATGATTGTGCTGATGACCCATGAGTATAGCATCTATACCTTCGATCTCGGCCAGGTAGTAGGCGGGGTTAGCCCTGGCATCTCTCGAATCAATGGCATCGGTGGAGATGCCGCCGTGAAGTGCAACCACTACTATATCGGATTTTTCCTCAAGGATGGGAATATATTTCTCTGCTTGTTCCAGGATTTCTTTAGCGATAACCTGGCCATACAAGTGACTACGGCCCCATTCCATTATCTGGGGTGGAACAAAGCCAATAACACCAACCTTAATGGGTATTCCGTCTACATTGCGCTCCAAAACTGTATAAGGATCTACGTAAAACTCATCAGGGTTTTCGGCCATCTTGATGTTAGCAGAAAGCCAGGGAAAAACAGAATTGTTCTTGGCCCTTTCAAAAAACTCCAATCCATAATCGGAAACTTCGTGGTTACCAACGGCTGCTGCATCATAACCCATGGCATTCATGGCCCTGATAATTGCCTGAAATTCATGGCCAGTCAGGGGGTCAACATCTGCTTCCAGATCTCCTACCAGTGACCCTTGAATATCATCTCCCGAAGAAAAGAGCAGGGTATTATTGTATTCCTGTCGGATTTGCTCTACAAGGGTATAAACCTTGGACAGGCCAATAGTCTCGTCAACATCATCCGACATGTAATTGTAGGGCATAATGTATTGATGCAGGTCAGTAGTGCTCATCAGGATCAATTGATGCTGCGAGGCCTGAGCTGATAGGGGCAGGCTTAGACAGACTATCAACAACAAAGCAAAAAGAGGTCCTAACACTACCGTATTTCGGTTCATATTTTTCCTCCTTTAATTTTTTTCCTGACATTTAACAGGTATCTATATAATTCGGTAATAATATTTTGAGTCCTGCAGTATTTTGAAAATGTAAAGCCGATAGCAATAAAAGGAAGAGAAGCGGCAAAAAATTTACCAAGATTATTCCTTTTTGTAGGAATTGACTGGAAGATTTGGGTAAAATTAAAAAATATTTAATCTGGGAATTTTCCTGATTGAAAGAAATAGTGCCAACCCCAAAAGACTTCAGCTATGATAATAGGAATCTAAATTATGTTACCCATCCTGAAGTGATTCTGGTAGAGAATGGGATCCCAATGTCTGATTAAATAAAAAAAACCATTTTTTCAGTTAACCCTTTATCAATAGAAGGTAGACAGGGTTTCCAGAATAAGTTTCTAGGAATTTTCAAGGGTGTCCACAAATAATTGGGAGGGGAAATTATAGTTTTGTGAATCAACAAAAAATTGTTGTTTTATCCAATTTTATGCCTGGAAATCAAGGAAGTTTCCTGGAAATGAAAAAGGCTGATGCAATAAGGCATCAGCCTCAGATAGGGTGTTGATTTCCTTCAATAAATTTAGAGGTGGCAACAAATGAAAACAATTTTAGAGGGGCAAATTTTTTGATCAATCGTTTTTAGGGGTCGATTGGGGGGATATACTCCACATAAATTTTTGGAGGGTTCTTACCGGGGTGTTCCCTGGACGCGAAAGTTAATAAGTGATTAACTACATTAGCAGTTGAATATATTTCAGGGACTCTAAAGCATATACCTTGAGGGTGGCCATAGTTACTAATATTGTCAACTGTGATTTGTAAACCCTTTGTAATGTCTAAGCTCCACAAGCCTTCAAATTCTTCTTTAACCTGATATTCTGGTGATGAGAAAAAATAGATAAGGGGCCTGGTAGACCAGGTTACAGAACCTTCTGTCCAGTTTTGAGTCGTATATCCAAATTCAATATTGAATGGAGGATCATCTACAGAAATTACATCTAAGTGTACCAATGCCTTGATTATAGTTGATCCATCGGGGATATCACGTAACCCTTCAAAATCCAGAAGCGTTATCCTCTTATATAGTATTTGGCTACCATATTTATAATACCCGATTTTTAATTTCTCGCTGTCTCCATAATTATCACCCTGGTGTAATTCGTTAACATAAGCATCTTTAGATGCATCTTCTTCTATAACTAAAGGCACACACTCCCCTTCCACAGCAAGAACAATGGGAGATGTTTCATTTGAGGCATCATGTTCAATCATCAATTTGGCACTTTTAAAGCCGATTCCAGAGGGAGAAAACTCAATACTTACTAAAATGCCTCCGCCAGGAGATATGGAGAAAAACCCCGCATTAGTAGTAATTGAAAAATCAGAGGAACCTTCAATACTTACAAACCCATTAATATCGTCAACGGAATCAGATAGGTTTTCTATTTCGATGTGTCTGATACCACTACCACCAGCGTCAACCTTGCCAAATTGCACTGAAGAGTGGGATACATCTATAAAATTATAAATGGATACCCCTTGAACATCCACTTCAATGGGCGAGTCAACATTTGTTGCGTTGTGGGAAATTTCCAAGGTCCCCGTTTTTTGACCGCTAGGTGCATCCGGAGAAAAAATAATTCCGGCATTATGGGATTCTCCCGGAGGCAAATCAAAAGCTTCATCCCCATCGGCTATGGAAAAATTATCACTCCCGCTCAGAGCCAGACTTCCGGTTAAATTATTATTGGAGTCAACCGAGTTTAAAATCGTTATTTCTTCGGTTTTTTCCTCATTACCATCCACATCTCCAAAATCAATATCGGAAGGATTAATTTCCATTTTAATTTCTTCCTCAGCAGCAGTGAAAAGAAGGACGGTTTCCTCATCAACCACTTTATTTTCGGGGTCAAAAATTAACCCATCCTTTTCTGGAGTAACAGTAACAACCCCTTCCAAATCTTCTTTCTCCCA
>PUNE01000018.1 GCA_003551665.1 Halobacteroidaceae bacterium
CGGCGCACGCCTACGAAGGTTCAAATCCTTCTCCCTCCACCATTTGCGGAAGTAGCTCAGCTGGTAGAGCACAACCTTGCCAAGGTTGGGGTCGCGGGTTCGAATCCCGTCTTCCGCTCCAATTCAGAAAACACAAACGTCCGGTATCGGGCGTTTTTTATTTTCCAGGGAGGGAAAAAGAGGGTCAGGGACAAATTATGATAGGGAGGGAGGCGGTAAAATGAAAAGAGTTTTTGTCACGAGGAAAATTCCCGATGAAGGCCTGGATTTGCTCCGGGAAAAGTGCGAGGTAAAAGTCTGGGAGGAAGAAGTTCCTCCTCCCAAAGATGTTTTATTGGAAGAAGTGGAGCAGGTAGATGGACTTCTCTGCTTGTTAACAGACCCTATCGATTCCGAAGTCCTGGAAGCAGCTCAAAAACTAAAAGTGGTTTCTACATATGCTGTGGGTTACGATAATATTGACCTCCAGAAAGCCCGGGAACTGGGAATTGTAGTTACAAACACTCCGGGGGTTTTAACCGAGGCCACGGCTGACCTTGCTTTTGCCCTGCTTCTTGCAGCCGCCCGGTCTATAGTTTCTGCTGACCAATATACCCGGGCAGGGAGGTGGAAGAGCTGGGGTCCGAGGCTATTTTTGGGCCAGGATGTTTTCGGGAAAACTCTGGGTATTATTGGAGCAGGAAGGATTGGTAGTGCAGTGGCCAGAAGGGCCAGGGGTTTCGATATGGAAATCCTTTATTTCAACAGAAGCCCCAAACCAGAACTGGAGAAGGAACTGGAAGCCAGGCGAGTTGAGCTGGACGAAATATTGCAAGACAGCGATTTTATAAGCGTTCATACCCCCCTGACCCCCGAAACCGAGAAACTGATCGGTCCAAGGGAGTTCAGCCTGATGAAAAAAACCGCAGTCCTGGTAAATACTGCCCGGGGCCCTGTTGTTGATCAAAAGGCCCTTGCAGAGGCCCTGGAAAAGGGGGAGATTTTCGCAGCAGGCCTGGATGTGTTTGAAGAGGAACCTATTTACGAGGACGATCCTCTTCTCCAGAATCCCAGGGTTGTGGTTGCTCCGCACATAGGAAGTGCAACCTTCTCCACCAGAAATAGAATGGCCCGGATGGCGGCCCTGGATCTAATCGCGGTTCTGGAGGGAAAAAAGCCAGATAATCCGGTAAATTGAAAAAAGGAATCCGGGCTCCAGAAAAGAAGTAATATGTAGAATAATAGAATAGCTCATGCCGACAGGTTCCATGGGATTAAAAGGGAAACCCTCAAGCCTCAGAGCTAAAGGGTGCGGACCCGCCACTGTAGTCAGGGAGCTTCTACCCCAGAATGCCACTCGTTTTTCGGGGAAGGCAGGTAGAAGCAATGAACTGGAGCCAGGAGACCTGCCTGACGGTACTGAAGCCAAGCCTTCGGGGAAAGGGGTGGTTCAATATTGCATTAACCCCAGGTCAAGGTTTGGGGTTTATTGTTTGTACCGGCAACTAAATTTTTTAACTGGAGGTTTTTTGATGAAAAGGATATTAATAATAACAGTAATCCTAATCTTTACTTTTGGAGCAGGAACGTCAGCCGAAGCAGTATTTGATGATCTGGGCCGAGAGCTTGTGCTGGAGGAAACCCCGGAAAGGCTTATCTCCCTTGCTCCTGCAGTTACAGAAATCCTTTTTGCCCTGGAACTGGATGAAAAGATTGTGGGGGTAAGCAATTTCTGTGATTATCCCGAAGCTGCCCTGGAAAAACCCAAGGTGGGCGATGTAAATGTGGATTTTGAGGCCATAGTCGAGAAAGATCCCCACCTGGTTTTTATGACTGCAGGAATGGATGAAGACCGGGAGAAAATTGAAGAACTGGGTTATAAAGTTGCTGTTGTTGATCCCGGCAACATTGAAGAGATTTTCAACAGCATCAAATGGATTGGCAGGATTACCGGCCAGGAACAAAAAAGCAATGAACTGGTTGCCTGGATGGAAGAAGAAATTGAAGCCGTAAAGGAAAAGGCTCAGGAACTCCAAACAACCCCCCGGGTTTATTACGAGGTATGGGATGATCCTCTCATGACAGCGGGCCCCAATACCTTTGTCCACGATATTATTAAAATTGCCGGCGGAGAAAATATTGCTGGAGACCTGGACCAGGAGTGGGCGCCGTACAGTGTCGAAGATGTAATCGCCAACGACCCGGAAGTAATTATAGTTCCCTGGAAAGATAACCGGGTTTATGAAAGAACAGCCTGGAGCGATATTTCTGCTGTGCAAAACGAAAGGGTTTATTTTGTGGATCCTGACCTGATGGTCCGCCCGGGCCCCAGGATTATTGAAGGCCTGGAACTTGTCCTGGAAGCCATCCTGGGAGAAGGGAAATAAAATGGGAGGGGAGCGCAGTCGCCGCTGGCTGGTATTAAGCTGCCTTGTTGCCCTGCTGGTTTTGGGTGCATTACTGGCACTGGCCTGGGGGAGTGTAAATATCCCCTGGCAAAAAATTCCAACAATTTTATTTGACCCCCTAACCGAGCATACATCATGGCGAACCATTCTTCTTCGGCTGCGTCTTCCCCGTCTTTTGTTAGGTCTTCTTGTGGGCGGGGCCCTGGGAATGGCCGGTGGCGTTTTCCAGGGATTACTCCGGAACCCCATGGCCGATCCCTACCTTGTTGGTATTTCAGCCGGTGCCGGGTTCGGGGCCGTAATGGCCATGCTCTTCGGCTGGAATTTCACCATCCTCGGGCTGGGATCGCTGCCCTTTCTGGCTTTTTCCGGGGCCCTGGCCACGGTTTTTGTTGTTTACAGGCTTGCCCGGGTTGGAGGGAAAGTTCCTGTTACTTCTTTTCTCCTGGCCGGGGTAGCAATTGGGTTTTTGTTGAATGCCTTAATGTCCCTGATGATGGTAGGAATGGGGAGAGATTTACACCGGGTTTTTTACTGGTTGATGGGGACCTTTTCGGGTAGAGGGTGGAACGAATTAAACCTTTTGCTTCCCTATTTTACCCTTGGTTTTCTATTAATTTTATGGCAGCTTCGCAACCTGAATCTTCTTGTTTTAGGGGAGGAAGCTGCTCTACACCTGGGGGTAAATGTGGAACGGACCAAGGTAATTTTAATTACCGGGGCAAGCCTCCTGACTGCAAGCGCTGTTGCGGTAAGCGGGCTTATCGGGTTTGTTGGTTTAATTGTTCCTCATATCATGCGCCTTTTGATTGGCCCCGACCACAGATTTTTGGTACCCTTCTGTGGACTTGGGGGTGGGGTTTTCCTGATGTGGGGAGACACCCTTGCTCGCTCTCTTTTCCCCCCGCTGGAAATACCGGTGGGGATCATAACCGCCCTGGCAGGCGGACCTTTTTTCCTATACCTTTTGCGGCGCCACCAGGGCCGATACTTCGGGCAGGGGGGTTGATACTGTATGGCACTTTACCGGGTAGAAAATATTAGCTTTGCCTACCAGGAGGAATGGGTTTTAAGAAACGTCGATTTAGAAATAGAAGAAGGAGATTTTGTGGGAATCCTGGGGCCGAATGGTTCGGGAAAGTCTACCCTGCTCAAGGTAATGTCAGGCCTATTGCAACCTCAGGAGGGCAGGGTTTCCCTTGAAAATAGGGAGATTCACCGGATTCCACCTGGAGAGAGAGCCCGACAGATCGGGGTTGTTCCCCAGGAAACGTACCTGGATTTTCCCTTCATGCTGGAAGAAGTTGTGGCCATGGGTCGGTACCCTCACCTGGGGTGGTGGGGAACCCTCCGCTACAGGGACATGGAATATGTCGAGGAAGCTCTTGCAACTACGGGCCTGCTTGAACTCCGCAACAGGACTATACATCAGCTCAGTGGAGGAGAGAGGCAACGGGGTATAATTGCCCGGGCCCTTGCCCAGAACCCTCGGGTTTTACTCCTGGATGAGCCGGTTTCTAACCTGGATATTAAATACCAGCAGGGAATTTTTGAACTGCTCCTGCAGTTAAACCGCAGGGAAGGCCTTACTATTATCCTGGTATCCCATGATCTTAACCTGGCTTCCCAGTACTGCAAGAACCTGATCCTCCTGGACCGGGGCCGTTTAAAAGCTTTAGGCCCTGCAGAGGAGGTCCTGACTTCGGAAAATATTAAACAGGTCTACCAGGTGGAAGTAGAAGTGGAAAAGTGGTCTCCCCTGGGTAAGCCTCGTATTAACCTGCGGCCCCCTGACCTGGAAGAGGGAGGACAGAAGGGAATTATTCCACGGCGGATTCATGTAGTTGGGGGAGGAGGTTCCAGCTGGAGGTTATTGAAGAGGCTCAGGTCCGCGGGACATGAGCTAAGCCTGGGTGCGGTAAATGAGGGAGATACCGATTCCGAAGGGGCCAGGGAGCTAAATATTAAATGTGTTCGCGAAATTCCCTTTCACCATATTTCCGATGAGAAATTAAATCAAACCCTGGAAATGATGGTGGAAGCAGACCTGGTAGTAATTGCGGAAGTTCCTTTTGGCCGGGGAAATATAGGAAATTTGAGGATGGCGCTTGCAGCACTGCAAAAGGGGAAGAAGGTTTTTGTCCTGGATGGAGAGAATATTGCCAACAGGGACTTTACCGGGGGAGATGCAGTTAAACTCTGGGAAGAAATGAAAAAGCACGGGGCTAGAACAGTAACTCCCCGGGAGCTGGAACAAATCCTGAAAGAGGGTGAAGAAGATGGGCAGAAAGAAAAGAATTGAAAATGGCCTGATTCAGGTCTATACTGGAAATGGAAAGGGCAAAACTACTGCGGCTATAGGGCAGGCCTTCCGGGCCGCTGGACATGGTTTCAGCTCAATTTTTATCCAATTCATGAAAGGAACTGGCTATGCCGGAGAGCTATTTGCCACCCCCCGGCTTTTTCCATTAATTACAATGGAAGAATTTGGACGGGGATGCCGTTGGAGCTCAATGATCAAAAACGGCTACGTTGATTGCCGGGGTTGTGGAGAGTGTTTCGTAAAAAAAGGGGAGGCGACTCAGGATGACCGGGACATGATGGAACTTGCCCTGGAAAGGAGCCGCCAGGTCCTGCAGGAGGGAAGCCACGACCTGGTAATCCTGGATGAACTGGGGAATGCCCTCTATTTTGAGCTGGTTACCCTGGAGGAAGCCCTGGAATTAATTGAACTCAAACAGGAGAACTGTGAATTGATAATAACGGGAAGATATATCCCGGAAGAAATTATGGAAAAGGCGGACCTTGTTACAGAAATGAAACCTCACAAGCATCCTTTTGACCAGGGTTTAACCGGCCGCTGGGGAATAGAATACTAGCCAGTTATATTACCAAAGGAGGTTAACCCATGGGGGGACTAATCATTGGAACTGCGGGGCATGTTGACCACGGGAAAACGGCCCTGATTGAAAAAATGACAGGAATAGATACCGACAGGCTCCGGGAAGAAAAGGAGCGAGGCCTTTCCATTGACCTTGGTTTTGCCCCCCTTCGTCTTCCTTCAGGGAGACTGGCCGGTATTGTTGATGTACCGGGCCATGAAAAATTTATGAGCAACATGCTGGCTGGTGTTGCCGGTATGGATCTTGTCCTCCTGGTTATTGACCTTACAGAGGGTGTTATGCCCCAGACCAGAGAGCACCTGGAAGTAATAGAACTCCTGGAAATTAAAAAAGGGGTTGTTGTTCTAACCAAGGCTGACCTGGTGGAGGAAGAATGGATTGAACTGATGGAAGAAGAAGTTCGGGAGGAACTGGGTGGAACAGTGTTTGCAAAAGCTCCCTGTGTTGTAACTTCTGCCAGGACGGGTAAGGGGATAGATGAGCTCCTGAGTATCCTGGACAGAATAGCCCAGGGTAGAGAAGCGGAGGAAAGTGCGCCCCTGCGGCTTCCCCTTGATCGGGTATTCCAGATGCATGGCATGGGAACGGTAGTAACCGGGACTCTAATTTCGGGGCAGGTTAAAACGGGGGATGAAATTGAGGTATTGCCTCGAAAACTACGAGGTAGAATTCGCCAGATTCAGGTCCATAATGAAAAAGTTCAAAAAGCAGGGGCAGGCCAGCGAGTTGCCCTGAATATTCCCCTGGAAAAGAAGGAGCTGGCCAGGGGCAATGTAATTGCCTCCCCGGGTTATTTTGAACCCACCAGGGAAGTGGATGTTTACCTTCGGCTGATTGATGATTTTCCCCACCCTCTCAAAGATAATAGTACGATCCATTTCCACCTGGGGACATCCCGGTGTCTGGGAAAGGTTAAGTTTTACGGGGAAAGGCGGCTTTTGGCTCCGGGAGAAAAAGACCTGGCCCGGATAAAACTGGATGAAGAACTTGTTGCCGGTTTCCAGGACAGATTCATTATCCGCTTTTATTCTCCTGTCCACGTGATGGGGGGAGGCCGGGTTTTGATTACGGATCCCTCGCAGTACAGGCGGCACGATAAACAACACCTGCACTTATTACAGAGGATGATTTCCGGCCAACCAGAGGACCTTTTATTCCAGATAATTTTTCGGCGAGGTGTTATCGGAAAAGAGGAGCTCTTCTCAGCGGCCGGGATAAGCAGGCAGGAACAGGAGGAAGGGTTGAAAAAACTTGAAGATGAAATCCGGGAAATTCAGCCTGGAATAATCGCCTGCCGTGATAGATTAAAGAATTTCTGGGAAAGCTTTGCCCAGAGGCTGGAGGGCTACCACCGGGACTATCCTCTGCGGCCCGGAATGCCAAGGACGCAGGCCGTAGACCTTGCCGGGGAGATAAGCGGAGGAGATGCAGGGGAAATTTTACTTTCTATGTGGTCAGAGGAAGGGAAAATAAAGGTTGAGGGGCAGCGGATTGCCCTTGCTGAATTTCATCCCCAGCCGGGCGAGGAGGAAAGAAAGCTGGCTGAAAGATACCTGCAGGAGCTGGAAAAAGGAGGATTTGCTCCCCCCCTGGCCTGGGAGATTGACCGGGGAGCAGGAGAAATTTTAAATTACCTGGTCTACCGGGGCGAAGCAGTTAGAATTAACGATGAGCTATACCTTACAAGGGAAAAATATAAGGAAGGGGAAAAATTGCTTAAACAGCACCTGGGAGAAAATGAAAAGATAACCGTTGCAGAATTCCGTAATCTGCTGGGCAGTACCAGAAAATATGCTTTGCCTCTTCTAGAACACTTCGATGACCGAAAAATAACAAAAAGGCTTGGAGATGAGAGGGTACCGGGTGCAGCTTTCTCGGGAAAAAAAGGAGAAAATCGATTACCTTCGAGTTGAAAAAGCTATTTTCCTCCCATAAACAGGGGGACGACTGGAAAAAAGGTGGCAAAAATGCAGGAGTTTCCCCGGGAATGTAGAAGTACGAAAGACCTTGAAAGAGGGGGAAAGGGCCATGCCGAAAAACTACCGCAGGGCATTGATAATTTTTGCGATTTTTCTGCTGTACTTAACCTTCCATTTTGCTCAGAGCTATGTTTATTATCTGGACCGCAGTTCAGAACTGAGGGAACTGGAGCAGGAGGTTGTCGAACTTCAGGAAACCCGCGAAGAATATCAAGAAAGGCTTGAATATGCCAGCAGCCTGGAGTATGTTGAAAAGGTGGCCCGGGAGCAATTAGGCCTGGTAAAAGAAGGAGAGACACTGATTGTTGTGATTGAAGAAGAATAAAAAAATTGACAGGCTTTAGGGGATTATGTATAATAAGTTACGGGTTTAACCCAATCATTTTAGAGGAGGAGTTTAGCTAGTTATGTCAATCGAGGTTGGCAGGGTTGTCGAGGGCAAGGTCACCGGTATTACAGATTTCGGTGCCTTTGTGGAACTTGATAAGGGGAAGACTGGTCTTATTCATATTTCGGAAGTTGCTCATACCTATGTCAAGGATGTCAATCAGCATCTTAAGGTGGAGGACCGGGTAAAGGTCAAGGTTATTTCGGTTGGAGACGATGGGAAAATTGGTCTTTCAATAAAAAGACTCCAGTCCCCCCCACCAAAAGAAAGGCACCAGTCAAAGAAAAAAGATCTATCATTTGAAGATAAACTGAGCCGCTTTTTCAAAGAGAGCGATGAAAAGTTTCAGGAGCTCAGTGAAGCCCGCGCGCCCAACAAGAAAAAAACAAATAACCGTTAATCAGCCCGATTTTAAGCACCCCTTCGTGGGGTGTTTTTGCTGCCGGGTAGGAGGTCGATATTGTGGACGATTTAAGAGTAATCGGCTTGCAGTTACAACGGGAAGTAGATTCCGAATTTGAGATTATTAAGAGGTGTTCCCTTGGTTATCCCCTGGCAATTTTAAACAGGCCCCTACCCAGGGGACTTGATGGTCCAATTTTTTCTACTCCCTGGTGGCTAACCTGTCCACAATTGAAAAAGGATATTCATAAACTGGAAACTGAACGGGGTCTGGACCGCATGTTCAGCTTTGAAATGCAGATCATTTATCGGGAATTCAGAAAAAAGGCGGCTAGAAAGAGGTGTGAATTGATCCCTCCCCAACTTCTGGAAGAAATATATATCGAACAACCAACCCTGTACTGGGAAATGATGGCAAGGGGAGTTGCTGGAGAGACGGGAAAGGGTTTGAAGTGTCTCCATGCTCATTATGCCTTTTTCCTGCTGTTTCCCGACTATCCCCTGGGACAGGAAATAGAACAATTACTTCCGGGCCAACCGGAGGAAAGGTGTGGGGGTTACTGTGAACAGGTCTGTGGCGGCCATTGATATTGGAACTAATTCCATAAGGTTATTAATACAGAAACCCACCCCCTCCGGGTGGGTCAATCAATTGCAGAAAAGGGTTGTTGTTCGCCTTGGCACTGGGTGGAACAACGATGGGAGAATTTCGGAAGAAAAAATTGTAAAGGCCAGAAATGTACTGCAATCCTTCCGGCAGGAAGCAGAAAGCTTTTCCACAGGAAAGATCTTGGCTGTAGGAACCCAGGGACTCCGGCAGGCAAAAAATGGCCATGAGGTAAGGACTCTCCTGGAAAAAGCTCTTGGAACAGAGATTAAAATAATTTCCGGAGAAGAAGAAGCCCGACTTTCCTACATTGGGGCAGCAGAAGAATGGAAAGAAGAAAAACCCTGGGTCCTGGATATCGGTGGCGGGAGCACAGAATTAATTGGTCCGGAAGGAATGATGAAAAGTTTTTCCCTGGGTTCCCTGCTCCTTTCCCAACGGTTCGGGGAGGGAGAACTTCCTGCGATGGAAGAGTATATTGGGGAAAAACTGATACCCTTTACCAGGGGCCAGTTTTTTCCCCTGGTCATTGGGGTTGGAGGAACCATCGCCAACCTGGTTGCAATGAAGAAGGAATTAAAAATATTTTCCGAAGCAAGTGTCCACGGAACAGAAATTGAGTTACCCTGGGTGCTGGAAATTTTGGAAAAAATGAAAGGGCTATCTCCCGCAGAAAGAGAAGAATTTCCCGGTTTGGAAAAAGGGAGGGGAGATATTATTCTTCCCGGGGCGGTAATTTTAAAGGTCACCATGGAGTTAACGGAAAGCACGAAGGTTATTTATAGCGGGAGGGATATCCTACAGGGTATGGTTTTAAAATTAGGATGATGAAAGAAAAAATGCCCCGAGAAAGGGCATTTTTTTATTATTTTTCGATTTTCCCGTAATCAAAACCCCTGATTAAAACGATTGGGGTTCCTGCATCTGCGGAACCTGTAATCAGGTCAGCCAGACTCCCCAGAATACTGGTTACGCTCCGCGGAGTTGTTCCCAGTTCCTGCTGGGAAGAGTTGTTGCCAGGGGTTTTTAATTTCTCGGCGATTTCTTCTCTGCTTAACCCCTTGCGGTAAAGGGTGTCGACCTGGAGTTTGAGCTTGGAGCCGGTCCGGAGTTTGGCCTGGCGAAGTCCCTGGCTGGAGCCGATTGCCGGGTGGGGGTCTGCCAGCTCGTAGATCCCGGTATCGGGATCCTTATAGGCGCCGTCACCAAAAATAAGGGTTTCCACCTTTTTTCCGGTATCCTGCTCAATTCTTTTTTTTATTTCATCAGCACTGCCATCGGCGTCTTCGGGCAGGAGCTTCATTACTCCCCTGTCAAAATCAGAGACATTGGAACCGATAACTCCCCAGGGGGGAGGACCGATGTCTTTCAGGGAAACAACAGGGACCATTCCTCCAAAAGCGTGGAAAAGCTCTCGCCTTTTTTCCGCTTCGTGGACTTCTCCCAGGCAAACACCATCAATATAGCCAAGGTCGTATACCCGAAGGGGATTATTGGTGTAAATAACATCTCCCCTGGCTCCACCTTTTTTAATCATTTCCAGATAGAGGTCGCGGTAGTCAACTCCGGTGATTGGGTGAGGGAAGGTTCTATCCCCGAGTTCATCGCTGAAAATAATATCGGGTTCCAGGTAACTATCTCTCTGGGGACCGTAATCGAGAATTCGGGGTTCAAGTTCGGGATTTTCTAAAATCTGGTGAGCATCTGCCAGTTTTAGTTCCTGATGTTCCAGATTAACCGCAATTGCGATGGCCTTTTTGGCCTGAGGAACATCTTTTTTGATGCCCACTGCTTTTTGAGCTGCTCGATTAATATCGGCAAAGGTGACTTCAACTACAGCAATTTCTCCCTCGGGAGTCCGAACAGTTAGATCCGCGATTCCCTGCCCGGTGATTTTGCGGATACTTTCGATGTTGTATCCAAGTTCCTGGAGTTTAAGGGCAGCAAGAAGTTCGCGAATAAGGACATTTAGCTGGGGAGTATTGCCCCTTGCTTCCCGAAGGCTTTTCAGGGTTTGTTTGAAACGCAGCCTTGTATTGGCAAATTCTTCATCCATTACACGGTTGCCAACTTCGTCAAAGGGAATGGAAAGCTGGACGATTACCTTCCCCCCCCTGGTAGCAAGGGCCAGAGATCTCAGGATGAGGGAAAAACGGTTCCTGCTGGCAATGGGGCTGATTACAGCTATGGTGCTGCCTGGTTTTAATTCCAGTTTGTCTTGAATATCCTTTGCCAGATCTTCACAGCTTACATAACGGTTTTGTGATCTGGCGACAACCGCCTCAGTAACGCATATAATATCGCCATTTTCAACCACCGAATTAACTGCATCAGATGTAATTGCGGCAATGTCATCATGGGGGACAATCAAACCGGTTTTTATTCCGATTGCCGCAACCCCTGTATTTGGGGGTAGAACGAATTCATTCATCACGTACCCACCACGCTTTCTAATTGGTTTGCTTTTTCCACATAACATTATAGCAGGAATGGTGAAGAAGGGAAAGAAATAATAAAAGGTAATTATCAAAGATCTGTTCCTCCAGAGGCCTGAGGAAATGAAAAAAAGGAAAATTTAAAGCAACTCAGGCAGGGAAATTTTTCCCGCAACTGGTATTTGGCCGTGGAGATAATTTGGCTGGCAGCCCTTGACCCAATTATTTATTTGTAATATAATAGGGAGGCGAAATTGCGGGGTGGAGCAGTCTGGTAGCTCGTCGGGCTCATAACCCGGAGGTCGTTGGTTCAAATCCAACCCCCGCTACCATGGCGGTGTAGCTCAGTTGGCGAGAGCATGCGGTTCATAC
>PUNE01000109.1 GCA_003551665.1 Halobacteroidaceae bacterium
CACAGCCTGGAGGAAGATAAAATTGAAAAAACCTGAACAGAGAGAAAAAAAATACCGGGTCCAGGGCTTAACCTGCCCGGCCTGTGCAGTCCAATTTGAGAAAGAAGTTAAGAAAATTCCCGGGGTGGAAAAAGCCCGAGTCGATTACAACAGGTCTACCCTTAATGTAATCGGGGAAAGCAGCCAGAAGGAACTGGAAAAAGCAGGTTCTTTTGATAACCTTATCGTTACTCCTGTTGGGGAAAAACTAAACACACCTTCTCTCTGGGCCAACCGGTTCTTTATAAGAACCCTGATCTCGGGTGTTCTTCTTTTAAGCGGTGGGTTTTTAGACCTTTTCACCCCCGTGCAGGATTTCTGGCCAGTAACGCTTTTTGCCCTTTCCATAATTCTGGGCGGTTTTCACCTGTTTCGGCAGGGTTTCAGAAACCTTTTATCCCTAAGTTTTGACATGAAAACCCTGATGACCGTGGCTATTCTTGGAGCTGCAGCAATAGGGGAATGGGGCGAGGGAGCCCTGGTTGTTTTCCTCTTTGCTATTAGCCAGGCCTTAGAAACCCATTCGATGGAAAGGGCCCGCAGATCAATCACCGCCCTGATGGAACTGGCCCCCGTCATGGCAACAAGGGTTAAAGATAACCAGGAGGAAAAAATCCCGGCCGAAGAGGCAAAAATTGGAGATATTATCCGGGTTAAACCCGGCGAAAAAATTCCCGTTGACGGGGAAATAATCCGGGGATCATCAGGAATTGATCAGTCTACGATAACCGGGGAATCTATCCCCGTTTCCAGGTCCTGGGGAGATGAAGTTTTTTCAGGAACAATTAACGGCGACGGCCTTCTGGACATCCGGGCCAAAAAAGAAGCGGAAGATTCCACACTGGCCAGAATCATCCACCTGGTGGAAAAAGCCCAATCGGAAAAAGCTCCTTCCCAGGCTTTTGTAGATCGCTTTGCCCGCTACTATACACCTGCTGTCATGGCTTTTGCCGCAGGGATCATTCTATTGCCTCCTCTGCTCTGGGGTGGGGTGTGGTCAGAGTGGATTTACCGGGGATTGGCAATGCTGGTCGTTGCCTGCCCCTGCGCCCTGGTTATATCAACACCGGTTTCCATTATCAGCGCAATTGGTAATGCTGCCCGGAACGGGGTTTTGATCAAAGGGGGAATTTATCTTGAGGAAACCGGGCGTTTGGAAATAATGGCTTTTGACAAAACGGGAACTCTAACTCGCGGACTCCCTGAAGTAACAGATATCATTAGTTTTAATGGGGAAAGTGCAAAGAATTCAGTTCCTGGCTGGTTTGAAATTGCTGCTGCAATGGAAAAGCAGTCTTCTCACCCCCTTGCCCGGGCCATAACCAGTTATGCCAAAGAGAAAAATCTGGAACCGGAAAAAATCCAACTGGAAACCCTGGAGTCACTTCCTGGCCAGGGACTGGTGGCCAGGATAAATGGTGATACCTGTTTATTGGGCAGCCTCAAAATGCTGGAAGAAAAGCTGGGAAATATGCCAAACGGTGACCTTGCAGAAAAAACAAATTACCTGAGTTCCCAGGGGAAAACAGTAATGGCTCTTGCCTGCAATGGGGAAATCAAGGGAATTATTGGAGTTAGGGATCAATTGAGAACGGAAGGCAGCAGTATTATGAATACCCTTTCCAGCCTGGGCATCAGGCGGACTCTGATGCTTACCGGGGACAACCCCAGGGTTGCAAATGCCATTGGCAGTGAGCTGAGCTTCCATGAAGTAAAAGCCAATCTGATGCCCCAAGATAAATTGAAATTTGTTAGCAATTTAATCGCTGGGGGAGAAAAGGTAGGCATGGTAGGCGACGGGGTCAACGATTCTCCTACTCTGGCCCGCTCAACTGTTGGTATTGCCATGGGTGGGGCAGGGTCTGATGCTGCCCTGGAAGCTGCTGATATTGTCCTGATGGGAGATGACCTGAAAAAACTGCCCTTTTTAATCAGACTTGCTCGCAAAACTCTCCGAATTATCCGGCAGAACATCGGGTTTTCTCTTTTTATCAAGTTGCTTGCACTCCTCCTCATTGTCCCGGGCTGGCTTACCCTCTGGATGGCCGTGCTGGCTGATGCTGGAGCCACTTTACTGGTAACCTTAAACGGTACCCGCCTGGGACGGATGAAACTCGGGAAAAATTTATCCAAAAACCCTTGACAGATGCACCAGGTTAAAGTAATATAGGGTTTAATATATAGCAACAAGGACTGTGAAGGGAACGAGTAATCAGGAAAACCTTGTTTTAGCGAACCGGGGGCGGTGCAAGCCCGGTACAGGGTTTCTGGTGAAAAACATCCCGGAGTCGCCGGTCAAAATCCCTCTGGGAGAGTAGATCCGGACGGAGCCCAACCCGTTACCATGTTGGGCCGGTTTAACCAAACGAACCGGAAAGAGTGAGCCAGTAATGGCTAACAAGGGTGGTACCGCGGAAGAGATGCCTTCCGTCCCTAACAGGGATGGAAGGTTTTTTATTTTCAGGGAGGCGAGCCTCATGCAAACCAAGATACCGGCCGGTTACCGGCCCAGGCTGGATTTCAAACAAACCGGGGAGGCGATTACAAAAACCAGAGAATTTTTCTCCCGGGAACTGTCCCGGGAGTTAAACCTGGTTCGAGTTTCCGCTCCTCTAATGGTCAGTTCAACCTCCGGGCTCAATGATAATTTAACCAACGGAGAGCGTCCGGTTAGTTTTGCAGTGAAGGACCTGGAGGAAAGACAGGTGGAAATAGTCCATTCCCTGGCCAAGTGGAAAAGAATGGCCCTCAGGCAATACGGTTTTGATATTGGAGAAGGCCTTTATACCGATATGAATGCCATCCGTAGGGACGAAGGACTGGACAATATCCATTCGGTTTACGTAGACCAGTGGGACTGGGAAAAAATTATTTCCCCTTCCGATAGAAATAAGGGAGCTTTAATGGGAATTGTAAAAAAAATCTTCGGGGTTTGCAAAAAAACCGAGGACCACATTACCCGGACCTATCCACAGTTGAAACAACAACTTCCCCGGGAAACTTATTTCCTCACAACCCGGGAACTGGAAAAAAGGTATCCCCACCTCCCTCCCGAAAAAAGAGAAGAGGAGATTACAAGAGAAAAAGGCGCGGTTTTCCTGATGGAAATTGGGAAGCCCCTTTCCGGCGGGAAGCCTCATGAAAAAAGGGCTCCCGATTATGATGACTGGTCTTTAAATGGTGACCTTTTGTTCTGGTATCCTCTCCTGGAAAGGGCTGTAGAAATTTCTTCCATGGGAATCCGGGTCGATCCAAGCACTCTGCAAAAACAATTAAAGGCATCATGCTGTGAAGACCGGAAACACTTACCCTACCACAGAAGACTCCTCTCCGGGGAGCTTCCCCAGACTATAGGAGGGGGAATCGGTCAATCCCGGCTCTGCATGTTTTTCCTGGGAAAAGCCCATATCGGAGAAGTGCAGGCTTCAATCTGGCCAGAAGAAGTTGTGGAAACCTGCCGCAGGGCTCAGGTCTACCTCCTTTAAGTCCAAGAATGGGAACCCGGTGTTTCTAATTTTCCCAGCTCGGAAATAGCCATAACTAAAAAATGAAGGGAGGAGACTCTTTTGCCACCCGCTACCAGAAAAATATACCTGCCAGCAATCCTGCTCTTTTTTATCCTGCTCTGGAGCCCTGACATCTTTGGTTCAACCCAGGTCCTTCGCAACGAAATGCCTCCCCACCTTGTACCTTTTCAAAAAACCGTAGAACGTCAGGCCAGGGATTTCCCGGAATTTTTCTTTCTTTCCAACCCAAAAATAACGGAGAAAAAAGCGGTCCTGACCTTTGATGATGGCCCTGACGGGGAATTCACCCCTGCAATCCTGGACATATTAAGAGAAAAGGAGGTTAAGGCAACCTTCTTCCTCCTGGGAGAAAATGTTAATCAATTCCCTGGAATTACCCTTAAAATTCACCAGGAAGGCCACCTTATCGGCAATCATTCCATGACCCATACCAATTTCCAGGAACTAGAGGTCCGGGAAATAATTGAACAGGAAATTATCCCCACAGAAGAAGCCATCTACCGAATCACTGGCGAAAAACCCGTTTTCATTCGCCCTCCATACGGCTCCATTCAGGATGAGGCAATAAAAGCGCTGGGAAAAAAGGGGTACAGGATAGTAAACTGGTCTGTGGACAGTTTTGACTGGGACCGGGAACTAAATAAACCGGAGGCTATAATCGAAAGGGTTCTTTCGTACCTCCACCCCGGGGATGTTATTCTCATGCACAGTGCAGGGGGAAATCGAGAAAACACAGTTGCAGCCCTCCCGGAAATAATCGACGCCCTACGAGAAAAAGGGTATAGTCTCACCACTATAGATAAATTGCTTTCTCCATAAAAACCGGGCAGTTTTTCTTTTTCCAGAAATTATTAAAAGGACTCCCAGCAAAAATTTAGGGAGTCCTTTTTCTGTTGCAGGTGGAACCTGATCCCGCTAGCTTTTTTGCAAAAGAACTATCCGGTTGGTATTGGTACCCAGGGTTTTGTTGTTAACACCCCAGATATTTGAGGTTTTGGTAAAATCCTGGAGATTAACAAGAATTCCCCGGCAGTTAAAGCCTGCCTTTATTCCTTCAGGTACAACATATTCGTCGAGCCTGACCCGGCCATTTTTAACCTCGCCTACTTCAAAGGCAACCCAGCCTCCCGGTTTAATTACCCGGAAGAGTTCCCGGAAAACTTCCTGCATGAAAGCAGCCCACTGTTCTACTTCCTTTAAAACAGTAATCCGTTTTTTCAATCCCTCCTGGTCTATTCCATTGAACCAGAGGCGCAACCAGTTATCATCACTGTACTGGACAACATCGAGGAAGGGAGGTGAGGTAACAACAAGATTAACAGTTTCGTCAGCAATCTCGGGGGTTTTGCGGGAATCCTTTGTTAAAAACCGGGATTGAGGTTCTGCTTTTTTAATTCTTTCTTTCTCCTCTGGGGCAAGGTTCCGGAGGAGACTTTTCGTTTTTTTCAGGATTAGTTCCCTGGTTGAACGGTATTCGGGTTCCTGATTCCTTTTTTCGTTTATTTTCTTCTGCCGCTCAGGGGTAACCGCCTGGTTGGGTGGCAGGGTATAGACGGAAAAGAAACCCGGGGAGTGCCCCGTCAGACGGTTGGTGGCAACCATCCTGATCCACCGGTCAACCTTATCCTCTTCGCCCCTGTCTTTCCTATTCTGTAACCAGCCCCTGAGGGAAACTATTTCCCTTTCTGTCTGGGGATGAAAGAACATGGAAAGATCATTTTCCTCCTTTTTATCCCCATCCAGGGGGATCTGTTCCAGCCTTGTCTCCACTTCTTTCAGGGCAGGAATATTAAGTCGTGGCCGGGCCAGTATTTCTCCCAGGGGATTGATATCATTGGATACGGGATAACGCCCCAACAGGGCTGCTTCCAGGGCAGTTGTTCCCCGCCCACCGAAGGGATCGTAAACTAAGTCTTCCTCGTCAGTTAAAAGCTCAATAAAAAAACGGGGTAACTGGGGTTTAAAACAGGCCCGGTAGGACAATTCGTGCAGGGAAGAAGCCTGTCGCTGCCTCGCTGTCCAGAATTCATTGGTATAACGGGGGATTGAAAAATCACCTAAATTTACCCTGTCCACTACTGTTTCTCTCTTAACTTCTTCCCCGGGCGCCAAAAAAAGCTGTGCTGGCTTATTTCCTGGGTAAATAAAATCCCGAAGAAATCTGTCGAGTTTATTTTGATCCGTTATCCTGGTCATTTTCATGGCCTCCACAAGTATTAATCTTAGTTATTATATTTCCCTTTTTATTTTAGTTATTCCTTTTCTCCTGGAGTGGAAATACAGCCCCTACCAGCAATACAAGGCCCGCAAAAAGGAAGGCGATGCCCATGTAAGTGGAAAGAACCGGAAGGAAAACTCGAACCATTTTTTGCCCAGTTGCCCAGAAGAGAGGCCCCCATAATACGAGAAACCCAAGAATAAGGATACCCCTTATGAACAAATTCTTCGGGGAAAAGGGGGCAAAATTCCTATCTTTTCTGACGATACCTTTTCCAAGATAAATTATTCCTCCCAGGGAGGTTAAAAAAAGAATTATTATCCCTCCCCGGATTATGGTTTCAGCAGTCGAGTAAGTTCTGCTCATTTTTACTGTCTCATATCCTTTTCCAGCAGCCCAGATCCCGAGAAGACGGGCAATTAAAGGCTGACTCCGCTCGGAGTTGGTAAGAATAACGATCCCATCGCCGGTTTCCGGGACCCCATACATGCTGGCCAGCCAACCCGTATGCTGACCTCCATGAAATACTCCCTTTTCACCCGAGGGCAGGGTCTCCAGGTAATAACCAAGACCATAATAATCAGAAATCAGGGCGTAAAAACTGCCTGTTTCAGCCTGGGGGGTAAAAAGCATTTCCAGGTTTTCCGGGGCAAGAACCCCCTGGTTTTCTTTTTGAACCCCTGCAGCCAGAAATCTGCTCATATCCCCCAGCGTTGAATAAAGGGCTCCGGGTCCTTTAGCAGCATCAATCTCCAGGGGAGCAGGGCTATTATCCAGCAGGTAACCCGTGGCAATTCTTTCCTGCAGTTCCTCGCTCCAGGTAAATGTAGATTCCTCCATTCCCAGGGGTTCTAGAATTTCTGCGGTAATGTAGGTCTGGAAAGAATATCCGGTTACTTCTTCAATTAAAAGCTCCAGCAGAACATATCCCGGGTTGGAATAATGGAAAGATTCTCCGGGTTTGTTTTCAATCATCGTTGGGCTCATGCTTCCCTCTCCAGCAAGAATTTCCTCAAGGGACGGCAATTTTTCCCCAGGAGGATATCCTCCTCCAATTGCGGAGGGTAAACCAGCAGTATGGCTTAATATCTTCCTGATGGTAACCTCATCGCTGGGAAATTCCCCCGGGGGAATTTCCCAGCGGGTAAGATGTTTTTCCGCGGGTTCATCCAGTTTAATCTGCCCATTTTCAACGAGATTAATAATTCCCCAGGCCAGGACCGGTTTGGAAATTGAACCCACCCGGAATAAATGCTCCCGGTTCAGGGGAATCTCTTTCTCCCTGTCGGCGTGGCCGAAAAACCTCTTCCACTTAACCTCTCCCTCTTCAACCAGGGCAATTCCCACCCCCGGAACATCAAAAAAATCCATCAAACGGGGTGTTTCTTCTATTAGCTTATCTACCAGTTCCCCTTGATGGGTTTCAATTGTATCCAGTTGAGCAAAAACCTCTCCACCTACAGCGGCGGGACTCTGGAAAACTGCCAGGGAAAAGTATCGAACTCTGCCCTCTTCTTTTAATTTCCCCGCAAGATAGAAGAGATCGGTTGTTTCTTTTATTAAATCTTCTCTTTTTTCCAGAGGATAAAAGCCTCTGTGCCAGGTTCCCCATTTTTCCCAGGCTTCTCCTGAGCCTTTCTCCAGTATTTCCCCTCCCCTTTTTTCCATTTCCTGCTGGAAGAAATCAAACACCTCTTCTGATGAATACCCTTCTGCCCAGGAAAGGGTATTTTTCTCTACCCTGCCTTCCAGGACTAGCCAGTCCATGGGCCTGATATAGGCCAGGCCGCTCAGGGGAATTCCTTCCAGGGGAACCGAATAAAGAGGCATGGGGTCATCGGGGTGGGCTAAATTACCCCGCATAATTTTCTCCAGGGGGAGAACATAACTATCCTCTGTGATTTCCCGGACGAGGACCTCCCGGGAATCATCAAAAGGAAGCAATGAACCCCCTCCCCCCGCGAGAGGAGTAGCGAACATAATAATTCCGGCTGCTATAACCAATACCAGGCATAATTCTTTTTTAGCCATTGCCTGATTCTCTCCTTTGTTTATTAAAACCATTTACCCAGCTGTCAGGGTAAACCGTCTTTTCTTTCTGTTTCTTTGCAGGATATATTTTCCCTTTTAATTATCCCCCACTCACTATCAACCGGTGGTTCCATCAGGATTTCAACCTCCCCAATTAATCAGCAATCACGTAGGATTAATTATATTTTTCACAATGCAGGAACTATTGGAAGTAAAATAGAAACTTATTCCTGTCATTCTAATTGGAGGGGATTAAGATGAAGATTTACCGTTTTTTGCTGCTTTTAGGGCTGATTTTTTTGATTGCAGGAATTTATCTTAACGAAAACTGGAATATCTTTATTAATGCCCGGATGCTCTGTTATTCCTGTATCGGCATTGAATAAAATGGGGAAAGAAAATGCTTAGGTTCAGGGTTTTCTTCCAGGCCGGTGCGCTTCTTTTTTACAATTCCAGTTTCCTTTTTTCCTACGAATCCTGTCCTGTTCCCGGATTAAATTGTTACGCCTGCCCTATTGCAGGAGGAGCCTGCCCAATAGGTAGTCTTCAGCATTTTATGGTTCTCCGCAGAATCCCCTTTTTCCTTATTGGTTTTTTTCTTATGATTGGAGCTCTTGTGGGCCGCATGGTCTGTGGATGGGTCTGTCCCATAGGCTGGCTGCAGGAAGTGATGTACAGGGTAAAAACAAAAAAAGTTGCAGTGAATTATAAGCCCCTGAGGTACCTCAAGTACCTGATTCTTCTTGTTCTTGTCCTGGTGATTCCCTTTATATCTGGTGAACCATGGTTTTCCAAGCTTTGCTTCGTGGGAACCATCCAGGCGGGAATACCACTTGTTCTGACAGATCAAAACCTGCGGGGAATGATTGGAACCCTCTTTTACCTGAAACTTATCACTACAGCCCTCACGCTCACCTCTTTTTTCTTAATAAAAAGGCCTTTCTGCAGATTTATCTGTCCTCTGGGCGCTACCTACTCACTATTTAATCCCATTAGTTATGCCCGGCTCGAGGTAGAAAAGAGCTGTACTGGATGCGGCAAATGCCGGGAGACCTGTCCTGTTGAAATCAGCGTATACGAGGAACCAAACAGCCCCGAGTGCATCAGGTGCCTGAAATGCACAACCTGCGCCCATGTCAACTTCAGGCTGGGCCAGAAAAAAGAAAAATTAACTACCAGGGAGGTTGAACAGCATGTCTAAATACCTTGTTTTTTCCTGTTTTCTCCTGGCAATATTTATCCTGGTTACACCAGTCCAGGGGAATGCTTTAGCGCCCGTAAATGTCAATGACCTGGAGAGCAACCAGGTCAGTACTGATGATTTTTTAGGAGAGGGTTACATTTTATTCGAAATCTGGGCAACGTGGTGCCCTGCCTGCGTTATTTCCCTGAGGGATTTCCAGGATAACCTGGAGGTTTTGCAAGAAAAAAGAATTGAGATTGTGGCCATTTCCCTCGACGACCGGGCAAATACTGTCAAAAGTTTTCAAGAAAACAACAACATCGAATTTATTGTTCTTCACGATCCCAATTCCAGTTCGGCCCTCCAGTGGAACATTAGAGCAATCCCTTCTGTTTTCCTTGTAGCTCCCGATGGAGAGGTGCTATTGAAAAAAGAAGGCTATACTGGCTTTGAGAACCTCTGGAAGGAAATTAAAGAGGTTATAGAAAACAATCCCCTGCCTGAAGAAGAAGTTAGTGCCGATAACGGGAATTAGGATAACAGGAGATTTTCGGGTTTCTGGCTGGCTTTTAATCGGTTGCATTTTTTAATCAACAGGCAGAAAATAATTACATCAAAAAGAGGTTTTCTGGCCCTGGCCACCCTATTCTCGTGCCCAAAAATGAAAGCCCTTTTTAATCTAATTAAGCTGGACAAAAAATCCTGCTTAACCTGAGCGATTCATGATCTCCACAATGGTCTGGTCCATTTTTTCCATACCCTGTTCAGTCAGTACCTCCAGGTTTTCCAGGGTTGTTCTCATATCCTTTCCAATAATCCCGTTGCCCTCCGGGACAACTGAGTTTTCTACAGCCAGCAGGGCACTGTACCAGACGGTGGCCGCAATTGAACAGAGTTTTATGGCACAGCCAACCTTGCCTCCATCACAGACCATTCCTGCAAGACTGGATATTACATTTTTGACCGCCATTTCTATCTGCTGGGGGTTCCCCCCCATTAAATAGGTCAGGGCTGCGGTTGCTCCAGAGCCCGCTGCAATAGCGCAACCACATACGGAAGACAGTCTTCCTGTATAACTTTTGACGTAGATTGTAATCAGGTGACTTAATGCCAGGCCCCGGATTGTTTCCATCTTCTTCACTTTTTGTTCCCGGGCGAATATTGCCGCCGGGATTATTGCAACAAGGCCGTGATTTCCGCTTCCCGCACTCGTCATTACCGGCATGGAGATACCGGCCATCCTTGCTTCGGCTGCCGCAACTGTATATCCGGTTATCAGACTGTTCATATCTTTTTGGATATACCCTTTCTGTTCTGCCTTTTTCCATCCTCTCACAAAACCCATCCCGTTTTTTATCTCCCAGCCTTTTTCTGCCATTGCAAGATTCAGGTCCGAGCCTTCCAGCAAAAATCTTCCTTCTTCATAAGAAATTTCTCCCACCAGGCTGATTAGCTCCTGGAAATTCAGCCTTTTAATTATTTCTCCACTGGATTTTTCCTCTTCTCCCCTTCTTTCCAAAAGGGATTCTCCGTTTTTCTCCAGGTAAACCAGATTATCGTGTTTGTCCTTCATTATTGCCACAGCGTTGCCCTTTTCGGTTTCTACCCGGGCTTTAATATATACCGGGGGAGCAGAGTAATCTACGTCAATTTGAAGAGGAAGCTCATTTTTAAACCTTTTTCCCCTTTCAATTTCCGGAGCCGAGAGTTCGGATAGTATTTCCAGATCAAGAACTTCTTTTTCCACACCGAGGCCCAGGCCCACCGCCCAGTCTATACCCGACTTCTCAATCCCAGGTATTCCTACTGCCCAGGCATTTTTGAAAACATTTACACTTAAAACGATGGTAACTCTCTGGGGGGTGCCCCCGAGTTCTCTGTAGGCTCGGGCTACAGCCAGGGCAACTGCGACAGGTTCAGTGCACCCAGTAGCAGGTTTTACTTCAGCTTTGAGAAGTTCCAATGCCTGTTGCGAATTCACATTTGTCCCCTCCAGTCTTTAAGCACTTTTATCCCTTCCTTAAAAGAAAGAGGTGGCAAAACCAAACGGTTCTTCTACCCGGAAAATTGTTATGAAAAGGAGGAAAGGAAAACCCCTGTAATTAACAAAAGTTCGCCTTTTTTTCAGAAAATTCCTGCACAGGCAGAACCCCTTTCCTGTACCATCTCCGCTCCCAAGGCAAAACCTCTTATCTTTAGCATTTGCACGTCTAAACTGGAGAAAAATATTTCCGAGAGCTCGGGTTGCCCATTGTTAAGTTCCATTTTTAACCGATGCCTTTTTGGTCAGACAATCAAATTTCTGGCTTTGATCCGAAACGACGATCCATCATTAAGTCAGGATAACCCTGGACCAAAGAAAAAACAATAACCAGGAAAGTGCAAACTCAAAAACGTAAAACCAGAAAGGCAA
>PUNE01000124.1 GCA_003551665.1 Halobacteroidaceae bacterium
GACCGAATAAAAGCCTGGTTACCATCCGCGAAGCGGTGAAAGTTGGGTAAGGAGGAGTGAACCATGCCTAAAGTATCAATTTTCGATAGAGAAGGCAGCCAGGTTGGTGACCTGGACTTAATGGAAGGGGTATTTGCGGCGGAAATCAAGCCCGGACTGATGCACGATGCAGTTGTTGCCCAGTTACGGGGAAAACGCCAGGGTACCTCTTCAACCAAAACCAGAAATGAAGTAAGAGGCGGAGGACGCAAGCCCTGGCGCCAGAAGGGAACCGGTCGTGCCCGCCACGGCAGCATCAGGTCTCCCCTCTGGGTTGGTGGTGGAGTAACCTTTGGACCAAAACCCAAGGAATATACCAATCGCCTGCCCAAAAAAGTGAAAAAACAGGCCCTGCGGTCAGCGTTTTCTGCAAAAGTTGCTGAGGAAAGGTTTTTGGTTCTCGATGAGTTTTCAATGGATGCTCCCAAAACCAGAAATGTAATTTCTCTGCTAGAGAACCTCAAAATCGAAGGAGAAAAAGTTCTCCTGCTCATCGCAGATCGCGATGAAAATGTTTACAAATCAGCCCGGAATATTCCCGGGGTAAAGACACTGGTTGCTTCAGCGATAAATATTTTTGACCTGCTTAACCACGAGTATATTGTCGCAACCAGGGAGGCTGTCAGCCTGGTTGAGGAGGTGCTTGCACCGTGAAGGATCCAAGGGAAATTATCTTAAAACCCCATATATCTGAACGGACCATGGATTTAATTAATGAAAACAATTCCTACACCTTCCAGGTTGCTTTAAAGGCAACCAAGGTAGAAATCAAAAAAGCCGTTGAGGAAATTTTTGAGGTCAAGGTGGAAAAAGTGACCACCCACAGGATGCCTGGAAAAGAAAAATCCATGGGAGTGCACCGCGGTTATACGCCAAAATGGAAGAAAGCAGTGGTTCGTCTGGCCGAAGGTGACAGCATCGAGATTTACGAAGGAATGTAAGCTGGGCAGTAAAGGAGGGTGAACGATGGCGATAAAAAAATTCAAACCAACCTCCCCGGGACGCAGGTTTATGACCGTTGCGGATTATTCCGAACTGAGCAAGGAAGGTCCGGAAAAAAGCCTTCTGGCTCCCCTGCATAAAAAAGGTGGGCGCAATGTTCATGGCCGCATAACTGTTCGTCACCGTGGAGGAGGGCATAAAAGAAAATATCGGATAATTGATTTTAAAAGAAATAAGGATGGAGTGCCCGCAAAGGTTGTCAGAATTGAGTATGATCCAAACCGCTCTGCCCGGATCGCGCTGCTCCATTATCTGGACGGGGAAAAACGCTACATTCTGGCTCCTAACCGTTTGAAGGTTGGAGACAGGGTGGTATCAGGGCCTGATGCCGATATTATTCCCGGCAATGCATTGCCGTTAAGCAATATTCCCGTAGGTACCGTCGTCCATAATATTGAGATGCGTCCGGGGAAAGGTGGCCAGCTGGCCCGTTCTGCTGGGACAGAGGCCCAGATCATGGCTAAAGAAGGAAAATATGCTCACGTACGGATGCCGTCTGGAGAGGTCCGTTTACTTGAACAGAGATGCCGCGCTACTATTGGTCAGGTTGGAAACATTGAACATGAAAACCTTTCTGGGGGAAAAGCGGGTAGGAGCCGCTGGCAAGGAATGAGACCTGCGGTTAGGGGAACAGTTATGAACCCCGTCGACCACCCCCATGGCGGTGGCGAAGGAAAAACTCCTCCGGGCCGGCAGCCTGTTACCCCCTGGGGTATTCCGACGATAGGTTATAAAACCAGGAAGCGTCGCAAAGATTCGGATAAATACATTGTCCGCAGGCGACGCAGGAAAAAACGGTAGAGGAGAGGAGGTATATCTATGGGTCGCTCCCTGAAAAAAGGGCCTTTTTGTGAACCCAAGCTTCTCAAGCGAATTGAGGAGATGAACAAGAAAAACCAAAAGAATGTAATAAAGACCTGGTCCCGTGCCTCCACTATCTTTCCGGAAATGGTTGGGCACACCATTGCCGTCCATGACGGTCGCCGCCATGTTCCGATTTATATTACTGAAGAGATGGTGGGGCATAAGCTTGGTGAATTTGCTCCAACGCGTAGATTTAGAGGCCACGGGGCACACACCGAAAGGTCCACATCACTGAAATAGGAGAGGGGGTTAGGATAAGATGGAAGCAAAGGCAGTTGCCCGTTATTTGCGGATTTCTCCCCGCAAGGCTCGCCAGGTAATTGATCTGGTCCGTGGCCGGGAAGTGGGAGATGCCCTTTCCACCTTGAAATTTACTCCGCGGAAAGCCGCTCGGCTGATTGAGAAAGTTATTAATTCGGCTGTAGCCAATGCCGAGCATAACAACGAGATGGACCCAGATAATCTCTATATAAAAAAGGCTTTCGTTGACGAAGGTCCCACAATGAAACGGTGGAGAGCCCGGGCTTTTGGGCGGGCTACGATGATTAAAAAACGCATGAGCCACATTACAATTGTGGTCGGCGAGAAAGAGGAGGGATAAGATGGGTCAAAAAATTAATCCTCATGGCTTACGCCTTGGTGTAATCAAGGACTGGGATGCCAAGTGGTTCCCCGAAAAAGGGAAAATGGCCGATTATCTCCATGAGGATCTCGAGATCCGTAAACACATTAAAACGAATATGTATAATGCTGGAATAGCAAGGATTGTAATCCAGAGAGCCGCTCAAAGGATAAAACTTGATATTCATACTGCCCGTCCGGGAATGGTTATTGGCCGGGGCGGCGCGGAAGTAGATAAATTGCGCGGGGACCTGGAGAAACTTACCGGAAGCAAGGTAGTGGTGAACGTTGAGGAAGTCAAATCTCCCGATCTCAATGCTCAGCTTGTTGCGGAAAACGTTGCAGCGCAACTGGAAAGAAGGGTTTCCTTCCGGCGCGCAATGAAACAGGCCTTAAACAGGGCAATGCGCCTGGGTGCAGAAGGTTTCCGCATTCGTGCCGGTGGCCGCCTGGGTGGTGCTGAAATGGCCAGGGTCGAGGGATACAACAAGGGAAACGTTCCCCTGCACACCCTGCGAGCGGATATTGATTATGGTTTCGCCGAAGCAATGACTACCTATGGAAGCATCGGGGTTAAAGTCTGGATCAATAAAGGCGAAATATTACCTTCAACTGAAGGTAAGGGAGAAAAGGCGGAGTAAGTGAAAGGAGGCCGGACAGATGTTAATGCCCAAGCGCGTTAAATATAGAAAACAACAGCGGGGTCGGATGCGCGGACTGGCCCGGCGGGGAAATGAAATTGAATTTGGTGAATACGGTCTGATGGCCTTAGAGCCTGCCTGGATTACCAACCGGCAGATTGAGGCTGCCCGTATTGCCATGACCCGAAGCATTAAGAGAGGCGGAAAAGTCTGGATCAAAATTTTCCCCGACAAGCCGGTAACTGCAAAACCCGCAGAAACGAGAATGGGGAGCGGAAAAGGCGCTCCAGAATACTGGGTGGCAGTGGTTAAGCCTGGGCGAATTATGTTCGAACTGGCTGGAGTCAGCAACCAAAAAGCCAAGGAAGCTTTGCGTTTGGCTGCCCATAAACTTCCCATTAAGACCAAGTTTGTCACCCGCGAAGAGTTGGAGGGTGAGCAAGAATGAAAGCAGAGAAACTGCGTGATATGACCGGTGAAGAACTGGAATTAAAGTTAAGGGATTTGAAAGAAGAACTTTTTAACCTTCGTTTTCAGAATGCAACTGCCCAGCTGGAAAACCCTCTGCGCATAAGGAAGGTGCGCCGGGATATAGCCAGGGTGAAAACTGTAATGAAGGAAAAAGAAATAAGAGCTTAATTGTTCAAAGGGGGGTTATCCCCATGGCTAGCAGGGAACTGGAAAGAATCCCTCTTGTCGGGAAAAGAGTTAAAATCAGCAAGGTATCCGGAGGAACCTACCTTGGGTTAAGTGGAGAGGTTCTGGAAGACAGGGAAAATGTTCTGGTAATAGATGATCAGGGACGAAAAAAATTGATCCCCAAAAAGGTTTGCACCTTCGAAATTTTTGAGAATGGCCGGCTTTTAGGGGAGATTAACGGCCAGACTCTGATAGGTCGTCCCGAAGACCGGTGCAACTGAAAGGAGGTAGCAGCTTGGAAAGAAAAACGAGAAGAATCCAGGACGGCACCGTAATCAGTGATAAAATGGATAAAACAATTGTTGTCCTGGTTGAACGCCGTACCCAGCATCCTGTATACAAAAGGACTGTAAAGCGTAGTCAGAAATTCATGGCTCACGATGAAGAAAATACCTGTCGTGTTGGTGACAGGGTAGAAATAATTGAAAGTCGCCCCCACAGCAAGAATAAAAAGTGGAGGGTCCGAAGAGTTCTGGAAAGAGCCGAAAGAATTTAGCGGTAGAGAGAGGAGGGGCAGCAGGTTATGATCCAGTCAGAAAGTAAAATCCGTGTTGCCGATAATACCGGGGCCCGCCAGATTCTTTGTATCAATGTTCTTGGCGGTTCCAAGAAAAGATATGCCCGGGTAGGAGATGTAATTGTTGCAACAGTTAAAGAAGCTATCCCGGGAGGAATGGTTAAAAAGGGTGAAGTAGTTAAGGCTGTTATCGTCAGGACCGAAAAAGAATTCCGGCGCCCGGATGGTTCATATATTTCTTTTGATGAAAACGCTGCAGTTATTATTGATCGAACCAATAATCCCCGGGGAACGAGGATCTTTGGCCCGGTAGCCAGAGAATTACGGGAGAAGAATTACATGAAGATTATTTCCCTGGCTCCGGAGGTCCTTTAAGGTTTCAGGGAAGGAGGTAAGGAAATTGGCGCATAAAATGCATGTGAAAAAAGGAGATACCGTCCGCGTTATTGCGGGCAAGGATCTTGGCAAAAAAGGCAAGATCCTGGAGGTAATCCCGGATACCAAAAGGGTTATTGTTGAAGGTGTAAATGTGGTTCACCGCCATACCCGTCCCACCAGGGAACTTCCCCAGGGAGGGATCGTGGAAAACGAAGCACCGGTTCATGCTTCCAACGTACAGCTAATCTGCCCCCGGTGCGGGAAGAATTCCCGGGTTGGCCGGAAAGTTTTGGACAACGGGAAAAAAGCTCGAATCTGCAAGAAGTGTAATGAGGTTGTCGATAAGTAGCTGGGGAGAGAGGAGGTGCCACCATGGCTGTGCTTAGAGAACAGTATAGAGATGAAATCGTTCCCAATTTAATGGAACGGTTCAAATATAATAATGTAATGGAAGTACCCAAGCTGGAAAGAATTGTTGTAAATCTTGGTGTTGGTGAGGCCAAGGATGATGTTAAAGCCCTGGACAATGCTGTAAGTCAACTTGCGGAGATAACCGGGCAGAGACCGGTAATAACCAGAGCCAAAAAATCTATAGCTAATTTTAAAATCAGGGCTGGAATGCCTGTGGGCTGCAAGGTCACCCTTCGGGGAGAATTGATGTATGAATTCTTTTACAAACTGGTTACTGTTGCCCTGCCCCGGATTAGAGATTTCCGGGGAGTTTCCACACGGTCTTTTGATGGCCGGGGGAATTACTCGCTGGGAATCAGGGAAATGACGGTTTTCCCGGAAATCGATATTGATAATATTGATAAAGTACGGGGGATGGACATTATAATTGTAACTTCCGCCCAAACCGATGAAGAAGCACAGGAACTTCTGGGCCGGTTGGGAATGCCTTTTAAGAAGGACTGAAAGGGGGAAAACGTGTGGCACGAAAAAGCCAGATAGAGCGAGAAAAACACGGCGAAAAGTATGATACCCGCAAGGTTCGGCGCTGCCGTCGTTGTGGTCGGGCCCGGGGTGTTCTCCGTCGATTTGAAATATGCCGGATTTGTTTCCGTGAATTAGCCCATAAAGGTGAAATTCCCGGGGTCAAAAAGGCTAGCTGGTAATTAATTTTATGAAAGAGAGGAGGTTGGCATTACATGGCAATGACTGACCCCGTAGCTGATATGCTAACCAGGATTAGGAATGCTAATATGGCCCAAAAAGATACCGTTGATATCCCTACCTCCAAGCTGAAGGCCAGAATTGCAGAAATCCTAAAAGAGGAAGGGTTTATCAAAAATCATAAGGAAATTCAAGGGGGAAATCCCCAGGGGATTCTCCGCCTGCACTTGAAATATGGCCCGGAGGGAGAAAAAGTAATTACCGGACTCAAGAGGATTAGTAAGCCGGGAATGCGGGTCTATGCAAAAAAGGATGAAATTCCCCGGGTTTTAGGTGGCCTGGGAATTGCAATAATTTCAACCAGCCAGGGAGTAGTGACCGATCGCGAAGCCCGGAAGATGGATCTGGGTGGAGAGGTCATCTGCTATGTTTGGTAAGGGAGGTGACTTAATTGTCCCGTATTGGTAAAAAGCCGATTCCTGTTCCTGAGGGAGTAGAGGTTAAAATAAACAAGGACAGTGTTGAAGTCAAGGGACCCAAAGGGACCCTTACCCAGTCCCTGCATCGGTATGCTCAGGTTAAAGAAGAAGATGGCCAGGTATTGGTAGTGGTCCCTGGAAAGGAAAAGAGGTTCCGTGCTATCCAGGGTTTGACCAGAAGCCTTATTTTCAGCATGATCGAAGGAGTAACCAAAGGTTATGAAAAAAGACTGGAAATGGTAGGCACCGGTTACCGGGGAGCAATGAAGGGCAAATCAATTGAATTGCAACTGGGCTTTTCCCACCCTGTATTAGTTGAACCAATAGAAGGAATTGAACTTGCCATGGAAGGCAATACCAAAATTATTGTCAGGGGAATAGACAAACAAAAGGTGGGCCAGATGGCTGCTGACATACGCCAGATTCGCAAACCCAATCCCTACAGTGGGAAGGGAGTTCGTTATGAAGGCGAGCATGTGCGGCGTAAGGTTGGTAAAGCTGGTGCCCAATAAGGTGTAGAAAAAGGAGTGAGGGCCATGAAAAATAAAAGGAAGATGCGGCGAAGCAGGCATCTTAGATTAAGAAATAAAGTGACAGGAACCCCCGAGCGGCCCCGCCTCAATGTCTACCGTAGCTTGAAAAATATCTATGCCCAGGTTATTGATGATGTAAGCGGACATACCCTGGTTGCAGCATCTTCTCTGGAAGATGGTATCAAGGAGCAAGTTGAAGCGACAGGGAACAAAGATGCGGCCAAAAAAGTAGGCGAGTTAATAGCTGAAAGGGCAGTGGAAAAAGGTATTGAGCGGGTAGTATTTGATCGGGGTGGTAATCTCTACCATGGTCGGGTAAAAGCCCTGGCCGATGGCGCCCGGGAAAAGGGACTAAAATTTTAGGTGGAAGGAGGGTAATATTTGACTGCAAAAGATATTCAGGAAAAGGAATTTATTGAAAAGGTAGTTAATATAAATCGAGTAGCCAAGGTAGTAAAAGGTGGACGCCGCTTTAGCTTCAGCGCTCTGGTTGTAGTTGGTGATGGAGAAGGGAAAGTCGGCGTGGGACTGGGTAAAGCCAATGAAGTCCCCGATGCAATAAAAAAAGGGGTTGACGATGCCAAAAAAGAAATGGTCAAAGTTCCAATGATTGGAACAACCATTCCTCATGAAATTACCGGGCAGTTCGGGGCCGGCCGGGTTCTTTTAAAACCTGCCTCGGAAGGTACCGGTGTTATAGCAGGAGGAGCCGTAAGAGCTGTACTCGAAGCAGCTGGAGTTGCGGATATACTGACCAAGTCTCTGGGATCAGATAATCCGTTGAATATGGCTTCGGCAACCATGGAAGCCCTTCGTTCCCTGAAAAAACCTGAGGAAGTTGCAAAACTCCGCGGAAAAGAAATAAAAGACTTTATGGGTTAGTCCTAGAAGGAGGGGAAAAAAATGCGAATTCATGACCTTAAACCCCGTCCGGCTAGCCGGAAAAACAGGAAAAGGGTGGGCCGGGGAACCGGTTCCGGTCTGGGAACCCATGCCGGTCGCGGCGATGGAGGACAGAAATCCCGTTCCGGAGGCAGCGTCCGCCTTGGTTTTGAAGGTGGACAGACACCCCTGTTTAGAAGGCTGCCCAAAAGAGGTTTTAAGAATATCTTTGCCGATAAATATTCGGCAGTAAACGTCCGGGCCCTAAACCGTTTTGATGAAGGAACGGAAATTACTCCGGAATTATTGCTGGAAGCAGGGCTCATAAAAAGAAGGAACAAGGTTAAAATTATGGGGGATGGTGATTTGAAGCACTCCCTGACAATCAAGGCTCACAAATTCACTAAATCTGCCCTGGAAAAAATCGAAGCAGCCGGTGGCAGGGCGGAGGTGCTATAGATGCTTAGCGCACTAAAAAATGCATTAAAAGTTAAAGAGCTTCGCAAGAAGATCCTTTTCATCTTCGCCATGATTACTGTTTACCGGCTGGGTTCTTTTGTTCCCGTTCCGGGGGTTGACCCGGCACAGTTCAGGGAATTGATTGAAGCCGGTGGTATCCTTGGCCTGCTTGATCTTTTCACAGGTGGTGCGCTGGGTCGCTTTACCATATTTGCCATGGGTATCAGTCCCTATATTACCGCTTCTATTATCATGCAGCTTCTCACTGCAGTTATTCCAAAGCTGGAGCAACTTCAAAAAGAGGGCCCTGAAGGTAGAAAGATAATTGCCCAGTATACCAGATATGCCACGGTTGCTCTCGGGTTTATCCAGGGTATTGGGTTTACCATGTTTATTCAGAACATGGGTGCTATTCCGGATCCGAACATTGTAAGTCTCGGAATTATTGTCCTTACCCTTACTGCTGGAACAGCCTTCCTGATGTGGTTGGGAGAGCAGATAACTGAAAAAGGAATCGGTAACGGGATATCGATTTTGATATTCACTTCGATTATTTCTGTTTATCCCAGCGTTTTGTTTGATACAATTGAGCGTTTTCAACTGGGAACTGTTACCATCTGGAACCTGCTGATCTTCGTTGTTGCCGGGCTCGCGCTTGTAGCAGCAATAATCTTTGTCCAGCAGGGAGAAAGAAGGATCCCTGTGCAGTATTCGAAGCGGGTGGTTGGACGTCGGATTTACGGAGGAAGATCAACTCACATTCCGATGAAGGTAAACCAGGCTGGTGTTATCCCGGTTATCTTTGCTTCCAGCGTTCTGGCATTCCCCGTAACGATAGCTCAGTTATTGCCATGGGGTTGGGCCCAGAGCCTGGCAGATGCGCTACAGCCTGAGGGAGCCCTTTACATGGGTGTCTTTGCTGCAATGATTATCTTTTTCACCTACTTTTACACAGCCATTACCTTCAATCCCCAGGAAGTATCAGACAACATTAAGAAATACGGTGGTTTTATTCCCGGGTTGCGGCCTGGTCGTTCAACCGCCTCTTATATGGATCGGATTCTTACCAGGATAACCCTGGCTGGAGCAGTTTTCCTGGCAATTGTGGCAATTTTGCCGAACTTCATGTTCCCTTTAACCCAGGTTAACATTGAATTCGGCGGAACATCGCTTCTCATTGTAACGGGTGTTGCTCTGGAGACCATGAAGCAAATCGAATCTCACCTTCTCATGCGCCATTATGAAGGGTTTATGCGTTAGGAGGGGCGTTATGAATATCGTTTTCTTGGGATTGCCAGGAACCGGAAAAGGAACCCAGGCCGAGAGTCTGGCCGGGGAAATGGGAGTGCCGCACATTGCCACAGGCGATATATTTCGCCAGGCAATTAGCAGGGGAACCGAACTCGGGAAAAAGGCCAAGCAATACCTTGATTCTGGGGAACTGGTTCCAGATGAGGTAACCTGTGGAATGGTCAAAGAAAGGCTTGCCGAGCAAGATACAAAGCCCGGGTTTATTCTCGACGGTTTTCCCCGAACTATTGCCCAGGCTGAAGCCCTTGACCGGATTATGCAGGAACTGGGCCGGGAGCTGCAAAAAGTAATATTTTTTTCTGCCCCGGAAGATGTTCTGATAAAAAGGTTATCCGGAAGGCGGGTATGCTCTAAATGCGGAGCCACCTATCACGTTGAGCACAACCCTCCAGCTCAAAGGGGTATATGCGATAAATGTGGTGGAGAGCTTATTCAACGGGAGGATGATCGGGAGCAAACCGTGATACGTCGGCTGGAAGTGAACCGGGACAAAACCCAGAAGCTTATTACCTACTACCAGAGACAGGGCAAACTAACTACCATAGATGCCAATGGGCCACTGGAGGAAGTTCAAAAGCAATTGAAAGAAGCTGTGGGCGTCCAATGATTATCTGCAAATCACAGCGGGAAATCGAATTTTTGCTAAAAGCTGGCACAATTGCTGCGCAGGCCCAGGAAAAAATGGCGGAAATTATTGCCCCGGGTATAACAACGGCTGAAATTGATCGTCTTGCCGAAGAGTTTATTACCCGGAACGGTGCCCGCCCGGCTTTCAAGGGATACCGGGGGTTCCCGGCCAGTGTTTGTACTTCGGTTAATGATGAAGTTGTTCACGGTATTCCCGGGAACAGGATCCTTAAAGAAGGCGATATTATAAGCCTGGATGTAGGAACCATAATTGATGGGTTTTACGGCGACTGTGCTCGCACAGTGCCCGTGGGCAACATCAGCAAAGAGGCCCAAAGGCTTATTGAAGTAACGATGCAGAGTCTGAAGGAAGGGATTGCCCGGGCCAGAGAGGGAGGCAGGCTGACGGATATCTCCCATGCTATCCAGAGTTATGTGGAAGAAAATGGGTACTCCGTGGTCAGGGATTACGTGGGGCATGGAATTGGGAGATCAATGCATGAAGCTCCGCAGATCCCGAATTTTGGCCCTCCCAACAGGGGCCCGCGCCTGAAAAAGGGTATGACACTTGCCATTGAGCCCATGGTTAATTGTGGGACCTACAAGGTGAAAACCCTTGAGGATGGGTGGACTGTTGTCACGAAAGATGGAAAACTTTCCGCTCACTTCGAAGATTCGATTGTGATTGACGGCGATACTGCGCAGATTCTGACAGAACCTTAAATTGCATAATCGGGTTTTTCTGTGTTATAATATTTATTTGAGGTGATTTAAATGGCCAGCAATTTCTCGCTGGGCCAGGTTGTTCAGTCCAAAGCCGGGAGAGACAAGGGAAAACTTTATGTTGTGGTTGATTGTGAGCCGGATCAGAATTGCCTTTATCTGGCGGATGGTGATAATCGCAAGGTTGAAAAGCCCAAGAAGAAAAACCCCAAGCACCTGAATCACCTCAATGTTGTCCTCCCGGAAATTCAGGCCAAGGAAAAGGCCGGAATGAGGATAACCAACAGGGAAATTGAGGGTGCCCTGCAAAAGGTGCGGGAAAAAGATCACAATAATAAGGAGGTCTAGCCGGCCCCATGCCTAAAGAAGAGGCTATTGAAGTTGAAGGGACCGTTGTGGAGCCCTTACCCAACGCAATGTTTTGGGTAGAATTGAAGAATGGTCATAAAATTTTGGCCCATGTTTCAGGTAAAATGAGGATGAATTTTATCCGGATTCTTCCCGGGGATCGGGTGACTGTTGAACTGTCCCCTTACGATCTTACCCGGGGGAGAATAACCTACCGTCATAAGTAGGAAGGAGCGAGGAGTAAAATGAAAGTGAGGCCTTCGGTAAAGCCCATTTGTGATAAGTGCAAGGTGATTCGTCGAAAAGGTAAAGTGCTTGTAATTTGTGAAAATCCCAAGCATAAACAGCGTCAAGGATAGAGAGGGGGTAAAGTATGGCCAGAATAGAAGGTGTTGACCTGCCCAGAGACAAGCGAGTTGCAATCGGCCTTACCTATATATACGGGATTGGCAAGTCTCTTGCAAAGACAATCCTGGAAAGGGCCGAAATTGATTATGATACCCGAGTTCGAGATCTAACCGAAGCCGAAATAACCAAGCTTCGAAAAGAGGTTGGGGAATTGCAGGTTGAAGGAGAATTGCGGCGGGAAGTTCGCGGCAATATTAAAAGGTTAATGGATATTGGTAGTTATCGCGGCCTGCGCCACCGGCGGAATGTTCCCGTTCGGGGACAAAGGACCAGGACCAATGCCCGGACCAGAAAAGGGCCCAAGAAGACCGTTGGTATCCGCAGGGGTCGCTAAAGGAGGTTGAGAATATATGTCTAAAGGAAAATCCCGGAGTAGAAGAACCAAGAAAAAAGTAAGAAAAAATATAGAACGCGGTCAGGCCCATATCAAGTCTACCTTTAATAATACAGTGGTAACTCTAACCGATATGGAGGGGAATGTAATTTCCTGGGCTTCTGGGGGCAATATGGGTTATAAAGGGTCCCGGAAGAGCACTCCTTTTGCTGCCCAGATGGCTGCTGAAAAGGCTGCCAAAGATGCCATGGAGCATGGTCTGACCCAGGTAGAAGTTTATGTTAAAGGCCCCGGTGCGGGTCGAGAATCTGCGATCAGGTCCCTGCAGTCCGCAGGTCTGGAAGTCAGTTTGATTAAAGATGTAACTCCAATTCCCCACAACGGATGCCGCCCGCCCAAACGGCGCCGTGTATAATTCAATAGAGGAGGTGTAATGATGGCCAGATATACCAAAGCAGTCTGCCGCCTCTGCCGGCGAGAAGGAACAAAACTTTATCTCAAGGGAGAGCGCTGCTATTCTGATAAATGTGCTATTACTAAAAGACCCGGCAAGCCTGGTGAACATACCCAGGAGCGTCGTGGCAAAATGAGTGACCACGGCCTGCAGTTGCGAGAAAAACAAAAAGTTCGCCGCACTTATGGCTTGCAGGAAAAACAGTTTAGAAGGTATTTTAAAGAAGCTGAAAGACAGCAGGGAATTACAGGAGAAAACTTCCTGAAAATTCTCGAGAGCCGGCTTGATAATGTTGTTTTCCGACTTAATCTTGCTCGTTCAAGACCCGAAGCTCGCCAGATAGTCCTGCATGGACATGTTCTTGTAAACGGACGCAGGGTAAACATTCCTTCCTTCCTGGTAAAAGAAGGGGATGTAATTAGCATCAAGGAAAAGAGTCGTGGACAGGCCCATATCAAGGAGATCCTCGAAACCAACGAAGGACGGGGTGTTCCTTCCTGGCTGGAAGTGGATATGGAAAAAGCTACTGGAAAGGTTCTTGGAGAGCCTCGCCGTGAAGATCTTGACATGGAATTCGAGGAACACCTGATTGTTGAATATTACTCCCGTTAATAGTAAAGGAGGGGGAAATGGATGATAGAAATAGAAAAGCCCCGTATTGAGGTTGTGGAGAGCACCCCGACGTACGGAAAGTTTGTGGTTACCCCATTAGAGCGGGGCTTTGGTATTACCCTTGGTAATGCCCTCCGCCGTGTTCTCCTTTCCTCGCTGCCCGGAGCTGCGGTGACATCTGTCAAAATTGACGGAGTTCGCCACGAGTTTTCAACCATCCCCGGGGTGGTTGAGGATGTAACTGATATTGTCCTTAATTTGAAGAACCTTGTTGTAAGGACTTTTTCGGATGAGCCCCAGACCTTAACCCTGGAATCCACGGGGTATGATAAAGTGAAGGCAGAACAATTTTCATCAACTGGAGATGTGGAGATAATAAATCCCGATCTCCATATTGCTACCCTTAATGAAGACGCAGAACTCCTTCTTGAAGTTACTGTGGAGAAAAAAAGAGGTTATGTTTCTGCCGAAGAACACAAACTGGAACAGGAACATGTAATCGGGATTATCCCCGTTGACGCTTCCTTTTCGCCTGTGGAAAGGGTTAACTTTGTTGTTACTGATACCCGGGTTGGGCAGGTTACGGACTTTGACCGGCTGCAGCTTGAGGTCAAGACCAATGGGAGCATTCATCCAGAAGAAGCAGTTGCTTTGGCTGCAAGGATCCTGCAGGAACACCTTAACCTGTTTATCGATTTAACTCAGGAAGCTGGACAGGTTGAGATTATGGTTGAAAAAGAAGAAGATGAGAAGGATAAAATCCTGGAGACAACAATTGAAGAGCTTGAACTTTCAGTTCGCTCCTCCAATTGCCTTAAACGCGCTGGAATAAACACTGTAGAACAGCTGACCAGCAAATCAGAAGAAGAACTGATGAAGGTTCGAAATCTTGGTAAAAAGTCTCTGGATGAAATAAAGGAAAGACTGGAGAACCTGAATCTGTCTTTGCGTGATTCGGAATAACTGTAAGGGAGGTAACGGCAGATGGCTCACAGAAAACTAGGTATTTCAAGCCCACACCGGCAGGCAATGCTGGCCAACATGGTATGTTCCTTAATTGAACATGGCCGGGTTACAACTACCCACGCCCGGGCCAAGGAGGCCAGTGCTGTAGCCGATAAAATGATAACCCTGGCCAAGGACGGCAGTCCTCATTCTCGGAGAATTGCCTTCAGAACCCTGCAGAATAAGCATGCTGTAAGCAATCTTTTTGACAACATTGGCCCTAAATTTGCTGAACGCCAGGGAGGTTACACCCGGGTATTAAAAATTGGTCCCCGTCGGGGGGACGGTGCTGAGATGGCTATCCTGGAACTGGTTGAATAATTTTAAGGCCGCTATTTGCGGTAGCAGGTGATCATTATGGCTTTTATTGAGCTCAAGGATGTCTCTTATACCTATATTGAGGGTGATGAACCCCCTGTTAAAGCCCTGAAGAATATCAATCTTTCCGTTGAAGAAGGAGAGATGATAGCCATAATTGGTCCCAACGGGTCGGGGAAATCAACCCTGGCCAAGCTCTTTAACGGCCTTTTTCAGCCCACAGAGGGTACTGTAACGGTTGCAGGGCTGGATACAAGTAATCAGAAAATGATCTGGGAAATAAGGCAGCAGGTAGGAATGGTCTTTCAAAATCCGGACAACCAGCTGATTGCGACTATGGTCGAGGAAGAGATTGCTTTTGGACCCGAAAATCTGGGATTGCCACCTTCCACAATTAAGGCCAGGGTAGATGAAGCTCTAACCCTGGTTGGGCTTGAGGATTTCCGGCAGGCTGCTCCCCACCACCTTTCAGGGGGGCAGAAACAGCGGGTTGCAATTGCCGGAATTTTTGCCATGCGCCCAGATTGTATTGTTTTTGATGAACCGACTGCGATGCTTGACCCCATGGGTCGCAAGGAGGTTATGGCAACCATTCAGAAACTGCGATCCGAAGGGAAAACCATCATCTACATTACTCACTTCATGGAAGAAATTGTTGATTGCGATCGGGTTGTCATCCTCAAGGAAGGGGAAAAAATCCTGGAGGGCACACCCCTGGAAGCTTTTCAAGCCCGGGAATTGATAAAAGCCGCTGATCTGGAATTGCCCGATGTCCCTTACCTGGTCTACAGGTTGCGGGAAGCTGGGTTGCCTCTTCCTGATGAAATCCTCACCCCGGAAAGCCTGGTGGAGAAGCTATGTTTGTTGAATTAAAAGATGTTCATTACCGTTACCAGGCAGGTGAGGAGGATATTCTTAAAGGAGTTAACCTGGAGATTGAAAAGGGACAATTTGTTGCCCTGGTGGGGCATACAGGGTCAGGGAAATCGACCCTGGTCCAGACCATAAACGGCCTGCTTCGCCCTACAAGTGGGCAGGTCTTGATTGAAGGCCGGGAAATCAGAGACTGGGAGAGCCCTATCAAGGTTAGGAAAAAGGTGGGGCTTGTTTTTCAGTACCCGGAGCATCAGCTTTTTGAGGAATCTGTTTTTAAGGATATTGCCTTTGGCCCCAAGAATCTCGGCTGGCCTGAAAAAGAAATAACTGAAAAGGTTAAGCAGGCAATGGAATTTGTGCAGCTTGACTATGAAGAACTTAAGGACCGCTCCCCATTTGGTCTCTCGGGGGGGCAGAAAAGGCGAGTGGCAATAGCGGGTGTCCTGGCAATGGAACCAGAACTTTTAATTCTGGATGAACCCATTGCCGGCCTTGATCCCCGGGGTAGAAGAAAATTAATGGACAGGATTAACTGGCTTAACGAGGAACAGGGGATTACAGTCCTTTTAATATCCCACCGGATGGAAGATGCAGCCCGCCGTGCCCAAAAACTCTTCGTGATGAACCAGGGCCGGATTGTTTTAAGCGGATCGCCCCAGGAAATATTTGAACAGCGGGATGAATTGTATGAAATCGGACTGGAGATACCTCCCCTTAACGAGGTTCTCTGGCAGCTTCGCAAGTGTGGTTACCCGGTTCGGACCGACATCTTTACCATAGAAGATGTGGAAGAAGAAATCCTCCGGCACTGGAGGGGATTTAGATGCTCAAAAATATAACTCTGGGGCAGTATATCTTGCGGGATTCCCTGATTCATAACCTGGATCCCAGAATGAAAATAATGATAACCATGCTGATTGTAATCGGCCTGTTTTTTATAGGTTCATTCTGGGGCTTTTTAGTTGCAGGAGCCTATATTATTACTGTAATTGCCTTTTCTCATCTTTCCTGGAAGGTTGTAATCCGGGGGCTAAAACCAGTTATGTTTATCCTGGTGTTTACCATTGTGATCCACCTTTTTTTCACAAGGGGGGGTGTTGTTCTCCTGGAGTGGGGTTTTTTGAGAATTGAGAGCGAGGGACTTTTTACCGGTCTTTTTATGGCCGTTAGAATAATGCTATTGATAAGTTTAACCTCCCTCTTGACCCTGACAACCTCCCCCATTCAGCTTACTGATGGCCTTGAATACTTGTTGAATCCCTTCCGCCGATTCGGACTTCCAGCCCATGAACTGGCCATGATGATGACCATAGCCCTCCGCTTTATTCCCACCCTATTGGAAGAGGCCGATAAGATAATGAAGGCTCAGCAGGCAAGGGGAGCAGATTTTGAATCAGGAAGCATTTTCAGGCGAGCCAAAAGCCTTGTTCCACTGCTGGTTCCGCTGTTTTTAAGTGCATTTCGCCGGGCAGATGATCTGGCAATGGCCATGGAAGCCCGCTGTTATCGAGGGGGAGAAGGCCGAACCAGAATGAAAGAACTCAGCTTTCTTTCCCGGGACTGGGCTGCGCTTGGTTTCTCGGCAGGTTTTATTATTATTTTTATTATTCTTTAGCAGGTGGGGGAAATGTTTAAATATCGGGGAACTGTTGCCTATGATGGCCGAAACCTTTCAGGCTGGCAACGCCAGGCCAATACGGAAAATACAATCCAGGAATGGCTGGAAAAAGCTGTTGCCCAAATATCCAGGGAAAAAGTTCATGTAATAGGGGCTGGCCGAACAGATGCAGGGGTGCATGCCGAAAACCAGGTTTTCCACTTTTCCCTGCGGCAGGAAATAGAAACCCTGAAATTGAGGGGAGCAATCAACGGAAATATCCCCAGGGAGGTTGCCGTCCTGTCCCTGGAAAGGGTTAGCAAAAATTTCCACGCCTTACGAGATGCCCGACAGAAATGGTATCGCTACAGGATTTTAAACCGACACGTCCGCTGCCCTTTGCGGACCGGGTTTGTTTTATTTGTTCCTTCTCGCCTCGACATTGAGGCAATGAAAGAAGGAGCCAGTTTTCTCCAGGGAGAACAGGATTTTTCTTCCTTTTGTGCTTCCCGCAGTGGAGCAAAAACTACTGTCCGCAACCTGGAAAGACTGGATATTTCCAGGAAAGGTGATGAAATCCACCTTGATTTCATGTCACAGGGTTTTCTTTACAAGATGGTTCGTAATATTACCGGGACCCTTATTGAAGTCGGGCGGGGGAAGCTTCCCCCGGAGGCTGTGAACAGAATTTTACAGGCAAAAGACCGGCGAATGGCAGGACCAACAGCTCCTGGTTATGGCCTGATTTTGCGGAAGATTGAATACTGAAGAAAGCTTTGCAGGCTTGACAGTTTGGACTTATTGTAATAAAATATCCTTTGGATAACTCCTCCTTTCCTGGCCCCGGCAAGGTAGAGTATCCTCGAAGATTGGAGGTAAATTGCATGAAAACCTATATGCCCAAGGCAGAAGACATAGAACGCTCCTGGTATGTGGTTGATGCCACTGGAGTTCCCCTTGGACGGCTTGCTTCAGAAGTTGCCAAAATCCTGAGGGGAAAACACAAACCCGCTTTTACTCCCCATCTGGACATGGGGGATTACGTTGTGGTAACCAACGCTGAAAAAGTTGTTCTTACAGGTAAGAAGTGGGAAGATAAAGTTTATTACCACCATACAAACTATCCTGGTGGTTTGAAAACAACTGTATACAAGGAAATGAAAGAAAAGTTTCCCGAGCGTGTGGTTGAGCTTGCCGTTCGCAGGATGCTTCCCCAGAACAAACTGGGCCGGAAGACTTTCAAAAAGCTGAAAGTATACCGAGGGGAAAACCACCCCCACGCCGGACAAAAACCCGAGAAATTTGAAGTTCAGAAGTATAGAGAGGAGGAATAAACTTTGCAGAGAGATTATTATATAGGAACAGGTCGTAGAAAAGAATCAGTAGCCAGAGTTCGCCTCCTCCCGGGGAAAGGGGAGATTCAGATTAATGATAAATCTGCCCCCGAATATTTCCAGAGGAAAGCCCTGGAAAAAATGATTACCCAGCCCCTCGAGATAACCGGAACTTCTGGGAACTTTGATGTGGTAGTAAAGGTTACAGGCGGAGGAATTGCAGGCCAGGCAGGCGCAGTTCGGCATGGTATTGCCCGGGCTCTTTTAGAGGCCGATGAAGATTATCGTGTGCCCCTGAAAAAAGCTGGCATGCTCACCCGGGATCCCCGGATGAAGGAAAGAAAAAAGTATGGTTTGAAAAAAGCAAGGAAGGCACCCCAATTCTCCAAACGTTAAGAATATTATCAATCCTGGTCATTTCTGGCCAGGATTTTAATTTGTACGCAGGGAAATCAACCGGCCATGTCAAAATCCTTGCAATAGGGAAAGCAGTTATAAAGGTTTAAAAATGAACAGGGAGGTAAAAAAAATGCCGGTGGAAATTGCCGCTTTAGCGCCCCATCCCCCCATTATCATTCCCGAAATTGGTGGCGGGGAAAGGAAAAAAGTCTGGCAGACCGTGGAGTCCATGGAAGAGTTGGCCGGGGTTTTTGCCCGAGAGGAAGTGGAGGTTATTGTAACTATCAGTCCCCATGGTCCGGTTTTTTCTGACGTTGTTAGCAGCCTCCATGTTTCTCCCCTTGAAGGTTCTTTTGCCCCTTTTGGCAGACCGGAGATTAACATGACGGTTGAAATGGAAGAAGAGTTGAGTGAAAAGATAGAAAAGAGCATGAAAAGTGAGAATTTACCATTCCGTAAGCTAAGGGAGGAAGATTGTCGCCGTTATAGAATAACACCCGGGCTGGACCACGGAGTCCTGGTGCCCCTTTTTTTTCTCCTGGAACAGGGAGTTGATCTTCCACTTGTTCCAATAAACATTGGATTACTAAAATACGGAGAATTGATTGAGATAGGAGAAGCACTGCAAAGAGTTTTTGCGGAATATCCCCGGCGAATTGGTGTTATTGCCAGCGGAGACCTTTCTCATCGTCTTACCACCACTGCACCTGCAGGTTACAGCCCAAGAGGAGAAGAGTTTGACCAAAAGGTTATGGAAATTGTAAAACAGGGGGAATTAAGTGAATTAAAAAACCTGGATCCTGTTCTTATAGAAAAAGCGGGTGAGTGCGGCCTGCGACCACTTTTAATTCTTGCCGGGATCCTTTCTGGAATGGATATGGCTAGCCATGTTCTTTCCTATGAAGGACCTTTTGGTGTGGGTTATGGGGTTGCTTACTTTACCCCCAAAGATATACCCCCCCCGGACCTAGCAAGAGAGGCGGTGGAAAATTTCCTGGAAAATAAGGAGATTATGGAACCTCCCCGGGAGCTATCGAATTTTTATAGGGGCATGGCAGGGGCATTTGTTTCAATTAAAAAGCAGGATGGATCCCTGCGCGGTTGTATTGGAACCCTGGAACCCACACAGGAAAATCTGGCTCGGGAGATTATCAGGAATGCTATCCAGTCTGCCTTTAAAGATCCCCGTTTTTCACCAGTGAGCAGGAGTGAGTTGCAGGACCTGGTTTTTTCCGTGGATATAATTCATCCCCCTGAACCTGTTGAAAGTATGGATCAACTTGATCACAAAGAATACGGGGTGATCGTGGAAAAGGGAGGCCAAAAAGGAGTCCTGCTTCCGGACCTGGAAGGAATTAATTCGGTGGAAGAGCAGCTGGAAATAGCCAGAATGAAGGCGGGTTTGACCGGGGTTTCCGATTTTTTGCTGAAAAGGTTTCGAGTTGAAAGGTTTATACAGGAGTGAATATTTTTTTAGTTGCAGGCAGGAAGTTTGGTAAGTAGAGGGAATATAATAATGTTGGGAGGAAAAATCCTTGCAGGAAGCAGCCTTTTATAAGCCGGAAGATAAGGGTTTCCGCTGCGAATTATGTCCCCATTCCTGTTTCCTTGATACTGATTCAACTGGTCTTTGCGGGGTTCGAAAGAATATTGGTGATAAGGTGGTTGCCCTTAATTATGGTAAACTGGCTGCCCTTGCCCTTGATCCAATAGAAAAAAAACCCCTTTATCATTTTTTCCCGGGAAAATTCATTCTTTCAGCAGGTACATTCGGCTGTAATTTTAATTGTGGTTTCTGCCAGAACTGGGCTTTAGCCAGGGGTAAAGTTTCGACACAGGATATTACGAGATTGGACCTGCTTTCTCACGTCCAGAAGCCGGGCAATATTGGTCTGGCTTTTACCTATGCCGAACCCCTGATGTGGTACGAATTTTTGCGGGAGGTGCTTCCCCGGCTAAAAGAAAAAGGGCAAAAAACTGTCCTGGTTACCAATGGTTATATAAACCCTGCTCCCCTGGAAGAAATTCTTCCTTTTGTAGATGCAGTGAATATTGATATCAAAACCTTTTCAACGGGAACCTATTTCCGCTACTGCCAGGGGAATTTAAACCGGGTTCTGAAAAATACTGTTCTTTTTGCCAGGTCCTGTCACGTAGAAATTACCACCCTGATAATTCCAGGGGTTAATGACAGTAATGCTGAAATAGGGAGACTTGTGGACTGGATTTACGAAAACCTGGGAAAAGAGACCCCCTTCCACCTGTCCCGCTATTTCCCGGCTTTCAAATTTACCACACCTCCTACCAGCATATCTAAACTGGAGGAGCTTTACCACCTGGCAGGAGAAAAGCTATCCTATGTATACCTGGGAAATATCGCAGATGTGCGTTATCAGCATACCTATTGTCCAGGGTGCGGCTATGTGGTAATCAAGAGAGGTTTTCCAATTGAAATCGATCTTGAACAGGGAAACACCTGCCCCAGTTGTGGGCAGTTCATCAATATAATCAATTGAGGAGGGACTTAAATGAAACAAAAAGTTCTAATTATGGGAGCAGCCGGGAGGGATTTTCATAATTTTAATACCTACTTCCGCGACAACGAAAATTATGAGGTGGTTGCCTTTACAGCAACCCAGATACCGGATATCCACGGTAGAAAGTATCCTGGAACGCTGGCAGGACCACTTTACCCCGATGGGATTCCCATTTATGATGAATCTGAAATGGTTCGCCTGATCAAGGAAGAAAAAATTGACCAGGTTGTATTTGCTTACAGTGATATTTCTCATCAGGAAGTAATGAACAAAGGTTCAGTGGCCATGGCTGCCGGTGCGGATTTCCGGTTAATGGGACCTGATACAACCATGCTGAAGGCCAATGTTCCTGTAGTTGCTGTCTGTGCTGTCAGAACTGGAGTTGGCAAGAGCCAGACAACTCGCCGGGTAGCAAAGATAATGCAGGACGAAGGGAAAAAAGTAGTTATAATCCGCCATCCAATGCCCTATGGCGACCTGGCCAAACAAACCTGCCAGCGATTTGCTGATTATGATGACCTGGATAAGCACGACTGCACCATTGAAGAACGAGAAGAATATGAACCCCATATTGACAATGGTTTTGTTGTTTTTGCAGGTGTTGATTATCAGGAAATCCTGAAAGAAGCCGAAAAAGAAGCAGATGTTATTCTCTGGGATGGAGGGAATAATGACCTGCCCTTCTTCCGTCCCGACCTGTTCATTACCCTGGTTGATCCCCACAGGCCTGGCGACGAACTGTCCTACTATCCTGGTGAAACAAATCTGCGCATGGCTGATGTGGTGGTGATTAACAAGATCGAAACCAGCTACCCCGAAAAAGTTGAACAGGTGCGGGTCAATGTCCGTAAGGCCAACCCTGATGCAATTGTTGTAGAGGCAGCCTCCCCCATTTTTGTGGAAAATTCTCAGGAGCTAAGCGGAAAGAGGATCCTGGTAGTAGAGGATGGTCCAACACTGACCCATGGAAACATGGCTTATGGAGCGGGAGCTATTGCCGCTCGCAAGTATGGAGCAAAAGAACTTGTTGATCCCCGCCCATACGCTGTTGGTTCATTAGTTGATACTTTTGATAAGTACAACCACCTTTCCGATATTTTGCCAGCAATGGGCTACGGGCGAAATCAGATGGATGAACTTGAGGAAACAATTGCCCGGGCCGAAGCTGATGCAGTTTTAATTGGGACTCCCATTGACCTGCGGCGGCTGGTGAAAATTGATAAACCAGCCTACAGGGTTCGGTACGAATTGCAGGAAATTGGAGAACCGAATCTTAAAGACCTTATCCTGAAGCGGCTTTTCCAATAAAGAAAAAACCCTGCAGTTGTTGAACTGCAGGGTTTTTTTATCCAAATTTTTTCACCGCCCTGGTGATCCTGGTCATGATGTCTTCAGTTATTTTTTCCTTAACAGAAACAGCTTTGATATTTTCTTCAATTTGATCCTTGTTGGTGGCACCAAAAACAACGGAATTAACCTTTTGATTTTTTAAACACCAAGCAACAGCAAGCTTTGACAGTGAACTATCAAGGTTATGGGCAATTTCTTTTAATTCATCGATTATTTTTAGATTCTTTTCTTCCAGGTAACCTTCCTGGGAAAGCCACTGGAATTTACCGATGCGACTTCCCTTGGGGATGCCCTCCTGGTATTTTCCAGTAAGGACGCCTGCATAAAGGGCATAATAGGTAGTTAACCCCATACCATATTTGGGATACAGGGGGGCATATTCCTCTTCAACCCTTTTTCGGGAAAAGATGTTATACTTAACCTGCTCGACCAGTGGAGGGACTGCGTTTAACTCCCGGGCAGCATTGTAAGCCTTCTCGATCTGACTTCGCGACCATTCCGAAGTTCCCCAGTAGCGAATTTTTCCTTCGTGGACCAGGTGGTCCATGGCCCGCACTGTTTCATGGATTGAAGTATCAGGATCGTAACCATGGCAGTAAAGGATGTCTACATAATCAGTTCGCAGCCGACGCAGGCTATTATGAAGGCCATCAACGATGTGCTTATGGTTAAGTCCTTTCTGGCTTGGCTTGGTTCCCCCGTACATTACCTTGGTGCCGATAATGAACTGGTCCCGGGGTACATAGCGCATAAGTTCCCCAATAATTAGTTCGGCCTTACCCAGGCCATACTGTTCGGAAGTGTCAATATAATTAATTCCTCCATTCAGTGCTGCTTCAAGGCATTCCCAAATAGTATGCAGGTTGTCATGCTGGCAGAAAAAACTGTACTGCGAAGAGCCCAGGCCGAGGGCACTGACCTTTAACCCAGATCTACCTAAAGAATTATAGTCCATAACAGCCTCCTTTTTGCAGGTTATAATTTATCTTATTAACTAAAAATCAAAAAAATCCTGTTTCCAGTTGCAAAACTTATTAAAGGGTTTGAACCTTTTTTACCGTAATTATATGCAGAGGGAATTGTGATTTCAAGGCAATGCATCCCGAATGGTTTGCCTTCTTGCATCAATATTATGAGGTGAGGAGTGATCTTTTTTGGCAACAACAATGAAAGCACTGATGAAGAAAAATGCTTCGGCCGGAGCTTCCCTGGAACAGGTGCCCATCCCCAAGATTAAGGCCGGGGAAGTTCTGGTAAAGGTGAAGGCTGCGGCAATTTGTGGCACGGATGCACATATTTATTCCTGGGACCAGTGGGCTGACGCTAGAATAAAACCCCCCCTGATTTTTGGCCACGAGTTCTGCGGGGAAATAGTTGAGGTCGGACCAGGGGTAGAGGACCTGCAAAAAGGGACCGTTGTATCAGCTGAAGGCCACTTTATTTGCGGGAAATGTTTTTTCTGCCGAACAGGCCAGGGACATATCTGCCAGGACGTGGAGATTATCGGGGTTGATACCGATGGTTGTTTTGCGGAATTTGTACGGGTCCCTGCAGAGAACATATGGGTGATGGACCCCTCTGTTCCCGAGGATATTGCTGCCATCCAGGATCCGGTAGGCAATGCAGTCCATGCGGCTCTTATTGATGAAGTTGTTGGGAACAATATTTTAATAACTGGATGTGGGCCCATTGGTCTGGCTGCAGTTGCTATCTGCCGGTTTGCAGGGGCTAAAAAGATTTTTGTAACGGATGTTAACCCTTATCGCCTGGACCTTGCTCGCAAACTGGGGGCTGATTTTGCCTATAACGTTACAGAAACGGGCTTTGTTCAGGAAGTTTTAAAAGAAACCAGAGGCCTGGGGGCTGATGTTTTCCTGGAAATGGCAGGAAAGGAGAAGGCCATCAACGACGGCTTTAAGGCCCTGCGCAAAGGGGGATGGATTTCACTTCTGGGAATTACAGATGGCAATGTTAGCCTTGATATTAATGACGGACTTGTTTTCAAGGGGGCAAAACTCTACGGAATAAACGGGAGATTGATGTTTGACACCTGGTACAAGATGGAAGCCCTTTTAACATCAGGGCTGGATTTAAAACCCCTTGTAACTCACTCCTTTTCTTTTGAAGAATTTGAAGAAGCCTTTGAACTGGTTCTTTCCGGTTCTTGTGGCAAAGTGATTCTATACCCGTAAGGAGGATCCAAGATGACAGATGGAAAAATGGATTTTATCGGTCAGGAACTGCAGAAATTAAAGGAGGAAGGGCTTTACAAGGAAATTAAGACCCTTGAAAGTTCTCAGGGAGCATGGGTGCAGATTAAAGGAGAGAAAGTCCTTAATTTCTGTTCAAATAATTATCTTGGTTTTGCAGCCCATGATAGGATAAAAGAGGCTGCGAAAAAAGCAATCGATAGGTACGGAGTAGGGCCGGGTGCAGTCCGGCCAATTGCCGGAACAATGACAATTCACGAGGAACTGGAAAAGGAACTGGCAGAATTCAAAGGGGCTGAGGCAACCCTGGTCCTTCAATCAGGATTTTGCGCAAATCTTGCTGCCATCCCCGCTCTGGCCGAAAAGGGCGATACCATTATCAGTGATGAACTCAACCATGCCAGTATAATTGATGGCTCCCGCCTGAGCAGAGCAAACAAAAAAGTTTATCCCCACAACGACATGGAAGGACTGGAGAAGGTTCTCCAGGAAACCCCTGAAGGGAAAAAACTCATTATAACAGACGGGGTTTTCAGTATGGATGGGGATATTGCCCCCCTGCCGGAAATAGTTGAACTGGCCGAAAAGTATGGAGCAATGACCTTTGTTGACGACGCTCATGGCGAAGGAGTTGTTGGGCGTTCCGGGCGGGGAATAGTTGATCACTTTGATCTCCATGGCCGGGTAGATGTCGAAGTGGGTACCTTTTCCAAGGCTTTGGGTGTTATGGGAGGGGTAATTGCAGGGAGCAGGGAACTAATCGAATACATTATCCAGAAGGGTAGACCTTTTACCTTCAGTTCTGCCCTGACAGTTCCCGATACTGCAGCCACGCTGGAAGCCGTTCGGATTCTTTCCGAAAGTGATGAACTGGTAGAAAAACTCTGGGATAATGCCCGCTACTTCCAGAAAGGAATCAAAGAGATTGGCCTGGATACAGGCGTGACGGAAACTCCAATTACTCCGGTAATGATTGGAGAGGCCCACCAGGCCGCGGAATTCAGCAAACGCCTCCTGGAGGAGAAAATTTTCGCCCAGTCTATTGGTTTCCCCCTGGTGCCCAGGGGGAAGGCCAGGATCAGGGTTATGATCTCTGCTACTCACAGTAAATCCGACCTTGACTTTGCCCTGGAGAAATTCAAGAAAATCGGCAGAGAGCTAAAGCTTGTTTAAAAAAAGGCGGGGCCAATTTGAGCCCCGCCTTTTTACATGGAAAAATATTCCCATCCCACTGCATACACGGTTAGCCCGGCTTTAACCAGGGTCAGGTAAACTACACCCGGCCAAAGGCTTTCCCGACTGATATAGCAGTAGTAGAGGCCGAGGGCAAGAACAAAATGAAATATTGGCCACCCGGAATGGAGGGGACCCCAGAAGATTGCAAAAAAAACTGAGCTCAGGAAGGCTCCGCTGAAGGTTCCCCACTTGCGGTGAAAGTAACCCCCGATTATGGCTCGAAAATAAAGCTCTGTTCCCAGGGCAGGGAGGAAAAAGAGGGCACTGTAGCCGATAAGGTAGAGGAAGGATACCGGTAAATCTTCAGCACCACCAATGGAGAAAACAGGGGAAAAATCCGGTGGGCTCTCCCCTGCCGTAAGAGGGTAATTGATCAGGAAAATAGCAAGCAGAACCATGGGTATGCCCAGTTTCAGGCCTAGGACAGCCCCAGTTTTTAATTTTTCCAGGGTCAAACCAAGGTAAGGAGGGGGGACTTCGTACAAGAAAAAGAGCCAGAAAAAAACAATCCCAAAAAAGATAAGATATCCCCCGACTGGGAACAAAAAGCCGATAAAGTGTTCTCCTTCAACCAGAACCTCATGGGCCCAGAGGGACAGTTCCCGGGTAAGGAAGAAAATAAACTGCAGGATTATTATGTCTTTTATATTCCAGAGTGAATGTTGAGTTATTTTGACCATTTTTTCACCTCAAAGAAAAGCTTAGACATCGGGGGTTGATTTCCCTTCTGGAAAGGACTTTTTAGTAACCATGTGGAAATAATATTCAAAGGAGAAGGGTGCTTATGTTCTGGACTGCTGCCATCAGGGATATTATTGATATTTTAATTGTGGCCTATGTTTTCTACCGACTGATTCTGCTTATCAAGGGAACCAGGGCGGTAGAACTACTCAAGGGGCTGGTTGTCCTGTTTATTACCGCCCTGGTTAGTGACTGGCTGGGTTTTACAACCATCAGCTGGATACTCCGGAATGTAATGACCTTTTTGGTTGTTGCCCTGCCCATTGTTTTTCAGCCTGAACTTCGCCGGGCTCTCGAACACCTTGGCCGGGGAAGATTTTTCAATCCCGGAGCAGTAGACCGAGAAAGGACGAGCAGAGAAATTGCCTCGGCTTCGTTTACTCTCTCCGAAAAGGGCTGGGGAGGAATAATCGTAATAGAGAGAGAAACCGGATTAAAGGATTATATTGAAGAGGGGACAATGCTGGATAGTGAAATTTCTGCCAATTTGCTTGTGGGGCTGTTTTCTCCACAAAACCCCCTGCATGATGGAGCAGTAATAATCAGCAATGGAAGAATAAAAGCGGCTTCCTGTGTGCTTCCACTGGCAGAAACAAGCAAAATGAAAGGACCTGTGGGGACAAGGCACCGGGCAGGCATTGGAATTACTGAGCATTCAGATGCTCTTGCCCTGGTTATTTCTGAAGAAACCGGAACTGTAAGCCTGATTGATTCCGGAAGGATGCGCCGCTTTTTTGACCAGGATAGCCTGAAGGAAAAACTGGAAAAGGAAATGAAAAGGGTGCTTGACGAAAAGAATATTTTCCGTCAGTGGAGGGTTAATGTATGACCGAGGACAGGAAGTTAAAATTAACAGCCCTTTTACTTGCCCTACTCCTCTGGCTATATGTTAGTGGTCTGGGGTGGCCAATTTTTGGACTTGTTGATAATGATCCCGAAAGGAAGGTTATCAGTATCCCCCTGCAGGTTGAAAACCTCTCTGAAGGCCTGGAAACCAATTTGCTGCCCGAAAAGGTAAGGGTGGGAATTATTGACCCGGATTCTTCCGAGGAAGAACTTCAGAATTACCTTGGAGCATTTCTGGACCTGGGGTATGCAGTTCCAGGGGAATACTTGTTTCCAGTGGTCCTTGATAATCCCCAGGGTTGGGAAATCGATTATGTTTCCCCCGAGAGTATCCAGGTTCGAGTCAGGGAGAAGGAACAGTAACCGGGCTATCAAGGTCATAGCGGGCTGGTCTTTTCTGGTTAAGGAAATTTTTCTCCAAATGTTGTCGAAGCCAGATTTTTGGGTTATCATTTATTGTCAGTTTTGGAAGGCCCCCTGCTCTGCTTCCGTCAGGAATTAAGGAACTTAATTTTTGTTTCTGTTTTCTCCACGTTGCAATGATGGGAAGTTCCCCGCTGGTTTTTGTTTAATAAGGCGGGAATTATTTTCGCAATTTCCCCGGAAAATTTTCCAGGGGGAAGCCAACCAATATTATTGATTCTGGAAAGGGTGAACCGCTTATGGCTTCAATATTCGGAACAGATGGCGTTCGGGGTGTTGCCAATAGAGAATTAACTCCCGAACTTGCTTTGAAACTTGGGTTTGCAGGAGGACGGTACTTATTAAACCAAAATAAGCAGAACTCCAGAGGGAAGGTTCTGATTGGAAGGGACACAAGGCTTTCGGGAGATATGCTGGAATCAGCCCTTGTAGCAGGCCTTACTGCTGCCGGTCTTGACGTTTACCTGGGGGGAATAATACCCACTCCTGCTGTTGCATACTTAACCCGCAGAGGGGATTTTTGTGGAGGGGTAATGATTTCCGCTTCCCACAACCCCATTGCTGATAACGGAATTAAGTTTTTTAATCAGGATGGGAATAAATTAACGGATGACCAGGAAGACCACGTAGAAAACTTAATGGAAAATGGAGATAACACCGCCCGACCAGAAGGCAGGGAAGTGGGCAGGAAGGTAGACGCTCCCCACTTAAAAGAGGAGTACCTGGAATTTTTATGCAGCAGGGCTCAGGGAGACTTCAGTGATTTTTCAGTGGTTCTGGATACCGCATATGGTGCGGCCTGGGAAATTGCTCCCCGGGTCTGGGAAAGCCTTGGGGCGGAGGTAATCAGCCTTCACGATTCTCCAGCCGGGGAAAAAATAAACTCAAATTGCGGCTCGACTCATACCCAGGCCATCCAGAAAGTAATGCAGGAGACCGGCGCAGATTTTGGTTTTGCCTTTGATGGGGATGCTGACCGGGTAATTGCCCTTGACGAAAAGGGAAATGAACTGGATGGGGATTATATTATGGCCATTTGTGGCTGCCATCTCCTGAAAAAGGGATTGCTTGTAAATAAAACCCTTGTAGCAACAAGATACAGCAATCAGGGTTTGAAAGAGGCCCTGCAAAAACATGGGGGAGAACTGGTTTTAACCCAGAATGGTGATCGCTATGTCCTGGAAGGATTAAAGGGGAATAATTTAATCCTGGGAGGAGAAAAATCAGGGCATATTATTTTCCTCAATGAAAATACAACGGGCGATGGCATTCTAACCTCAATTATGCTGGGCAATGTGGTGCTTTCGGAAAAAGGCAGTTTATCGCAACTGGCCGGGATAATGAAACCCTGGCCCCAGTTGCTTCGTAATGTGAAAGTAAGGAGTAAGGAATGGAAGGAAAACCAGAGGATTCAGGAGGTGATAGCAAGGGCAGAAAAACAATTCGGTGAGGAGGGAAGAATTCTGGTTCGGGCATCGGGTACTGAGCCCGTGATCAGGGTAATGGTTGAAGGAAAAGAAGGAAAATTTCTTGGTGGAATTCTGGACGATGTAAGCAGGACAATTGAGGAGGAGCTCGGCTAAAAAAGCGCCTGGGCTTGGCTAGGCCAAGTTGACGAGGAAGAGGTTAATCGAATTATCGGCGGGTGCCTCTAGACCTGCCACCGGTCTTTAGCCGTTTCTTAAAACTTGCAAGTGATTGTAAGGCAAAGGGGGCGGCAGGTGGCTAATGCAGTTTATTAAGGAAGGGGAGAAATTATGTGTGGAATTGTTGGTTATATAGGCTCCAGGGGAGCTTTTCCTATACTGTTCGATGGTTTAAAAAAACTGGAATACAGGGGATATGATTCTGCAGGGGTTGCAATAATTGAAGGGAATGAAATGCAGCTTCGCAAATCCCAGGGCAACCTGGAGGTTTTAGGTGAGAAACTGAAAAATGAAAACTTCCAGGGAAGGATTGGCCTTGGTCATACCCGGTGGGCAACACACGGAAAACCCTCTGATGCCAATGCCCATCCCCACCTTGATTGCAGGGGAAGACTTGCCCTTGTCCATAATGGGATTATCGAAAATTTCCAGGAAATTAAGAGGAAACTGGAAGAGGAAGGGCATTTTTTTAGCTCGGAAACAGATACGGAAGTTGTGGTCCACCTTGTTGAAAAATTTTTCCAGGGGGACCTGGTTAAGGCAGTCCGGAGGGCTACAAAAGAACTGGAGGGTTCTTATGCCATTGCCGTGATTAATTGTGAAAGCCCCGAACAGATTGTAGCATACCGCCATGACAGCCCCCTTATTCTGGGAATTGGTGATGGGGAATTTTTCCTTGCCTCGGATATTCCCGCCCTTCTCCCCTATACCCGGAGAGTCCTGATCCTGGAGGACGGGGAAATGGCAGAATTGAACAGGACTAATTTCCGGGTTTTCGATTCCCATGGGGTTCAAATACAGAAAGAAATTGAAGAGATTGACTGGGACCCGGAAATGGCAGAGAAGAAGGGCTTTTCCCACTATATGCTTAAAGAAATTCACGAACAACCCGATGTATTGCGCAGGTTGCTTTCCGACCCCCTCCAGGGATCGGGCTTAGAACTCCCTCAGATTGCTTCCATCCTGGAAAGACTCGAAAAAATTAATCGAATTTTTGTTGTTGCCTGTGGGACAGCCTATCATTCAGGCTTAATCGGGAAAGCTCTCCTGGAGAGGACGACCGGAATCCCTGTGGAAGTGGATATGGCATCAGAATTTCGATATCGGTCCCCCCTTGTAGGAGAAGAATCCCTGGTTATTGTTGTCACCCAGTCGGGTGAAACCGCTGATACACTGGCTGCCCTCCGCTACGCCCGGGAAAAAAATGCCCAAACTCTGGGGATCATTAATGTTAAGGGTAGCACAATTTCCAGGGAAGCTGATGATGTCATTTATATCAAGGCAGGACCGGAAATTGCCGTTGCTTCTACTAAAGCCTACCTGAATATGGTTGCTGCTTTTTACCTGCTGGCTTTAAAAATGGGCCAGGGAAATGTTGACCAGGAAAACCTGAAGGAGTTGTTGCGGTTGCTGCGGGGGATTCCCGCGCAGCTGGAAAAGGTCCTGCAAAAAGGAGATAAGGCTGTACGAGAGGCTTCAGAATACCTTTCTCGCTGGGAAAACGCATTTTTCGTTGGGAGAGGACTTGATTTCAGCCTTGCCCTGGAAGGAGCTCTTAAGTTAAAAGAAATCTCCTATATTCATGCCGAGGCCTATGCGGCCGGAGAACTAAAACACGGGACTCTGGCTCTGATCGAAGAGGGTATTCCTGTGGTTGCCCTTTTAACCCAGGAAAAACTCCTGGAAAAGATGATCAGCAACGTTCAGGAAATCAGGGCCCGTGGTGGGTATGTGCTGGGCATAACTCAAGAAAAGCTGGCCCAGCGCCTGGAAGGGGAAGTTGATTTTATCATGACTGTTCCCAGCACAGAAGATATGCTGACCCCGCTGCTGGCAACCGTTCCCTTACAACTTCTTTCGTTTTATACTGCTGAATTGAGGGGTTGTCCGATTGACCAGCCCCGCAACCTGGCCAAAAGTGTTACTGTTGAATGAGGTGGATGTCCATTGATTGATGGAATTGGAGTTGATATTGTTTCGGTTGAAAGGGTCGCCGCAATTTATGATAAGCACGGGAAGCGGTTTTTGCAGAAAATTTTTACCCCTGGAGAGGTTGAATACTGCTTGAGGAAGAAAAACCCCGCTGAACACCTTGCTGCCAGATTCGCAGCCAAAGAAGCCCTGGCCAAGGCTTTACCTCTTGGAAAAAGGCCTGGCTGGCAGGAGGTAGAAATTTTGCCAGGAACGGATGGACCCGAAATCAGGTCTACAGATGGTATGTGGGTGCCGGATGGGGACATCAAGCTTTCCCTTTCCCACGAACGCAGTTGGGCTGTAGCCATGGTGATTATTTCGAAGGAGGTTGGGTAAAGTGAAACTTGTTACCGGGGAAACAATGGCTGAAATAGATCGAAGGACCATTGAAGAAGCAGGGATACCCGGGGCAATTCTCATGGAAAAGGCAGGATTGGGAGTTGCCGATTGTGCTGAAGCTATGCTTGGTCCAGGGAAGGATCAGGTTATGATCCTCTGCGGTTCGGGCAATAATGGGGGAGATGGGTTTGTTGCCGCCAGATTACTTGCTCACAGGGGTTATCTCGTGCATGTTTTCCTGGTAGGGGAGGTTCCAGAAGAAGAAGGAGAAGCGGCTGCAAACTATCGTATACTGGGAAATATTGGCCTGGAAGTCATAGCCTTAAAGGACGACGAGACCCTCTGGCAGGCGATAAGGGACCGTGAATATGACCTTATTATTGACGCCCTGCTGGGAACAGGGCTTAAAGGAGAAGTCAGGGGTATTGCAGGTGAGGCCATAAGCTTTATCAACAGCCAGGAAACGCCGGTTTTGAGTGTGGATATTCCCTCGGGATTGGACAGCACTACCGGAAGAATTCTGGGCCAGGCTGTTGAGGCCAATGTTACAGTTACTTTTGGCCTGCCCAAAATCGGCCTCCAGGTTTATCCCGGCTGTGTTTACAGTGGGAAAGTTGAGATAATCGACATTGGTATACCCCATTATATTGTTGAAGAAGCTCCTACCAACGCCGTAATGCTGGAAAAAAAATGGGCCTGCCAGCACTATCCCCGCCGCTCAATTGAGGCATACAAGGGAAGCTGCGGCCGGATTTTAATTGTCGGTGGCTCCAGGGGGATGACGGGAGCACCTTTACTGGCTGCCCAGGCTGCTTTTCGTTCAGGGGCAGGGGTGGTCACTCTGGGGGTTCCCGCCAGCCTGAATGATATAATTGAGATTAAAGCAACAGAAGTAATCAGCTGTCCCCTTTCCGAAAGCACTCCCGGGCTCCTGGGAAGTGCAGCCCTGGAGCAGGTAATGGAAAGGAGTAAAAGCAACGATTTTCTTGTTCTTGGCCCCGGCCTGGGTGGGGGAGAGGGAATTGAAGAGCTTGTTGCCGGAATCCTAAAAGAATCCCACCTGCCAGTTATTCTCGATGCTGATGGGATCAATGCCTTACCCGGTCCAAGAATATTGAAAGACCGGCGGGCAAAAACCATCCTGACTCCTCACTATGGAGAAATGGCCAGATTGCTTGGAGTTTCCAAGGAAGAGGTTCTTGAAGTACCATTTGAAGTGGCCAGGGCTTTTGCCCGGGAATGGGAGGTTATCCTGGTTCTTAAGGGTCCCCATACCCTTGTTGCCCTCCCCGATGGTAATGTTTTTGTTAACACTTCGGGCAATCCAGGTCTGGCAACAGCGGGGGCGGGGGATGTTTTAACCGGCGTAATTGCGGGGATTATGGGGCAAAACATCTCTCTGACTGAAGCAGTTGCCATGGGAGTTTATCTGCACGGTAGGGCCGGAGACCTTGCCGTTGCCGAAAAAGGAATTTACGGAATCAATGCCGGAGACCTGGTAGAATTTCTGGCCCCCGCCTGGAAGGAAATACAGGAGGATTGATAAAAAATGGACTTACTAAATAGACCAGTTTGGGTGGAAATATTTCTGGAAAGGTATGCCCATAATCTGCAGCAGGTGCGGGAAAGAATCGGAAATGGGCCTCTACTAATGGCAGTTGTTAAGGCCGATGCTTATGGACATGGAAGTTTGCCCCTTGCCTTTCAGGCCGTTGAAGCTGGGGCTGACCGCCTGGGAGTTGCGTTGATTGAGGAAGGGGTGGAGCTCCGGAGGGGAGGACTGGAAGTCCCCATCCATGCCATGAGCGGATTTGTCCCATCACAAATCGATGCTGCCCTGGAAAATGAAATAATCCTTACCCTGGGCAATGAATCCATTGCTCGGGAGGTTGCTAAAAGAGCCCGTACCCTGGGAAAAACTGCAAAAGTTCATGTTAAAGTGGATACTGGAATGGGGAGGCTTGGTCCTGTCCCCGAGAAGGCCCTGGAACTGGTCCAGAAGGTCAGCAGTATGGATGGGCTGGAGCTGGAAGGTTTAATGTCCCATATGTCCTCTGCAGATGAAACGGATAAGGAGTATTCTCGCCTGCAGTTTAAACTTTTTGAGGAGGTCAGCTCAACTCTAAAGGAAAGGGGCATTGATATTCCCCTGCGACATATTGCCAACAGTGCTACTGTAATAGACCTCCCTGAGATGGCGCTGGATATGGTTCGGCCAGGAATTATGACCTACGGCCTCTGGCCTTCGGGTGATGTAGATAAAAAAGCCGTTAACCTGAAGCCAGTCCTGGAGTGGAAAGCAAGGCTGGTCCAGATAAAAGAAATGCCTCCGGGAAGTTATATCAGTTACGGTAGGACATATGCTACTTCGGGTAAGGAGCGCCTGGCCCTTCTGCCTCTCGGATATGCTGACGGTTTTAACCGGCTGCTTTCCAACCAGGGCGAGATTTTGGTCAGAGGGAAACGAGCCCCGGTTCGAGGCAGGGTCTGTATGGACCAGTTTGTGGTTGATGTTACCGACATCCCCGAGGCCAAACTTGGGGATGAAGCGGTATTAATTGGCAGGCAGGGGAAACAGGAAATAACTGCAGACGAAATAGCCGGCAAACTGGACACCATTAATTACGAAGTGGTCTGCATGATCAATAAGCGGGTGCCCCGTTTTGTGAGGCCTTAATGGGCTGAAAGGCTGTTTGGGGCTGCTTTTGGGGTTTGGATAGGAAGAAGGCTAAAATTTGAGGAAATACCTTAAAAAAGGAGGGAAATCCTGTCGGGATAAAAATTCCGACAATATTCCCCGATTTTTGGGCAGGAATATTTCCTTTGATGTATAAAAACATATATATCGAAAGCTATACTTTTTTCTCCTGAAGCAATAGTTGAACTCTAAAAGTGGTAAACTATTTCTTTTTGTTTAACCAAAACATACTGAATCGGGAGGAGATTATTATGGATAATCTAAAGCGGGTGATGGTCAGTTTGCCGGAAAGCCTTTTGGATGAAGTTGACTGGCTTGTACAGCAGGAAAATGGAAACAGGAGTCAGTTTATCCGCGAAGCAATGAGGCTTTATTTGGCTGACCTTCGCCGGCGAGAACTGCGAGAAAAAATGAAACGGGGTTACAGTGAGATGGCTGACTTTAATCTCCAGGTTACTCAAGACCACAACTGCAGGGATGAATTGAGGATTTTGGAGAAATACGAGCAAGGTCTGGTGGATAGTGATGGCAGTCGTGGTTCGTAGAGGAGACGTCTTTTATGCGGACCTGAATCCGGTGATCGGGTCCGAGCAGGGAGGAGTCAGGCCGGTTCTCGTGGTTCAGAACGATATTGGTAATAAATACAGCCCAACGGTTATTATTGCCGCAATTACCTCCCGTATTAAGAAAGCCAAATTACCAACACATGTTGAAATAAAAACCCATGAAAGCAACCTGGAAGTGGATTCTGTAATCCTCCTGGAACAGGTACGAACTATTGATAAAAAAAGATTACAGCGCCAGGTGGCTCACCTTGACCCTGAGATTATGAGCCGGGTCAATACTGCCCTGGAAATAAGCCTGGGCTTGATTGACTTATGAACCTTGAGTTAACCGCTTGAGGTTTATATTTTTGTTCACATGTTCCAGAATAGAAGCAACTTTTTTTAATTTCCATTGAAATGAGGAGGAGTATAATGGTAACAGTTCCTTTAGTAAATGTGGTTCGAGGCCCACTAGTTGAATCCAGCCACCGGGGGGTAGTTGCCCTGGTTGACACGGAAGGAAATCTGCGGGCCAAAATGGGTTTGCCCGCGGGGAAAACATATATCAGGTCTTCAGCAAAACCCGCACAGGTTCTTCCCCTGTTGGTGCTCGGAGCGGCAGAAAAATATGATCTTACCGACCGAGAACTGGCTTTGATGTGTGCTTCCCATAATGGTGAGGATATCCACGTTGAAACGGCACGTGGAATTTTAAAGAAAGCGGGATTAAGCGAGGAAGATCTGGAATGCGGGACTCATCTACCGTATGACAGAGAATCAGCGAGGGCTTTAATGGCCCGGGGAGAAGAAGTATCACCTATTTATAGCAATTGCTCGGGTAAACATGCTGGAATGCTGCTTTTGTGCCAGCACATGGGCTGGCCAACAGAGGGATATGTACGGGCCGAACACCCACTACAGCAGCTAATGCACGAAACAATAGCGGAGCTTACTGAACTTTCTACCCGAGAAGTTGATATAGGTATTGATGGTTGCGGGGTTGTTGTTTTTGGTTTTCCGGTGGAAAAAATGGCCTTTCTTTTTGCCCGACTTGCCCATCCTCAGAGCCTCCCTGCCTCCTATCAGGAGGCTGCTGAAAGAGTTTCCCAGGCCATGGTAAATGAGCCATACATGGTTGCGGGAAGAAATCGGCTCTGTACCGACCTGATGGAGGCTACCAGAGGCAAGTTAATATCCAAAGGCGGTGCGGAGGGTGTTTACTGCATTGGTTTAAAAGAACGGGACCAGGGTCTGGCCATAAAAATTGAAGATGGTAATAGCCGGGGCCTGGGAACAATTGTATTTCATATTCTGGATGCACTGGAAATTTTGGATGATGATGAGAAACAACAACTCGAGAAATACCGGTTACCCGTGATCAAAAACCGCCGGGGAGATGCAGTTGGAAAAATTAAAACTTGTTTTGAATTTAAAAAGGTGGCAAAGGAGATGCGCCAATGGACGGGGAACTGATAAAAAAAATAAACGATCTTGCCCACAACCATGCTGATGAAATAATTGAACTGAGAAGATATTTGCACCGGAACCCCGAATTGGGTTTTGCCGAGAAAAAAACCGCAGAACTTGTTGCTGCAGAGCTGGGGGAACTGGGGCTGGAGGTTAAGACTGGTGTAGCCCAAACCGGTGTGGTTGGCCTGCTGAGAGGGGAGCTGGAAGGCCCCACTATTTTGCTGCGGGCAGATATGGATGCTCTCCCCATTCAGGATAAAAAGGAGGTTGATTACGCTTCCAGGGTTGAAGGGGTAATGCATGCCTGTGGACATGATGCCCATACTGCTATCCTGCTAGGTGCAGCCCGAATCTTGAGCGGGGTGCGCAAAAACCTTCGGGGTAATGTCAAATTTGTTTTTCAACCTGCTGAGGAAGGACCGGGAGGAGCAGCACCGATGATTGAAGAGGGGGTTATGGAAAATCCCCTGGTTAATGCTGCTTTTGCCCTTCATGTTGATTCCTCCTATCCCCCGGGTGAAATTGGCCTGGGGACAGGCCCCATTAATGCCAATGCCGATGAAATAAATGTGACCATCAAGGGAAAGGGGGGGCATGGAGCACGCCCCCATACCGGGGTAGATGCCCTGACTATATGTGGACAGGCCATCGTTGCTATGCAGCAGATTGTAAGTCGGATGACTGATCCCTGTGAAGATGTTGTCCTGACCTTCGGTAAGATTGAGGGAGGATATCGGCGCAATGTTATCCCAGAGAAGGTAAGGATGGAGGGGACACTCCGAACCCGCTCCGATGAAATTCGGGAAGAAATGTACCGACTGCTTGACCAGGTCTTGAAGGGAGTGACTTCTGCTTTTGGTGGTTCGTACTGTCTGAATATTACCCCGAGCTATCCCGCACTTTTTAACGACGGGGAGATGGCTGATTTACTGGAAGATGCAGTAATAGAATTGGGGGAAGGTTTCCGGGTCAATAGGGACCTGGTCCCTTCCATGGGTGGGGAAGATTTTGCTTATTTTTCCCGAATGGTACCTTCTGTTTTGTTCAGGTTGGGTACTGGTTCTGACGAGCGAACAACCTGTTCCGCCCACGGTTCTTTATTTGATATTGACGAGAAAGCTATTCCCGTGGGAATGAAAATTCTGGCAGCAGCAGCCTGCAATTATCTGGAGGGGGAGTTGGATGGAAAAAATAGAAATAAAGGTGAAGAGCCCGGAGCAGACTTCTCTTCTGGCCAGGGAGATTGCGAGAAACCTCAGGGGAAATGAGATTATTTTCCTTCAGGGGCAGCTGGGGGCCGGGAAAACCTTTCTGGTTCGTTCTGTGTTAAAAGCCCTGGGGTATAATGATGATGTGGTTAGCCCAACATTTGTTTTGCAGTGCGAATATCAGGCCCGGTTTTCGGTTTTGCATCTGGATCTTTATCGACTGGAGTATGGCGAAGAAATTGAGGATCTGGGCCTGGAAGATTACCTGGAAGATTATATCTGGCTTGTGGAATGGGCAGATCGTTTTCCTGCCTACCTTCCGGAGCCTGACCTGATAATTTCCCTTTTTATTGAAGGAGAGCAGGAAAGAAAGATTGAATTAAAGGGCCAATCCTGGATAAGGAGTCTGAAAAATCATGATCCTGGGAATTGATACCGCAACATCCACCGGAGTTATAGGTTTGTATCAAAAGGAAAAGGGAATCAGGGGAGAGCTTTCTTTCCAGATTGAACGGGGGCACGGCAGGGTCCTGAACCCACTTCTGGACCAGCTTTTTTCCCACCTGGACTTAAAACCAGGAGATTTAACGGGCATTGTTGTGGGGAGGGGACCGGGGTCCTTTACCGGAACAAGGGTGGGGATAACCCTGGCCCGTGCACTTGCCCTTGCCCTGGATATACCCTTGTGGGGCATTTCTACACTGGAAGCCCTTGCTCTTAACTGTCCCCAGGGAGATCCGATTCTCAGCCTCATTGATGCCCGAAATGAACGGGTGTACTGGGGGCTTTATTCCTGGAAGGGGAAACGGCCAGTACCCCTGATCAGGGATGGGGTGGATAAAATAGGTTGCCTGGGAGACAAAATCCAGGCTTATTGCGCCAACCTGGTGGTGGTCGGAGAATATCCCGAGCATTATCTGGAACTTTTGGCCAGTGGGTATTCGGGAACAATTTCTCGAGCCCAGGTTTTTAATAACCAGCTCCGTGGTGGTTCAATAGCTTATGCCGGGTATTTATACAGCCAGGAAAAACCAGAAGGGGAAAGCCCCGATAGGATTGTGCCTTTTTACCTGAAAAAAGCAACCTGATTGAGGTGATTACCCTGGAAATAAGATTGATGCAACCTGGAGATTTGCCCAGGATCATGGAAATAGAAAAAAAATCTTTTCGGTCTCCCTGGTCAGAAAGGCTTTTCCGGCAGGAGTTGACACGTAACCGCAGGGCCAGGTACCTGGTTCTACAGGAGGGAGATTTGATTATCGGATATGTTGGTATGTGGTTTACTCCCGGAGAAATCCACATTACCAATCTGGCAGTTGATCCTGAATACCGCCGCAGGGGACTTGCTTCCCGGCTGATAAAAGAGGTTTACAGGGCAGCCATGGAAAAAAAACTGTTCAGGATAACCCTGGAAGTCCGGGCTTCCAACAGGGAAGCGCGTTTACTTTATAGAAAAGAAGGATTCCGGGAAACGGGGACCCGCCCCGGGTATTATAGCGATAACCGGGAGGATGCCGTCATAATGACCAGGGTTCTGGAAGGAGGGGAAGAAAATGGCCGGGGATTTAATTTTAGGAATTGAAACCTCCTGTGATGAAACTTCGGCTGCTGTGGTTTCTGGTGGCCGATTTGTTAAAAGCAATATTATTGCTTCCCAGATAAACCTGCACAGAGAATTCGGGGGAGTTGTCCCGGAACTGGCCTCGCGGAAGCACCTGGAGCTTCTGGACAGGGTAATAAAGAAAGCCCTGGATGAGGCAGGAGTGGGGTTTTCCGACCTGGATGGGATCGCTGTAACCTACGGGCCGGGGCTGGTAGGGAGCCTGCTTATTGGTATTGTAGCTGCCAAAACTCTTTCCTGGTCGCTTGGGCTTCCCCTGATCGGGGTTAATCACATTTTGGGCCACATTTATTCTAACCTTCTGGAACATCCGGAACTGGAGCCCCCCCTGCTCTGTCTTACGGTATCGGGAGGTCATACCGATCTTTTGTATACTGAGGAATGGGGCGAATACCGGATCCTGGGAAGAACTCGAGACGATGCTGCGGGGGAATCCTATGATAAGGTAGCCAGGTTTTTGGGACTGGGTTACCCGGGTGGGCCTGCTGTAGAGAGGATTGCTGAATCAGGTGATCCAGACCGGTTTTCTCTGCCCAGCCCCAATCTGGGAGAGGACCGATTTGGTTTTTCTTTTAGTGGATTGAAAACTGCGGTAATTAACCTTGCTCATAACCTGGAACAGAAGGAGGGGCAAATTCCTGTAGCTGACATCGCTGCTTCCTTCCAAAAAACAGTTGTGGATATACTCCTGGAAAGAGTAGAAAGGGCCTTGAAGGATTATCCTGTAGATAAAGTCCTGCTGGCAGGAGGTGTTGCCGCCAATAAATACCTGCGCCGCCGCCTGCAGGAAAGCCTGGAGAAAAAAGGGGTAGACCTGTACTACCCTTCCCTGGAGTACTGTACCGATAACGCGGCAATGGTTGCCGGGGCAGGGTATTTCCTTCTCCAGCAGGGTAAGGTCAGTTCCCTGGATCTGGACGCTTATCCCCAACTTAAAATATAGCCTGTGAATTTTTTCATACTGGCTTATTGTGGAAAATGTGGAAAAATCCCTTCCTCCTTATGTCCGGAAGGGTTTTTCTGTGGACTTAAAAAGGAATAAAATGGCACCATAAAAGGAAAAATAAGGAAAACCTGTGGATAAGGTCGATGTTTTTCGGGTTTTAGGGGATCTTTTTGTGGATAAGTCTGTGGATACTGTGGATATGGGAGGTTTCCAAAAATGGAAGCAAAATTAAAACAGCTCCTGGTGGAAAGTTATAGCAGGAACAATATTCTTCACCTGACATCTGTCTGTCCCCAGCAATGTATATTCTGCAGCCATCAGTTTAATCCCCCCGGGATTGAGACTTTCTCCCCTGGACATCTCTCCCTGGCCCTGATCGAAGATCTCCTGGGGTTTCTTGACCCTGAGAGGACTGTCCGAACCGGAGAATCGGTTAACCGTGTAATTGAGGGAGAACCCCTATGCCATCCCGATTTTTTTAAAATCCTTGGATCCTTCAGGAACCAGTTACCCACAACTCCCCTGGAAATAGTAACCACGGGAGACCTGCTTAACCGGGATAGGATAAAGGAGTTGGCCGGTTTCCGTCCCCTGAGTTTAAAGATTTCCCTGAATCTAATTGATCCGGATTTACGAAAAAGGTTCTTAGGTTCTGCCAGAGAATACATTGAACCGGTTCTGGACAATCTTAAGAATGAATGTTTACCCTTTAAGATTACAGCTGTAGCATTACCCCAGTTAACTGGCTGGGAGAAGCTGGAGGAAACTGTTTTGAGGGCCTCGCGGTACTGTCCGGAGGACATTACTCTTTACCGCCCGGGAATTGCAGGAAAAGCCCACGGGAAACTCCCGCTTTCCCTCGTAGAAGACCAGAAACTTGAAGATCATGTTTCCCATCTGCAGGGGAAAATGGACATTCCTGTGTTGTTAGAGCCACCACGACTGACTGACTTTAACCCAATTGTGGCAGGGATAAAGAAGGGCAGTCCTGCTGCGAGGGCTGGATTGAAGAGAGGAGACATAATTTTGCAGGTGGACGGAATGGGGATTCATTCCAGGGTTGAAGCCCACATTGCCCTAAACCAGAATAAGGGTAAAAAGGTTATGGTGAAAAAACAGGGAAAAGAAATGGAACTAATCCTGGAAACTGAGCCCGGAAGCAGCAGCGGAGCAATTTTTTACAGGGATATTCACTCCCGGATAATTGAAGAGATAAAAAGAATGGGGCAGGTGCAAAAAGTGGGAATTGTTACATCTATCGGAGCATACCCTCTTTTGCAGGCAGGTTTGGGGAAAAGTGAGGTCAGGGTTTTTCCCTTTGCCAATCGAGCCTTTGGAGGCTCTATCGATTCTGCCGGGCTTCTTGGGATAAGGGATATTGTTGAGCAATGGGATGAGGTGACTGGTAATGAGAGCCTGGAAAAAGTTGTTTTGCCTGCTGTGATGTTTGATTCTCGTGGCCGGGATCTCTGGGGTTTAAGTCTTTCCAAACTTGAGGAACAACTGGGTCTACCCTGCACGGAAATTTCCTCCTGAATTAAATGGAAAGGCATAAAAAAGAATTATTTGAAGATAATTAGAGGAAAAAAAGGTCTGGCAGACTTAATTTTTGTAGGTGCCCGGAATTTGCTGATTGATGTATTTGCTTTTACATGCTTTCTTGATTATTATAATCAGTGTGACCATTAGCACTCAGCCTGGTTGAGTGCTAACAAATTTATACCATTATTCTCAAAAGGGGGTATTGTAGTGAACATAAAGCCATTGGGTGATCGCGTGGTCATTAAACCCATAGAAAAAGAGGAAATGACCAAAAGCGGGATCGTTCTCCCCGACACTGCCAAAGAAAAGCCGCAGGAGGGAGAAGTGCTTGCAGTTGGAGAAGGCCGCATGCTTGACAGTGGAGAAAAAGTTCCTTTAAGCGTTAAAGTAGGAGACAAGGTCATCTATGCTAAATATGCTGGAACGGAATTAAAAAGGGAAGACCATGAATATCTTATCATTAGCGAAAAAGATATTCTGGCCATAGTAAACGATTAAAACAAATTGGGGAGGTAGATAAATATGGCTAAGGAAATTAAATTTTCCGAAGAAGCACGCCGCTCCCTGGAACGCGGTGTGGACCGCCTTGCGGATACAATCAAGGTTACCCTTGGTCCGAAAGGGCGCAATGTTGTAATAGAAAAAGGCTTTGGTTCCCCTACCATTACCAATGATGGTGTGACCATTGCCCGGGAAATTGAACTGGAAAATCCCTTTGAAGATCTGGGAGCTCAGACAGTAAAAGAAGTTGCTACCAAGACCAACGATGTGGCTGGAGATGGAACCACAACTGCAACGGTTATGGCCCAGTCCATATTTAAAGAAGGACTTCGCAATGTTGCTGCAGGCGCCAACCCCATGCTTTTAAAGCGGGGAATTGAAAAGGCTGTTGAGGCTGTTGTTGGAGAAATTGCCAAGCAGAGCATTCCAGTTGAAGGTCGGAATGCCATTGCTCAGGTAGCCGCTATTTCTGCTGCTGACGATGAAATTGGCGAACTTATTGCCGATGCCATGGAAAAGGTTGGGAAAGACGGAGTTATTTCTGTCGAGGAATCCAAGACCATGGGAACCTCCTGGGAATCTGTAGAAGGTATGCAGTTTGACCGCGGTTACATTTCTCCATACATGGTAACCGATACCGAAACCATGGTTGCTGATATGGAAGACCCCTATATTCTGATTACTGACAAAAAAATCTCCAACGTCCAGGAAGTCCTTCCGCTCCTGGAAAAGGTTGTCCAACAGGGCAAGAGCATTGTAATTATTGCCGAAGATGTAGAAGGCGAAGCCCTTGCTACCCTCGTTGTTAACAAGCTGCGTGGCACCTTCAGTTGTGTCGCAGTAAAGGCTCCTGGATTTGGCGATAGAAGAAAAGCCATGCTGGAAGACATAGCCGTCCTTACTGGGGGAACAGTAATTTCTGAAGAAAAAGGTATGAAGCTTGACAGCGCTGATATTTCCGTGCTGGGCCGTGCCCGTAAGGTGAATATCACCAAGGAAGAAACCACAATTATTGAAGGTGCTGGTGATGCCCAGGACATCAAAAACAGGGTAAACCAGATCCGGCGCCAGATTGAAGAAGCTACTTCTGACTTTGACAAGGAAAAGCTCCAGGAACGCCTGGCCAAGCTTGCTGGTGGAGTTGCAGTAATTGAAGTTGGTGCTGCCACCGAAACCGAACTCAAAGAGAAAAAGCACCGCATTGAAGATGCTCTTTCTGCTACCCGTGCTGCTGTTGAAGAAGGACTTGTTGCTGGTGGTGGAACTGCATTCCTGCGGGCAATGAAGGCCCTGGATGATCTCAAGCTGGAGGGTGACATGGCAACCGGTGTTGACATTGTTCGCCGGGCCCTTGAATCCCCTGTAAAATTGATTGCTAAGAACGCAGGCTTTGAAGGCAGTATTGTTGTTGAGAAGGTTAAAGAACTGAGTGGTAATGAGGGCTTTGACGCCATGAAGGGTAAGTACCTTGACCTGGTTCAGGCCGGAATTGTTGATCCCGCCAAGGTTACCCGCTCTGCCCTTCAGAATGCTGCCAGTGCAGCGGCAATGCTGCTGACAACCGAAGCTCTGGTTGTGGACAAGAAAGAAGATGAAGATGATAGCCCGCAAATGCCGCCGGGCGGCGGAATGCCGGGAATGATGTAAAAACCAGAGCCTGATGTGGCCTGGGAAAAATAAACACGGGCCCCGCCTCTGTGCGGGGTCCTTGTCTTTTCGTGTTTCCGGTGAAAAGATCTTTGGGAAGTGGGGAAATTAAAGGAGAATTTCAAATTTTACAGAAGAAAAAAGTAGAACATAAAACTCTTTTCCCAAAAAATTATTGTCTCCAGACAGGAGATCCCGGGGAAGAGTGAGTTTTGGGGAAATAAGATGAGGTGATAAAATATGTGGAAGGAGAAGTTTCCGCAAATTAAGCTGACCGCTACTCCCACTCCCATTGAAAAAATGGAGCGCTTAAGCCGGGATTTTAAAGGCATCGAATTTTATATTAAAAGGGATGACCTGACGGGTCTTGCCTTTGGAGGTAATAAAGCCCGCAAGCTGGAGTTTCTTTTCGGAGAAGGGAAGAAACGGGGATGCCAGACGGTTATTACCCAGGGAGGGGAGCAGTCTAACCATGCCCGCATGACTGCTGCTGCCGCGGCTAAAATGGGTTGGGAGGCAATCCTCGTTCTGCAGGGGAGTCCTCCTTCTCAGTTTCAGGGCAATGTTTTTCTGGACAAACTCCTGGGGGCCAGAATTATCTGGACTGAGGGGGCAAAACGGAGTGAAATCGTTAAAAGAGAAATGGAAGGGCTGGAAGAACAGGGAAAAAAAGTTTTGAATATTCCTACCGGAGGTTCAACTCCCCTGGGTTCACTGGGGTATGTGCAGGCTGCAGAAGAGATTGCCCAACAGGAGAAAGAACTCGATGTATCCTTTGATTATATTCTTGCTCCTGCAGGTTCAGGAGGCACCCATGCCGGGCTGCTGGTGGGGAAATATATGTTTGGACTCCAGACAAAAATAATGGGAATAGCTGCTGATGACCAGGACTTTGCCCCGGTTATTGAAGAACTTTTTCAGGGTGTTTCGGATCTGCTGGGGGTGAAATATGACCGGGAGCAGGGAGACCTGGTTTTGAATCGCGATTATGTTGGTCCTGGTTATGGAAAGCTTGATGAGACCACTCTGCGGGCTGTAAGGTACCTTGCCCTGCGAGAGGGAGTTATGGTGGGACCCGTATATACCGGGAAGGCTGTAGCTGGATTACTCGATCTTGCCCTGAAAGGTTTTTTCCCTGAGGGAAGTAAAATTCTTTTCCTCCATACGGGGGGAAACCCGGAGCTTTTTGCCTTTAATCGCGAAATAGGGGGAGAGGAAAATGTTAACGAATGAAACCGTTGTGGTTATTGATTTTGGAGCCCAGTACAACCAGTTAATTGTCAGGCGAATCAGAGAAGCCAATGTTTTTGCCCGGCTTTTACCACACAGCACTTCCGTTGAAGAAATCAGGAAGATAAAGCCAAAGGCGATTATCCTTTCCGGCGGACCTAACAGCGTTTATTCACCCGGGGCTCCCAGGGTTGACCAGAAGATTTTTAATGAAGGTGTTCCTATCCTGGGGATCTGTTACGGGATGCAACTAATGGCTTACCAGCTTGGGGGCCAGGTAAGAAGGGCAGAAAAAAGGGAGTATGGACCTGCTTTCCTGGAGATTATAGAGGATGCCCCCCTTTTTGCTGGAGCCAGGAAAGGTCTTGATGTCTGGATGAGTCATGGAGACCAGGTTCTTTCTCTCCCCGCTGGGTTTAAAACGATCGGGAAAACAGAAAACACTTCCATTGCGGCCATCGGAAATAAAGAGAGGAAGTTTTATGGTGTTCAATTTCATCCAGAGGTAGCGCACACTCCAGAGGGACAAAAAATTATTTCCAACTTTTTGTTTGAAGTTGCGGGTTGTTCCGGGGACTGGACTGAGGAGAATATTATTGAAGAAAAAATCACGGCAATAAAAGAAAGGGTCAAAAAAGGTATTGCCATATGCGGTTTGTCGGGTGGGGTGGATTCTGCTGTTGCAGCCCGACTTGTGCAAAAAGCAATCGGCGACCGCCTTTATTGTATTTTTATTAACCACGGATTGTTGAGGGAAGGGGAAGCCCGGGAAATTGAAGAAACCTTTAACCGGGAGTTCCAGGCCAAATTAATTGTTGTTGATGCTCGAAAAAGGTTCCTGGATAAACTCAGGGGTGTGAAGGACCCTGAGGAAAAGCGGCAGATAATTGGCCACGAATTCATTGCGGTTTTCGAGGAAGAAGCCCAGAAGCTTCCCGATGCAGATTATCTGGTTCAGGGAACTGTCTATTCCGATGTTATCGAAAGTGGACATGGAGAAGCTTCCCGTATTAAATCACACCACAATGTGGGAGGGCTCCCCGACAGAATGAATCTTAACCTTGTTGAGCCCCTGCGGGAGTTATTCAAGGATGAAGTGCGGCGAATTGGGGATATGCTTGGCCTGCCCCCCTCTCTGGTCTGGCGGCAGCCTTTCCCGGGGCCTGGTCTGGCAGTAAGGATAATTGGTGATATAACCGAGGAAAGACTGGAAACAGTTCGCCTTGCCGACCAGATTTTCCGCCAGGAAATTAAAAAAGCCGGCCTGGAAAGAGAAGTCTGGCAGGCTTTTGCGGTGCTCCCTGCGGATTTGCGCAGTGTTGGAGTGATGGGAGATGAAAGGACCTATGGATCAACAATAATTTTGCGGGCTGTTACCAGTGAGGATGCAATGACTGCTACCTGGGCTCGTTTACCCTACGAAGTACTGGAAAGGATTTCCGGAAGAATTACCAATGAATTGGACAGGGTCAACAGGGTTGTTTACGATATTACTCCCAAACCTCCTGGAACTATAGAATGGGAATAAACTTAACTGACTCTTCTTTTGTTTAAAGAAGGATTGTTTAGAAGGAAAGAGAATAATTAAAAAAGGGAGGCCTATAAAATGGCCTGGATTATCCTGCTGGTTTCTTACCTCCTGGGAAGTATTCCCGGGGCCGTTCTGGTGGCCCGCAGCAGGGGGGTTCAGATAACAAAAGAAGGTAGCACAAATCCTGGAACGGCAAATGTGCTCCGCCTCCTTGGCCGGGGCCCTGCCCTGATGTGTTTATTAATTGATGCGGGCAAGGGAGCAGCGGCTGTTCTGCTTGCTGAGATGGTCGGAATGGGAATTCTGGCGGCAGGAGGGGTTATCGCCGGGCATAATTGGTCAATTTTTCTTAGGGGTCGTGGAGGAAAAGGGATAGCCACCATGGCCGGGACCCTTTTAATTCTTAGCCCCATTGTTATTCCCCTCCTGGGGATCATTTATCTTGGAATTAATTATCTATCTTCTTATATTGCATTGAGCAGTGTTGTAACAGGCCTTTTTTTACCTGTTCTTCTGGGCTGGCAGCTTGGTCAGGGAGGTGTTTACCTGGGGTTTGCGATTGCCCTGATGTTGATAATCAAACACTGGAAGAATCTAAAGCAGACCCTGGAAGGAAAAGAAGAGAGGAAAAACATAGTAAAAGGGATCATTTCTAAAAGGAGGTGAGTTGGATGAATGGAAGGATAAAGGATGAAATGACTGACCAACTTTTTAAGGCGGTTCTGACCCTGCGAAACATTGAAGAAGCATATGCCTTTTTCGAGGATGCCTGCACCATCAATGAAATAAAGGCAATGGCCCAGAGGCTGGAAGTGGCCAGGATGTTAAGGGCCGGGGCAACATATGAGGAGGTAGCCGATGCAACAGGGGCAAGCACTGCAACTATCAGCAGAGTAAAACGGTACTTAAATTACGGTTCAGACGGCTACAGGCTTGTTCTGGATCGCTTGAAGGAAGATGGAAAATAGTAGGGGAAGGCCCATAATAAAATAAAAAAGGAAAGGGGTTTTCCCCTTTCCTTTTTTGGGTAGCATCAGGTGGGAGGAGATTATTGTTGAAAATTGCAATAATTGACGGTCTCGGCGGAGGCCTGGGAAGCCAGCTTGCCAAGAGGCTTTCTGCCCGGCTCCCGGCCGGGGTCAGTTTATTTTTGATGGGAACAAATGGAATAGCAACCCAAAAAATGCTGGAATCTTCTTCGGGTCTGGGAGTAACCGGGGAAAAGGCAATTATATATAACCTGGAAAAGATGGGCCTGATTACCGGTCCAATGGGGATAATAATACCCCATGCCATGCGTGGTGAAATCACGCCTGAAATGGCAACAGCAGTGGCCGCCTCCCCTGCCAGGAAAATTTTGGTTCCCCTTGAACAGCCTCACGTTTTTCTAGTTGGAAGGCAAACTTCTAATTTAGCAGGATTACTGGATCAAGCGGTGGAAACGATCCTACAATGCTGCGGGGAGGAGGATGAGGATGAGCAAATATGATGTTATTATTGTTGGTGCAGGACCTGCAGGGATTTTTTGTGCCCTGCAGTTAATGGATACCGGAAAGAAAATTTTGATATTGGAAAAAGGCAGGTCCCTGGACAAAAGGTTCTGCCCGGCAAAGGAAAAGGGAGGGCGCTGCCTGCAGTGTGAAAACTGTTCCATTGTTTGTGGCTGGGGTGGAGCAGGTGCCTATAGTGATGGCAAGCTTACTCTCTCCGGAGAAGTCGGGGGAAACCTGGATCAGTATATTGGGGGCAATATGCTGGAAAAACTGATCAGAGAAGTTGATGGTTTTTACAAGGAATTTGGTGCTCCCCAGCATATTTTTGGTGCCGCTCCTGAAAGAGTAGAGCAGCTCCAGAAAAAAGCCCTGATGGCAGAAATGAAGTTTGTTGCCGCCCCTCTCCGCCATCTCGGTACGGGTTATAGCAAGGTGGTCCTGCAGAACATGTTCGAACACCTGCAGGAAAAGGGTGTAAAGATTAGATCCAACACCCGGGTAGAGCGGATTAAGGTAGAGAATGGTAAAGCAACGGGAATTGTTACCGGGGATGGAGAGGAAATAGAAGCCAGGTATATTATGGTAGCACCGGGAAGGGAAAATTCCGAATGGTTTGAGGCTGAAGCCAACCGCCTTAAAATGCAGCTTTCAGTCAATCCCGTGGATATTGGAATTCGGGTAGAGGTTCCCGCGGTGGTAACAGATGATATTACCCGAGATATTTACGAGCCAAAGTTATTGTATTTCTCCCAGACTTTTGATGACCGGGTTCGAACTTTCTGTATGTGTCCTAATGGAGAGGTGGTCCAGGAAAACAACCAGGGTTTGATTACCGTAAACGGCCACAGCCATTCAGAGTTTAAAACAAAGAATACCAACTTTGCCCTGCTGGTGAGTAAGAGTTTTACCCAGCCTTTTAAAGAGCCTATTAAATACGGTCGTTATATAGCGCGCCTGGCCAACCTGCTGGGGGGAGGGGTTCTTGTCCAGAGGCTGGGCGACCTTCTTGCTGGCCGACGTTCAACTGAACAGCGTTTGATCAGGGGACAGGTTGAACCAACCCTGACGGAGGCAACTCCCGGAGATTTGAGCCTGGTGCTCCCCTACCGTCATCTAACATCGCTTATTGAAATGTTGAAAGCGCTTGATAAGATGGCTCCGGGGATTTATTCCCGCAATACACTTCTTTACGGAGTTGAGGTTAAGTTCTATTCTTCCCGTATAGAGGTTTCTTCGGAGCTGGAAACCAGGATAACCAATCTTTTTGCAGGTGGAGATGGCGCAGGAATAACACGGGGTTTAATGCAGGCTTCAGTATCGGGATGGGTAATCGGAAAGGAAATCAAGAAAAGATTGCAATAGAGAAAGGAAGAATCCGTCGTGGTCAAGCAATATATCGATTCCCTGGGCCGGGCAAGTCCCAATATAAAGAGGATGTTCCTGGCCCTCTGCCTTTCGGCAGTTGCTCGGGGAGCGCACATGGTAATTTTCAACCTTTACCTGCGGGACCTGGGTTTTACTGAAGCATTTGTTGGACAGACTGTTTCCTTAAAAGCCCTGGCAGCGGTTCTGGTCCTGATTCCAGCCGGGATTATCAGTGACAACAAAGGAAGAAGAATAGTCATGGCTGGGGGAGTTCTGCTTGTTGGCCTTGGGCTGGTAGGAGTTTCCCTTGTTGAAACCAACCTTCCCATCCTGGCCTTTTCTTTTACCTTTGGCCTGGGGCAGGCAATCTTTATGGTTACCAACCCTCCCTTTATTTCGGAAAATGCAGGTCCCAGGGAAAGAATGCACCTTTTTAGCCTCAGCTGGTCGCTGATGATGTTTTCCACCATGCTGGGTAATGTTGGGGGAGGGTGGTTTGCGGATTCTCTCGAATTGGCAGCAGGGCTAACTCCCGTTTGGAGTAAACAGGTTACCCTTATTCTTGCCGGAGGGCTTTCCATAGTAGCTCTCCTGCCCCTATCCAGAATCAAAGAAAAAAAACCCGGAGGAGGCCAGAGCTGGGCCGGATTTGCAAGGCGTTTAAAGGATACACCAGAAAAGTTTACTATTTTTAAGTTTGTTCTCGCTTCCTTACTTTTAGGGCTGGGGGCGGGACTGATTGTTCCTTATTTTAATCTTTATTTTGCCCATGAATTTGGCCTGACTACGGGGAGAATTGGCACAATTATGGCCGGTGGACAGGCTGCAATGGCCATGGCCATGTTGGTTGGGCCACCGCTTGCTCAGAAAGTTGGGCGGGTTCCGGCAATTTGTACCCTGCAGGGCTTTTCCATCCTTTTCCTATTGATCCTGGGTAATACTCATCTCCTTATCCTGGCTTTAATTGCCTTCCTTTTCCGGGGAGGGTTGATGAATTCTGCGAACCCAATAACAATGAACCTGATGATGGATAATGTTTCAGATAAAATGAAAGGGACGGCTACCAGCCTTCATCAGATTGTTTTCCAGCTTGGTTGGACAATTTGCGGTCCAATAAGCGGACTTCTAATTGCTGGTTTCAGTTACCAATTTGTTTTCCAGGTGGCAGCAATTTTTTACACATTCTCTACCATCTTCTTTTACTTCATGTTCCGGGGCCTGGAAAAACCCCTTGAAGAAGAGAGAAAGTGATGGAAAAAATTCCTTTACAAAACCAGGAGAACAGGCTAAACTAATAGGAGAAAAGAGAGGAGGTAGCCCTGTGAAGTTCCGGATCTTAATGGTTTTAGTACTTATATTTTTGTTTTCTGGATTGGCTCAGGCCAGCGGGGGGGTAATGTTCGGTGGGAGCAGACACATTGGCCCGGATGAAGTAGTCCGGGGAGACATTGTTATATTTGGCGGGGAAGTAGAGATTTTTGGTACTCTGGAAGGCGACCTGGTTTGTCTGGGAGGAAATGCCCAGGTAGAGGGGCGGATTTCTGGGGACTTGATAAGTGTAGGAGGGCGCATCCGCCTGGAGGAGGGTGCAAGCATAGGAGGGGACCTTGTCCAGGCAGGGGGTTCAATCTGGAGAGATCCACAGGTTCAAATAGGTGGAAGTTATAGGTCCTGGGAGGTTACCGGTCCCTTCCGGGTTGGTTTTCCCCACTGGACTGGTTATAGGTTTGTTTCTGCCTGGGGATCGGTGTTTGGATTTTTCTATCATTTGCTTTTTACTCTCCTTGTTAGCTTTTTATTTGCAAATAATGTAAGGGGGGTTGCTTCAACCCTTAGGGGAGAATGGGGGTTCTCTCTTCTGGTTGGTTTCCTGGGTTTTATCCTTTTACTACCGGTTGTAGTTTTTCTGCTGATTACTATCCTGGGAATTCCCCTGGCCTTTGTTGTATTGCTTGGTTATTACCTGGCAATTATTCTGGGGCAGGTTGGGATTTTCTTTATCCTGGGTCACTGGCTGATGGAAAAATTCGGCTGGAAAAACGATAAGGTAATCGGGGTTTCCGTGGTAGGCTTACTTGCTTTATTCGTGGTTCGGTTAATTATCAGGCTTATCCCCTTAATTGGGGGGCCCATCCATATGATTGTAATGGTTCTGATTTATTTTCTTGCTCTGGGAGCAACCCTTAAGAGCCGTTTTGGAACCCAAAAACCCTGGATAGCCAGGGGTTAAAAACAAAACCCCCGACCCATTAGATGGGTCGGGGGTATGTTATCAATGGTCGGAGCGCCGGGATTTGAACCCGGGGCCTCTGCCTCCCGAAGACAGCGCGCTTCCAAGCTGCGCTACGCTCCGTATTCTCATAATAGAGTATACCACCTGCAATAGTATTTGTAAAGGGAAGGAGTTTGCGGGTTTATGTTAAAATCCATTCTGGTTTCTCTGGTTTTTCTGTTTATTCTGGTCCAGCCGGTGGAGGCTGCCATGTTTTTTAACTGGCAGCAGATGGATACGGAAAATTTCCGAATCTATTTTCCCGATGGCCTGCAGGGGCCTGCCAATCAGGCAGCCGAAATTGCTGAGGAGGTACACGTTGAGCTGACAAAATTTTTGGGCTTTGAACCAGAGAAAAAAACTGATCTCATTTTATTTAAATCCAGGGATACCGCAGGAGGATGGGCAGATATTTCCTGGGATCGGAGGATAGGGATCTATCTCGGTCACTTTAATCTCGAGGGAGGTTTTGGTGAATACGAAAGTATGCTTCGATTGATTATCGCCCATGAATATGCCCATATTCTCCAGCTTTCCCTGCCTCCGGAGAAAATGCTGCCCTGGGGCTGGGTTTCACAGATTTTTCCCCCTATTTTACTCCAGCCTTACTGGTTTATCGAAGGGTTTGCGATAACCATGGAAACAAGCCTGACCGAAGGTGGGCGGGCGGATAGCCCGATTATTGAGGCCATGCTAAGAGCCCAGGCTGATGCAGACGAGATGTATTATTTTGACCAGATCCAGGGACTTTACAACCTGGAATCCTGGCCCGGGGCGGCCGCTGCTTACAACTACGGGGCCTGGTTTATGGCCTACCTTATTGACCTTTATGGAGAAGAGTTAATAGTTGATCTGGCCAGAAAGTACCCTGAGAATCCCTTCCGGGGGATTTCGGGCTGGTTTACCCAGCTGACAGGAGACAATCTTGAGCAGGTTTACGAAGAATGGAAGGACAAGCTGGGCTCAATAGGAAGGGTTGAAGAACCACAGACCATTACTTCTGCCTGGGGTTACAACCAGAATCTGGCAACATGTCTGCAGACGGACAGCGTCATTTATTTTCACCAGGGTGAATTATTTCCCTCTTTAAGACTTTTTGATGGGGAAAGTGACAGGCAAATCCTGGCTACAGCTGGAATTAACGGTGGGAGGCCTGCCTGGTCTCCAGGAGGGGACAAGATAGCCTTTGCCGGACTCCAACCCGAGGGTTTAAAAGAGCTTTACCACCAGATTTATATTTATAACCCGAAAACTGGCGAAAAAGAGCAGGTTACTTCTGGCCGGGGGGGCAGACACCCTGCCTGGTCAGTGCAGAATGAACTGGCATTTGTGGAAAATGTTACTGCCGGGAACCAGGTAATCCTTTATGACATGGAAACCGGCCAGAGGGAAGTGCTGTTTTTCAACCGGCCTGAACTGAGTTACGGTTCTCTGGCCTGGGATCCAGAGGGCAGGAAACTGGCAATTGAAGTCTGGATGGAAGGAGGTCCCAGGGGTCTTTGGATTTATGATACAGAAAGCGGTTATGTGGAAACCACTTTTGTCCGGGAAGGGAGTCTGCATCGACCTGTCTGGTCTGCTGATGGAGACTACCTTTACATTGTTGGCCTGATTGACGGTCCGCCCCAGGTCCTGGCTCATGATTACGATAGTGGAGAATTCTGGGAGGTAACTTCCCATCCTTATGGGACTTATGATATTGGCCCCGGGAAGGAAAAAGATTACTATGTTGTCCTTACTTCCCAGGGGTACCAGGTGACCGAAGACCGAATTGAGCGGCAGGATTGGGAACCAAAGACGCTTACATTCTTTGTTCCGGGGGAGGACGAAGAACTCCGGGAAATGAGGGAAACCAGGAGGACCAGTCGGGATTATCCCCTATTCAGCAAACTGGCTCCCCGCCTGGTTATTCCCTGGAGCGGAGAAGGAATAGTTGGTTTTAATATGTTTGGGTGGGACCCACTGGAACTGGTGTATTACGAGGCCAGTATTGCTTCAGGTTTTCCCATTGCCCCCGCTTACAATATATACACCGGGGTTTATCCCGACCAGGGTAGAATCGGTCTGATTGAAAATCTCTTCCAGGGAGGCTGGACCAGGCGGGTAGGACCGGTAGAATTTACAGAACCCCGTCGGTTTGACGGGGGCCAGTTTCTACTTCACCTGCCGGTGCAGAGGGAATATTTTTCCGGCGCCAATCTCCGTCTTGGTGGGGGCGCATACTTTCTCCCCGATTTGCTTTACCCTGGAATTCATCTGGGCTGGACCCAGCAGTTTGTGCGTGGCCAAGACAGCCTTAACTTAAATTTAGGATATGCTGCTGACGGTTCTGCATGGTATATTGAGGGCTGGGATGTCCAGTTAATAGGCCAGGGGATGGCGAGTGTGAGACCCTGGAGGGGAACAAGCCTCGGGCTATTGACCCTTGGTGGACTTGCTCCCGGTGATTACCAGGTCAGCGTTGGCATGAGGAGTTTTGCTGCCCCCTTGAGGGGAGAAATGATCTGGCTCAACCGCCTGGAATTGACGCAAAGAATCTGGAAAATAAAAAGGGGAAGCGGAGAGCTTCCCGTTTTCCTGGACAGTTTGAGATTAAGACCTTATGTTGAAGTTGGTTCAACCTGGGAAGGCGATATTCGAGAAGACAGGTATGGGGGAGGACTGGAGGCAATTCTTGATGTAGAATTGCTCCAGGGTCGTTTTCCCCTCGAACTGGTTGGTGGATTATCCTATAATACGGAGGAAGATCTGCGACCTTACTTCCGTTTTAATCTTGGGGGATTTGTGCGGACCATTGGTGAGAAATATTTCATGAGCCCCGTCGACCAAGATAATTAATAACGAGATAAAGGCCAACCCCGATTAAAGCGACCGGCCATAGCAGATCAAAACGCTGCAGGATTGTTACCGGCAAAATTTCTGTGTCCAAAAGGTAAATAAAAACCCCTGTCCCGAATAAAATTGCTGCAGGATAAAAAGGCCAGTTCCGGTTGCCACCCGATTTTTGGGAACGGGTATGCAAAAGGAAAACCAGTATAAAAGCCAGGCTCAGGAGATGGAAAAAAAGGGTCTGGGCTAAAAAAGGTGGTAGGTCAAACTTCCGGGGGAGAGAAGTGGTTCCCCCCAGGGATAGAAGAACAAGCCCCACCACCAGATAACCCTGAGTTTTCCCCGAGAGAATATAAAACAGAAGGAATAAAAAGGCAGAGATAAAAAGAAAGGCTTCAGTGCTGTATAAAAAGGGAAGATGTTCCCAGATCTCCAGTGTTCTGCTCAACCAGAAGAGGCCGGCGAATAAAAGAAAAATTCCTGTGTACGGTAATTTCAATCCTTTGGCCAAAAGAACCAGTCCTTTCAAAGAAATGCTATAATAAGTTTACTTCCCTCACCTTGTAAAGTCAAGGCATGGGCAAAGGAGGAAGGGAAAATGAGTATTCTTCAAAATCTGAATAAACCACAAAGGGAAGCAGTTACCCATGGCAATGGCCCTCTCTTGATCCTTGCCGGCGCGGGTAGTGGGAAAACCCGGGTTTTAACTCGCCGCATTGCCTATTTGATAGGTGAAAAGGGAGTCCCTCCCTACAACATAATGGGAGTAACTTTTACCAATAAAGCGGCAGAGGAAATGAAGGACAGGATTATCCGCCTGGTTGGGAGCGATGCTTCCAATATTTGGCTGGGAACCTTCCATGCCCTATCAGTGCGCATTCTCAGACGTGAAGCAGGGCACCTTGATTATTCCCGGAACTTTGTTATTTATGATGCCCAGGAATCAAGGACCCTGGTCAAAAATGTAATGAAAAAAATCAACCTGGATTCCAAAGAAATTAAACCGTCTGCCATCCAGAACCAGATTTCCCGCTTGAAAAGCGAACTCAAAGAACCCCATCAGATGGGCCCTACAATCCACGATTTTTTCCAGGAAAGTGTTTACAATGTTTTTGTTGAATACCAGAAGGAATTAAAAAAGGCAAATGCCCTGGATTTTGATGACCTGATCATGTTAACGGTAAAACTTTTAACGGAAGCTCCCGAGGTCAGGGAAAATTACCAATCAAGATTTCCCTATATCTTGGTCGATGAATACCAGGACGTTAACCATGCCCAGTACCGCTGGATCAATCTCCTGGCAGGCAAAAAGGGGAACCTTACAGTGGTTGGAGATCCGGACCAGGGAATTTACGGGTTTCGGGGGGCTGATATTAATAACATCCTGAGTTTTGAAAAGGATTACCCTCAGGCAAGGTTAATAAAACTGGAAGAAAACTACCGTTCTTACCAGAACATTTTGAGCGGGGCCCAGGGGGTTATTTCTTTGAATTCCCAGCGCAAAGAAAAAGACCTCTGGACAGCAAAAGGAAAGGGCAATCTTATTAACCTGCGGGAGTTTTTTTCTGGTGAGGAAGAGGCCAACTATATTGCCCAGGAAGTTCAAAACCTCCAGGCCCAGGATATCCAGGCAAGCGATATTGCGGTTTTTTACCGGACAAATGCCCAGTCTCGCCTGATTGAGACTGCACTAATGCAGACAGGTATCCCTTACAAAATAGTTGGCGGAACCCGTTTTTACGACCGGATGGAGATCAGGGATCTCCTGGCTTACCTCAGGCTCATCTATAATCCTGACGATACCCTCAGTTTTCTCCGGATTATAAATACTCCCCGGCGGGGCATTGGAAAAGCAACTATAGAAGAAATTGAAAATGTAGCCCTGCAGCAGGGCCTAACCCAGTACCGGGTTTTGCAAAACACAGAAAGGCTTTCCGTAGGGGTAAAACAGCGGAAATCCCTTACGGGTTTTTACCAGATGGTTGAAGAATTGCGGGCAGATGTGGAAAAGACCCGGCCTGGAGATTTACTCCAGGAGATACTGGAAAGAACAGGATACTGGGCGAAACTTGTGGAAAGCCACAGCATTGAAGACCAGACCAGGCTGGAGAATATCCAGGAATTGTTTAATGTTCTGGAAGATATTCAGGAAGAGGGCTGGGAAGGGCTGGAAAATTTCCTTGCGGAAGTATCTCTGCTTTCGGATATCGACCTGTATGAAGAAGAAAAGGGCGGGATAACCCTTATGACCCTGCATACAGCCAAGGGTTTAGAATTCCCCGTGGTTTTTATGGTTGGAATGGAGGAAGGTTTTTGCCCTCACAGCCGCTCAATGGAAAACCCGGAAGAAATTGAGGAAGAACGACGCCTCTGTTATGTGGGAATGACCCGAGCCCAGGAAAAACTATATATAACCTGGGCCAGGGAACGCCAAATCTTTGGGACCAGTGTTCGCCGGGTTCCTTCGGAGTTTTTGGATGATATCCCCCCCGAAACGTGTTGCCGGGGAGAGGAAGAGGAAGAGGATGAGCTTGACGGGTTTTCCCCGGTAGAAAGTTGTCCGGAAGGGGAAGAGAAAGAAAGCTGTTCCGGGGAAGATAAATTCGTTCCAGGACAAAAGGTAAAACACCCCAAGTGGGGTGTGGGACGAATTGTAAATAAAACTGGAGAAGGAAAGGATTTAAAACTGACCCTGGCTTTTGACGGGCAGGGATTAAAGGAAATTCTCGTGGAATATGTAAAACTGGAAATTTTATAAAAAGGGCAGCCAGGAGCTGCTCTTTTTCTATTTTCGAGACTTTGGCTTTAAAGAAAGGAATCCCCAGGATTACAGAAGAAATAAAAGACTATAAAGGGATTGAAAAGGAGGCGGAACTATTGTCAAAAAAAGTTGAAGAGCGTATCGGAAAACTCAGGCGATTGATAGAGGAACACAACTATAAATATTATGTTCTGGCTCAGCCCGAAATAAGCGACGAGGAATATGATGCCCTTTATCGAGAGCTGGAACAGCTGGAAAAGGAAAACCCAGAATTAATTACTCCCGAATCTCCTACCCAGAGGGTTGGGGGGGAACCAGCCCCCTTCCTGGAAAAGGTTGAACACCGGGTTCCCCTTATGGGATTGGGCAATGCTTTTAACGAGGGAGAGGTGCGAGAATTTCACCGCCGGGTCCGGGATATCCTGGGGGAGCGGGATTTCAGTTATATTATTGAATATAAGATTGATGGTTTGACTGCGGTTTTGACCTACGAAAGGGGAAGGCTGATTCGTGGGGCAACCCGGGGGGACGGTTATGTCGGGGAAGATGTAACCCACAATATTAAGACAATAACAACGGTTCCCCTGAATCTTCCCGAAGAAGTTGACCTGGAGGTTCAGGGAGAAGTTTTCATGCCCGGGGAGGCCTTTGCTCGATTCAATCAACAGAGGGAAGAAAGAGGTGAAAAAACCTTTGCCAATCCCCGGAATGCCGCTTCAGGCTCTCTGCGGCAACTGGATCCCAGAATTGCAGCTTCCCGTCCCCTGGACTTTGCAGCTTTTGCCCTACAGGAAATTGGAGAACGGCGGTATTCATGCCACAGCCAGGGGCTGGAGTATTTAAAAGAAATGAAATTCCGGGTAAATAACTTTGCTCTGGCTTCTTCAGTGGAAGAATTGCTTGAAAAATGCGAGGAATTTTACGGGAAAAAAGCTGAACTTCCTTTTGCCATCGATGGGCTGGTAATCAAGGTGGATCAACTCGATTTAAGATCAGAACTGGGCGCCACTGCCAAGAGTCCCCGCTGGGCAATTGCTTACAAATTTGCCACCCAGCAGGAGGTGACGGCTGTAGAAAAAATTGAGGTAACAGTCGGGCGGACGGGCACCCTTACTCCAACAGCTCATCTAAGGCCAGTAAATGTGGGTGGAGCGGTTGTAAAAAGGGCTGTTCTCCACAATGAAGAAGAGATCAGGCGGAAGGATGTCCGGATCGGGGATCAGGTTGTTGTCCAGAGAGCAGGAGAAGTAATTCCCGAGGTTGTGAGGGTGTTGAAAGAATTGCGGACTGGGGAAGAAGAAAAATTTGTCATGCCTGAGAAGTGTCCTGTCTGTGGGGGAGGTGTGGCAAGAGATGAAGGCAGCCCCATTTTGCGCTGCACCAACCAGGCCCGCTGTCCTGCCCAGCGAAGGGAAGGGATCCTCCATTTCATTTCCAGGGGGGCAATGAACATTGATGGGCTGGGGGAAAAATTGATTGACAAGTTATTGAGCGAAGGGCTTATCGCCGACCCCGGCGATCTCTATTCCCTCGGCCAGCAAGACCTTGAGGATCTGGAGAGGATGGGGCCCAGGTCTGCGGAAAATGCACTAAAGGCCATAGAAGAAAGCAGAGAAAGACCCTTTGAGAGGGTTTTAAATGCCCTGGGTATCCGGTTTGTTGGTGCAACAACTGCCAGGCTTCTGGCACGGGAATTTGGGTCTCTCGAAAAGTTGAAAAGAGCCAGCCAGGATGAACTAGAGGCCGTCCAGGAAGTTGGGCCCCGGATTGCCCGTTCTATAATTGAATATTTTCATGAAGAGGGAAATCAAAAACTGATTGCCAAGCTTAAAAAGGCAGGACTTCAGTTTGAAGAGAAATATAAGGATGCTGTCAAGAAACTTGAAGGGAAGCGCTTTGCTTTTACAGGAAGCATGGAAACCCTGACTCGAAAGGAAGCAGAGGAACTGGTAATTGAACGGGGTGGAGAGGTAACTTCAAGCATTTCTTCCCGGCTGGATTACCTGGTAGCAGGAGAAAAAGCTGGCTCAAAGCTGGATAAGGCCCGGGAGGAGGGAGTAAAAATCTTAGGAGAGGAAGAATTTAAAAAAATGATAGCGGGGTGAGAAAGTGAATAGAAATTTTTCCCGCCTTACGGCCCTAAAAAAGGAGAGTTTAAATCTGGACCTTGTGGAAAAACAACTGGAAGAAATCAAGTCTTTTTTGGGGGACCAAAAGGGGTCTCCTGGAAGAATTAAGAACCAAAGCCCCCTTTCTTTTGAGGATCTCCGACCGGATTGTCCAAAGGGGGGAATCCGGGAAGCAGGAATCACCTTCAGGGTTCCTGGATTGCGACAAAGGGGTTGAAAAAGTTGAGCTTAAAAGGGCATAGTGCCACTTCAATAAATAACAAGTTCAAAAAGGGAGAAGTGTCAGCCCGGGAAATCCTAAAAGATTGCAAGGACAGGTTGGAAGAAAGAGATCCGTTGTTAAAGGCTTTTGTTGCAACCTCCTGGAAAAGGGCAGAAAAAAAGGCCCGTTCTCTGGATGAAAAAAGGGCAAGAGGGGAGGAGTTGCCTCCCATGGCAGGTGTTCCTGTTGCCATAAAGGATAACATTGCCCGCCTCCAGGATACACTTACCTGCTGCTCTCGTTTTTTGCAGGGGTTTTACCCGGGTTATTCCGCAACAGTGGTGGAAAAACTTGAAAAGGCCGGAGCCCTGATTATTGGGAGGACCAATATGGATGAAATGGCCATGGGTTCTACTACCGAAAAATCTGCGTATTTTCCCACCCGAAACCCTCACGACCTGGGAAAAGTTCCCGGGGGATCTTCAGGAGGTTCTGCAGCTGCAGTAGGGGGAGGAATTGTTCCCCTTGCACTGGGCAGTGAAACGGGGGGATCAATTCGCCAGCCGGCTTCTTTCTGTGGAGTTTACGGCCTTAGGGCCACTTATGGTCGGATCTCCCGCTTTGGCCTGGTAGCCTATGCTTCTTCCCTTGACCAGATTGGCCCCCTTGCGGGAGACCTGCAGGACCTCTGGCTGGTTTTATCCCAGATTTCTGGCCGGGATTCTCGTGATTCAACTACTTTTGACAGTGAGGATCTGAAAAGATCTGGGGACAATTTTGATCCCCGAGGGCTCAGAATAGCCATCCCCCGGGAATACCTGGAGCAGGTTGAAGACGAGGAAGTCCTGGAGAGGATGATCGAGGTGGTAAGGGATCTTGAACAGGTGGGGGTCATTGTGGAAGAGGTTTCCTTTACCAGTCCCGGGCGGGCACTGGCAGTTTATTCGGTAATAGCGCCTGCAGAAGCAAGTTCAAACCTGGCTCGTTTTGATGGAATAAGGTTTGGGCCTGCTCCTGAAGCAGAGCAAGACTGGGAAGCTTTTATAACAAAGAGCAGGGACGAGGGTTTTGGAAAAGAAGTCAAAAACCGAATTTTTCTGGGGACAGTGGTTCTCAGCTCTCCTTACCGCAAGGAATTTTTTGATAGGGCTCTGGTTGCCCGGGAAGAAATCCGGGAAGAATTGCATGAACTGTTTAAACGTTTTGACCTAGTCCTTTCTCCAGCTACTCCAACCCCTGCTTTCAGTCTGGGCGCGGGAATGGAAGAATCCCTGGAGAAATTCATGAGCGATATACTGGCAATTCCGGGAAGCCTTGCAGGGCTGCCCGCGATTTCCATCCCCATGGGCTTAAACAGAAACGGCCTGCCCCTTGGTTTGCAGCTAATGGGGCCCCCCCGGTCGGAACCTTTCTTGCTTGAGTTTTCTGAACTGGTTAAAAGGGAAAGCGGGTACGGGGCGGAGGTAAAACTGGAAATTGACCGGGAGGCGGGAAAATGAGCTGTAAATGGGAGACGATTATCGGGCTGGAAATTCATCTCCAGCTAAAAACCAGGTCCAAGATTTTTTGTTCCTGTTCCACCGATTTTTCCGCTCCGGCCAATACCAATACCTGTCCCATTTGTCTAGGTTGGCCGGGCAGTATGCCTGCACTGAATCAAAAAGCTGTTTTACTTGCCCTGCGGGGAGCGGTGGCTTTGAATTGTAAAATTAACCGGGAAAGCAGCTTTGACCGCAAAAATTATTTTTATCCTGATCTTCCCAAGGGGTTCCAGATTACCCAGTATTTTCGTCCGCTTGGTTTTGAGGGGTTTTTTCAGGTGGGAGAAAATAAGGTGGGGATCCAGAGAGTCCACCTGGAAGAAGACGCGGGAAAAACCATTTACAACGGCGAGGAAGTAGAAATTGACTATAACAGGGCGGGCATTCCCCTTGTTGAAATAGTAACTGAACCCGATCTTGTATCCCCCGATCAGGCCCGGGATTTCCTCCGGGAATTGCGCTTGCTATTACTCTACCTGGGTATTTCCGACTGTAACATGGAAGAAGGTTCTCTTCGCTGCGATGCCAATATATCCATTAGCACCGGGGGAGAAAAAACAGGTGAAAACCAGGTTGAGTTGAAAAACCTAAATTCTTTTCAGGCCATTGCCAGGGCCCTTGAATATGAGCAAAATCGGCAGAAAGCTCTTAAAAAGGGCGGGGAAGAAATTGCTCGGGAAACAAGGGGCTGGGATACAACTGAAGAAAAAACCTTTTTGCTGCGCAGCAAGGAAGAAAGTGTTGACTATCGTTATTTTCCAGAACCGGATTTGCCTGTCCTGGTGCTTGAGGAGGGGCTAATTGATTCGGTAAGAATGGATTTGCCAGAAAAACCCCAGGAACGTAAAAAAAGATGGGAAAGAGAGTGGAAAATAGAAAAAGAAGAAACTGAGGTTCTGATCTCCCAGCAGGCAAGGGCAGATTTCTTTGAAAAAACAGCGCGCCTGGCCCCACCCCGGGAAGCAGCTAAATGGATAAAGGAAAACCTGGTAAATTTTGATTTCCCTCCAGAAATTTCCCCTGAGGAACTGGGAGATATCATTAACCGGGTAAGGGCAGGGGAACTGAGTACAAGCCGGGGGAAGGATGTTCTCCAACTATGCCTGGAAAGCGGAAAAAACCCGGCCCGAATTATCCAAGAAAAAGGCTGGACCCAGGTTAGCGATGAAGACTACATTGAAAAGCTGGTGGACAGGGTCCTTGAAGAAAATCCCGGGGTGGTTGATGATTACCTATCCGGTAAGGATAAGGCCATCCGGTTTTTGATTGGACAGGCCATGAAGCTCAGCCAGGGGCAGGCAAATCCAGGCCTGGTTTGGGATTTGATGGAGAGAAAGCTCGAGGAGAGGAAAAATTATGGTTGAGGAAATTATTCCGGAAATAACAATAAAAGACCTGGGTCATGATGGGCGCGGAGTGGGGAAATTAAATGGATACACTGTTTTTATTGCTGGAACCCTCCCGGGGGAAAGAGTTCGGGCCCGGTTTACGAAGAGAAAAAAGAAGTTTGGAGAAGCAATCCTCGAAGAGGTTCTTGATGCTTCTCCCCAGCGCCGCATCCCCCCCTGCCCGGTTTATCCTGCATGTGGAGGTTGTCAAATCCAGCATATGAAGTATCCCTTCCAGGTAGAATTCAAGCGGGATCGCCTTGTCCAGGCAATTTACCGGATTGGAGAAGCTGAAGACTTCCCCCCACCGGGGGTTTATGCTGCGAAAAAAGAATTAAATTACCGCAACAAGGCAACCTACCACCTGCAGGGAAACAATGCTGGGTTTTTCAGCCGGCAATCCCGCAGGATAGTTCCCCATAAAAAATGCGAGCTTTTAACTCCTCAAGCAAACCTGATTAAGGAGGGAGTGGAGGAGCTTTTTAAAGGTAGAAAATTAAGAGATGGGAAAAAATTTACTGTAAGGACCAGCTTTTCCCATAACCAGAGCTTATTAATCCTGGATGCAGCAGTTAAAACCCAGGGAGGCTGGGAACAAATTATAACTCACCTGAATCAAGAAAACCCGGAACTTGTAGGAATTTTTCTTCAGGGAAAAGGGAAAAAGCCAGGAAGGTTGATCTGGGGAAAAAGTAAGGTTGAGGAAAAGATGGGCAGGTATTCTTTCCAGCTTGGCCCGGAAACATTTTTCCAGGTAAACCCGGAACAGAGAGAAGTTTTATTAAATAAAACCAGGGAAATAGTCCAGGGGATGGGCTTAAAAAAGATTGCTGATCTTTATGCAGGAGCAGGGGTATTTGGAATTAACCTGGCTGAGTATGCTGAAGAAGTAATGGCGGTGGAAATTTCACGAGAGGCAGTTAACGAGGGAAAACGAGTGGTAAAAGAAAACGGCATGGATAATATTCAATTTTATCAGGGGGAGGTAGAAAGGGTTTTTGCCAAGCTTCCCCGGGATATTGACTGTGTTTTGCTTGATCCTCCCCGGGAAGGTTGCCACCCCCATGTTTGGCAAATAATTGAAGAAAAAAATGTTGACAATATTATCTATATCTCCTGCAATCCAGCCACTTTAGCCCGAGATATTGCTGAACTTCAGCCCAGGGGCTTTAGGGTTGAAAGGATGGATTTAGTTGACATGTTTCCCCAGACCTATCACGTGGAAACAGTAGTATTGATGTCAAGGGTGCAGAAATAGAAGAGCTACAAAGAAAATACCCATTGAGGGAGGCAAAAAATGGGAGAAGAGGTGCAGGCATATTACTCCAGAAAAAAAGAAACACTGCTAAAGGACTTCAGAAAAACAATGGAACTGATGAAAAAGGACCGTGAATACCGGCAGCTCATTACGGATTCCTGGGAGAAAGAGTTGATTTGGGAGTACCAACGAATCATCCCCGAGATCCCCTATTTTAAAGGATACCGCCAAAGGATGTTCAATCAGATGCTTTTGATTACCGCTCAGGTTCTCGCCGCTTATCGGGTATTGAAAAGGAAGGAGAAGACACCCGCAGAGATTTGGGAGACCTGCCATGATGCTCTGGATTTTAGATTGCAGCAGATTCCTGAAAGAAGAAAACGCTTAATTAACAGACTATGGAACAACCCATTCCGAATGATAATGATGAGAAGAGCCAAAAAAAATGTCAAAGAAACTCTGGGCCACTTCAAGTTAGAATATATCCCGGGCAAAAAAGAAGATTTTTTTGACTACGGCATCAATTATACCCAATGCGGTCATCACAAATTTCTCGCAGAACAGGGTGCTGAAGAGTTGCTACCTTATATCTGTTTAGCAGATATTTCTTTGAGCGATGCCTTCGGATGGGGGCTTGCCCGAACACAAACCCTGGGCGATGGAGATGAATTCTGTGATTTTCGGTTTACCAGAGGAGGTTCCACAACAATCGCATCCAAAAAACCCGAGATCCAGGAGATAATTGACCAATGGAAAGCAAAAAAGATGAGATTATGAAAAATTCGGGGTAACAATACATATCAGCTGGGGCAATAATACTGATCAGGTTTGTAAGCAGGAACAATGAGTAAAAAACTTAGATTGTTGGACTGGCAGTAATTTCCCCTGATTAAAATGAAGAAAGATGAATTGAGTGGTAAACTTTAGGTTTTGGCCAGGGGGCATCCAAGATGGAAGAAAAACATATTGCTCCATGTGGAATGAATTGCAGTTTATGTATTGCTTACCAGTTCGGGGAAAAAGACCTGAATAAAAAGGGGTTTCACAGGAAATACTGTCCTGGCTGCATTCCTAGAGGAGAGTACTGCACCCACATGGGAAATAAGTGTGAGCTGGTTGGCAAAGGAAGGGTCCGTTTTTGCCTGGAATGTGAAGCTTTTCCCTGCAAAAGACTCAAAGCCCTGGACAGGCGTTACCGTACAAAATACCATATGAGCATGATAGAGAACCTTGAATTCATTAAAAATAAGGGTCTAGAAAGATTCCTGGCAAAAGAAAAGGAAAAGTGGAGCTGCCAGGAATGTGGAGAGTTAATTTGTTGTCATAATGGACTGTGTTTAAATTGCAATCTGGATGTTTTACAAAAAAACCAAAAATACCGGTGGGAGGAGGGATAGATGCTTGGAAAAAATGGGTGATTATATTTCGGAATATAAGAAACAACTGGAGAAAGGGCAGATTCAGAAAGCCTATAAAGGGATAATGGGCTTCATGTCAGGTTTAAGGTTATATCTGGGAAAGAAGCACCCGGATTTTATACTCAGCAATTTATATTTCGGTTATATGGATATGACCTATTTTGCTTTTACACCTCCTGAATTAAAGGAAAAGAAATTAAAAATCGCTATAGTTTATTTGCATGAACATGGAAAATTTGAGATCTGGCTGGGGGGGATTAACAGGAAAATTCAATCCCAGTTTATTAAGTTATTGACCAAAAAAGACCTGGGGATATATGAACTATCCCCCGCCCTTCCCGTGGTGGATTCAATAATTGAAGCTACTCTGGTGGAAAAACCCGATTTTGACAACTCCCTGGAACTAAAAAAACAAATAGAAAAAAAGGTTTTTGGGTTTATTAAAAACATCAGCAATTTCTTATAAATGGGATTTTACCCAAAAGAAAATAGGTTTGCCCTTAAAAAAGGTATTTCCTAAAGATTTTGGTTAATTCTTTTTCCGGAATTAGAAATTGAGGTAGTTTTACCGTGTAAAAACAGCACCCCACTCCGGGAAGAAGATAAAAGGGGGTTAAGGAAAATTTTCCAGATAATTGGAATGCTTGTGATCATAATATTTGCGGTAGTGGTGTTATTTTTGATTGCTTCGATAATTAATCACCGTGTCCAGTTAAGAAAAGAAGCCAGAAAGTACCCGCCCCCAGGAAAAATGATTAAGGTAAATGGAAAAAAAATGCATGTATATGCAGAAGGGCAAGGGGATATGGTTCTGGTTTTTTTGGCGGGGCATGGGACCAGTAATCCCACACTTGATTTTAAACCATTGTGGAAGAGGTTTGTAGATAAATACCGGATTGTAGTTGTGGAAAAATCAGGTTATGGCTGGAGTGAAGTCTCCAATAGTCCCAGGGATATAAAAACCATTCTTGCTGACACACGTAAAGCCCTGACGTTGTCAGGAGAGTCAGGCCCATTTGTTCTTATCCCCCATTCGATGTCGGGCTTAGAGGCAATCTACTGGGCCCAAAAATACCCTGAGGAAGTAAAAGCAATTATAGGGTTGGATCCCTGTACTCCTGGGGCAATTAATGTGCTTCCTGAACCCCAAAAACTACAATTGGTTTTTATGTTTTTGATATCAAGGATTGGGTTATCAAGATTGATGCCAGATTCTGAAGTGAAGGAGAACTTCCCACTTTTAAAGTCAGGGGAATTGACTGGAGAAGACAGGGAAAATTACCTTGCAGCCTTTTATAAAAGTGCTTTTTCCAGGGATATGTTGAGGGAGATTAAGTGCTTGAAATATAATGCTGAAGAAGTGGCAAAAAATGGAGTCCCTGAAGATACACCCATGTTCTTTTTTATTTCCAACGATCAGGAGATAAGAACCACTGGCTGGAAAAAGGAACTAACCGAATTTCTAAAAAATCTTAACATGGGCCATTTTTTAGACCTTGATACCGGACATTATGTTCATTATGATAAAGCCGAATTAATTGCAGAAGAAGCCAGAATTTTCCTGAAGAATATTGAAAAAAGGTAAAAGCATCATAGCAATAATGGATAGCTAAAAATGATTGTATTGTAATTGAACCCCCATCTTTAATTGAGGGAGCAGGGGTGGATAAAAAGTTTGAAAATAAATAGTTAGAAATCAATAAAGGGTTATGGGACAAGCCTTTGAAAAGCCTGGAAATAAAAAAAGGGAATAGAAAATTTATTTGGATTGGAAATACAGGAGTAAAGAAGATTTTGCACCGGATCCGTTGATTAGAATTGAAAATTATTGGGGTTCTAAGTATATGGAAGCAAATGATTGTTGGTAAAGATTGCAGTTTTTTTCTAAGCCTCTTGTATTGATTTTTTCGAAGGATATCAGATTATTATCCCATTAGCCTGCTTTGATCAATTACTACCTTCATAAGATGAGACAGAATATTTTTAGAATATTTCCAGGTTACCGAAAGGAAATCTCCGGGAAGGAAACCATCCCGGAGATTGATTTTACATAAGAATATAGGCGAAAAACTTACCCGTAAATATCCCGATTTCTATATCCCCAAAAACCTGCTGTAATCAAAACTAAACCAATAGCAGCAAGCAGTAATAGTTGGGAAAAAACAATTTTTTCGACGGGATACTGGGGGATATAACCAAAGGGGGTAATCGCAGAAAGCCACTCTGGTAGTTGCAATAAACTGCCCATGTAAACCACAAAAAAGGAATAACCGAGATACAACCAGGCAAGGGGGGTAATTCCAGGGGCAAATCCCACCAAAATGAGGGATGCGCCGATCATAACCAGGACTGCCGGAAAATAGACCAATGCACCTTTTAAGATGGTATTGAAAGCAATTGGGTCCTCAGTTGTAGCGGCTCCGGCAGACCAAAGTCCTGTGGCCCCAAGGAATAGAGCAATAAACCCCATTAAAACTGCCAGCGCAGTAAAGCTGCCCATTATCCGGGTCCGCGATACTGCCCGCGCCAGTAAATGCTCTGTGCGGTTTTTGGCTTCCTCTCCTCTCAGCCGCAGGACCATTAGCAAAACCGGAATGGTCCCGACCATAGCAATAACAGCCATTAACATTGGCAAAAATTGTTCAGTTAGGGTGAACCCCTCTACATCGGGAAGGGCAGACAGAATCAATTCCATTGTCTCCAGGTAGGTTTCCATGTCCCCCATAACTGAGCCGTAAGAAGCTCCCAGAACAAACATTCCAATAGCCCAACCAATTATTGGAGTGCGCTGAAGCCTTGTGGCCAGGCCCAAAGGAGATTGGAGGAAACCAGAAGCCGTCTTTTTGCCTGCCCCGGGAGGGATAAAACCGGCTTCCAGATCCCGGACAGAGTGCAAGTAGAAAGCCAGGGCAGTTATTCCAACCCCAACTCCAAAGGTTAAAAGTACGGGCCACCAGAAATTATTAACATAAACTTCCGCCCTTATTACCCAGCCCAGGGGAGAGAGCCAGGAGATGGCTTCATTTCCAACATCCCCAATTGCTCGCAGCAGGTAAGCAAGGCCAAGAAAGGTAAAAGAAAGCCCCATGGTTCCCCTGGCGCTTTCGGAAAGCTGGGCAAAGAGGGCTGTGGAAGCAGCAAAGAAGAACCCAGAAACTCCAAGGACGGCCCCATAAAGTATTGATCCAGCAAAATCAAGGCCTTCAATTCCCGTTGCGTAGAGGCCGAAGCCTGTAATAAGGGCGAGTACCACGTTGGTTGCGAATAAAACCGAAATTGTAGCACCTAAATTGGCCAGCCGCCCAACGGGGAAGGAGCGGATCATTTCGATCCTGCCGTTTTCTTCATCCCCCCTGGTGTGTCTGGTGACAATAAGGACTGACATAATTCCCACAATCAGGGCAGTAAAAAGAAGCATCTGGTGACCCATGATTGCCCCAAAGTGGTAGTTGTCCAGGCCAAACCCGGGCCCAAACATTGCTGTTACTGCAGGATTTCTCATGGTTTCGGCCATCACAATTCTTTCTTCTTCGGTGGGAACAAGTTCGGTATAAGCAAAGGCAACAACAATAGTAAGAAGGATTATTCCAATAAGCCAGATGGGGATGCGAATGCGATCCCGGCGTATTATTAACCGGATATTCCTGGCAGTTTTGTTAAAAAAACTTTTTATCATTTTTCCCCACCCCCGGAAACCCGGTAATGACGCATAAAGAGGTCCTCAAGTGTGGGAGGGGCACTTTCCAGTTTCTCTATTTCGAATTGGCTCAGGTGTTTTATTACCTCGTTTAGTTTATCTGTGTCAATCTGGAAGGAATATGCACCATTGTTTTCTTCTACTTCATGAACACCGTCGAGTTTTTCTATAGATGGGATGGGCTTCTGGGTTTCCAGGGTAATCCTGGTTCTGGTTAAGTGGTGCAGGTCTTTTAAACTGCCGGATTCAATTATTTTCCCCTGGCGGATAATACTAACCTTATCACACAGTCTTTCAACCTCAGAGAGAATGTGGCTGGAAAGAAAAACGCTTTTTCCCTCGTTTTTGGCTTCAATAACGCATTCCTGGAAAACCTTTTCCATTAGAGGGTCCAGGCCAGCTGAAGGTTCATCCAGGATATAAAGGTCAGCGTCGGCAGAAAAGGCTGCAACAAGGGCCACTTTTTGCCGGTTACCTTTGGAATAGGTTCCACATTTTTTTGAAGGGTCCAGGTTAAAACGTTCAATCAATTCTTCCCTGCGGCTCTGGTTGTTGGATCCCCGCAATTTAACGAATAGGTCAATAACCTCACCGCCGGTAAGGTCAGGCCAGAGATTTACCTCCCCGGGAACATAGGCCACCCTTTTGTGGATTTCCACAGCATCTTTCCAGGCATCCATCCCAAACAGGGTAGCATCCCCTTTATCTGCTTTCAAGATCCCGAGCATTACCCGTATAGTTGTGGTTTTGCCTGCTCCGTTGGGACCAATGAACCCGTAGATTTCACCCTCATTTACTTCCAGATTAATTCCGTCCAGGGCAGTTACATCTCCGAACCTTTTTCCCAGGTTAGAAATTTTCAGTATGGCCATTTTAGACCTCCTCATTATGATAATAGGCTTTTCTCAAGGCACTGAGAATCGAATAAAACTCTTTCCAGTAAGGATCATAATCAATCTGGTTTAAATCCTTACCTTTTAAAATGGAAATTAATTCCTGTTGATAACCTTCCAGGGACCAGTAAATTAACTTGAAAATAAGGTCCTCCTCAATATCTTTACGAAAAGAGGAGGTGTCGATATTCTGGAAAAGTTTTTGCCTGCCTTTAATACTGTAATAAGCGATTTTTTCTTTTATTTCTTCATCAATCGAGTCATCATTTCCAAGAAAAATCGATCCTAAAAAATTAAAAGCATGGGGATTTTTCGCGTAGGCTTCCATTTTAAGGCGGGCTGCTTTACTATAGCGTTTTAGAAAATCCGGCTCTTTATCATCGAGCTGATCCAGGTACTCATTTTTAATAAATTTTATAGCGTAATCCACCAGCTGGCTGAAGAGTTCTTTTTTGTTCCGAAAGTAATAAAAAAGAATTCCCTTGCTTATCCCTGCTCTTTGTACAATATTATTGGTTGAGGCTTTTTTAAAACCACGAGAGGAAAACTCCTCCATTGCTGCATTTAATATTCTTTCCTGTTTTTCCTGACTTAACTTTAAAAAAACTTCATTAATGAAGCTCCCCTCCTTTTCCAATAAAATTGACCACTTTGGTCAATTTTATTATAGCAGCACTTGCAAGATGAGGCAATTGTTTTGGAGAAAAAAAGGAGGTAGTCATTTAGAAGGATGGAGGTGGAAGAGTAAAAATTTAAAAGGAATGCCCAAAAAGAAAAGGGGAAAAAAGGTTAGTTGAAGAATAAGAGGGAGAAATATTTTTTTTCTTTTTTTGGAAAAACCGAGGATTTAATTAAGAGAACCCGAGAAGGTTATTTGAGTTTTTCAGGAGGGCAGGTTAATGAAAAATAAAACCCCTAAATTGCGTGCTTTTTTGGAAACCCTACCCCAAGGGTTTTCTTACCACAAGGTTATAACTGATGAAAGAGGGACCCCGGTGGATTTTATTTTCCTGGAGGTTAACCCCTCTTTTGAAAAAATAACCGGACTTTCAGCAGAAGATGTTCTTAACAGGCCGGTTACTGAAGTGTTTCCAGGTATTGAAAAAGAAGAGGATAAATTTATCATAAATGCTGGCAGGGTAGGGCTAGGGGGAGGTTCTTCTGTTCTGGAGAGATATTTCCCGCACCTGGATAAATGGTTCGAACTCTCAATTTCCAGCGCTGAAAAAGGTTTCTTTGGTGTTTTATTCAGGGATATAACCAGAACAAAAAAAACTGAGAAGAGCTTTCGGGAAAGCAGGGAAAAGTATCGGGAAGTTTTATCAACCCTTGATGAGGGAATAATCATTCAGGATTCTTCAGGTAGAGTTCTGGAGTGCAATGATACAGCTGAGAAGATCCTGGGCTTATCAAAAACGGAAATTTTTCAATCTGAAGGAAAAATTTTTGGAGAACGCCTGGTGAATAAAGATGGTGAAAAACTGGACTTCCTTGATTCCGATGGGGAAACAGGACAACAAAAAAACCGTGTGATTGGTTTTAAAAAAGATAATGGAGAAATTGCCTGGTTAAATTTAAAAAAGAAAAATTTGAATTCTGGGGGACAGGAAAAATCCTTGGATATTATTTCTTTTTCGGAAATCACCCAACAGATTGCACTTGAGGAAAAACAAAAACGAAACGAAGAAAAGTACCGCGCCCTGGTTAACCAGTCAGTCGACATGCTTTTTGTCCACGATTTTGAAGGTAATATCCTGGAGGTTAACCAGGAAACTGTAAAAAGAACGGGTTTTTCCCGGGAAAAACTGCTACAGATGAAGGTTTTTGATCTCCATATTAATCCCGACGATGGAGACTGGATTATTCAGGAGTGGAAAAACTGGAAGGTTGGGAATGGACCGGTTACAATTGAGGACTACCACGTCCATGCTGATGGCTCTGTTGTTCCGGTGGAAATAGCTACGGGGAAGGTAGCCTATGGAGGGCAGGAGTATATACTGGCCCTGGTTCGGGATATTTCGGAACGAAAACAAATGGAAGCAGCTTTGCGAAGCAGCGAGGAAAATTTGAAAACAACTTTAAATTCAATCGGCGATGCTGTTATAGCTACAGATTTAGAGGGATTAATTGTTCGCATGAATCCTGTTGCAGAAAAATTGACCGGGTGGCCTGAGGAGGGAGCCAGGGGAGTGCCTCTTGCTGATGTTTTTAAAATAGTCAATTCGCGTACGGGGGCACCCGTAAAAAACCCCGTGCAGGAAGTTCTTTCTTCCGGAAAAACAGTTGGCCTTGCCAACCATACGATGTTAATTGGGAAGGATGGCCAAAAATACCAGATTGCAGATTCTGCTTCCCCCATTTTAAATCAAGAGGGGGAAATAACCGGCGTGGTGCTTGTTTTTAGGGATATTACCGGGGAATATCAAATTCAGGAAAGGCTTAAGAAAAGTGAAGAAAGGCATAATCTTGCTATGACTGCTGCTAATGATGGTATCTGGGATTGGAATATCGCGGAGGGGAAGGTATATTTTGACCCTCGTTACTTTACCATGGCTGGTTACGAACCGGATGAGTTTCCTCATACCCCTGCGAGCTGGGAAGAAAGAGTCCACCCCGATGATATTGACGGGGCAAAAGAGGCAATTAGGGCCCACCTTTCTGGAGAAACATCGGAATTAAAAACTGAATTCCGTTTTAAATGCAGGGATGGCAGCTGGATGTGGATATTGGGTCGAGGAAAAATATTAGGAAGAGATGAAAATGGTAACCCTGAACGCATGGTGGGGATACATTCGGAAATAACTAACCGGAAAAGGGCAGAGGAGGAATTGAAAACCCAAAAAGAACGGCTGGGTTCATTTCTCGAGGGGACCGATGTTGGAACCTGGGAGTGGAATGTCCAGACGGGGGAAAATATTTTTAACGAAAAATGGGCAGAAATAATTGGGTACACTCTGGAGGAGCTGCATCCCACTTCCCTGGAAACCTGGCGAGAACTTGTCCACCCTGAAGATCTGCCAGCCAGCGAAACAATGCTCGAAAAACACCTTAATGGAGAGGTAGATCTTTATGATATGGAATACCGGATGCAACATAAGGATGGTTGCTGGGTTTGGGTTCAGGATCGGGGTAAGGTGATCTCCTGGACTGAGGATGGGAAACCTTTATGGTTTTTTGGGACTCACCTGGATATTTCGGAGAGGAAAGAGACCGAAAGAGCCCTCCGGGAGAGCGAAGAAAGATTGCAATTGATGACCAGAAACTACCACGATGTGGTAGTTGAACTTGATTCAGAGGGGATCTGTAGATATATTTCCCCTTCTTTTAAAAAAGTTTTGGGCAGAGGCAACGAGGTGATCGGCTACAACCTGTTTGAATTTATCCACCCTGAAGACCTGAAAAGGGTTATTGATGTCTTCCAGAATTCAATTAAAACAGGGGAAGAAGCCAGGATCGAGCTGAGGTATCGCCACCCCGAAAAGGGTTATATCTGGCTGGAAAGTATTGGCAGCACCTATAAAAACAGAAATAATGAGACAGTTCTCCTGACAACGACCCGTGATATTTCCCACCGGAAAAAAATTGAACAGGATCTCCTGCAAAGCAAAAACCTGATCGAAGGAATATTTAACAGTATTCAGGATGGGATAAGTGTTCTGAACCCGGATTTAAGTATCAGGAAAGTTAATAAAGCCATGGAGAAATGGTATGATAAAAACCTGCCTCTTCAGGGGAAAAAGTGTTATGAGGCATACCAAAATCGGAGTGAACCTTGCCAGCCCTGTCCATCTCTAAAAGCCATGGAAACAGGGGTGATGCAGGTTGAGGCAGTAAAACTCCCCGATAACATTGAAGGGATTGAATGGATTGAATCCTATTCCTATCCATTTATTGATCCGGAGGGAAATGCAATCGGAGTCGTTGAATTTATCCGCGACATTACCGACCGGAAAAAAGCGGAACAGGAAATAAAAAATACCAAATTAAAGGTAGAAAGACTGCACGAAAAGACTCTCCAGATCAACCTTGCTGAAAAAGAGGAGCAGGTTCATAAACTGATTATAGGGGCTGCGGAGGAAATTTTAAACTTTCGCCTGTGTACAGTTGATATTGTGGAGAATAATTTTTTCGTGGTGAAAGCAACTTCCAAAGCAATGCCTGAAGGTGGATCAAGAAACATGGCTGTAACGGAAGGTATTGCAGGAAAGTCTTTTGCCAAGGGAAAAACAATATTGATTAATGACCTGTGGGAGGCAGAGGGTGGAAGGCCGATCAAGAGATCCTACCGGGCTCTTCTCAGTACCCCCATCGGACAGCTGGGAATTTTCCAGGCCGTTTCTACCCGGAAAAATTTCTTTACCCAGGAGGATGTTAACCTGGCGGAGATTTTAATCAACCACGCTGCTGAAGCAATTAAAAGGATCAGATCTGAAAAAAATATCAGGTATATGAGCTTCCACGATAGCCTGACCGGTCTTTATAACAGGACCTTCCTGGAGCATGAGATAAAACGGATGGATACCGGTATGCATAATCCCATCAGCATAATAATGGGAGATATCAATGGCCTGAAGCTTGTTAATGACGCTTACGGCCACAATGATGGGGATGAGTTACTGAAAAGTGCAGCACAAATTTTGAAAAAAATATGTCGCAATGAAGATATAATTGGTCGCTGGGGTGGAGACGAGTTCGTAATACTTTTACCCAAGACCTCTCTCTTAGAAGCAAATGCTATCTGTTATCGGATAATAAATGAAAGCAAAGGGGTTTCCATAAAAACCATTCCTCTTTCCATGGCCCTTGGGGTTGCAAGTAAAGAAAACATTGATGACGACATATTTGCAACCCTGGCGCTAGCGGAAAAAAGGATGTATAGGAATAAGCTTTCTGAAAGCAGAAGTGCGAGGAGTGCGGTTCTTACCAGCCTGATAAAGACTCTGGAAGAAAAGAGCCAGGAAACAGAAGAACACACTTTAAGGATGGGAGAACTGGCAAAAAAAATGGCCAGAAAAATTGGCCTATTACAGGAAGAAATGAACCGGTTGAATATTCTGGTTTCTCTCCACGATATCGGGAAAATAGTAATCCCGGAATACATCCTGAATAAACCCGGGAAACTGAACGAAGAAGAGTGGCGTATGGTCAAAACCCACCCGGAAACAGGGTACAGGATAGCCCGTTCTACAGATGAGATTTCTCACGTGGCGGAAGAAATTTTATCCCACCACGAAAGATGGGATGGGAAGGGCTATCCCCGTGGTCTGGCGGGAGAGGATATTCCACTCCTGGCCAGAATCAATGCCATTGTGGATGCTTTTGATGTTATGACCAATGGGCGCCCCTATAAAAAGCCAATAAGCAGGCAGGAAGCGATAGCTGAACTCAAAAGGTGTGCCGGGGAACAGTTTGATCCCGAACTGGTAAGAATTTTCATAGAAATTTTAGAATAAAAAGGAGAGAATAGAAAAAGGCCGATAAGGCCTTTTTTCTCATGTAAAGAGGGGGTCGAAGTTAAAATATTTCCCATGATTATTTAACCTCCGGGGAAAAAGATTCCCCCATCAAATGAAAAAAGTCCCCCAAAAGGAAAAGATGGGGGAAATTTTATGGTAGTGTTTTTGGGGAGCCTTAATGAAAACCCCCTGTTTTTTGGTCTTAGACCAATTTCCTTACAGGGGGTTGGTTTTTATCGCAGGCTAAGTTTTTTAAAAAGCAGAGCGTTTCTGCTAGTTTGAACTCAAGACCTCGGGGAATTCTTTTTCGGGTATCATTGTCCCGATGTGCTCTTCAATTTCGTACAGGGTCATGATATCATTACCGGTAACGAAGGTGACGGCTCGACCACCGTTTCCGCTCCTGGCTGTTCTGCCAATTCTGTGGACGTATCCATCCTTCTCCTGGGGAACATCATAATTAATTACCAGAGAGAGGTTATCAACGTGGATTCCCCTGGAAGCAACGTCTGTTGCAACCAACAGGGGTGAACGTCCCTGCTTGAAAAGGTCAATGGTTTTCATCCGCTTTTTCTGAGGGATGTTTCCGTGCAGGGCCCGGGAAGAAAATCCCTTTTCAGAAAGAAAGCGCTGGACCCGGTCTACTGTATGCCTTGTGTTGCAGAAGATGACGCAGCTCCGGGGTTTTTCGCTTTTAAGGAGGCGGTCCAGCTGGGTCCGCTTTTCCTTTTTACTCACCCGGTAATAAACCTGCTCAACGGTCTCGACAGTCTTGGTTGAAGATTGGATTTCAATTGTATGGGGGTTTTTCATGTATTGAGTACAGATTTTTTTTATTTCTGATGGAATTGTTGCAGAAAAAAGCAGGGTAACACGGTTCTTGGGTAATTTCTGGATAATTTTTTTAATCTGGTCAATAAAGCCCATGTCAAGCATTCTGTCTGCTTCATCGAGCACCAGATAGTCAATGTCTTTTGTTATTAATTTTCTGCGGAGAATATGGTCGTATACCCTGCCTGGGGTGCCGGTTACAATAGAGGGACCCTTTTCCAGAGCCTGAATTTCTGCATGCATACTGTGCTGTCCGTAAACTGCCGTGGTTTTGTGTGGTAGAAACCTGCCCATTTTTTTGAGATCCCTGTCGACCTGAACTGCCAGTTCCCGGGTTGGAGCAAGAATTAAGGCCCGGGGTCCCGGCCTTTTTCCATCGATCATTTGCAGAAGGGGAATGCCAAAAACAGCTGTTTTTCCACTGCCGGTTTTGGAGCGGACTATCAGGTCTTTTTTGGAAAAAATATGGGGGATTCCCTTTTGCTGGACTTCAGTAGGGGTTTCAAAACCCATTTTTTCTATTGCCTTTAAGAGGGGAGGGGCAACTCCCAGTTCGGTAAAGTTGTTTTTCATGTTCAACCTCTTTCTATTTGATTATAATACTCTCCAATTATAACACATTGTTCCCGGTTATGCATTAAATTTTCAGGCCTGGAAAAAGGGGTGGGAAATAAAAAAGGGCTGGAAAAAATCCAGCCCGGAAAAGGAACCGCTATTCTATCCTGGCTTTAGCCTTGGCGTCCCTTGCTGCTTCAAGCCAGAGTTCGCTGCTTTCTGTGGCTCCGCTAAAGGTATCAACATCGAGGGAGCCTTCCATCACTATTCTCTCCTGCATTTCTCTACGGGCTTCAGGAAGGATTTCATACTCCCGGTTTTCCCAGTCAAAAAACTCATCTGTTTCCAGGTTGACCTCGTTAAAGAAAACGTCAATTACCCGGTCATCTTTTATAGAAATCCAGGCAACAGCCCGGAGGTTTTCATTGGTTGCCGTGCCCATAAAGGTGCCATTCCAGTAATCGGTTTCGATTTTTTCTTCGGGATCTTCAAGGGCCAGATAAAGGGCTTTCTCTACGGCATCAATATATTTTTTGCTGGAGTGGGTGGAACCTGTATAGGTATCTACATTGGCGGAGTCAGCTTCAATGAAGCGTTCTTTCATGACCTGAACTCCTTCAACTGTGGGCTGATAGATGTAGGTAGAGAAATCCAGAGGTTCACCTTTCCCGGTGAATTCTTCAAGCCTGACATCTGTGATTTCATTGCCGGATAGGGTTACCTCTGCCCTGGCATAGCCATAATCATCGGCTTCAGAATAGGCCGAGAATGTTCCATCCTTGTATTGGGGACCCGGTGAGCACGCTGTTAAAAGGAATAAAAAAAGCAAAAAGGAGAAAATGGATTTGGCCATATCTTCACCTCCACCTGAATAGAATTCTCTTTGAAAATATTAAAATCCTGCAAAGATCGAAAAGGTTTGGCGGCAGGATTTTAAAATTTGTTGGACTTCAGGCGGATTATTGTAATTAATCGTTGAGTTCTTTTCTTTTCCCCGTAACCATATAAATAAGCCATTCCCCAAGATTGGTGGCATGATCCCCTATTCTTTCCAGAGAACTTGAAACGAAAAGGAGGTGAGTGGCCTGTTTGATGTTTTTTGTATCCTCCAGCATGTAGGTTAGTAGTTCCCGGAAAATCTGGTTGTGGAGCTGGTCTACACTGTCATCAAGATTGCATACTTCGTGGGCCAGGCCAACATCTTCATGAATAAATGCCTCAAGGGCTTTGTTAACCATATCCTGGGCAATTTCAGCCATGCGCGGGATATCTACCAGAGGTTTAATATGTGGTTCATCTCCAATCCGGAGGGTAATCCGGGCAATGTCTGTAGAATGGTCAGCAATTCTTTCCAGGTCGGTAATGATTTTTAGTGCTGTTCCGATTTTCCGGAGGTCCCGGGCCATAGGCTGCTGGCGGGCAATCAGGGACATACATTTTTCTTCAATCTTTAACTCCAGTTCATCAATTACATCGTCTTTTTCAATAACCTCCCGGGCTCCTTCAAGGTCATGGGTTTTTAAAGAATTTACAGCTTTCTGAATTGTTTTTTTGACCAGGCCCCCCATATAGAGAAGATCCTGGAATAATTCTTCCAGTTCATGTTCAAAAGTCTGGCGCATTTTTTTCACCTCCAGTTTTAGCCGAAACGGCCAGTTATATAATCTTCGGTTCTAGTATCGTCGGGGTTGGTAAATAGTTTTTGGGTCCGGTCAAACTCGATAACCTCCCCCTGGAGGAAAAAGGCGGTTTTATGGGATATCCGGGCTGCCTGCTGCATATTGTGAGTAACAATCAATATGGGGTATTTTTCCTGGAGTTCGGCAATCAGATCTTCTATCCGGGCTGTGGCAACGGGGTCCAGGGCTGAACAAGGCTCGTCCATCAGCAAAATCTTGGGTTTTACAGCCAGGGCCCTGGCAATACACAATCTCTGTTGCTGGCCTCCGGAAAGTGAGAGGGCCGGGTGACGGAGATTATTTTTTACTTCGTCCCAGAGGGCAGCATCACGGAGGCTCTGTTCAACAATCTCGTTTAATCGGTTTTTGTTCTTCTGCCCGTGGATGCGGGGGCCATAGGCAACGTTATCATATATGCTTTTGGGGAAGGGATTTGGCTGCTGGAAAACCATTCCCACCTCACTGCGAAGGGCGACCAGGTCAATATCTTTTTTAAGGATGTCAAATCCGTTAAAAAATATTTCTCCTTTCCAGCGGGCAATGGGGATGCGGTCGACCATCCGGTTCAAGGTCTTTAAAAAACTGGATTTTCCGCACCCTGAAGGTCCAATAATGGCGGTCACCCCCTGGGAAGGGATTGCCAGGTTTATATCTTTGAGGACTTTATTGGTACCATACCATAGGTTCAAACTCCTAATATCAAAAGCGTTTTGGGCCATGAAGAAACCCCCTGTTTATGTGGATTAACTAAATTATACAGGGGGGTTGTTAATTTAAGGTTTGTCTAATGTTAGGTTTTTGTTAATTTTTTATAAGCAGGCAGCAAGACGGTAAAAGTGCTGCCCTTTCCAGGGGTGCTTTCCAGGGTTATTTTTCCGCCTGCCTGTTCGGTAATGTGCCTGACTATTGACAGGCCCAGCCCTGTGCCTCCCGAATCCCTGCTGCGGGCTTTATCAACCCTATAAAAACGTTCAAAAATCCTGGGCTGGTCTTCGTAGGGGATACCGGGGCCCTGATCTTTAACAGACCAGAAAATTTCACTTTCCTGTTTGCCGGCGGAAATTTCAAGAGCTGAATTTTCCGGGGAATGAGTTATTGCATTGCCTGTCAGGTTTAAAATAACCTGAATAAGGTCATCCTCGTTCAAATCTACGTCAAGGTCTATAGCCACAGAAGTTTTTATCTCAATGTTTTTGGTTTTTGCAACCTGTGAAAGGATTTCCAGGGCTGCCTGAGTGCAGTGGGCAAGGTTGGAAGGGCCCCCTGGGATTTTCTCTGCTGCCTCAAGCCGGGAAAGGATGAGCAGGTCATCTATTAACCGGGAAAGGCGGGTGCTTTCTTTTTCAATTATTTCCAGAAAGTGCATGGCATCCTGTTCTTTCCAGGCTCCATGGCGGAGGGTTTCAGCAAAGCCCTGGATTGCTGTCAGGGGTGTTCGGAGTTCATGGGATACATTGGCTACAAATTCCTTACGGGTATTTTCAAGAAGTTTTATCTTGGTCAAATCCTGCAGGACAATAACCATGTTTCTTTCTTCGGTATCGAGAGCAGAAGCAGAAAACCGGAGGTGCCGATAGGGGTTATCCAGGGATATTTCTTTTTCCCTGCTGCCTTTTGTTTTATCCCAGAGTCCCCTTAGGAAGTCAATTAAATCGGGTTCGTGTGTTAAGTTTAAAAGGTGAACACCTTCCGTAGCAGGAGGTTTTACCCTTAATAGCTGAAAAAAAGTTTTATTGCTGGCCTGAATGGTTCCGTTACGGTCAATTACAATAACTCCTACGGGCAAATTTTTTATGATATTTAAGGTCTGTTCCTTCTGACCTTCAATGTTTCGGACCAGTTCATGGAGGTTGTGGGACATTTCGTTAAAAACCATTTCCAGTTGACCGATTTCATCCCGGGAAGAAACAGGGAAAGGTCTGGGGAATTCCCCGCCCCCTATGGAGCGAGCTTTTTGTGCCAAATTGCGAAGGGACCCAGTGAGAGAGCGGAGGAGAAAGAAACCAATAGACCAGATAAAAACAAGCATGATTAGAATTGCCGAAAAAATTATGGTTCTCAACTGGTTTGTTCTCTGGTTTATTAGTGTCAGCGTTCTTGCAACACGGACAACCCCAAGCACCTCACCACTGGGATCTTTTATGGGGACTGCTACATAAAGCATTTCCTGTCCCGTTGTTGCACTGTGCCGGATATTGCTGCCTGTTTCACCTCTATAGGCGGCAATAATTTCGGGCCGGGCGCTGTGGTCTTCAAGCTCTTCAGGAGGCTTTTCGCTTTCAAAAACAACCTTTCCGGTGAGGTCAATAACTGTTAGCCGGGTTTCGGAATCGGGGAAAACTCCCCATTCCCGGGTCAGAGTTTCCTCCTGGGCCAGCAACAGGGCAGTTTCCTGAAGATTTCTTTCCAGGGATTCCATGTAAAAGGATGAAAGGTAGCTGGAAAGAATATATCCAAGCAAAATGAGGGCAACCCCGATTAAAATTGAATAGGCCAACCCAATTCTCTGTTGCAGGCTGGTCATGATTTACCCCCTCCAGCGGTACCCTATTCCCCGCAGGGTTTCAATAGGGTTTTCGTCGGGAGCAATTTGCTCCAGTTTCTGCCGGATCTGGCGAACATGAACATCTACTGTCCGGGTATCACCGTAGTATTCATAACCCCAAACCGTTTCCAAGGCGTTTTCCCTTGTGATTACTTTCCCGGGGTGTTTACATAAAAGATAAAGGAGAGAAAATTCTTTTGGAGTAAGGGTAAGCTCCCTATTGTGAAATATTGCAGAGAATTCTTCCGGTATTAGCTCCAAAAAACCCCTGGAGATTTTTTCTCCCTTTTCAGGGGTTTGGGTTCTCCTTAAAGCGGCTTTAATCCGGGCCAAAAGTTCCCGAACGCTGAAGGGTTTAGTAATATAATCGTCAGCGCCCATTTCCAGGCCAAGGATTTTATCAATTTCGTCACTGCGGGCTGTAAGCATAATTATAGGCACGGAAAAACCTGCTTTTTCTCTCAAACGACGACATACTTCCAGGCCATCCAAACCTGGAAGCATCAGGTCCAGGAGAACCAGATCCGGTTTTTCCCGTGAAAAAAGTTCAAGCCCTTCTTTTCCGTCCGGCGCCCAGAAAATTTTAAAACCCTCTTTCTGGAGGTTGTATTTTAGGAGTTCAAAGATATTTTTTTCATCTTCAATAAGAAGAATGGTTTCCTTGTTCAAAGGAGTCTCCCCCTTTCCAGTTTATATATGATATAGTTTCCTTCTCAGGCTTATTTATCCTTTTTTGTCAGGAAGGAATATAAAGTATTAAGTAGAAGAATATAGGAGAAATAAGAACAAGGGGGTTTTTTCATGAAAGTCAGAGTTGACGCCGAAGAGTGTATTAGCTGTGGTTTGTGTATCGATGAGTGCCCGGAAGTATTTGAATGGGATGAAGATGGGAAGGCACGCGCGATCAATGAAGAAGTTCCCGCAGGAGAGGAAGATTGTGCTCGAGAACAGATTGAAGCATGCCCCACTGAGGCCATAGTAGAAATTTAAAAAATGGTTTTTGAGGAACCCGAATAAAAAAACAGGCCAGAGTCTTTGACTCGGGGCCTGTTCTTTTTTTAGGAGGAAGCCTTACCAATCTCGCTCTGGAACTCTTCCTTGTATTGCAATAGGTATAGATTGTAATAAAGACCTTTTTGATCCAGGAGTTCCTGGTGATTGCCCATTTCCCGGATTTTTCCCTTATGCAAAACAATTATCTTGTCAGCGTTCTGAATTGTGGACAGGCGGTGAGCTACAACAATGTTTGTTCGACCTGCCATTAGTTTGGGCAGGGCATCCTGAATCAGGATCTCAGTTTCGGTATCAATATTTGCAGTTGCCTCGTCAAGAACAAGTACGGCGGGATCAAAAGCCAGGGCCCTTGCAAAGGCGAGCAACTGGCGTTGACCCGAGGAAAAAGTGGATCCCCTTTCCATTACTTCTTCACTGTACCCCTTGGGTAGTTTTTCGATGAAGGTATGGGCGTTAACCAGTCGGGAAACCTCTTTAATTCTCTGGTCGGTGATCTCCCTGTTATTTAAACGGATATTGTCCTTCACTGTTCCGGAGAAAATAAAGACATCCTGCAGGACCAGCCCAATATTTTTTCGCAGGTCCCGGGTAGTGTACTTTCGAATATCGTTTCCATCCAGGAGAATCTGACCTTTCTGGATATCATAGAATCTGCTGAGGAGATTAATTATCGAACTTTTGCCTGCTCCGGTTGCTCCAACAAGGGCAACTGTTTCTCCGGGTTCAATAGAAAAACTGATATCCCGGAGTACCCAGTCTTCCTCCTGGTAGGCAAACCAGACATTTTTAAACTCAATGTGGCCGCGAGCTGTGGCAAGGGGTTTGGGTTCCGGGGGGTCTTTGATGACCGGATCCCGGTCGCGGATCATAAAGATTCTTTCTGCTGAAGCCATAGCGGACTGGAGGATATTATATTTTTCTGTGAGATCGTTAATGGGACGGAAGAACTGTTCCATATAATTGATAAAGGCATAGAGTACTCCAAACTCCAGGACACCTCGCAAGACGCTCCCTCCGCCGAACCACAGGATCAGTGCAACTCCCATGGCGTAAAGAACTTCCATTGAAGGGCGGAAGATGGCAAAAACTTTGAGTTCCCGCATGGAGGCCTTGAAGTGGTCGGTATTAATATGGTCAAATTCCCTGAACTTGCGGTCCTCTTGTTTGAAGATCTGGACAATACGCATTCCAGAGATGTTTTCCGAAAAGAAAGCGTTAATCCTCGCAAGTTTAACCCGCACCTGTCGGTAAGCGTCCCGGGCTTTGATCCGGAAAATAACTGTTACCACCATTATCAGGGGCAGAACTGCAAAAGAAATAAGGGCCAGGCGCCAGTTAAGGCTCACCATTACAATAATAATTCCAATCAGCATAAATACATCGCGGAAAAGGTTGACCAGGACGGCAGTGTACATTTCGTGGAGAGTCTGGGTATCGTTGGTTACCCTTGTTACAAGCCGGCCAACAGGATTCCCATCAAAAAAGGAGAGGGGCAGGGTTTCCATGTGATCAAAAAGTTCCTGGCGAATATCATAAACAATTTTTTGTCCTGTATACTGGAGCATATAAACCTGGGCGTAATTGAGGATAAACCCCAGGGAAATAATAAGCAGGAAGATCAGGCCCAACCTGATTACCGAGGCAATATCGCGGCTGCGGAATTGCCGTAATTCCTCGCCTTCAAGCAGAAAACCGGAAAAATTTTCTTCGGGAGTATTTATCTGAAAAACCCCGTTAATTTCTTCTACTTCCCGGGGGGTTTCCCGGGTAATAACCCCGGGAATCAAGAAATAATCCCCTTCTGCCCTTATTACCTGGAATCTTTCTCCGGGAGGGGGTTCTTCTTCAAACCAGTCTTCCCGGTAAAGAAAGCGCCCGTTTAGTTCTATTGCTTCCTCGGGGGCTTCCCGTTCTGGTAGAGCTACATAGGGGACGTCGTAGGCATTGATGTGGTCATCAATGGCCATCTGGACAAGGAGGGGCCGGGCAAGCTCGGTTCCCGTTATTAAAAGTAACAGGAAAATAGAAAGGAGGACCAGACCCCAGTAAGGCCTGGCGTAAGCCAGGAGCCGTTTCATTAGCCTGGCGTCATATGCTTTTCCCAGCTGTTCTTCTTCATGGAAGTATTGCATGGTTTTTCACTCCTATATTAACCCACGCTATCGATCTGGTCTTCTAGTAATTGTTTCTGGTAAAGCTCGCGGTAAAGGCCTTCTTCTTTAAGGAGTTGATCATGGGTGCCCTCCTGGGTTACTTCACCTTCTTCAATAACGATAATTTTATCAGCAGATTTCAGGGTTGAAATTCGGTGGGCAATGATCAGTGAGGTTCTATCAGCCATTACCTGCTTGAGGTTTTGCAGTATTGCTTCTTCAGTCTGTGTATCCACAGCGGAAAGGCTGTCATCAAGGATAAGGATACTGGGGTCTTTGATCAGAGCCCGGGCAATGGAAATTCGCTGTTTCTGTCCCCCGGAAAGAGTTACTCCCCGTTCTCCAACGAGGGTTTCATATTTCTTGGGGAAATCAATGATATTGTCGTAAACCTGGGCCATTTTTGTGTAATCCTCAACTTCCCTAAGTGAACGCCCTGTTGAAGCAAAGTCGACATTTTCCTTGATGGTGGTGGAAAAAAGGAAATTGTCCTGGGGAACATATCCAATATTATCCCGGAGTGTTTCGAGGGGGATTTGGTGAATATCCGTACCGTCGATAAAAACCGTTCCCCGGGGAGGGTTGTAAAGGCGCAGAAGCAGGTTCATCAGGGTGGTTTTACCTGAGCCGGTTCTACCGAGAATCCCTACCGTCTGCCCCGCAGGGATAGAAATTGTTATGTTTTTTAGGACTGGTTCTTCACTGCCGGGATAGGTGAATGAAAGGTTGTGAAACTCAATTTTGCCTTTTATGGTTTTTAGGGGAAGAGTGTCGGGGTGGTCCGTTACGTCGGGTTTATTTTCAAAAAGGGTATTGAGCCGATCCATTGAGGCTTTCCCACGCTGGATCATATTAAAAACCCAGCCGATGGCCATCATTGGCCAGGTTAACATGCCTAAATAGCTGTTAAAGGTTACGAAATTACCCAGGGATATGGTCCCATTAATTACCAGGACACCACCGTACCCCAGGACAATAATAAAGCTGAGGGCAGAAATGAATTGAACCAGGGGCATGAAAAGTCCCCAGACCCTGACCAGGTGCATGTTGGCATCCACATTTTTCTGGTTTACCTGGCGGAACTTTTCCCTTTCCTCTGCTTCCTGGGCAAAGCCTTTCACAACACGAATTCCAGAAAAGTTTTCCTGGGTCTGGTCAGTTAAATCAGAAAAAGCTTCCTGGACTTTTTTAAATCGGGAGTGGATAACCTGCCCGAAACGAGTTACGATGGCCACCATGAATGGAAGAGGAAGAAGAGCAATAAGAGTTAAACGCCAGTCTATTGTAGTAATCATCATAATGATGATAACAGTTGTAAGAAAAAGGGCATCAATGGAAAGGACGATTCCCGGCCCCAGGGCCATGCGGACTGCCTGAATGTCGTTCGTGGCGTGGGCCATAAGGTCTCCTGTTTTGTGGCGGTTGAAAAATTCTGTAGAAAGTTTTTGCAGATGGCGGAAAAGCATATTTCGCAGGGTGTATTCCATCCGGCGCGCATTTCCCATTACATATATTCGCCAGAGAAAACGGAAAAAGGCAATAAAGAGAGCCAGGCCAAGAAGGATCAGGATAAAAATTAAAATTCCCCTTTGGTCGACCTGCCGCTCGGCAATGCTGTCGGCAAACCGGCCCAGAAGCTGGGGAATGATAAGCTGCAGTGAGTTGGTAGCAATGAGCGCCATAACACCCAGGATATAGTATGTTTTATTTTCTCGGAAGAATTCCTTTAACCTGAAGAAAGATCCCATGATATTGCGCCCCTTCAAAAAAGTTTATTCATACCGATCTATTATATAATAAAAAATCAAAGAATAAAAGAGTTGATTAAGTTTTTTAAGCGATTTCCCGTTGAGGTTTTAATATCAAATAAAAATTTTAATGTTTTTTGTTGATTTGTTGAAATATTCTAAGATAAATCCAATAAATCGGAAGGTTTTTGCACATAATTGCCGGTTATAACCTTAATTTAACCTGATTCTAACCTCAATACAACTGATTAATTGGTTAAATAATGCTATAATTTTATTATGAATTTTAAAAAGGAAAAGAAGCTGTCCTGTTTGATAACCCCAAATTTTGGTCTAAATCCCTGTAATAAGTTAAATGAAAAAAGAATTTGGTATTTAAGCCAACCCGGAAATTGTTTGGGATCTAATATCTCGGAAGGGCTGGCAGTGTAACCGGCCAAAGCAAAGCCGGTTAAATTTTTAGTTGTCCAAAAAGTTCTTCTGAAAGCTTCAAATATTTGGCAATTCATTAATTAACCAATTATATTAGTTTTTTATAATCAATCTATAATTTTTGGTTTCCCCTTTTAAAACGAGGAGGTAAAGAACACATGGCAAAAAAAATGGGTTATACTTTTCTCCTGTTTTTTTTAGTAATCTTGGTTCTATCTCTTGGCCCATCAGAAGCCAGTGCTTATAAACTAATTTCACTTGATTTCTACGGTGGCCCAAGTTATAACACTTATAATCTTGAGGTTTTTGAGGATTGGGTCAGTAAATTCTATGAAGTGGACGAAACTTTTAGAGGGGGTTGGGGTTTTTTTGTAGGAACTCGCCAGTGGGTTGAGTTATGGGGGGTTGAGTACCTTGCCCTTGGAGGGGAAGTTGAGAGTATTAGTGTAAGCTATTCGGATATTGATATTTCTCTTTCAAATTTGGGAGTTTTATTAACTTTAACCCTGCGCCTTTCAGAAATTTTGGGAGATTTTCCAGGAGAGATTTTTTTGATTGGGGCCGGGGGGATTTCTCTAGCAAATCTTGTTGATGGAGAAGTAGATATTGGAAAAATTGAAGAAAACTATTTAGGCCCTGGATTTAAAGGGGTTTTGGAAGCATTGCTGCCTTTGACTCAACAAATTAGTGTGGGAGGCAGAGCAGGCTATCGTTTTTCTCGCCCTCACAGTGAAGGCGATATAGATTTTAGTGGTTTTGAAGCCAGTTTAAGCCTAAAAGTTTCCTTTTAATTTTTTTGGAATGGGGGAATTCTATTGAAATTATTTAGTAAATTAATGGCCCTTTTTATTATGGGTATTTTTTTAGTGTCCTTATCTGGGTGTTCAATTGATAGTCCCATTGAAACCCTAGAAAAATACACCTTAGAAATCGGGGTTAATGGGAATGGCCTAGTTGAAATAGATGGGAAAAAGGCTGTAATAGGGAAAAAATATTTGGTTGAACCAGAGTCAGAAATTATTCTAAAGGCAATTCCTTTTGAGAGTGCAAAATTTATTGGATGGAAGGGCACAAACATTACTTTCCCTGAAATAAAGGTTGAAATGGTTTCATCCCAAATAATTATAGCAGAGTTTGAGGAAATTATTTCCCCCGCTTATGCAGTTAACTTTATACAGCCCACGAATGGAAGTTTAACAGCTGCAGTTGATGGAGCCCCGATAGACAGCGGTGCAGAGGTAGAAGCAGGTAAGGATGTGGTGTTCACTGCTGCTCCGGATCCTGGCTACGAGGTAAGCAGCTGGACAGTGAACGGAACAATAGTCGATGGTGAGGAAGATGTAACC
>PUNE01000141.1 GCA_003551665.1 Halobacteroidaceae bacterium
GTTAACCACCGAGTCGCAGGTTCGAGTCCTGCTCGGGGAGCCAAGGGCCCATAGCTCAGTTGGTCAGAGCCACCGGCTCATAACCGGTAGGTCCCTGGTTCGAGTCCAGGTGGGCCCACCAAAGCGATTATTAACCCCGCTCATTGCGGGGTTTTGCTTTATAAAGGGAAATGGGGAGATGGAAAGTTGCTGCCAGAACGCCTGCAACAGATAAAAAGGATGTTATTACCATACCACAGTGTCGGGGATATAGGAACGGATCATGCCCTGCTTCCTCTTTCTCTTGCCCGCAGTACTCTTTGGAGTGGGGCAAGGATAATTGGGACCGACCTGGCCCCCGAACCCCTGGAAATGGGAACCCGGAATCTTTTCCAGCAGGGCCTGGAAAAAAGAGTGGAGCTTCGCCAGGGGTGGGGTTTGGAACCCATAGGGACAGGGGAAGTTGAACAGGTCATTATCTCCGGGCTTGGAGGTCGGAGGATTGTCTCCATCCTGGAGAGGGGAAGTCCAGAACAACTGGAAATTAAGCATCTTTTTCTTCAACCTCAAAGGGACCTTCTTTTTCTCAGGAAATGGCTTGTTCAGAAAGGCTGGACTATAGTTGACGAGGAGCTCATAAGAGAAAAAGGCAATTTTTATACCGTTATAAGGGTTGACTGGGGGCTTGAAGAAAGGCGTTTTTTTGACTGGGAAATGGAAATTGGGCCACTTTTGATTGGCAAGAAGGAACCTTTGCTTTCCCTTTACCTGGAAGAAAAGGTGCAGGAATTTTATGCCATTCTGGAGAAGATTCGAAGGAGAAAGCCCGGTCACCCCGGGGAGAAATACTGGGAAGAAAAAATTTACCGTTTCCAAGGAGTTAAACAATGGCTATTTCCACAGAAAAACTTGTAAGGATTCTTAATGAGCTTTTTCCCGCCGAAAGAAGTGAACCAGGAGACAGGGTTGGGTTGCAGATTGAACCTGAAAGGGATGAAATAACAAAAGTATTGATTGCCCTGGATCCTCGACGGGAAGTGTTGGAAGAGGGTATTGAAAAGCAGGTGGACCTGATTTTAACTCACCACCCTCTTTTTATTAAGCCTATTGATAAAATCAAGCGGGGAGATCTTTGCTGCCGTTTTATCCAGGCAGGAATTGGCCTTTTTGTTGCCCACACAAATTTTGACAGGGATTACCTTGCCCCGGAATGGGCAGAGATTTTTCAACTGGAGAATTTAGAACCTTTCGGTCGAGGTGAAGGTGAACCCTATTACAAACTTGTTGTTTTTGTCCCCGATAATTACCGGGAAAGTGTTGCTGAAGCCATTTTTTCCAGCGGGGGAGGACACATTGGAAACTACGATCAGGCTTCTTTCCAGGTTCAGGGAAAGGGAACATTTCGTCCCCTTCAAACTGCAAAACCTTTTATGGGGGAAAAAGGCAGAAGAGAAGAGGTAAAGGAAACCAGGCTGGAAACAATTGTTCCGAAAAGAATTATGACAGAGGTGATTGGGGCGATTAAGGAAAATCACCCTTACGAAGAGGTTGCTTATGATGTTTTTCCCCTTGCCAATGAACCGGATTCGGGACTGGGAATAATTGGCGATTTACCGCAGGCCGTCTCCAGAAAGGAGGTCGCTGATATGCTGGCAACCCGGGGTATTGGGGAAAAAGTTCGCTGGGGAAAAGCTGAAGACCGCCCCCGGAAGAGACTGGCCCTTGTTCCGGGAAAGGGAGGGAAACTTTTCCCGGAGGCTGACCTGAGAGGAGCAGAAATCTTTATCTCCGGAGATATTGATTTTCACCAGTTTCAATTGGGCCAGGACCGGGGGGTTTTGCTGGCTGACCCGGGTCATTTTGCCCTGGAAATCAGGGGTAAAAAAGTAATGCAGAAGCTTTTGCAAAATAAAATCCCGGGATTGGATATTTTCCTTGCGCAGAGGGAAACCTGTCCTTATTTTTACCAAGAGTAGGGTTTTTTGACCTGCTCTTTTTCTATTATTACTTGATTTTGATGATTGAGACAGGGAGTTGAATTTTCTGGAACCAGCAGTGGAGAAGGAGGAAGGCCAGTGCAAAAATTAGAAGAATTGTATCAGTGGCAGGAAGCCAGGTTAAAGAAGAAAAAACTGGAAAAGAAAATTAAAAACCTTCCCGAAAAATATGAACTAGCCCAGAGAGAAAGTGAAGCTCAGGCGGTGGAAACAGAACATGAAAAGGGAAGGGAGATGGTGGCTGAACTCAGCCGGGAACTGAAAAGGAAAGAAGACCAGGCTGCCAAGGTTGAAAACCAGAGAAAGAATTATGAAAAGAAGCTCTATCAGGGAGAAACCCAGACTGCCAAGGAATTGGAACAACTCCAGATGAAGGTAACTCAAATTCAAAAAGAAGAAGCCCGTCTGGAAGAAGAAATTCTGGAGGCAATGATGCACCTTGATGAGGCCAGAGAAGAAGAAGAAAAAACTGCAGAAAAATTAAAAAATGAGCGGAATAGAAATGAAGCAGTAAAAAAGGAGTACGAAGGGGAAAAAGAAGAACTGGAAAAAGAGGTTGTGGGGTTGGAAAAAGAAATTTCCCGACTGGAGGAAGTTGTTGAAGACCCACTAAAACAAAAATGTCTGGCCCTCGCGGAGAGAACTGGGTTGAGAGGTGTTGTCCCCGTAGAGGGTTCAAGTTGTGGGGGTTGTAAGGTCGGGCTTTCTGCCTATATTCTGGAGCAGGTGAAGGGAGGAAAGGAGATTGTAACATGCGAGAGCTGTTCCCGCATGCTCTTTCTCTCCAGCAAATGAAACTATCCGCTTACATTGATGGAGCGGCCAGAGGGAATCCCGGGCCCGGAGGAATTGGTGTTGTGATTTATAAAAATGAAGAAGAAAAACCCGCAAGGAAAATCCAAGGATTTATTGGCGTTACAACCAATAATCAGGCCGAATACCTGGCCTTAATCCGGGCCCTGGAAGAAATACGAAAAATGACAGCAAAGGAAGTTAAGATTTATTCCGACAGCCAGCTTTTAATAAGGCAGATGAATGGGGAATACAGGGTTCGCAACGAAAATCTGATTCCCCTTTATGAAAAAGCCTGTAAAATGGTGGGGAAAATCCCCCGGGTCAGTTTTCATTTTATAAAAAGGGAAAAAAACAAGGAAGCCGATAAACTGGCTAATATGGGGATTGACGATGCTTGACTGAATTATGTCCAGGGTGTTATCATTAAAGTGCAGTAGCAGCAGGCCGGGCAATCGCGGGCGGATAGCCTGAGGAAAGTCCGAGCTCCGCAGGGCAGGATGCTGGGTAACACCCAGTGGAGGCGACTCCAAGGAAAGTGCCACAGAAATATACCGCCCCTTTAAAGGGGCAAGGGTGAAAAGGTGTGGTAAGAGCGCACCGCTGGCCAGGTGACTGGCCGGGTCCAGGTAAACCCCATCCGGAGCAAGATCTAATAGGGGGAGGTTTTAAGGGTGGCCCGCCTACTCCCCGGGTAAGGTCGCTAAAGGCAACAGGCGACTGTTGCCGAAGATAGATGATTGCCGAAAACAGAACTCGGCTTACAGGCCTGCTGCTACTTTTTTTGTATTTTTCCGGAAATTAATTAACTCATTGATGACAAATTCGGAAATTTTTGATATAATACAGATTAAATAAAACTTAACAATTTAATTGCCTTCTAAAATGAGTTGAACTGAGGTGAAAAAGTGCGAAAAGTAGATGTTCTTGATGTCGTAAAAAGGTTGCGCTCAATTTCTCAGCGGGCCAAAAAAGCCCAAAACAATAACATTGATTTAGGGGAAAGGGTTCTGGAAAACAGGATCATGGTTTTAGAAGGTTACCTCAATTTTCTTGACCAGGATGCAATACCTGCTTTCAAAAGGATAATCAAGGAATTGGACGCACTTGGAGAAAAGGTTTATATTGGGGGTTCGAGTCATGACTGATCACGTCTATCAGATGGTTCAATACCCACTTAAAAAAGTTGTTCGAGTTCTCACTGAACTGGAAGATTTGAATTCCCTGCCTCCGGAACAACTAACTCCTGAAATCCGGGAAGAGTTGAAAAACGAGCTGGCAGCCTTTATTGATTACTGGGAGGAAGATGGCCGCTGGGCTATAAAAGACCTGATTGACAGGTTACGAAGTCAGATCTGAAATGAAAGCGGGGCGATCCCCGCTTTTTTCTTTTGGAAAGAACCCCAAAAATGGGGTAACTTGACCGCCTATGGGATTATGGGTTATAATTTCTGTGGAGGGATGCAAATGCCGCTTTATGAGTATAGATGCCCGAAATGTAAAGGTGTTTTTGAAGAACTGGTAAATGGGAATGAGAAAGATATTAACTGCCCCACCTGTGGGGAAGGGAATTGTAAAAAGCTTCTTTCAAGCTTCGCTGTTCCCGGAGGGCCAGGAAACGGGAGTTGTCCTTCTACCTGTCAAAAGGGGTCCTGCGGGACCTGTGGATAAGGCTCACAGCAGTGAGTCTTATTATTTATCAGGAGGTTATGATATGAATTCCAGGAGAAATATTGACCTTGCCTGCAGTTTTATAAGGGACTATGTTTCCCGAGCAGGTGCTCGGGGAGTTGTTATTGGTGTTTCCGGGGGCCTTGATTCGGCTGTAACAGCTTATCTTGCCTGTCGAGCCTTACAACCTAAAAATGTTCTTGGACTTGTTTTGCCCTATAAAACCACTGACCCTCAGAGTCTTGAGGATGCTGAACTGGTAATCAAAAACCTGGGTTTAGAGCATAAAATTGTTGATATAACACCCCAAATTGAAGCATATTACCAGAAATGCGAGGAAAAAGCAGACTATCTCAGAATTGGCAATAAAGCCGCCCGAGAGAGAATGGCTATTCTTTATGATTATGCTCAGAAAATGAAATATCTTGTTCTGGGAACAAGCAATAAAACGGAGTGGGTTTTGGGTTACTTTACTCTGTGGGGTGATATGGCTGCTGCCCTTGAGCCTTTGGGCGACCTTTATAAATCACAAATTCTTGAACTTGCCTGGGAGCTTGGGGTCCCTGAAAGAATTATCAATAAATCTCCCAGTGCCGATTTGTGGCCGGGTCAGACTGACGAAGAGGAAATTGGGGTTCCATATGCAGAGATCGATAAAATACTTTACTTATATATTGAGAAGGAGAAAAATCCTACAGATATTATTGCAGCGGGTTTCAACGAAGATACAGTCCAGAGAATTCTGGCGATGGTTCGGGGAACTGAGTTTAAACGAAGGCTGCCCAGTTTTTTGCAGCTTCAGTACTGTCAGGAGCCTTTAATTTAAGGGGAACCAAAAGGGGGGAATATTATGGCAGGGCATTCAAAGTGGGCGAATATAAAGCATAAAAAATCAAAAGAAGACGAAAAAAGAGGAAAGATTTTTTCCAAGTTAAGTCGGAAAATAACCGTTTCCGCCCGTTTGGGCGGGGGTGATCCCGAAACCAATTCTGATTTGCGCCTTGCTATTCAAAAAGCAAAGGATAATAATATGCCCAATGAAAATATCGAGCGTGCCATAAAAAGGGGAACCGGAGAACTGGAAGGGTACAATTACGAGAGTTTTATTTACGAAGGGTACGGCCCGGGAGGCGTTGCCCTTTATATTGAATTAATGAGCGATAACCGTAACCGGACGGCATCAGAAATTCGGCATCTCCTGACAAAAAATGGAGGCAACCTCGGAGAACAGGGCTGTGTTTCCTGGATGTTCAGCCGCAGAGGCCAGATAATCATCAATCCCGAGGAAACTGGAGTTGATTCAGAAGAATTGATGCTCATGGCCATAGATTGTGGTGCAGAAGACTTTTCAGAAGAAGACGGGATTTATACCATTTATACCTCTTCTGGTGACCTGGAGAATGTTCGTGAATGCCTGGAAAAAGAGGGCGTGGAACTGAGCTCTGTGGACGTGGCAATGATCCCCCAGAATACCGTTGCTCTGGGCGAAAAGGACGCCAAAAAGGTATTGCGCCTTATGGAAGCCTTGGAAGACCATGATGATGTCCAGGAGGTTTATTCTAACTTCGATATTCCGGAGGAGATAATGGAGGCAGTTAGTGAATAGGTAGATGGGAGAGGGTAAAATGTACCTGGGAATAGACCCCGGTCTGGCCACAATGGGTTATGGCCTGATTGAGGAAAAAGATAACCGCTTAGTATGCAAAGAATATGGGGTATTATCTACCTCCAGCAGGGAGGAGATGCCCCAGAGACTATATACCCTTTATGAAAAAGCCAATGAATTAATAAAAAAATATACCCCCCTGAATCTGGCCATGGAACAGCTCTTTTTCAGCAAAAACGTTAAAACAGCTTTCCAGGTTGGACAGGCAAGGGGGGTAATAATTCTTGCCGCTGCTCAGAATGGACTGGAAGTATTCGAGTATTCTCCCCTGGAAATTAAAAAGGCGATAACAGGTTATGGGCAGGCGGATAAAAAACAGATGCAGTCCCTGGTCAAATCAATTCTGCAACTTCAGGAAAACCCTCAACCCGATGATGCAGCTGATGCCCTTGCAGTTGCGATTTGCCATCTACAGGTCCACCGGCTGCGCAAGAGGATGGAGGAATCTTTATGATTGGGCACCTGGAAGGATTTTTGACCTATCGTGATGAAGATTTAATTGTTATAGACATTGGAGGAATTGGGTACGAAGTCAAACCCAGCCGTTCCCTTTTGCAGGAACTTCCCCAGGGGAAGGAAAAGGTTAAAATTTTTACCCACACCCATGTTCGCGAGGATAATTGGACAGTTTATGGATTTACGGACAGGGAGGAATTAAAATCATTCAGGCTCCTCCTGCGGGTAAGTGGGATTGGTCCTGCAGCTGCTCTGGAGATTGTATCGACCTTACCGGTGGAAGAATTACAGCGAGCCATCACCGAGGAAGACCTTGAGCAGTTGTGCCGGGTAAACGGGATCGGTAAAAAGACCGCCCAGCGAATCGTATTTGAACTACGTGGAAAACTTCCAGAGCCGGAAGGAGCTGTTTCAGTAAACAGCGGAACCGGGGAATTATATACTGCTCTTGAAGCGCTGGGGTATTCCAGAAATGAAGTTCGCAGGGCAATTTCCGCTATGGATACGCATCAGGGGGACCTTTCCGAACTGGTTCGAAAGGCCCTTCAGATTTTAAGTAGGGATTGAGGTGGAAATAGACATGGAAGAGAGAATAGTGTCTCCCGTTCCCTTAAAAGGAGAACGGGAAATGGAAAATTCTCTGCGGCCCAAAACTTTTTCCGAGTACATTGGGCAGGAGGGAGTTGTTAAAAACCTGAAAGTTTTCATCCAGGCAGCCCGGGAAAGGGGTGAACCCCTGGACCACCTTTTATTATGTGGTCCTCCGGGGCTGGGGAAAACAACCCTGGCTCATATTGTTGCCCAGGAAATGGGCGTAAATTTGCGCAGCACCTCTGGTCCGGCCCTGGAGAGGGCAGGGGACCTGGCGGCAATTTTAACCAACCTCCAACCTGGAGATATCCTTTTTGTTGATGAGATCCACCGCTTGCCTCGAATGGTTGAAGAGATTCTTTACCCGGCAATGGAAGATTTTGCCCTGGATATTGTTATTGGAAAAGGTCCCAGTGCCAGAACCCTTAAGCTTGATATTCCTGCTTTTTCCCTGGTTGGAGCTACCACAAGAGAGGGGCTTTTGACCGCTCCCCTGCGTAGCAGGTTTGGCATTCTTTCCCGCCTCGATTATTACAAATCCGGGGAAATTGAAAGGGTCCTGGAGCGCTCAGCCCGGGTTCTGGATATTGAAGCAGAACCAAAAGGTCTGGCGGGAATAGCATCAAGGTCTCGAGGAACTCCTCGCGTAGCCAACCGGCTTTTGAAAAGAGTCCGGGATGTTGCCCAGGTAGAAGGAGAAGGGATTATTACCCCTGAAATTGCAGAAAAGGCCCTTGACCAGCTGGAGGTTGACCGATTGGGGCTTGAAGGTCTGGACAGGAAGATTCTAAGAACCATTGTAACCAAGTTTGAAGGTGGGCCAGTAGGCTTGGGCACAATTGCAGCAGCTATAAGTGAAGAAACGGAAACTGTTGAAGATGTTTACGAGCCTTTTCTCCTGCAGGCCGGCCTTTTACAGCGGACTCCCCGGGGCAGAATTGCAACTCCCCAGGCCTACAGGCACCTGGGAATCGAAGCTCCCCAGGAGGGAAAACGGAGGCTTTTTGATGGGCAATAACCGTTTGCTTATGCATATTTGCTGCGGTCCCTGCGCAACCTACCCCTTTGAAATTTTGAAAGAGGAGTTTTCTCTTACAGGGTTTTATTATAATCCCAATATTCATCCCTACCGGGAATTTGAAAGGCGAAAGGAAAGCACCCTTAAGGCAGCGGACCATTTTGGGATTGATGTTATTGTTAACGGGGAATACCCCCTGGAAGGCTTTCTATCCACTGCAGGCAGTTCTGCCCCAGAGAGGTGTAAGACCTGTTACCTGGTCCGCCTGGGCATGACTGCCCGGGAAGCCAGCAAAGGAAATTTTGCTGGGTTTTCCACCACCCTGCTGATCAGCCCTTACCAGGACCTGGAGGAGATAATCAGGGCAGGCCAGCAGGTTGCCCGGCACTGGGGGGTTAGTTTTTTTGCTCCCGACTTACGCCGGGGTTTCCCTCGCTCCAGAGAACTTGCTCGCGAACTTGGCCTTTACCGCCAGGGTTATTGTGGGTGCATCTTTAGTGAAAAGGAAAGGTATTGCAGGAGGGAATAGGTTAAATGGGAGAAATTGGCCGTGTTTTGATAATAACCGGGGTAGTTTTAATTGTCCTTGGTTTAGTGTTTAATCTTTTGGGCTGGATACCCGGACTTGGCCGTCTTCCCGGTGATATTTATATCCGAAGAGAAAATTTTGTTTTCTTTTTTCCCATCACCACAATGATAATTATCAGTATTGTCCTTTCCCTTTTACTGAGGTTTTTTCGTTAGAGGAGGAAGTTAATTTGGAAGTTAGTGAATTTGATTATGAACTACCTAAGAAGTTGATAGCCCAGGAACCAGTTTCTCAACGTGACAAGAGCAGACTCCTGGTAATGGACCGAGGAACATCAACTTTTGAGGAAAGAATTTTTTCCGAGATTAAAGATTTTCTAAAGCCAGATGATATCCTTGTTTTGAACGAAACCAAGGTTAAACCTGCCCGCCTTCACGGAAGAAAGCATGGTACTGGAGGAGAGGTGGAGATTTTGCTTCTCCGCCCGGGTAAATCCCATTTGGAGTGGGAAGCCCTGGCCAGACCCGGTAGACGTCTTCAGCCGGGGGTAATGCTTGATTTTGGGAGCTTAGAAAGGGCTGCCAGGATTACTGGTATAACTTCTGACGGGGGGCGGGTTATAAAATTTTCGTCAGGGAAAGCCCTGGAAGAGGCCATTGAACAGGTAGGGAAACTCCCCCTGCCTCCGTATATAAAAAAGCCCCTGGGAAAACCGGAAAATTACCAGACTGTTTATGCCCGCCAAGAAGGTTCTGTTGCTGCTCCTACAGCAGGACTTCATTTTACCCCAGAATTACTTGATAAGATCAAGGATAAAGGGGTAAAAACGGCCCGGGTAGTGCTCCATATTGGGTATGATACTTTTCGTCCTGTAGAGGTGGGCAGGGTAGAAGATCATTCGTTGCACAGTGAATATTTTGAAGTTCCGGGAGAAACTGCGGAACTTGTCAACTCTGCCAGAAACGAAGGTCGGCGGGTTGTAGCCGTGGGAACCACTGTGGTGAGGACCCTTGAAGCCGCTTACTCTCACCGGGAAGGTGTTCGCCCGGGGGCCAGAGAAACAGATCTTTTTATTTATCCCGGGTTTCGGTTTAATGTTACCTCTGCCCTGGTTACGAATTTCCATCTTCCCCGGTCCTCTCTTTTGATGCTGGTCTGTGCTTTTGGGGGAAAGAAAAGGGTCCTTTCTGCGTACCGATACGCGGTAAAAAAAGAATTCAGGTTTTTTTCCTTCGGTGATGCCATGTTTATCCAGTAAAGGAATGATCTTATGTCAATAAACTTCAGCCTTCTTGCAGAAGATAAAACCTCCCATGCTCGCCTGGGGAAACTGAAAACGCCCCATAACGAATTGCAAACCCCGGTTTTTATGCCAGTGGGAACCCAGGCAACTGTAAAGGGCCTTACCCCCGAAGAAGTGGGGGAAACCGGGGCCAGCATTATCCTGGCTAATGCTTACCACCTTTATCTCCGACCGGGGTCTGAAATAATCAGGGAGGCCGGCGGACTGCACAGTTTTATGAACTGGCCGGGGTCAATTCTGACCGATAGTGGAGGTTTCCAGGTTTTTAGTCTTGCCAGTTTAAATAAAATTAATGATAGCGGCCTGGTTTTTCAATCCCATATTGATGGGTCTTACCATGAGTTTACCCCTGAAAAGGCCACCCGGGTTCAGATGGATCTGGGAGCAGATATAATTATGGCCTTTGACCAATGCACCGGGTTTGGCGTAGACTATGAACAGGCTCGAGAGGCCCTCCACAGGACTACTCAATGGGCGGAAAGATGCCTGAAGGCTCACACCCGTGAAGACCAGGCTCTTTTTGGAGTAATCCAGGGAAATTTTTACTCCGATTTGCGGCAGCAAAGCCTGGAGGACCTTGTAGGTATGGATTTCCCGGGTTATGCACTTGGGGGGTTGAGTGTGGGAGAGCCCCGGGAGGATATGGAAAAGATTTTACGACAATTCGGACCCAAACTCCCGGTCACAAAACCCAGGTACCTGATGGGGGTGGGAACCCCCGAAGATCTCCTGGAGGGGATAAGCTGGGGAATAGATATGTTTGACTGCGTTTTTCCAACCAGAACCGGGCGCACAGGGTCCCTCTTTACCAGGAATGGAAGATTGAATATAAGGAATTCCAGGTTCAAAAGGGATTTTGGTCCCCTGGATAACAAATGTTCCTGCCGGGTTTGTTCCGGTTACAGCAGGGCGTATTTGCATCATCTTTTTCGCCAGAAAGAAATCCTCGGAATGCGTTTGGCCACCTACCATAATTTATTCTTTCTTGCCCGGTTAATGACTGAGGCCAGGCAAGCCATTGGGCGGGGGGATTTTTTGGATTATAAAAAAGAATTTCTTGGGGTTTATAGGTAATTGTTTTGAAGGACTTTGGTATCTAAGTGTGGAAGGTTAGAGTTTGAATATATGTGGAAAGGAGTTTGATCAATGCTAAATTTAGTAAATAGCTTAGTACTTGCACAAAATGGAGAAGGTGGAATTGGGATTGGGATGATTTTATTCTGGGTTTTGATTTTTGGAGTTTTTTATTTTATCCTGATCAGACCCCAGCAAAAACAACAAAAAGAACACCGAAAGCTGCTCTCGGAATTAAAAGCCGGTGACCATATAGTAACTATTGGTGGCTTTAAAGGGGTAATTACACAGGTGAAGGAAGACGGGTTCAAAGTTCGTTTTGCACCGGAAGTGGAACTGGAAATAATCAAGAGTGCCATTGGGCGCAGGCAGGGGGATCAACCCAAACAGAAAAAGTAAAAGTGAGGTTAATTGCTGATGGGAAAGGCTAAAAAAAAGGATAAATCCCAATTTAGAGAATTTCTTGAATCGATCCTGATCGCGGGGGTACTGGCATTTTTTATAATTACTTTCGTGGTCCAATCTTTTGTGGTGGAAGGCCCTTCAATGGAGCCAAGTTTCTACCATGGAGAACGCCTTTTTGTAAATAAATTTATTTATCGTTTCCGGGAGCCGGAAAGAGGAGAAGTAATTGTTTTTGAACCCCGCGGTGCCCCCGCAGATAAATTTATCAAAAGAGTTATAGGGCTTCCTGGCGAAACCCTGGAAATGAGGGACGGAGAAGTTTATATCAACGGTGAAGTCCTTGAGGAAGATTATACTAAAGATCCACCGAGGCGGAATTATGGCCCCTATGAAATCAAGGATAATGAGGTTTTTGTCCTGGGTGACAACAGGAGCAATAGTTCCGACAGTCGGTTTCCTCACGTGGGCATGGTGGAATATAACTCTATTTCTGGCAAAGCTTTCTGGGTTTACTGGCCAATTATGGAAATGAGGGTTGTTGACGAACCATCTTATTAGGGAGGGTTGCGTTTTGTATTTCGCAAAAGCTGGACCGGATAATACAGAGAAAACTGTTGAACTGGCTGTAAAAAGGGCCAATGAATTAAAAATTAAAACAATAGTTGTGGCTTCCAATACCGGGGCTACAGCTGAAAAATTTCTGGATAAAGGCCTGGATGTGGTTTGCGTTACCCACCAGGTTGGCTTTCGTAACCCCGGTGAAGATGAAATGCCACCCGAAAAGCGGGAGGACCTGCAGTCGAGGGGAGTAAAGATTCTTACAACATCCCACCTTCTGGGTGGCGTGGGTCGTGCAGTCAGAAATAAGTTTGGTGGCCTTTATCCTGGTGAAATGGTTGCTCATTCCTTGAGAATGCTGGGGCAGGGTGTAAAGGTGGGGCTCGAGATTTCCGTTATGGCTTTAGATTCTGGCCTGATCCCCCATGGAGAAGATATAATTGCTGTTGGGGGAGCGGGAAGAGGCGCTGATACCGCAATTGTAATCCGCCCGGAACATTCCCAGAATATTTTTGATTCCAGGATTAGAGAAATAGTTTGTAAGCCAGCAAGCTAAACACACGGGCTTTTGCCCGTGTTTTTGGTAATTCCCCTGGGGGGTTAATGGTGCAGGTACAAATTGCGATTAACAAAACTAATAAATTTGGGCAATCACAGGGTGGAGATACGGCTGAGATCGTGGAAAGACCCCGGGGAGGAATTTCCCTGATCCTGGTCGATGGACAGGGGAGTGGCCCGGGGGCCAAGAGAATAAGCTCCCTTGTGGTAAATAAAGCTGTTTCCATGATTGGTGATGGAGCCCGGGACGGTGCAGTAGCAAGGGCCGTCCATGATTATCTATTTACTATGAGGCACGGGAAGGTATCGGCGACCCTGGCCATTATCTCGGTAGATACTGCTTCAGAGACCATGCTAATAACAAGGAACTGCAATACCCCCGTAATTATCAGCCATCCCGATGGTGAAATAGAGGTTCTGGAGAAAAAAGTGCCCCCTATCGGAGTCAATCCCCTATTAAGGCCTGATATTCAGCAGGTAGAGTTAAAAGAAAACCTGAGGGTGGCTGCTTTTACAGACGGAATTCATAAGGCCGGGCCGGGCGAAGAGGCTGTAATGCATTGCCTGGAGTCCGGCTTGCAGAAAGGGGATATTTCCCTGCAGCAACTGGGACATGAATTATTTATGTCAATCCTTGAACTGGAGAAAAAGAGACCCCGCGATGATATGACGCTTGCCCTTTTGGGCCTTGAACCCGGTCCAGGGGAGCATAAAGCTCGTTCCTTTTTCCTGTCTCTGCCCCTGTAGGGAAAGAGAAAATGAAACCCGAAATCGTGATTGTGGGTGTTTGTGCTGCCGGAAAAACAACTCTGGTTGAGAAATTAAGGGAAAAGGGTTATAGGGTTGAAACTGTTTCCCAGGAACATTCCTCCAACCCCTATCTCTGGAAACGCCAGGAAGCTTTTTTCCTGGTGGTTTTAGATTGCGAATTGGAAACTGCGAGAGAGCGCAGGCAAAGGGATATACCTCCTAACCGGTTTATGGCGCAAAAAGAAAAATTACAGAAAGCAAGAGAAGAATGTGACCTTCTTCTGCCCACGGATGGTTTGACGGTGGAAGAAAGTGCCCGAATTATTGAAGAGGCTTATAAAAAAAGCCGGGGAGATGAGAAAGAATGGGAACAGTAACTTTAAAAGACCTTAGAAACGACGAGCGGATTAACTGTTATATGGAAATGGCTGATGCCAACCTGGCTGCTCGGGGATATACTGAGCACGGGAAACGTCATGCCCGGCTTACTGCGGGGATAGCAGCTTATATTCTTGAAGAACTGGGTTACTCCGAAAAAGAACAAGAACTGGGAGCAATTGCCGGTTACCTCCATGATATCGGAAACGTAGTAAACCGTTTTAATCATGATGTTTGTTCTGCCCTTTTGTCCGAGCAAATCCTGTTTTCCCGGGGAATGGATCCGGCAGAGATAGCAATTATTATTGGAGCTGTGGGGAATCACGATGAGGGTGAAGGCTTCCCGGTTTCTCCTATTTCTGCTGCCCTGATTATTGCCGATAAGTCAGATGTTCATAGGAGCAGGGTAAGGGAAAAGGACCGGGCTCTCTTTGATATCCATGACCGGGTTAACTATGCTTCAGAGGCTTCTCGGGTTTATGTTGACCAAGAGAAGAAGATGATATCCCTGAAAATAACCATTGATACGGAAATGGTATCAGTCATGGATTATTTTGAAATTTTTCTTGATAGGATGAATATGTGCAGGCGGGCGGCAAAGGCCCTGGAATGCAATTTCACGCTGATAATAAATGATACCCGTCTTCTTTAACGGAGAGGATTTTACCCTAAAAGGTTTGACATGAAGGTTGGTTAATTTTATAATGAATGAGAATGTAAACAGTAGGTGGAAAGGAGTAAGGCAATGGGCTGGAAACAAAAACAGATTTTAAAAGGGGTACTGGTGATCTTCGTAATTGCCATTTCGGTTGTTTCCTTCTGGCATTCGGGGATAAATCTCGGGCTGGACCTGGCTGGAGGGACTCACGTAGTTCTTGAAGCACAGGATACCGGAACCCGTGAGGTTGATGCTCGAACAATGGCAGCACTGAATCGAATTATTGAAAGGCGGGTTAACCAGCTGGGTCTTTCAGAACCAAGGATTCAGAGGAGTGGTGACCGCCGTTTGATTGTTGAATTGCCAGCAGTGGATGATCCGGATCGCGCTATTCAGGTTATTGGTAGAACTGCCCAACTAACCTTCCGGGACACTGATGATAATATCCTGATGACGGGAGAACACCTTGTCGATGCACGGAGTGAATACGATCAGATGTACCGAAACCCCGTCATTAACTTCCAACTTGATAGTACAGGAGCCCAGCGGTTTGCCCAGATTACCCAGGCTATGTTAGGGGAACCCATGCAGATTTACCTTGACGATGAATGGCTCTATACGGGAACGGTTGAAAGTGTTATAAGGGACCGGGGACAGATAAGGGGATTTGGATCCCTGGAGGAGGCTGAAGAAATTGCAATGCTCCTGCGGGAAGGTGCTCTGCCAGTTCCGCTGAGTATTGAAGAAAGCCGGACTGTTGGCCCAACCCTTGGCCAGGTATCTATTGACCAGAGCCTCCGGGCTGGAGCCCTGGGTTTGCTTCTGGTGGGAGTTGCCATGATTTCACTTTATCGTCTACCGGGTATCATTGCAACTGTTACCCTGGGTATTTATGGAATGCTTGTTGTGGGCCTTTTGGCTGGACTGCAGGCTGTCCTGACTCTTCCCGGAATTGCAGGTTTGATCCTCTCAATTGGTATGGCAGTTGATGCCAACATAATTATCTTTGAGAGGATTAAAGAAGAACTGAGATTTGGAAAGACACTTCGGGCTTCCGTTGAATCCGGTTTTCGCCGGGCAATGACAGCCATTATTGATGCCAACATCACAACATTGATTACGGCACTCGTCCTGGCGTATTTTACAGTTGGAACTGTCAGGGGTTTTGCGGTAACCTTAATAATTGGAATTTTTGCCAGTATGTTCTGTGCCTTGATTATAACCAGGATTTTAATCGACTTTGCTTATGACTGGAAGGTCCTAAAAGGCGGGCATAATTTTGTTGGGGCAAGGAGGTAGGAGCCTTGGACTTTGTTGGAAAAAGAAAAATTTGGTATGTAATTTCAGTACTGTTTATTATTACCGGGATCCTTTTCCTCGGAGTAAGGGGTCTAAATCTGGGGATAGATTTTCGGGGTGGTTCTCTTATTGAATTCGGATTTGAAGAAATAATTACTCTTGATGAATTCAGGGAGGTTCTGGCCCAGGTTGATCTTGACGAGGAGGGTACGGTTGTTCAACCCTCTGAGCAGGAAGAAATTTTCGGTATTTTACTCAGGACAAGAGCTTTAACTCCCGAGGAAAGTGAAAGTCTTACAATTGCTCTGAGGGATGAGTTTGGAGCTGTTGAACAGTTAAGGGCGGAAACTGTCTGGCCCACAATCGGGGAAGAATTAACCTGGCGGGCAATACTGGCCCTGGTCGTTGCTTCTCTATTTATTATTATCTACCTGAGTTTCCGCTTTGAACCGAAATACGCTGTTGCTGCTCTTTTAGCAACACTCCATGATGCATTGATTGTTATTGGATTTTTTGCCCTGGTGTTCCGGGAAATCAATACTCCCTTTGTGGCAGGCCTTTTGACAATCATTGGATATTCGATAAATGACTCAATTGTTATTTTTGACAGGATCAGGGAGAACAAAAAATTTAAGCGCTATAAAAATTACCATGAACTGATCAATGCCTCAATTATTGCTAACCTTCCTCGCTCCATTAATACTTCTCTGACGACACTCCTCTGTGTTACAGCGATATTCCTTTTTGGAGGAGTCACCATTAAGACTTTCATGTTGACTCTGCTGGTAGGGTTTATCGCAGGGACCTATTCCTCAATTTTCATCGCCAGCCCCTTCCTGGTAACAATTGAAGAAAAAATTCCTTTCCTAAGGGGAAAAGAGGTCTAATGACCTCTTTTATTTTTGAGCAGGAAACTTTTTTCGAAAAAAGAATATATAATAGCAAGAAGGAGGGGTTAATATGCAAACCCTGATAATTGCTGGTCTTATCTTCGCCCTTCTGATTGCTATTTTTGCCAGCCAAAATGCGGAGCCGGTAGAAATTGAATTTTTATTCTGGGAAACCAATCCCCCCCTGGTTGTAGTGGTTTTAGTTGCTGCAATCCTGGGGGCTCTTATAATTGGGCTGCCCGGTTGGGTTAAACAGTTTCGACAAACCTATATCGTCCGGAATCTCAAGCAGAAAATAAACAGGCTGGAGCAGGACAAGGAAGAACTGTCAGTTTTAATCGACCATTCCCGCCCGGAAAATAGACTTTCCCAGGACTGGGAAGAGGAAGGTGAGGAAACCCCCAATGACCGGTCAACCTAAGATTTTGATTTCCCCTGAAGAAGACAGGGAAATGGCCCGCTATTTAAGCAGAACCATGTCCATTTCTAACTGGCTGGCAGGTTTCCTGGTTAATAGAGGGATTGTGACTCCCCGGGAGGCCGGTTTTTTTCTTTTTGGCGACCTTTCGGATCTCCCATGTCCTTTTGATCTGGAGGGTATGGATAAAGCGGTGAAAAGGATAAAAAAAGCAATTGCCAGTCAGGAAAAAATAATGGTTTATGGAGATTATGATGCTGATGGAATAACCGCCACCGCGATTTTAACCCTTTTCCTGAGAAAAAAGGGAGGCATAGTCTTTCCTTTCCTGCCCCGCCGGGAGAAAGAGGGATATGGGCTTGACAGTGATGCAGTAACAAGAGCAGCCGAAGAGGGAATTAACCTCCTGATTACTGTTGATTGTGGTAGCAAAAACCCCCGGGAGGTTTCTCTGGCCAGTTCAATGGGAATGGACGTGGTGATTACCGATCATCATCAGATTGAGGATTTGCCAGAAGCCTGTGCCGTTGTAAATCCTCATCGGCCTGATAACAACTATCCCTATCCTGATCTAGCGGGAGCAGGAGTTGCCTTCAAACTCTGCCAGGCCCTGGAAGGAAGAGTTTCCGAGTACCTTAAAGGATTGCTTCCCCTGGTAGCTATTGGAACTATTGCAGACCTGGTTCCGCTGCGGGAGGAAAACAGGATTCTGGCAAGAGAAGGGCTAAAGGAAATGGAAAAAACAAATTTTACCGGTCTGAGGGCTTTACTGGAGAAAGCGGGTATTTCCGGTTCAATAAATAGTGGTAACATTGCTTTTGGAGTTGCTCCCCGCCTGAATGCTGCGGGTCGTTTGAAAACTGCCCGGATTGCCCTTGAGCTTTTGCTTACTGAAGATCCCGTTAAGGCCGAAAGGCTAAGCACCGTTCTTGATCGCTTGAACAGGCGCAGGCAGGGAGTGGAAGAAAAAATAGTTGAAGAAGCAAGGGGAATTTTTTCTGCCAGGAAGAAAGATCTGGTCCTGGTTGGGGCTTCAGAAAAATGGAATCCAGGGGTAATAGGTATTGCTGCTTCCAAACTTGTGGAAGAATTTTCTCGACCGGTTCTCTTGATTGCTCTGGAAGGGAATGAGGGAAAGGGTTCGGGAAGAAGTATTCCCGGCTTTAACCTCTATCAGGCTTTAAAAAGCGTGGAAAATTGCCTGGTAAAATATGGGGGTCATCCTATGGCTGCTGGTTTCACGGTAGAAAAAAGCAGCATAAAAGAACTGGATGAAAAAATTAATTTATTCGCCAGGGAAAAAATCCCGGAAAAACTTCTCCGCAGAAGGATTGCGGTGGAGGGACCTATAGATCTGGATAAGGCAGATTTTCTGTTAATGGAAGATATTGAAAAACTGGCCCCATTCGGGATTGGGAATCCCCGCCCTTTATTCAGTAATGAAAACCTTACTGTCAGGGAAAAAAGACAGGTAGGCCGGGAGGGAAAACACCTGCAATTAAAGCTGGGATCAGACAGGGCAACCCGGCAGGCTATTGCCTTCCAGATGGGTTCTCTTTTCCCTCAATTAAAAAAAGGAGATGGGTACCAGGTTGTTTTTGCTCCCCGACCAAATGAATGGAACGGGAAGAAAGAAATTCAACTGGAGGTCAAAGATATTGCTCCCTCCTATATCAGAGAGAAAAAGCAAAAAGGAGGAGACAGCAGAGCCTTCTTCTGCCTGGTCAGAAGCGGAGATCTTGCCCGGGGAAGGGGAGAAGTCCTGGAACGGGTTGAGAATGAAGTCAGATCTACAGGAAGAAATGCAATTTATATTGCCCCCACCTTAAACCGTCTCTCCCAGGCCTGGCAGCAAAAGCCCTCCAGAATAGAATGCCAGTTGGTTTCAGGAATGCAACAGGGATATAAAGTTAGAGAGGCTTTAAAGCGCATTAAAAAGAAAAAACCCTGCCTGTTATTTTTGAGTTTCCCCGTCTTTTTTTACTTTTTTAAACGTCTTACCACTGCTCCCCTGATCTTCTCCTGGGAAAGCCCCTACCCGGATTTTCCCCCGTCAACCTATTTCAAATTTTTAGAAAGCAATCTCGAAAACTGGGATAAACTTTATGGGATGGAGTTTCCTGAAAATAACTGGGAAATTCCCTTTCTTCCCACAAGGGAAATTAAGGCAGGGAAGCCAGGCATTCATTTTCAAAAAAAAGGGGAGTGCAGAAAGCCACCTGATTTCAGTGTTCCCGTGTGTGTCTTTTCATCCAGGAGAAGAAAGGAAGCTGAAAAAGGGTCCAGGGACCGTCAATTGGTAAATCCCTTCCAGGCTGTGGAAAGTGGAAACGAGGTTCTGGAAGTTGGGGACCTTCCCCCTACAGGAGGAGAGTTCCTTTCTTTTTTGGAAAGGTGGGGGGGAAATAGGATTATTTTCCCCGATAGACCTGAAACCTTCACTCCACCAGGGAGAACGATAGGAAGGGAAAAACTTGTGCGAATTTACCTGGAAATTTTGGCAGGAGACGGAGTTATGACCATTGTTGAGCTGGGAAAAAATCTGGAGGAAACCCCTTCAGTTTTGAAACAGGCCCTGGTAATTTTCCAGGAACTGGGCCTGGTGGAGTTAATGGAGAAATCGGCAGAAAAAGGTTTTATTATCAATAAAACAAGGGGGAGAAATGTAGACTTATTCAGGTCTTTACGTTATAATGAATTTGTTAATGAGAAAGAAGCGCATTTACGCTGGAAAGAGCTTCTGGAAGACTCATTATCCCGTTTTATTAATGTTTTAGGGGGAGCAAAAAATGGACCTTAAAAATTATGTAAGAGAAATAGCTGATTTTCCAGAAATGGGGAGGAGTTATAAAGATATTACTCCTGTTTTTCATAATTATTCAACCCTTCAGGAATGCATTAACTTATTCACCCAACATTATGAGTCCTGGGATCTTGATCTGATTGCCCCAATTGAGGGTCTGGGATTTATCGTTGGTGCACCACTGGCATATAATTTGAAAACAGGCCTTTCTCCAATCAGGAGGCCCGGTGAATTGCCCGGACCTGTAAGGTGGGTGGAGTTCGAAAAAGAACTGGATTCTGTAGTGCTGGAAATTCACGATGATTCCATCAAGGCAGGTGCAAGAGTCCTGATTGTAGATTCTATTCTGGCGACAGGTAACACTTCTCTTTCAGCTGCTCGCCTAATCCAGGAACAGGGAGGAGAAGTGGTTGGTTTTTCCTTCCTAGGAGAAATAAAAAAGTGTCGGGGACGGTTAAAGCTGGTTGATTTTCCCGTTTATTCGCTAATCCAGTTTGAGGATTAAGGGGGCGCCCAAAAATGGGCATCAAGGACCTAATTTGTTTATTGGAAAAACAAAATCGTGATGAAGAGACAATTTCCCTGATTCAAAAAGCCTATGAGTTTGCTTCGAAAGCTCACGAAGGTCAAATCCGCTTATCAGGGGAATCTTTTATAGTGCACCCGGTAAGTGTAGCCAGGATTATTGCTGAACTTGAACTGGATGGGATTTCAATTGTAGCCAGCCTTTTGCACGATGTCCTTGAAGATACCCCTATTTCCCGTCAGGAAATTGTTGACACATTTGGAGAAGAGGTTGCACTGATAGTCGAAGGAGTAACCAAGTTAAGCCGAATTGATTTTAAATCCAGCGAAGAACATCAGGCCGAAAATCTCCGCAAGATGTTCCTGGCAATGGCTGAAGATATAAGGGTTGTTATTGTAAAACTGGCCGACCGCCTGCACAATATGAGGACCCTTGATTATGTCTCGGAAGATAAAAGAGAAAGCAAAGCCCGGGAAACCCTGGATATTTATGCCCCCCTTGCTCATCGTTTGGGAATGTTCCGCATGAAGTGGGAGCTGGAGGATTTAAGTTTTAGCTTCCTGGAGCCAGAGATGTATAAAACCATGTCCAGTAAAATTGATGAGAGTAGAAAGGCCAGGGAAAAGGATATCCAGCTTGCAATGGAAATTTTGCGGGAAAAGCTTTCCGAAATGGGAATAAATGTCGAGTTATATGGTCGGGCCAAACACCTCTACAGTATCTATCAGAAAATGGCCAACCAGGATAAAGAATTCGATGAGATTTTTGATTTGATTGCAATGCGTATTCTTGTTGATAATATACGCAACTGCTACGAGGTCCTGGGAGTGGTTCACGAGCTCTGGAAACCAATTCCGGGCCGCTTTAAAGATTATATTGCTGTTCCCAAATCCAACATGTACCAGTCTCTTCACACCACTGTAATCGGGCCTAGGGGTAGCCCTCTCGAGGTGCAGATAAGGACCTGGGAAATGCACCGTACCGCTGAATATGGAATTGCTGCCCACTGGAGGTATAAGGAAAAAAGGAGAGGCAGCGGTGATGAGTTTGAAAGGAAACTGGCCTGGCTGCGGCAGCTCCTGGAATGGCAGAAGGATATGCAGGATGCCCAGGAATTTATGGATTCCCTGCGGGTTGACCTTTTCGAAGATGAGGTTTTCGTTTTTACCCCGAAAGGGGATGTTGTTTCACTGCCAAGGAGTGCTACTCCCGTAGATTTTGCCTACAGCATTCACACTGAGGTGGGGAATCAGTGTGTTGGGGCCAAGGTAAACGGAAAACTGGTGTCCCTTGAATATGAACTGGGGAATGGGGATATTGTGGAAGTGTTGACTTCCAAAACCAGCAGTGGTCCCAGCCGGGACTGGCTAAAATTTGCCAAGACCTCTAGGGCCAGGAATAAGATACGACGCCATCTGAAACAACAGAGACGGCAGGAAATTGTAGACGAAGGCAAAGATGCCCTGGAAAAAGAATTCAAGCGGAGAACAATAAAATTAAGAGAAGCAGAAAAGGAAAGGTTTTTGGAAGAGGCAGCCAGCTACCACAACTTCAAGGATGGGGAAGAATTACTGGCGGCTATAGGTTATGGAACTCTCCCTGTCAGCCAGGTTGTCAATAAGTTTTTTAAAGAAGAAACGGATGAAACCAAACTTCTGGAGAAATTCCAGGAAGAAGCCCGCCCCCGGGTTTCCAGGGACAGGCAGAGTGGGGTAAAAGTAATGGGGGCAGATGATCTTTATGTCCGTCTTTCTCAGTGCTGCAACCCGGTTCCTGGGGATCCAATTATTGGTTATATTACCCGGGGAAGGGGAGTATCCATTCACCGGAAGGATTGCTCCAATGTCAAGCACCTCTTAAAAGACGAAGGGCGGACTGTTGTGGCCCGGTGGGCTTCAGAGCAGGACGAAGCATATAGTGTTGATTTGCGAATTAAAGCAATAAATAAATCTGGACTTTTAAACGAGATAACTTCTGTTATATCCAATGCAAAATTGAATATTTCTGCAATAAATGCTCGGACTTCAGAAAATCACACTGCTCTTGTTGATATTACTCTGGAAGTTTCCAGTCTGCAGCAGTTAAAAGATATCCGGAAGAAATTGAACCGTGTGGATGGGGTTTTAAGTGTTTCCCGGGAGGGAGCAAACTAATAAAATGCGGTTTTGCCGCTTTTAATTAAAACAATCAATATAACTCATGAGAAAGGGTGAATGGTAGGATGGAAAAAACAGCAGTAATCGCCATTGGAGGAAACTCTTTAATCAAAAGCAAGGAAAAACAGGAAATTGAACACCAATTTGAAGCCGTTCAGGATACCGCAAATTATATTGTAGATATGGTTGAAAAGGGTTATAATGTTGTAATTACCCACGGAAACGGCCCTCAGGTTGGGTTTGGCCTTTTAAGGTCTGAGATGGCCAGGGATGTTGCCCCCAGGGTTCCCCTTGCAGTTTGTGGAGCAGAGACTCAGGGTTCAATCGGCTATATGATTCAGCAGAAGCTGCATAATGCTCTGCTGGAAAAAGGAATTGATAAACAGGTGGCAACAGTTGTTACCCAGGTCGAGGTTGATCCCAAAGATACCGCCTTCCATAATCCGACAAAACCCATTGGCCCCTTTTATAATCCTGCTGAGGCCCAGGAAAAAAAGAAAATGGGCTGGGAACTGGTGGAAGATTCAGGCAGAGGATTCAGGAGGGTTGTTCCATCTCCCCTCCCACGGCACATTGTGGAAAGTGATATAATAAATATGATGATTGAAAATGATTTTCTGGTTGTTGCTGTTGGCGGAGGGGGAATTCCAGTGGTTCCCGATGAAGACGGAAAACTTGAAGGTGTTCCCGCAGTTATTGACAAGGATTTCGCCAGCAGTCTCCTGGCAAAAGAAATTGGAGCCGACCTGTTTGTAATTTCCACTGGAGTAGACCGGGTGTACCTGAATTTCAACCAGCCCAGCCAGATTGGTCTTGACCAGGTTACCCTGGATGAAGTTCGAAAACACCTGGAAGAAGGCCACTTTCCTCCTGGAAGCATGAAACCCAAAATTGAAGCTGCCATTGCATTCCTGGAAAATGGCGGGCAGGAGGTAATTATTACCTCTCCCGATTGCCTGGCCATGGCCCTTGATGGTAAAGCCGGAACCAGGATCAGTAAATAAAAGACCCCGTGGGGTCTTTTTAACAGGGAGGAATAACAATTGCGTGCAGTTGTGCAGAGGGTAAGCAGGGGAAAAGTTGTAGTTGGAGATGAAGAAGTGGGCGTAATTGAACGTGGCATTGTTTTGCTGCTCGGTGTAGAAAAAGAAGATCAAGAGGAAGACCTTGATTATATTGCTGAGAAGGTAATTAACCTGAGGATTTTTCCTGATGCTGAGGATAAAATGAACCTTTCCCTGCGAGATACTGGTGGAGAAATACTCGTGGTTTCCCAGTTTACTCTTCTTGGAGATTGTCGGAAGGGTAGGAGGCCAAGCTTTTTTGCTGCTGCTCCGCCAGATAAAGCCCAGGATTATTATGAGCGTTTTGTGCAGAAGTTGAGGGACAAGGGTTTCAAGGTGGCAACAGGAGAATTCCAGGCCATGATGGAAGTTCAGATTTTTAATGACGGCCCGGTAACATTGCTTGTTGACAGTAAAAAAGATTTTTAGGGGGAGCAGACATGCCCGAACTGGAAAAAATAAAAGTTGGAGCACTGGAAACCAACTGCTACATTGTTGGCAAGGAAGGCAAAGCATTGGTAATTGATCCCGGGGATGAGGGAAAAAAAATAAAAGAAATGCTCTCCCAACGCAAATGGGAACTGGAATATATTATTAATACTCACGGCCACGCTGACCATATCGGGGCCAATTCCGACCTAAAAGATGGGGGAGCTGAAATTTTAATTCATCCTGATGATGCAGGTATGCTAACCAACCCCGAGGAAAACCTTTCCCAGTTTACTGGAGGCCCTGTTTTAACAGGGCCCCCTGCTGACAGTTTTTTAAACGAAGGAAACTGGAACTGGAAGGGAGAGGCAATAAAGATAATTCACACACCCGGACATACCCCGGGCGGAATATGTCTTCTCTGGGGTGGCTGGCTTTTTAGCGGTGATACACTTTTTGCAGGAGGAGTTGGACGAACAGATCTGCCTGGCGGTAACATGAATGCCCTGGTGGATTCAATAAGGGGAAAACTCTTTGTTTTGGATAAAGAAATCAGGGTTTTTCCGGGGCACGGACCCGAAACAACAATCGGGTTCGAGGTTGAAAACAACCCGTTTATCTGAGTTGACAGTTTAATTGGACTTAAGTTAAAATAAGAGGAACATTAGATGTAATTAATTTAGGGGGGGCTTCAATGATTTTTCGAAAGTTAAGGGAGACAAGTAAGATTCTGATTATAATTGTTGTGGTGACTTTTGCCCTGGGTGGAACACTCTGGGGTATTACAAGCTTTATTGGTGGGGGACAACCACAGTATCCCCAGGGCATGGACCAGGGTCCCCTGGGAGAAGTTGACCTGGACGATACCCTCTTGACCATAAATGGAGAAAATGTTCCCACACTGGAGTTTGTCCAGCTTGCCCAGCAGTATATGGGTTATTTACAGGGACTGCCTGAACATCAAATAATGGATTTCCAGAACGAATTGCTTCATTTTTTGATCCAGAGAGAAGTAATTTTCCAGGAAGCTCATGCCAGGGGAATTTCCGTAGAGGTTAGCGAAGAAGAGGTTGAAGAAATAATAGAAGGATATCTGGTTCAAATGGGTATGGAACGGGAACAATTTGAGCAGCAGATTCGTTCACAGGGTTTTACAATGGAAGAGGTAAAAGAAGATGTCCGGGAAGCTATCCGGGAACAGAATATACTTCAGGAAATGGAAGAGAAAATCCGCTCTGAAGTTGTTATCAGTGAAGAGGAGATCAGAGAAAAGTTTGAAGAGGTCAGAGCCCGAAATATTTTTGTTAAATTTGAAGATCATGATTCCCCGGAGGAAGCAAGAGAGGTAATTGAAAAAGCCCGGGAAGAAATTGAAGCGGGGATGGATTTTGCAGAAGCGGCGGCCATTTATTCCGACAGTACCCTGGGCCCGGATAAGGGAGGGGACCTTGGATTTTTCAAGCGGGGAGATCATTTTAACCCCCTGTTAATAGAAACTGCTTTTGCCACTCCTGAAGGCGAAGTGAGTGATATTTTCGAAACAGACCAGGGTTTCCACCTGGTAAAAGTTGAAGAAAAGCGGCTCGCCGAAGGAGAAAAATATGAACAGGAAAAAGGGCAGATTGAACAGGATCTCTGGAGCCGGAGAAGTGAAGCTCATTATAACCAGTGGCTGGAAGAAGTGGTAGACCAGGCGGATGTTAAAATTCATCATTCGATACTGGGTGGCTACTACTGGATGAGCAGAGACAAGCATGACAGGGCTCTGGACCACCTCCGGGAAGCCAAGGCGGATGATCCCGATAATCCCCTGATTTTAAACCTCTTAGGACAGGCGCACTTCAGGCAGGGAGAAACCGATGAAGCTTTTGAAACCTACGAAGAAGCCATTGAAAAATTCCCTCAGAACTGGGAGCTCTATTTCTCCTATGCGGACATTTTGAGGCAGGCAGGAGAATACAGTTCTTCTGCAGATCAACTGATGGCAGTTGTCGACCTGCAGGGGGAAGACTATTATACCATGCTGCAAACTCTTCGGATGCTTGAAGGAATGGATAAAAAGGAAGAGGCGGAAGAAGTAAGAGAAATTGTGAAGAACCTGGAAAAGGAACTCGGTTTTGGTGAGCAACAATTAGAACCTGAGGCTATTGAAGAACAGATGGAGGATATGCTTGAAGATCCATTGGAGTAGGAGGCGAAAGCATGAACCTCAAAGCACCCCGCGGGACAAGGGACATCCTGCCTCCCGCCAGCGAGGTATGGGATTACGTGGAAACCAGGATTAAGAAGATCTACCGGAAAAGAAATTTCTTGGAAATCAGGACCCCAATTTTCGAAGAAACGGATCTCTTTGTTCGCGGAGTTGGAGATACCACCGATATTGTGGAAAAAGAAATGTATACCTTCAACGATAAAGGGGGCCGCAGCATTACGCTGCGGCCTGAAGGTACTGCCCCGGTTGTCCGTGCCTATATTGAGAATAAATTGTATGGAAAACCTCAGCCGTTTAAGCTTTTTTATTTTGGACCCATGTTCAGATATGAAAGACCCCAGGCTGGGAGATTCCGCCAGCATTACCAGACTGGAGTTGAGGTGATAGGTGGCGATTCTCCACTGATTGATGCGGAAGTTATTGCCCTAGGAAACGATATTTTGCGTGAATTCTCCATGGATAACTGGAAACTCCACTTGAATAGTATTGGTTGCCGGGAATGCCGCCCGGTTTATATTGAAAAACTGAAGGAGTTTTTCCGCAATGAAACCGTTTGCCGGGATTGTTCGGATAGAATTGACCGCAATCCTCTGCGAGTTCTTGATTGCAAAAGCGGAGAATGTGCTGCGTTGAAGAATAGAACCCCGAGTATTCTGGATTATCTTTGTCCGGCCTGTTCAGAACACTTTGCTCAGGTTCAGCAATTGCTTGAAACTCTGGAAATCCCATTTGAACTTGACCACACTCTGGTCCGGGGCCTCGATTATTATTCCAGAACTGCCTTTGAATTTAAAACCCGGGAACTTGGAGCCCAGGATACAATTATCGGCGGAGGTCGATATGATGGACTGTCAGAGTTACTCGGGGGGCCCAGTTCTCCAGGGATGGGTTTTGGCCTGGGTTTGGACAGATTTATTTTAATGCTGGAAAATAACCGCCTGGGAAATCTTGAAACCAATCCCCTGGAGGTTTTTATGGTTACAATAGGGGAGGAAAATGTGCAAAAAGAGGGCTGGAGAATCATGGCCCGTGTTCGTAAAGCTGGATTTTCTGCGGATATGGATCTTTTACAGCGAAGCCCCAAAAACCAGATGAAAGCCGCCAACCGTATCGGGGCAAGGTTCACTGTAATACTTGGAGAAGATGAGCTAAAGCAGGGTGTTGTTCAGCTCAAGGATATGTATGAAGGCACCCAGAGTGAAGTAAGGATTGAGGAACTGATCCATGCACTGGAGAAAAAAACGGGGGAGGGTAATTAACCTTGCATTACAAAAAAAATACTAACTGCGGAGAAGTTAATAAAGATAACATCGAGCAGGAAATAACCTTAAATGGCTGGGTGCAGAGGCGCCGTGATCTGGGGGGCTTAATTTTTTTGGATCTCAGGGATAGAACCGGAATTATCCAGGTAACGGTATCTCCAAAGGATATACCTCTCGCCGAAAAAGTAAGGAATGAATACGTAATCGCTGTAAAAGGAAGAGTTGGCCCCCGTCCCGAAGAGGCAGTGAATCCTGAAATGCTCACTGGAGAAATTGAGGTTCAGGCCAATGAATTGGAGATTTTAAACCCTGCTCAGGCTTCACCTTTACCCGTGGAGGACAATATTGACACCAGAGAAGAGGTGCGCCTTCGCTATCGCTATGTGGATTTGCGAAGGCCCGAAATGGCCGGAAAAATGGTCCTTCGCCATCGTGTGGCCAAGGCAATAAGGGATTATTTGGATGAAAATGGTTTTCTGGAAATTGAAACGCCTGTTTTGACCAAAAGTACCCCGGAAGGGGCAAGGGATTATCTGGTTCCCAGTCGAAAAAACAGGGGGCATTTTTTTGCTCTTCCTCAGTCTCCCCAGCTTTTTAAGCAACTCCTGATGGTTGGTGGAGTGGACAGGTATTTTCAGCTTGCCCGTTGTTTTAGAGATGAGGATCTCAGGGGTGATCGGCAGCCCGAATTTACCCAGCTCGATATGGAGATGTCTTTTGTTGAAGAAGAGGACATATTTTCAGTGGTAGAGGGAATGATGGCTGGAGTCTATGAGAAACTGGGAGAAGAGATTGAAGTTCCATTTCCTCGAATTACTTACCGGGAGGCCATGGACCGGTTTGGAACGGATAAACCTGATTTGAGTTTTGGCCTCGAACTAAGCGATGTGACCGAATGTTTTTCGGAAACTGATTTTAAGGTTTTTTCCAACATAATAGAAAATGGTGGGCGAATTAAGGCCCTCAGGTTTCCTGGAGGAGCTGAATTAAGCCGCAGGGAAATTGATAATCTGGAAAAGGTTGCCAAGGGCAATGGGGCCCGGGGATTGGTCTGGCTGGCCTTGAAAGAAGAAGGGCTTCAATCGCCTGTTAAGAAATTTATCCGGGAGGATGAGGTTGTTGCTCTGGGCAGTCAGCTTAAAGCAGAGTATGGCGATCTGGTTCTTGCGGTTGCTGATGAAGAGAAAAAGGCAGCCCAGGCCCTGGGCAGTGTAAGGGTTTACCTTGGACGAGAATATAAATTAAGGAAACCGGGGAATTTTTTCCTGTGGGTAACAGAATTCCCCTTTATGGAATACTCCGAAGAAGAAGACGGGTATATGGCAGCTCACCACCCTTTTACTCAGCCCTTAATAGAAGATATCAACCTGGTTGATTCTAACCCGGACCGGGTAAGGGCTCGGGCTTATGATCTTGTTCTTAATGGGGTTGAGCTGGCTTCTGGAAGCATCAGAATCCATTCGCGTGACCTGCAGGAAAAGGTTTTTGAAATGTTAAAAATCCCCCTCGAGGAAGCCGAGGAAAAATTCGGCTTTTTGCTCGAAGCATTTCAATATGGAACCCCGCCCCACGGGGGAATTGCTTTTGGCTTTGATCGCATGGTGATGATGCTAACCGGAGATAACACCATTCGAGAAGTAATTGCCTTCCCCAAAACGCTGCGTGGAGTATGTCCGCTAACAGGAGCCCCTGGAAAGGTTGATGAAGAACAGCTCCAAGAATTGCACCTGCGCCTGGAGGAAGAATAAAGCAATTTCCTTTTATCCCTGCCGGATTTTCGGAATCAGGGGGGTTAAGTTAATATCAAAGGGAAAGTCTTTCGGCTGTTTTCCCTATAATTATTATAGTAACCCTCTAAATAAAAGTGGAATAAAAAATTGGCTTGGAGGTCCTGGATTCTTGCAAAGGCAGGGGTTTTATGTTAATATGAAATTGAATAAAGGAAGATGTCTGCCGTGTTCGTGATGGATAAATATTTTTGGCCAACACCAACACATAGGGAGCCTGGACTTCATCCGTGGCGTATATGCCTCCTTGAGGACATACAAAGCGGATGGGAGGGCACCCACGTGGAAGATAGGGATCAAAAATATGTTCCACACGGCACGGCGGATTTTTTTGTACCCAAAAAAGAAAGGAATCCCGAACGGAGGGACTGCAATGGATTTATTTAGTGGGGCAGCGAATAAAAAGGATAAACCACTGGCGGACCGGATGCGGCCGCGGGATTTAAATGAATTTGTGGGGCAGGAAAAAATTGTTGGTCCCGGTCGCCTGCTGCGAAGGTCAATTGAAGCGGATCAACTTACTTCTATAATATTTTACGGACCTCCAGGCACGGGGAAGACAACCCTGGCTTATATTATTGCCCAAACAACAAAATCTGAGTTCCAACAAATTAATGCCGTAACATCGGGAGTTAAAGAAATCAGGGAAATTATCCGGACTGCATCGGAAAAGAAGAAATTCTACCAGAAAAAGACAATTCTTTTCATTGATGAAATCCACAGGTTTAATAAGAGCCAGCAGGACGCTCTGTTGCCTGCAGTGGAAAAGGGGACTGTTATTTTAATCGGGGCGACAACCGAGAATCCCTATTTCGAGGTAAATCCACCCCTGGTTTCCCGGTCCCGGATTTTTGCCCTGGAAAACCTGACAGAAAACCACATCAAGGAAATAATGAAAAAGGCTCTTGAGGATGAGGAAAGAGGGCTGGGGAATCATAATATTGAAATAACTGAAGAAGCCCTGGACCACCTGGCTTTAATGGCTCAGGGTGATGCCCGGTCTGCCCTTAATGCTCTTGAGCTGGCTGTGCTTACAACACGAGAAGAGGGCGGGAAAATCCAACTCGACCTGGAAGTAGCTGAAGAATCAATTCAAAGAAAAGCCCTGGTTTATGATAAGGCCGGGGATAACCATTACGATACAATTTCTGCTTTTATAAAAAGCATCAGGGGTTCAGACCCTGATGCAGCTCTATACTGGCTGGCCAAGATGCTCTACGCAGGGGAAGACCCGAAGTTTATCTGTAGAAGATTAATCATTCATGCGGCAGAAGATATAGGTCTGGCCGACCCCCAGGCCTTACAGATTGCCGTTGCAACTTTTCATGCGGTAGAAAGAGTGGGGCTCCCCGAGGGAAGAATTCCCATGGCCCAGGCTACAATTTATCTTGCAACTGCTCCCAAAAGTAATGCTGCTTATAAAGCCATTTCTGCAGCCCAGAAAAAGCTTGAAAAGGATAGGGTAAGACCTGTTCCCGATCACCTGAAAGATGCCTCCTATAAGGGGGCTGACAGGCTTGGTCACGGTAAAGATTACAGGTACCCCCACGATTTTCCCGGGTCCCATGTGGAGCAGGATTATCTTCCCGGAGGACTGGAGGGTTCTCGGTTTTATTTTCCCACTGAAATGGGCAGGGAAAAAGAAATAAAAGAACGGATGGAGAAATGGCTTTCGGGAAAGGATGGAAAATAGTGGAAAGGATCAATTGTCCTGCCGAAAAGATAAGATTTCAAAAGAAAATTAAAGGCAGTAAATTTATTGCCTCTGTTGCCCCTGCTTATAGTCCCGTAGAAGGAGAAGAATTCCTGGAGAGAATAAAAAAAGAATTTTGGGATGCTACCCATAATGTTTTTGCCTATCAGATTGCGGTGGGTGAAGAGGCTGAGGAAAAGGCCAGTGACGATGGTGAACCAACGGGGTCATCAGGTCCACCGGTATTACAGGCAATAAAGGGTTCTGGCCTGACCAATACAATTGTTGTTGTAACCCGTTATTTTGGGGGAACCAAACTGGGTATTGGCGGCTTAATCAGGGCTTATGGAGATACTGCTGCTCAAGCTTTAGAAGAAACTCCTCGTAAAGAACTGAGGTTACTGGTTTACGGGAGAGTGAGAGTTCCGTATGATTTTTTTGGAAACATTACCGGGTTTTTAGAAAAAGAAGGGGTCAGGATTGAAAAAATTGATTATGATAACGAGGGAGGTTCTATTTTTTTCTGGATTGAACCCGGAAAAATTGAATTTTTTGAGTTTCAATTTAAGGAACTGGGTCGGGGAAAATGCCCCCTGGAAATAATAAAAAAAGAGTACCGACTTTGTTGACAACCCCCTTTTTTTTTGTTAATATAAAGCCGATAAAACCTATCAAAAAAGTCGGGATTAGGAGGGCACCGGGGTGAAGTTATCAACCAGAAGCAGGTACGGGTTGCTGGCAATTATTGATCTGGCCATGCATCAAAAAGGGGGACCAGTTCCTCTGCGGGAAATTGCAAAGAGACAGAACCTTTCAGAAAATTATCTGGAACACCTGGTGGGTGCCATGCGCAGGGCCGGTCTTGTTCAAAGCGTAAGGGGGCCTGCCGGAGGGGATCGCCTTGCCCGCCAGCCTGCAGATATTTCTCTGGGTGAAATCATTCGGGTCATGGAAGGGCCCATTGCTCCTGTTGAATGCAGTCACCTTGATGATGAAAAATGTTTCTCGGGTACAGATTGTTTTATCCGGGATTTCTGGGAAGATCTAAGGGTTGAGGTCAACCGGGTGTTTGATACCAAAACCCTAAAAGATTTGATGGACGGAGCAAAAAGCTTTAAAACAATATCGGGTTGCTTGTCCGAGGATTGAAAGGGGAGGATAACTTGAAAAGCGTTTATATGGATAACGGAGCCACAACTAGAACCCATCCAGAAGTTTTGAAAGCAATGGAACCTTATTTCCTGGAAAACTACGGCAATCCTTCCAGTGTGCATAGTTTTGGGCGTGATGCACTGCAGGGAATTGAGAAAGCCAGAGAACAGGTTCGTAAATTGATTAATGCCCGTGATCCGCAGGAAATAATATTTACCAGCGGTGGGACGGAATCAGATAATCTGGCCATAATCGGTTTTGCCATGGCGAACAGGAAAAAAGGCAAGCACATAATAACATCGGCTATAGAGCACCACGGGGTTTTACACCCCTGCGAGTATCTGGAAAAAGAAATGGGATTTTCCGTAACCTACCTGCCAGTAGATAAAACTGGGATGGTTGCAGTAGAAGATTTCCAAAAAGCCATTAGAGAGGATACCATAATGGCTTCAATTATGATGGGGAACAATGAAATCGGGACGGTTCAGCCGATTAAAGAACTTGCTGAAGCGAGCAAGGACAGGGGGGTTGTTTTCCACACTGATGCTGTCCAGGCTGTGGGAAATATGCCTGTTGACGTTCAGGACCTTGGAATTGACATGCTTTCCCTTTCTGCCCATAAATTTCACGGCCCCAAGGGAGTTGGAGCACTTTTCGTCCGTAAAGGTATCAAACTGCACCCCCACATGCACGGTGGAGCCCAGGAGAAAAATAGGCGGGGAAGCACCCACAATACAACGGGTATAATTGGGCTGGGCAAGGCCGCAGAAATAGCAGGGAAAAACCTTCCCGAAAAGGTCGAAAAAATTACCAGGTTGCGGGATAAGTTAATTCAGGGAATAGAAGAAAATATCGACGAAATAGTTTTTAACGGGCACCGGGAAAAAAGGCTGCCCGGAAATGTTAACTTCTGTTTCAGATATATTGAAGGTGAATCACTACTTTTGAGCCTGGATTTGGAAGGAATTGCGGCTTCATCGGGTTCAGCCTGTACGTCCGGTTCGCTGGATCCCTCGCACGTTCTTCTCGCCACGGGTTTGAGTCATGAAGTGGCTCACGGTTCATTGCGCCTGACCCTCAGTCTTTTTAATGAAGAAGAAGAGGTTGATTACATTATTGAGAGGCTGCCAGGGATTGTCGATAAATTAAGGCAAATGTCGCCTCTGTACCAGAGTAAGAGGAAATAATCTTTGGATAACTAGAAAGGGGAGAAGAGATGTACTCTGAAAAAGTAATGAATCATTTTACAAACCCCAGGAATATGGGAGATATGGAAAATCCTGATGGCAAAGCTCAGGTGGGAAATCCAACCTGTGGAGATATTATGGAAATTGCCATTAAAGTTGAGGATAACAGGATCAGTGATATTCGTTTTAAAACTTTCGGCTGCGGGGCTGCAGTTGCAACCTCAAGCATGGTAACCGAAATGGCCAAGGGTAAAACCCTGGAAGAGGCAGAACAGTTAACCAACAAAACTGTAGCAGAAGCGCTGGATGGGCTGCCCCCGGTTAAGATGCACTGTTCAAATCTTGCTGCCGATGCTCTGCACAAAGCAATACAGGATTACAGGGAAAAGCAAAAGAAGGAAGGTTGATCTGTTTTGGCTCGTGTTGTTGTAGCCATGAGCGGGGGCGTTGATAGTTCAGTTTCTGCTGCCCTGTTGAAAAAACAAGGGCATGAAGTGATTGGTGTTACAATGCAAATCTGGAGTGAGGGACAAGGTAATCCCCATGAAAAAGGGTGTTGTTCTGTCTCTGCGGTTGAAGATGCCCGGAGAGTCGCCCAAAAACTGGGGATACCTTTTTATGTACTGAATTTCCGGAATCTTTTCCGGGAAGAGGTTGTAGATTACTTTGTTGAGGAATATTGTTCGGGGAGAACACCCAATCCCTGTATAATGTGTAACAGGAAGATAAAGTTTGGTCACCTCCTGGAAAGAGCCAAAGCGCTTGAGGCAGATTTTCTGGCTACGGGACATTATGCCCGGATAGAAAGGGATGAAAAGGGGAGGGCCAGACTTAAAAAAGGGCTGGATGACGATAAAGACCAGTCCTATGCCCTTTACAACCTGACTACCCAACAGTTAAACCATATTCTCTTTCCCCTGGGAGCCATGGAGAAAGGGAAAACGCGTGAACTGGCCAGGGAATTCAAACTTCCCGTCCATGCCAAGGCTGAAAGCCAGGAAATTTGTTTTGTTGCCAATAATCAACACGGGGATTTTATTGCGCAAAAAAACCCGGACGCAGTGCGCCCGGGAAACATTGTTGATGAAGATGGAAAAATTATAGGCAGGCATAAAGGCCTTCCTTATTATACAGTTGGCCAGCGCCGGGGACTCGGTCTGGCCATGGGTTATCCTGTTTATGTCAAAGAAATAAGGGCCCCCAGAAATGAAATAGTTGTTGGTTCCCGGGAAAGTATTTATAGTGAAGGACTTCTTGCCAGTGACATAAATTGGATTGGAATTGACGAATTACAAGAGCCACTGGAAGTAGAAATAAAAATAAGATACAATGCCCCGGCCGTGGGGGGAAAGATCTGGTCCAAAAACAACCAGGTAATTACCAGATTTAATAAACCTGTTGCCGCGGTAACCCCTGGCCAGAGCGTTGTTTTTTACCGGGGAGATGAGGTTTTGGGTGGGGGGATAATTCAATATTCCTACAGTTGACTTTCCAGTGCTGGAAAGTATTCTCCCAGCAGAAAATAAAGAGTTTCCCGGTTGATTGGTCCCTCCATGACTGCTTCGGGGGGAAGGCTTGCAGGTATTAATCCCAGCTGCTGGGCTTTTTCAATGGGTTTTTCGCTTCTTATATTGAGAGGTGCTAATAATAGTGAGGCAACATCATTGCCAGTTACTCTGTCCCTTGCCCGGGTATAGAAGTAGTCAAAATCTCGGTCGGGGAAGTAACGGCGGAGTCCGTTATTAAACAAGTTCTGCAGAGTTTCCGGTGAAGGTTTATCATCCAGTCGGTAATTGTTATTGTAACCAGCAGCTATCATTCCAAGCTTTCGGATTAACCTGATCTGCGGATATGCCCAGTGCCCTTCCAATGCGTGGGGCACTTTAAAATAGGGGAGGTATGCTCCCTCTCTTAAAAGCTCAGTCTGTAGATGGGTTATAAAATGGGTTTCTTTGGCCAGTTCCTGCCAGGGAGTATTACCGTATTGTTTACTAATGGCGCTGGCAATACCTGCTGCTTCTCCTACATTCATCCCAACCGGAACCACCCGGGCGCTCCCATGAGCAAGGGAATCGTAACTTGCAGACCGGGAAGCAACAAGAATTCCATCAATATTTTTTGGAACAAGGCATCGGAAAGGAACACTGTAAACTTTGGGATCTCCCAGAACAAAACCCCTTGCCTGTAGGGACATATCCTGGATGTCAACCGGATACGATCCCAGAGCAATTTTATCCCAGAAGTCACGATGTTCCAGGACATCGTCAATTGTTAACCGGTAAAGCCCTTCAAGATGTCGAGTTTCTCGGATATAAAGTTCATCCCCGACAAAGTTTAAACTGGCGTTTTCAAAGCCGGGGATATTTTGCTGTAAATGAGGAATAAGTGTTTCCAGTTCGGCTTCTCCTCTTGCGATTGCTTCTTTTCTCTCGTCGAGGCAGAGATGGTCAAACTCAAAGATATACATTACATTTAAAAGGACAGTATCCCCATCCTGGCGGCCAATATTCAGGCCCCGAAAACGAATGGCCTCATCCCGGGGACTATAATCCTGCATTTCAGCCCAGAAACCCCAAACGGAGCGTTTATCATAGCCAGTATTGGGGTGGTTATTGTTTCTTATCTCCTGGGTAATTTTATCCCAATCAACATTTTCTACCCCGAATATTAGAGTTGCGCCCATGCCAAAGCTGGGACCGCCAAAATCCTCCATCCCCAATGTAAATCTGGCCCCTGCAGCGTGGGCAATATCCGCATCCTGGGTGGCATCGATTACCGTTGATGCCCGGAATTCAAAATCCTGTCCTTCCCTGGAAAAGCTGATCCCGATAACCCTTTTTTCCGCGACCAATTTGTTTAAGGTTGGACCAATTACGGGTTTAATTTCAGTTGCGTTAAGGATTACCTCAACTTCAGCCTTTTCCAGCATGTCGAGGAAAACTTTTTCCGCTGTTTCAACATGAAAGGAAGAACCCTCAATTTGTTCAAAAAATTCTTCAAAAATTCCCCTGGTTAATAGCTGGCGATCAGGCCCATAGTTCATATCTAAGGTGTTGAGTCCTCCCCGGGTGAAAAGCCCTCCTACTCTATCCTTGTGACAGATCAGGACAGTTTCCAGGCCCTGGCGTGAACCTGCAACTGCTGCCGCGATTCCCTCAGGGTCACTTCCCACAACGACTAGACCAACTTCGTTATATTGACCTGCTGTTGCGGTAGAGAAAGAGAGAGATGATAAGAAAATTAAAACTATAATTGCAGTTCGAGAAATCGGAATCACCTCCAAGTATTTTAAATTCTATACGCTTGCCGTTTATCCTTCTGGGTTTTTATACATTAAAGAAAGAATTGTAGTCAAAATGAACAAAAATTAATGTTGACACCGCACGAGACGCGTGGTAATATAATTAATGCACCATAAAAAGTGGTCTTTGAAAACTGAACAGCGCCAGACGAGAGTGGATGCTAAAAGCATCACCAAGAATAAGAGAGTTTCA
>PUNE01000131.1 GCA_003551665.1 Halobacteroidaceae bacterium
AACTGAGGGAGGCCCTGGTAAAAACCTTTCAAAACAAGGCTTTTCTGCTCTATCTTGTTGGTAATGCTCTTTTCTGGTTTGGTTTTAACATTATAACCATGGGTGTCCCCTATTATGTAACGGTTTTAATTGGAGTGAGCGAAGGGCAGACCAGTATTTTCCTGGGGGCCGTCTTTGGAGTTGCTTTTGTCTGTTTCCCTCTGGTTAATTTAGGGGCCAAAAAGTTCGGTAAAAAAGCTATAATGCTTTTCAGTCTCGGGGCTCTGGCCCTGCTTTTACCCCTGATTTTCTTTTTCAATAACCCGTTTATTCCCCTCAGCCCATATAATTTTGGGCTTCTGGTTATGGCCCTTTGGGGAGTACCTCTTTCTTCACTTTTTATTGTTCCCAATGCAATTGTAGCAGATGTTACGGATATTGATGAAATGGTCACGGGAAAAAGGAGGGAATCAATGTACTTTGGTGCCCAGGGGGTTGTTCTTAAATCTGTTCTGGCCCTTTCTTCCCTGACCATGGGGCTTTTATTTCAGTTTTTTGGCAACAGCCCTGCAGAACCGCTGGGAATTCAGTTAACGGGTCCAGTGGCTGCCTTCTTTATCCTGATTGGTTTTATTATCTTTACCCGTTACCCCGAAAAGGACGAGGTCGTAAGAGGAGAAATTGAACCAGAAGAGTTGATTATTGGTTGAGAGGAGGAGTCCTGTGGAAATTCGTTTTGGTACTGATGGCTGGCGAGGTTTATTGGCTGAAGATTTCACCTTTGCCAACCTGGAAAAAGTGGTCCTGGCTATTTCCCGCCACCTTGGCAAAAAAAAGGAGAACCCTCGGGTTGTAATCGGTTATGATACCCGCTTTCTTGCCCGGGAGTTTGCCCTGCGGGCTGCGGCTGTGATGAATTCTCAGGGAATAACGGTTTACCTGGGGACCGGTTACCATCCAACTCCTGCAGTGGCAGCGGGGATTTTAGATCTTCCCACTGATGGAGGAATCATGCTTACTGCCTCCCACAACCCTGCCGAATACAGCGGAATTAAGTTTATCCCTGCTGATGCTGCTCCTGCCCTACCCGAAATTACAGGGGATATTGAAGCTGAACTGGATAAGCTTGATGGGTCAGAAATCCCCAAAATGTGGAGAGATGAAGCAGAAACAAAGGGGCTTCTTCTGGATTGGGAAGGAAAGGATAGTTACCTGAAGCGCCTGAGAAAAACAATTGACAGCAGCCTGCTGGAAAAAAATCCATCCCGGGTAATAGTTAATCCCCTGTTCGGAGCGGGCCAGGGCTACCTGGAAGAGTTTCTGGATGAACTGGACTGGCAGGTGGAGACAAGAAACAGCGGTCTTGACCCTTACTTTGGAGGGGGCATGCCCGATCCCTCTAGGGAAAGGCTGGAGTTGCTGGCCCGGGAGGTTAAGAAGGGTTCTGCCAGGCTGGGCCTGGCCCTTGACGGAGATGGTGACCGGTTTGGGATAATCGATGAGAATGGTCTGTACCTTACTCCCAACCAGTTCCTTTTTCTGTCGGTCTACTATTTCATTGAGGGCCGGGGAAAAGAGGGTAATATTGGCAGGACAGTTGCCACAACTCACCTCCTCGATCGGGTAGCAGAGAAGTGGAAAAGAGAAATTATTGAAACTCCCGTCGGATTTAAATATATTGGCAAGCTTTTAAAGGAAGGCAAGGCCTGCATCGGGGGAGAAGAGAGCGGGGGAATGAGTATTGCCTCACACCTTCCCGAAAAAGATGGAATTCTTGCCTGCCTTCTGGCCTGCGAGATGATTTCCTATTTTGAAAAACCTCTGGGGAGGATCCTGCAGGAAGCCTACAAAAAATTTGGATTTCTTGCCAGCAGGCGCTATGACATCAGTTTTTCCTCCCAGAGCAGAGAAGAACTGTTGGAAGGGCTGGATAATTTTGCCCCGGAAAGACTGAATGGCGAAGAGGTAGTGGAGCGAAATATTATGGATGGGGTTAAGTTAATCCTGAAGGAGGGAGACTGGGTTCTCCTCAGGCCCTCGGGAACAGAACCCCTTGTGCGGCTATATATTGAATCTGCAAGGGAACAGCGGATCCCGGAACTTGCCAGGGAAATTCGGCAGATCCTGGGTTTTTAGGGGAGAATAATCCCTGGGGTTCCCGAGAATTTTCTCTACAGTTCATATTAGTGGGGATTAAGGGATCAGTGATTTTGCCCTGTAAGGAGGTTTGTTATGAAAAAAGTTTTTCTTGCTCTCTTTTTTATTCTTTTTTCTTTTTCTCCGGCAAATTCCGAAGAAGTCCTTTTCTTCCATCAGGATAAAACCGGTGATGATTATGGCCCTGGTTATTATGAATACCCCCTTCATCCTCATTTTCATCCCCACGAAGGCCTCTTTGATCTTCAGGAGTTTCTGGTTCGAACGGGAGAAAATGTATATTATTTTGATTTTACCTTCGGGGAACTTACAGATCCCTGGGAGGGTTTTTATGGCTTCACCCACCCCCTGGTTCACCTCTATATTGATAATGATGAGGGGGGAAGTACTGAGGCCTTGAAGCCTGTCCTGGAAGTTAAAATGGATCCTCAATTTCCATGGAACCGGGCAATTATTTTTTCCGGGTGGTGGATACAGGGTCTAAAAGCGGGAGAGGAATGGCGGTCCCCCGAGGAGGATGTTGGCTGGGACAGTCCCCGGCCAACCAGCCTTGAAGGCTCTGATATTTACGTTGAAGGAAATACCATTACCCTGAAGATCCCGGCAGAATGGGTTGGATCCCTCGCCGAAGCCCGTTATTACGTCCTGGTAGGAGCTTTTGACCCCCTTGATCCCTATTATTTCCGGGAAGTTAAGGAAGAGCCAACCCTGTGGAGTTTTGGCAAAACTGAAGAAGGTGCTGGCCACCCCATAATCGATATGCTGCTTCCAGAGGATTTGAAGCAGGAAAAACTGCTTGCTCAGAAAAACCCCGTTCTTCAACCCGTGGGTCCAATTCCGGATCCAGAAATAAACTACCTGCAGATTGCCATCATAGTTATTTATTTTCTTCTGCTTGCAGGGGCAGGTTATTTTCTTTCCCGGAAAAAAAGACGTCCTGAGTGAGCAGGAATTTTTTTTGGCCCGTCGAAATCATATATATAAAGTAGGCATATTTTTTGCATACGGAGGCCAGGGATGAAGGATATTCAGTTTGTGATTATAACCGGAATGTCCGGTGCAGGTAAGACCCTTGCCCTGAAGATTTTTGAGGACCAGGGTTTTTTTTGTATAGATAACCTGCCACCGACTTTTTTAACAAAACTATACGAACTCTGTCTGCATGGGGCGGGCCAGGTTGAAAAACTGGCTCTTGTTATTGATATCCGTGGAGGCGACTTTTTTGATGCCCTTTTCCAGGAACTGCAGGAAATGGAGAGCAAAGGGTACCGTTTTGAAATCCTCTTTTTGGAGGCTGGAGATGAAGCTCTGGTTCGCCGATATAAAGAAAGCCGCCGCCGCCACCCCCTGGCCCCGGAAGGAAGGATTCTGGAAGGGATTGCCCAGGAAAGAAAAAAGCTTGAGGAACTGCGGGGCAAAGCTCACCGGGTTATCGATACCTCGGATATGTCCCGGGAAAGGTTTGCTGGAATTTTAGGAAGTTATTTTTTTACCGAAGAAAAACAAAAGAAGATGAGCATCAATATAACAACCTTTGGCTATAAACACGGGGTGCCCCTTGATGCTGACCTTGTAATGGACGTTCGGTTTTTGCCCAATCCCCACTATGTTCCTTCCCTGCAGCCCTTTACCGGGCAGGACCGGGAAGTGCAGGAATTTGTCTGCAAGTGGCCCCTGACCAAACGATTCATGGAAAAGTTTTTTAACCTTGTACTATTTTTGCTGCCCCAGTTTATTAATGAAGGTAAATCAAACCTGGTTATAGCCCTGGGCTGCACCGGTGGACGGCACAGGTCAGTTGCTGTTGGAGAGAGGCTGAAAAAATTCCTCGCTGAAAGAGGCTATAATGTCCAATTAGAACATCGTGATAAATTGAAGGGTGAGGTCTAGGAGGGAAATTTATGCTGCGGTGGCTTTTGCCGGGAATGAAAGTTAAACGCTGGCTGGCTATTGCTTTAAGTGGTTTGATATTTATTTTAATCAGCCTTTTATTTCTTTTAGATATTGAAATATTCCAGGATCTTTCTCAACTGGTGGCGACCCTGGAAGATGAACTGGTCCCTGCAGCGGGGATTTTAATTGGTTTGCTGATTCTGGTAGGGGGAATTTTCCTTCTGGCTGCCGGCCTGCGCGGAATGCTTAACTCCCTTTTTAAAACTCTTCAGCCTGATCAGAAGAAAGATCTGGCAACAGTTGTATACCAGCGACGGATGCAGGAAAGGGGTCCCCGGGTTGTTGTTCTCGGGGGCGGAACCGGCCTGGCAACTCTTCTCCGGGGGCTCAAGGAATATACCGGAAACATTACGGCTATTGTTACAGTAAGTGATGATGGGGGAAGTTCGGGAAAAATCCGGGATGAAATGGGAATTTTACCTCCAGGTGATATCCGCAACTGCCTGGTTGCGCTCGCGGAAGCTGAACCCCTGATGCAAAAGCTTTTTCAATACAGGTTTTATGAAAATGACCAGCTCAACGGCCATAGTTTTGGAAACCTTTTTATTGCTGCCATGTCGAAGATTTCGGGAGATTTTGAAACGGCTATTCGCCATTCCAGCCGGGTTCTTGCTGTCAGGGGAAGGGTTTTGCCCTCAACACTGGCTAACTGCAGACTCTGCGCTCGCTATACTGATGGGACGGAGACCTGTGGGGAATCGAATATTCCCAGGTCGGATAAAACTATTGAAAAGGTTTTTCTCGATCCCCTTAACTGCCAACCCCACCCTGATACGGTTGAGGCCATCAAAGAAGCCGAAATAATAGTCCTGGGCCCTGGAAGCCTCTATACCAGCATTATTCCCAATCTCCTGGTGAACGGAATTCCCGATGCCCTCAGGGCTTCCAATGCCCTGAAAATTTATGTCTGCAATGTAATGACCCAGGCCGGGGAAACACAGAACTTTGACGCCCTGGACCACCTGGAGACAATTGAAAAGCACAGCAAAGGAAAAATTGCGGATTATATCATAGTTAATAATAAAAAGGTTAATCCCCGGGCTGCTTCCCGGTACAAAGAAGAAGGAGCTTATCCAGTTACTTTTAACCGACAGGGTCTGATTGAAAAGGGTTTGAATGTTGTGGATAGTCCCCTGCTTGATGAGGAGGATTTTGTTCGCCACAATCCCCAGGCCCTTGCCCGGGAGATAATGAATATTGCTGGATACCTTCGCAATGGGCGAGAAAACCCCCTGTTAAAGCTGTGGAACCGGGGGTGGTAACATGTCCTTCAGCAACAGAGTCAAGGATGAAATGGTCCGCCTTCCTCTTGGAAACGGTCACGAAATAAAGGCAGAGCTTGCGGGCCTGCTCTTAAGCAGTGGCAACCTGAATATAGATAATCGTGGGGTTGGTCTCAACTGGGAGTCAGAGGGAGCGCAGGTTGCCCGGCGTCTGTATGCCCTTCTTCGTAGAATTCAGGAGAACCTGCAGGTCCAGATCCGGGTGGGAGGAAAGGGCCAGGTGGGCAGCACTCAGCGGTACCGTCTTGCAGTTGCACCACAGGAGGGTTTAAGCAGGCTTCTGGAAGAGCTGGGTCTGGTTGAAAAAAACTGTTTGCCTTCCGGCAGGATACCATTAAAGGTGCTCGAGAGGGAAAGCGCCCGAAGGGCTTTTCTCCGGGGTTTTTTCCTTGGCAGAGGCTCAATCAGCGATCCCAAATCGGGCTATTATCTGGAGCTGCTTTGCGAAAGGGAGCAAGTGGCGGAGGGGATAAAAGGAGTTGAAAGCCGGCTGGGTTTAAAACCGGGAGTTCGAGCCCGGAGAAATTTCTGGCTTGTTTACCTTAATCGAGTTGAGGATATCCTGAACTTTTTGAATCTCACCGGTGCTCACCAGGTATTGCTGGACGTGGAAAGCAGCAGGATTTTTAAAGAAATGCGGGGAACAGTAAACAGGCGAGTTAACTGGGAAACTGCCAACCTAGAAAAAACCATTAAAGCCGGTTTGAAGCAGATGGAAGATATTGGAATAATTGCCGAAAACCGCGGATTGAACAAACTGCCGCCAGGATTACAGGATATTGCCCGCCTGCGGGTTCGATATCCCCACCTGACCCTGAAAGAACTGGGAGATCGATGTGAACCACCAGTGGGAAAATCGGGCGTTAACCACAGGATGCGCCGTATCAGCCGGATAGCGGATGAAATTCGAAGAGAGGGGAAGTGAAGTGTATGCAGATGAACCTTAATCTGCGCCTGGAGCAAAAACAGACCTTAATAATGACGCCCCGCCTGCAACAAGCCCTGAATATTTTGCAGCTCTCAACCCTGGATTTAAAAGAACTGCTGATGAAGGAAGCCCAGGAAAACCCCCTGCTTGAAGTGGGAGAACAGGAAGAGACTCTCAGTCTTGATGACCATAACGCTGAAGAATGGGAAGAAATATTTGCCAACACCGATTATGCATTCAACCAGGAAATTAAAAGGGAGGGAAATGAGCGGATAGAAGAAAAGGTCCTGGCCCAGCCCATCAGCCGTGATGAATACCTGACCAGGCAGATGCACCTTCTCCTTCCTGAAAAAAAGAAGCAACGAATAGCCTCTTTTCTGATTGGTTCACTTGACGAGAAAGGTTACCTGGCTATTTCTATCAACCAGGTTTCCAAGCTGCTCAATGTTCCTACTGAAGAAGTGGAAGAAGTGCGGGAAATGCTCCTGGAACAGGACCCCCCCGGCCACGGTGCGGTCAATATCCAGGAGGCTCTTGCTCATCAGCTGGCCTCTCTTGATGCTCCTGAAAAGCAGAAGGAATGGGCCCGGAAAATTATCCGTTCCCACTGGGCTGAATTAACCAGGGGCAAATGGCCTGCCATTCGGCGGAAGTTTGAGCCTGGACAAGAAGCCTTTGATAGCGGGGTCAACCTGCTTCGTTCTCTTTATCCCTATCCCTCAGCTGCATATGAAGACCACGAGGTTCGCTACCTCGAACCGGATATTATCCTGGTTCGGGACGGCAACGAATGGAGGATTATCATGAACGACAGTGTTTATCCCCGCCTGCGCCTTGGGGGCAATTACTGGAACCTGTGGCAGAAGAAGGATAACCCTGAAGTCAAAGAATTCCTGGAACGCAAGCTTAAGGGTGCCCGCTGGCTCCTTCGCTGCATTGAACAGCGCCGGGTTACCCTTTATCGCATAACCGAAGCCCTACTTGAACTTCAGGATGAGTTTTTTTCCTCGGGTAAAAAGGCCCTTAAACCCCTTGCCCTGAGGGATGTTGCAGAGCGGATTGGCCTGCACATTTCAACCATTTGCCGGGCAACCACCGGGAAATATATCCAGACTCCCTACGGGATTTACGAGTTAAAATATTTTTTCAACAGTGGAGTGGAGGCCCATTCTTCGGTTAGTATTAAAGAATTGATCAGGGAATTAGTGGAAAAGGAGAACAAACAGAAACCCCTTAGCGACCAGGATATTGCCAGTGAGCTGGAAGAAAACCGGGGGATAGGGATTTCCCGCAGGACGGTTGCCAAATACCGCAAACAGCTGCGCATACCTTCATCAACAGAACGCAGGCGTCTCCTTTAAAAAAGGGTGGACAATTAACAGGAAAAAGGGTAAAATATTATCAAAGCTACTCATCAATGATGAGGAGGAGGTTATTTAATTGTCCCACGATCCCTATGCACGGGGGGCTTTTAAGTCCAACCCTTATTTTTCCAAGAAGGATATCAGTAGTGGACTTGTTGTAATCCTCCAGGGGTATTTCCCCGACAGGAATCTTGAACTCATCAATCCAATTTCCAGGGCTTTACTTTCAGGTGAGATCCACGAAATTATTTTAACCGATGAAGATGCAGGCCCGGGAGATACAGTGAATAATATTGCTTACCTGGGTTTTGTTGAAATTGCCGAGGCGGGAGTTGCCGTAGTTGGTGACCTGGTCCTGGTAGATGAGGAAGAAGTTGGCCGACTTGCAGGTTTCGACGTAACCCATATGCCCAACCACCTTAACATAGTAGTTAAGACAGATTTATTAAAAAGCGGGGCCGACCGCGGTTTCCGCCTTGGACAGACCTTAAAATTCTGTACAGGAGGAGGTGAATAATGTGAAGATCGAAAAACGTATTGAGGAAATGGGACTTTCGTTGCCCGACGTACCTACTCCCCTTGCTGCCTATGTCCCCGGACAAAGAACCGGCCGGTATATTTTTACGGCGGGTCAACTTCCCATCCTGGGAGGAGAATTAAAATACAGGGGCAAGCTGGGACAGGATTATTCCGTTGAAGAAGGATATGAGGCTGCAAAAATCTGCCTCCTTAATTGCCTTGGAGTGATCAAGAAAATTGCGGGCGACCTGGATAAAGTCAAGCAAGTTGTAAAAATCAATGGCTTTGTTAATAGTGTTCCCGATTTTACTGACCAGCCCAGGGTCCTGAACGGAGCCTCTGAACTCTGTGTCGAATTATTCGGAGACAAAGGAGAACATGCCCGGGCTGCTGTTGGTTCAATAAGCCTTCCCATGGGAGCTGCTGTGGAAGTGGAAATGATCGTGGAATTGGAAGAATAGAACCTTTAGCCCAGTCATAAATACTGGAAATTCAGGGGAGAGTGAAAACATGTTGAAATTTCAGATGTATAAAAAACTAATGGCGGAGAAGGGTGAAATTTTTGCCAGGGCCAAAAAAGCCGCAGAGGAAATCGGGATAGGCCCGGATCTGGCAGGTAAGTTCGGTCTGACCGGGGCTATTTCCGGTATGCCCGCCCCACTTCGGGACGACATTATGGCTGCAACGGAAAAGGGAGCAAAAGAAGTTATACCTCTGGCCGGACTGGTTGATGAAATCAGGACCCTGGTCAAGCAAAATTACGGTGATGAATTTGACGCAGTCTCTACTCCGACCTGTGAAGCCGGTTTGTGGCTTGCCTTTGATGTTCTGGTCAGCCCCCCCTATACAGGTCGTGGTGACAATTATCGGTCCCGTTACATTGCCCTATATGAAAAACACCTGCACCACCAGGGAAGCTACGGGCGTCCATTCCCGGCCCATTACAAGGATGTCCTTGCCGAGCGGGGTTCAACCCCTGGAGAACTTGGTTTTAATGGAAAAAGACAGTATAATACCGATGTTATTCTGGCCAAGCTTGCCGGGGCCAACTATGAACCTCATGGCATCAAGTACCATCCGGCCCTGCAGCTTACCGGGGTTGATGTAGATGCCTCCATGAAAAAAATCAACCAGATTGCGGAAAGGCACGCTGATACCCTCAACGGTTTTACCTCTCTGGGTTATGATACACCTGGTTATGGCTATGGGGATCTGGATGCTGAAGGAACCCCACGCCTGCAAAAATTAATGGGCGAGCTGGCCAGGGATTACGATGTTCCCTATATTGTGGACAATGCCTGGGGACTTCCTTTCATTGGAGTGGATATTCGCAAAAACAACGCGGACCTCATGATTTACAGTATGGATAAGGCTACTGGAGCACCGACCTCTGGCCTGATTATTGGACGCGAAGAATACATTATACCTCTCCGGAGGGCCCTTGGTGTTCACGGTGAACGCTGGGGTACCACTGGTTCTTACGGGAAGGCCTCCCATGTTATCTTTGACCCGGGCAAGGAAGCCCTTCTGGGACAGGTGGCTGCCCTTAAAGCCCTGCAGGATAATCCTGAGCTTTACAGGAAGCCAGTTGAGCAGACCTATGATATAGTAATGGAAGAATTACAGGCCCTGCCGGAAAAACTGAGAAAAAATATAATTGTTTCCAAGTCCTTTAACTCGGGAACTGTGGAGATTAACTACGAGGGAACCTGGCAGGAAGACGGTTTAGGTTTCCCCATTTTCACTATCGAAGACATGTACGGTTCCAGTAATCTGCTGCAGTCAGGCTTGAAGGAAATGGGCATTATCCCGACCATTGCCTATGATGGAAATATCTTTATTTCTCCGGGCCAGAATACCACTGATGACCAGGGGAACCTGATCGAAGAGCGGATGCGCCTTGCAATTAAGGGTCTGGTTAGTCTGATGGAAATAATCGGCCAGCATGCTGGAATAATGTAAAGAAAGTTCTTCAAAGAGAAGCGGAGAAAGGAGGAGGCTTTTTTCTCTGCTTGCAATTAAGACGGGGCCTTTGTTCCGGTGGGGACCGATATGCCCCGGGGGAAAGGCCCCCTTTTGTTTTAACCGGGGTTTTGGGCTGTCTGTGAGGAGGTGGGTTTTTGCAGCAAAATGGAGAAAAGGCGTACCACGTTCTGGAAATAATTGCCGGTTATTCCGAACCTGTTGGTTCGGGAACCGTAAGTAATGATTTGAGGCGTAGAATTGGGGAAGTAAGTGAAGCAACCGTCGGAAGAGTTTTAAGGCGCCTGGACGAAAAGGGTTGGACCCGGAAGGAAGGCTTCCGGGGACGGGTTCTTACCGAAGAAGGTGAAAAAGCCCTGGGAATATTCCGGGCAGAAAAAAGGAGGCGGATTGATACCGACCGCTTTCTGGAATTGACCCGGGCCGAAGAAAAAGAAGAAATGATAAATATTCTCATAGCTCGCCGGGCAATAGAAAGGGAAATCGCCAGGCTGGCAGCGAAGAATGCCACTGAAGAAGATGTGCAAAGATTAAATGAAATAATTGCCAGGAACCTTGATAAACTGGAATCTTCTCAAACCGGAGCTGAAGAGGATGTAGAATTCCACAAAATCCTTGCAGAAATTGCCGGGAATAAAATTCTGGAAGCAGCCCTGGTCCTTATTCGACAGGAAGGGCAGCTTTCTCCTATTCTGGAGTATATCCGCCAAAAAGTGGGTAGTGACGTGGTTGAGGACCACAAAAAAGTTCTTGAAGCCATTGCCCGGGGGGATTGTGAAGAGGCAGAAAAGGCAATGGTTGACCATATTGAAGGAATAATTGCTGATGTAAATAAGTACTGGACCAAATTCGGGGCCAAAGGGGGTAAAGCCCATGGAAGCTAAAGCGCGAGTGGTTGATGCACTGGACATTGAAACCTTTCTTATCTGTAAAAACGAGGAAGAGGGGCGGAGAATTTCGGCTGGTTTAATGAAAAGCATGGGTTGCAGTGATTTTGATCTGGTATTTATTCACCATGAGGGCATCGGGGCCCGTGTCCGTATAAGAGCCTATGTAAACAGGCCTGGGGATCGTTACACCTGGCTAGAGGGAGGAGATGGCGATGACTGAAAAACGAGTTCTTCTGTCCCCTTTGGACCCGGTCCATGATATCGGGCTGAAGATGATCAAGAATGCCCTGGATGAAGCCGGCCATACCACTTTTCTTTTACCACCGGATGTTACCCCGGGAGAAATTGTTGAGGAAGCCCTTGATAGAAAGGCGGAAGTTATTTTGCTTTCCCGGACCCTTGGATATGGTGTAGCTGAATTGCTGGGCCGCTTTGTTGACCTGGTTGAAGGTGCGGGAATTCGCCATAAGGTCCGCCTGGGAATTGGAGGTATGGCCATAAAACCGGAAATAGCTGCAGAACTGGGTTTTGACCAGGGATTTGGACCAAAAACTCCAGTGGAAGAAGCAGTTGCCTTTGTGGAAGGAAGGAACTATGTTCCCCCAAAAGGAGGAAAGAAGAAGGAGAAGAGAAACCTGGTTGGAGACCGGACCTATGCCTACCACCATCAGGGGATCAGGACTCTGCTGGAAAAAATATCCGAAAAAACCCTGGAGTGGTTTGACGGAGTGGAAAGCCCTGGTATCAGGAGAGCAGAACTCCGGGAGGCAGGTCTTGCCGGGGAAAAGGATTACCTAACAATAAGCGATGCCAGCATAAAGGATTATTTTTCCCAGGGAATATTACCCTCGGGACTCCGCCTGATTTCCCCTGAAGAACGGAAGGGCCTTCAGGATATGATTTCCGCCGGAAGAGTAGAAAATCCCCGGATTCTCCAACGAAACCCCCGCCACCCACTTGTTTTTATTCAGTATGGTACGGGGTGTCCCTTCATGGATATTGCCCATATTAAGGGGACAGAGGCCTGGGGTGCTGATGGGGTTGTCCACTTTGATCCCTCCTGGGGAGCAAAAACAGAAGGTCTGCTTGCAGGTCTTTTAAGCCACGAAGAAAACGGGTCCGTGCTCACTGAAGAAAACCTGGAACTGATAAAAAAGGCCCTCGAACCTTCTACTCTCTGGCAGGTCCGCGCCCACCGGGGTTTGAACACCCCCGAAACGGTATTGCTTGCGGGGGAAGCCGGGGCTGACCTGACTAAAATCAACCCGGTCTACGGATCCCTTGGTGGGGGAACTGACCCGGAGCGGTTGCTGGCCGATGCCATAAAAGCAATGCAATATGCTGCTCGCTATGCAATGCCCTTCGACATGCCCACCAACGAAGAACTCTGTGGTGTACCGGCCTACAAGGCCTTTGCAGGAATGCTAATTGTCACCCACCTGGGCCTGGAAATGGGTGCTAAACCGGTTTTGCAACCCCTCTTCTGTTATTCTCCGGAAATGATGCTTGGGGGGCAGATGGAAGATAATTATATTGACTATAATGCAGCAAAGGTCATGGCCCTGCGGAGAATAATTGATGCTCCCATCTGGGCAGGTGCCCCCATTGGCTTTTTAACTCATACTGAAGAGAGAGTCCAGTCCGCTGTTTCCACTTCCTTCCATGCGGGAATGGCAGCCTCCCTTGATATAGAAGGAATTTCCATCGCTTCTGCAGATGAGGCCTACTCAGGAGGTCCCATAACCCTTCCCGCCAGAATAGATACCCTGCAGGGAACGGGAGAAGCATTTCGCTTTTTAGGGAGTTCCCGGATGCAGCCAACTTCAAGGGCTGAAGAATGGGCAGAAGAGTTGATGACAAATATTCATGGTGTGCTTAAAGAGGTAGCGGAAAATGGTTCTTTTCTGGACAGCCTGTACCAGGGAATTCTGGGAAGCCAAAAAGAAGGAGCCTATCCGGGCCGCAATGGACGGAGGACGGTGCAGGAAATAAAATGAAAATAGTGGGAATAGCAGGAACAGCAAAAAATACCGGGAAAACCACAACAACAATGACCCTGATTGAAACCGCCTGTGAACAAGGAGTTCCCCTGGCCGTTACCTCAATTGGCCTGGACGGAGAAGAGCTTGACCAGGTAACAGGGTTGCCCAAACCCCGCCTTGAATTACCTGCAGGTGCATTTCTGGTTACAGCAGAGCACTGTATTTCGGGGGGGACAGCAGAACTGGAAGTTTTGAAAGAACTCAGAGCGCAAACTCCCCTGGGGAAACTTCAACTTGCCCGGGTTCTGCAAAAGGGAAGGGTTCTCATGGCAGGGCCAAATAATCAACGGGACCTGAATGAGGTTGCCCAAAGCCTGGAAGGCAGAGAAGCTGATGTATTGCTTGTTGATGGAGCATTAAACCGAATGGCCCCCCTTGCCGGGACTGATCTTTTTGTCCTGGCTACTGGTGCTGCCCGAAGCAATAATCTGGCTGCCCTGCAGAGAGAAACCCAAACCCTGGTTAGGGTTTTAAAACTCCCGGGTTTGCCCCCACGGGAAAAATCAACCTTTTCTTATATCCTCAATAACCGGGGAATTAAAGGCCTTGGAACAGATTCTCTTCTCAGTAGAGAGCGGGTGGAAAGAATTTTTTCCAGCTGCAGGGAAGTAAAGGAAATATTTATCAGGGGAGTACTTACAGGAGAAGCCTTTTCCAGACTGGGAAGCATGATAAATCCTGAAGGCTGCAGGCTAATTATTTCCAACCCGATTAATCTCCTGCTGGGAGAGGACCTGAAAGAATTGGACAGGGCTGTTGAAGTCTGGCAAAAAGCAGGGGGAGAGCTGGGAGTTGAATTTCCCCTGGACCTGCGGGCAGTTACTATTAACCCCTTTTTCCCGGACTGGCAGGAAAAAGGCGGTTTTTATCAGCCCCGGTACGTTGAAGAAGAAGCCCTCAAGCGCTACCTTTCTTCTTTGAAGGTCCCGGTTATCAATGTGGTGCGCGAAGGCGGCAGCCGCTTGTGGAGTACAGTTTTCGGGGAAAACTAGAAGGATTCCAAATTGAAATCGCGAATAGGTACCGGTGGAAGGGAGAAAATAAATTTTTTACCGCTACTGGGACGGAAAATCACCGGCGGTCAAAAAATGTCCCGGAGGTGAAGACCTTTGCCAGATCTCTGGGAGCTTCAGCAAAAGATTGTTCCCGATTTGACAGAGAAATTATTAAGAAGGTACCATATATTAAGAACAATATACCATTTTCAGCCAATGGGCCGGAGGCTCCTGGCGAAGCGCCTGGATTGTAGTGAAAGAGAAATTCGAGGTGACCTGGAGTTTCTTGGCAGTCAGGGTCTTGTCCAGAATACCTCTGCAGGAGCCAGGTTAACTCCAGAGGGCGAGGCCTTATTGCAGTCCCTGGAAAAAATGGCCAGGACAGCGGAAGGAACCAGAGACCAGGAGACTATCCTGAAACGGTACTTTGGCCTGAAAGAAGTAATTATTGTTCCCGGGCGTGGAGACAGTATTCTGCAGAAGGAAGAGCTGGCACGGAGGGTTGGTAACTACCTGCATGCCAGCATGGGAGAAGAGGGGGTCCTTGCAGTTACCGGGGGGACTACCCTGGCAGCAGTTGCAGCGGCAATGAAAAAGGGCCGAAGGCAACGTCCAAATCTTACTGTTGTTCCTGGGAGAGGCGGGCTGGGGGAAAAAATGGAACTGGAGGCAAATACCATTGCTGCGGAAATTGCCCGGGCTCTTGGTGCTCAATATCGCCTTCTGTATCTTCCGGACAGCAGCAACCCCAGAACCCTTGCTGCCTTAAAGAAAGAACCGGCTGTTTCCGAGGTTCTGGATCTTCTGGGGAAGACGGAAACTCTCCTCCATGGCATTGGGGGATCCATGGAAATGGCCAGAAGGCGCCGTCTTCCTTCCGAGGAAATTGAAGTTATCAGCAAACGTGGAGCAGTGGGAGAGGCGTTTGGTTACTACTTTAATTCCCGGGGTGAGGTTGTTTATGTCACCCCCAGCGTTGGAATTAAGCTTGAAGACCTGGAAAGTATAGACAGGGTAATTGCTGTGGCCGGCGGAATCGAAAAGGCGGAGGCGATTGTTTCCTCGGTAAATCCAAGGTTTCAGGATGTTTTAATTACTGATTCTGCTGCTGCTACGGCAATAATAAAAAAAATCAAAGAGGAGGGTTCAATTGATGACAGTAAGAATCGGAATCAATGGATTTGGAGCGATTGGTAGAAGGGCGCTGCGTTACGCCTGGGACAATCCCAATGTTGAGATTGTGGGGTGTAATGACCTTGCGGATCCTAAAACCCTTGCCTACCTTCTCCAGTATGATTCCCATTACGGGCGTTTTCCCCACAGCGTAGAAGTTGAAGGGGACAGCCTGGTAATTGACGGGAAGAAAATACGGGTTTTTGAGGAAAAGGATCCTGCTAACCTGCCCTGGGGAGAACTGGGAGTTGATGTGGTTCTGGAAGCAACGGGTGTTTTTACTGATGCAGAAAAGGCAAGAGCGCACCTGGAAGGGGGAGCAAAAAAGGTTCTTATAGCTGCCCCTGCAAAAAAAGAAGATGTTACACTGGTAATGGGAGTAAATGAAGACTGGTATGATCCCGAAAAGCACCACATAATTTCCATGGCTTCCTGTACCACCAACTGCCTTGCTCCGGTGGCAAAGGTTCTCCACGAAGAATTTGGTATCAAGCGAGGTCTGATGACCACCGTTCATGCCTACACTGCAGGACAGAAGATTCTTGATGCACCTGCGGGCAAACTGGCCCGGGGGCGGGCTGCAGCCCAGAATATTGTTCCCACAACAACTGGTGCTGCCAAGGCTGTAACCCTTGTTATGCCCGAACTGGAAGGAAAAATGAATGGAATGGCCATGCGAGTGCCCACTCCCGTGGTTTCAATTGTTGATCTGGTTGCCGAGGTGGAAAGCCCTGCAAGTGTAGAAGCAATTAATGCAGCCATGAAAGAGGCTGCCAGCGGAAAACTTAAGGGTATCCTAGGTTATGAGGAAATGCCTCTTGTCTCCAAGGACTATCAGGGAGACGATAGATCTGCCATTTTTGATGCAACCCAGACCATGGTTATAGAAGAAAAAATGGTTAAGGTCCTGGCCTGGTATGACAATGAATGGGCCTATGCCTGCAGGTTGGTAGATCTTGCCGAATACATTAAGAATAAAGGGTGATTTAAGTGACCCACAAACGGCTGATGGATCTGGATGTAAAAAAGAAAAAGGTTATTGTTCGGGTTGACTTTAACGTCCCCCTGGAAAAAGGCCGGGTCCGGGATGATACCCGGATCCGGGCTGCTCTCCCAACCCTGGAATACCTGCTGCAGGAAGAAGCTGCCCTGATAATACTTTCCCACCTTGGCCGACCAAAGGGAGAGGTAAAAACCGAAATGCGCCTGGACCCTGTTGCCCAGAGGCTATCGGATCTCCTCCAGGTGGAGGTGCTTAAAAGCGACCAGGTTCGAGGCCCTGAAGTTAAAGAAATGGTGGAAAAACTGAAACCAGGGCAGGTTTGCATGCTGGAAAATACCAGGTTTGACCCGGGGGAAGAAGAAAATTCACAAGAACTGGCAGAAGAATGGGCTTCTCTTGCAGATGTTTTTGTGAGTGATGCTTTTGGTACACTGCACAGGGCACATGCTTCCAATGCTGGACTTGCCAGATTTCTTCCTTCTGGGGCAGGACTCCTGGTAGAAAAAGAGCTTGAAGCTCTTGGTTCACTGCGGGGAGCAAATGTAGAACGGCCATTCGCGGCAATTTTGGGAGGAGCCAAGGTATCTGACAAGCTGGGAGTAATTGAAGCCTTGCTAACAAGGGTGGACTTCATGGTCCTGGGTGGAGGAATGGCCAACACCTTCCTGGCAGCCCAGGGTATGGAAATGGGAGATTCCCTTGTGGAAGAAGAACAGGTTGGAACTGCCAAACAGTTAATGGAAAAAGCAAAAGAGGCCGGGAAGGAAATAATCCTTCCCATTGACCTGGTAATTTCACCGCAAACCGATAAAAGCGATGAAAAAACCGTAACCGATGAAAATGTAACTCCCGGCTGGAAGGCAGTCGATGTTGGTCCCCGGAGCATTGAACTTTTCCGGGAAAAGCTGCAAAAGGCAGGTACCATTTTCTGGAATGGTCCTCTGGGGGTTTTCGAAGTTGAAGAGTTTGCCCGCGGCACAATTGAAATTGCCAGAGCTCTCAGTCAGTCCCAGGCCTGGACAGTTATTGGTGGCGGTGATTCGGTGGCAGCAGTTGAAGCAGCAGGTGTTGCTGACAAAATGGGTCATATCTGTACAGGGGGAGGGGCGGCCCTGAAATATCTCGAAGGAAAAGAACTCCCCGGTTTAAAAGCCCTGGAGGTGGAAGGATAAATGGACCTGATTGTTGCCAACTGGAAGATGAATTATGGAGGGCGGGATAGCCTGCAACTGGTAGAGGGCTTGCTGGAAAGGATAAAAGAACCTCTTCCAGGAGAGGCCGTTCTTTGTCCTCCCGCAACAGCTTTATTTATGGTGGGGGATAGATTAAAGGATACCCCACTGCAGTTAGGATGTCAGAACATATTTTATGAAAAAGAGGGAGCTTTTACCGGGGAAATCTCCCCGGATTTTACCCGAGAAGCAGGGAGTAACTATGCTATTATAGGGCATTCGGAGCGAAGGCAACACTTTGACGAGGGACCTGAAGTTAGCAGGAAAGTGGAGGCGGCTCTCGATTCAGGAATGACTCCAATTCTCTGCGTGGGGGAAAGCCTTCAAGAAAGAGAAGGTGGAAAAGCCTGGGCCGTTGTCCGGAAACAGCTAGAGGAGGCTCTAGAAGGTATTAACTCTGAAAAACTGGTGGGCCTTGCAGTTGCCTATGAACCAGTCTGGGCTATTGGTACCGGAAAATCTGCTCAACCTGAGGATGCACGGGAAATGGCTTCTCATATTATTAAGGAATTAAGTTATATGAAAGGCCTGCGGGTTTTGTACGGGGGCAGTGTTAAACCTGAGAATATTGCAGATTTTATGGCCCTTGAGGAAATAAGCGGGGCCCTTGTGGGTGGGGCCAGCCTGAAGGCTGAATCCTTCGCCCAACTAATTTACTGGGAAAAGTAGGGGGTAATATGGAAAAAAACAAGCAGGTTGCCCTGATTATACTTGACGGCTGGGGGATAACAGATGAGGATCCCGAGGGAAATGCTTTTTTAAAGGCAGAAACCCCCTTTCTTGACGAGCTGATGTCAAAAGAACCCGCGACCATGTTAAAAGCATCTGGAGAAGCAGTGGGTCTGCCACCTGGCCAGATGGGAAATTCCGAGGTTGGACATATTCACATTGGGTCCGGTAGGGTAGTGGACCAGGAGCTAACCCGGATTAACCGGGCTGTTGAGGAAAACCGGTTGCAGGAAAATAAAAACCTCAACGAGGCCCTTTCCCGTCTTAAATCCAGGGGCGGTAAACTGCACCTTCTTGGCTTGCTTTCCAACGGCGGAGTCCATTCCCACATTAAGCATCTGAAGGGATTGTTGCGGACTGCTGGGGAAAAACAGATTGATGCAGTTTATGTTCACGCAATCCTGGATGGACGGGATACTCCCCCCAGGTCCGGTCCCGAATTTGTGAAAGAACTGGAAGAGGAAATGAAAAGCCAGGAGTTAGGAAAAATAGCTACAATCGGAGGCCGTTATTTTTACATGGACCGGGACAGGCGCTGGGACCGAACGGAAAAAGCCTACCGGGCCATGGTTTTTGGAGAAGGGCCCCGGTCTGAAAGCGCTATGGCAGCAGTTAAAGAAGGACACGAAAAAGAAAAGGGAGACGAATTTGTTCTGCCCCGTGTAATTGATGAAGAAGGAACGGTAAAGGATGGCGATCTGGTTATATTTTTCAACTTCCGGGCAGACCGGGCCAGGCAACTCACCCGGGCTTTTACAGAAAAAGGGTTTTCTGAATTTGACCCTGGTTCTCCCGCCCCGGAAATAGACTTCATTACCATGACCAGTTACGACGAAGAGTTTGAGCTGCCGGTACTCTTCCCACCCCAGGAAATCAAGGACTGCCTGGGAGAATGGCTGAGCAAGAACAATAAAACTCAGTTGAGACTTGCTGAGACTGAGAAGTATGCCCACGTCACTTTCTTTTTTAACGGGGGAGAGGAAAAAGAGTACCCGGGAGAAAAAAGGTGCCTGGTCCCTTCTCCCCGGGTTGCGACTTACGATAAAAAACCAGAGATGAGTGCCTTTGAAGTAACCCAGAAGGCCTTAGAATACCTCGGGCAGGGGATTGAGGTTTTAATAATTAACTATGCCAATTTGGATATGGTTGGACACACCGGGGACTTTGAAGCGGCTGTAAAGGCAGTAGAGGCTGTCGACCGCTGCATGGCAAGGCTGGTTCCCGCTATAAAAAAAAGGGATGGGCTGGTTTTATTAACTTCAGACCACGGCAACGTGGAACAGATGAGAAAAAATGGTAAAACACACACTGCTCATACCTCCAATCCAGTCCCTTTCATTTTATGCAATGGAGGAAGAATTAAATTGCGAAGTGGGGGAGGGTTGAAGGATATTGCTCCCACAATTCTGGATTTAATGGGGCTGGAAATTCCCGAAGCAATGACAGGGAAAACTTTAATTAAAAAGGAGGAATAGATAGTGGAGTATAATACCACGATTGTTGATGTCCTGGGAAGGGAAATCCTGGATTCCCGGGGTAATCCAACTGTTGAAGTAGAGGTGTTCCTTTCCAGCGGGGCATGGGGTAGGGCTGCAGTTCCTTCTGGAGCCTCGACCGGAGCCTTTGAAGCGCTGGAACTAAGGGATGGCGATGAGCGCTACGGTGGAAAAGGAGTCGCCCGGGCGGTCCGGGGAATAAATGAGACTATTGCTCCCGAGATTATTGGTTACGACGCAACTGAACAGACAGAAATTGATGAATTACTTATTGAACTGGATGGGACGGATAATAAAAATGTCCTGGGCTCCAATGGAATTCTTGGAGTTTCACTTGCTGTTGCCCACGCTGCTGCTAATGAACTGGAACTTCCCCTTTACCGTTACCTGGGAGGGGCCCGCAGGCTGTACCTGCCGGTTCCTCAATTCAACATCCTTAACGGTGGACAGCACGCGGATAATAATGTGGATATCCAGGAATTCATGGTTGCTCCTGTTGGGGCAAGGAGTTTTGCGGAAGCCCTGCAGATGGGAAGCGAAATTTACCAAAGCCTGAAAAAAGTACTTCAGAACCGAGGGCTTTCCACTTCCGTAGGTGACGAAGGAGGTTTTGCTCCCCACCTCGAGTCCAATGAAGAGGCCCTGACCACAATAATTGAAGCAGTGGAGAAGGCCGGTTATAAAATGGGTGAGGAGATAATGCTGGCAATTGATGCGGCCGCAAGCGAATTTTATTCCGATGGGATTTACCACCTTCAAGGAGAAGGCAGGAAATTGAATGGGCTGGAAATGGTTGATTATTACCGGGGACTGCTCAAGAAGTACCCAATTTATTCTCTGGAAGACCCCCTGGACGAAGAAGACTGGGAAAACTGGGCCCGCTTAACAGAAGCCGTGGGCAACAAAATCCAGATTGTGGGGGATGATCTCCTGGTAACCAATACCCGGTTTCTGGAAAGGGCCATTACCGAGAAGGCGACAAATTCCATACTGATAAAACCCAATCAGATCGGTACCCTGACGGAAACCCTTGATACCATTGAAATGGCTCATAGGGTTGGGTTTAGCTGTGTTGTATCCCACCGCTCTGGAGAAACTGAAGATACCACCATTGCGGACCTTGTAGTTGCTACCAATTGTGGTCAGATCAAAACCGGTGCACCCGCAAGATCTGAAAGAACGGCCAAGTACAACCAGCTGCTTAGAATTGAAGAAGAACTGGATGAGATTGCAGTTTATTTTGGTCCGAGGCTCCGGAAGAAATAATAATAATCCCCCCGTCAGCGCGGGGGGATAAACAAATTCTTGGATGTTGCACACTTGAGTTTCAGGATAATAAAGAACTCCCAGGGAATTAACCTTCAGTAGAGAAGAATTAAGTCCAGAAATTTTGATAGAAATTTTGAGGAAGGGATTTTTCCCGGGGTGATTTTTGTTGTCTTTTTACTCAGTCTGTGTTACAATATGGAGTGGCAAAGTTTGAAGGAGGTGCGCGAAGAATGACCGTTTTAAAAGTTTTTCACGTTCTGGTATCCCTGGTTTTGATTGCCGGCGTACTGCTCCAGTCTGGAAAAAGTGCCGGGCTTTCTGGAGCAATCGACGGGGGTGCAACAGCAGTTTTCGGTAAAAAGAGAAAAGGATTAGATGAACTCCTGGCCAAAGTTACAACGGTAGCGGCCATAGCTTTCATAGTTCTTTCTGTTCTAATAGCTGCACTCTAGAAAGGAGAGAAAAACCTTGAATGAATATTTTGCAATTATCTGTGGAGTAATCGGGGTAGCTGCGGCAATTTACTTTACCCTCAGGGTTTTGAAAGCAGATGAGGGAACCGATCGAATTAAGGAACTTTCCCAGGCCGTCCAGGATGGCTCGATGGCCTTTCTACGCCGCCAGTACTCAGTGCTGGCTATTTTTGTGTTGATTGTTACAGTACTTATTATTATTATTCCCCAGATGGATTCTCTGATGGCAGTTTCTTTTATTGTGGGAGCCCTTTTCTCGGGGCTGGCCGGTTTTTTCGGCATGAGAATTGCCACCAAGGCCAATGGGCGGACAACGCATGCTGCCCAGGATAGCCTGAACAGCGCTCTGGGGGTGGCTTTTTCAGGCGGTTCGGTAATGGGAATGTTCGTAGTCGGCCTCGGCCTGCTTGGAGTAACAATTTTTTACATGATTTTTGGTGAAAATGTTCAGCTGATCCAGGGTTTTGCCTTTGGAGCTTCTTCCATTGCCCTATTCGGTCGTGTCGGAGGGGGTATTTATACCAAGGCTGCAGATGTTGGAGCAGACCTGGTTGGGAAAATCGAAGCGGGTATCCCCGAGGACGATCCCCGGAACCCTGCTGTTATTGCTGACAACGTCGGTGATAACGTAGGAGATGTGGCCGGAATGGGAGCGGACCTTTTTGAGTCCTATGTTGGTTCAATAATTGCAGCAATAGCCCTTGGGGCTTTAATAGCTCCCGAATTCATTCTTTTGCCTATTTTGATTGCAGGAGCTGGTATTATTACCGTAATAGTTGGAACCAGCTTTGTAAGTGTTAAGGAAGGAGCCGACCCGGCCAAGGCCCTGGAAAGGGGAACCCTGGTCAGCGGGATCCTTCTGGTAGTGGCTGCTCTGATTCTGGTCAATGTTGTTGTTGGCTCAGGTTACCTGGGGCTTTTCTGGGCGATCGTAGCCGGCCTTGTAGCCGGGTTGATTATCGGGCGCTCTACAGAGCATTATACTTCTCCGGAACGCAAACCGGCCCAGAGTATAGCTGAAAGTTCCCAGACTGGACCTGCTACCAATATTATCCAGGGGCTTGCAGTGGGAATGCGGAGCACGGCTATTCCAATTATTATCATCGCTCTCGCTATTATTATTTCTTATGCCCAGGGCCAGAATGCTCTTGGTGATGCGGCAGGAGGACTTTATGGAATCGCCCTTGCTGCAGTCGGAATGCTTTCAACTGTGGGGATGACCGTTGCTGTTGATGCTTATGGTCCCATTGCTGACAACGCTGGTGGTATTGCTGAGATGGCCAACCTTGATCCCAAGGTAAGAGAAAGGACCGATAAGCTGGATGCGGTTGGAAATACAACTGCAGCAATGGGTAAGGGATTTGCCATAGGTTCTGCAGCCCTGACAGCCCTGGCTCTGTTCTCCGCTTTTACCCAGGCTGCCGGGCTGGAGTTTATTGACTTGATCCAGCCCCAGGTAATTGCCGGTCTTTTCCTCGGCGCTGGACTGCCCTTCCTCTTTACCTCGATTACCCTGCAGTCAGTTGGGAAAGCTGCTTTCCAGATGATTGAGGAAGTTCGGAGACAGTTTAAGGAAATGCCCGGGATCATGGAAGGAAAGACCAAACCTGATTATGCCCGTTGCGTGGATATCAGCACTAAAGCTGCCCTGCGAGAAATGGTAATTCCCGGACTTCTGGCTGTTCTGGCCCCGATTTTAATCGGGCTTTGGAGCGTGGAAGCATTGGGTGGACTCCTGGCCGGAGCGCTTTCTTCCGGTGTGCTGATGGCTATAATGATGGCCAACGCTGGGGGTGCCTGGGATAATGCCAAGAAATACGTAGAATCCGGACATTTCGGTGGTAAAGGAACCGAAACCCATGCTGCTTCAGTAGTTGGTGATACCGTGGGAGATCCCTTCAAAGATACCTCAGGACCTTCATTGAATATCCTGATCAAGCTGATGACCATCGTTTCACTTGTATTCGTGCCTCTCTTTTTATAAAAAAATGGAAGAAAGCCTCTGCCGGTGGCGGGGGCTTTTTTATGCAAATTTCCCCTTCCTGTGTTATAATATGGAGCAGGGAAAGGAGAATTCCATTGGTACCCGAAAATCCTGAGAATTGTTTTGGCTGTGGGCACGAAAATGAAAGTGGTCTAAGGCTGTCTTTTTCCTATTCCCAGAACCGGGCCTGGACCGAGACAACCCTTGATTCCAGATTTCAGGGTTATCCGGGAATTGCCCACGGGGGAATCGTAACAACTCTTCTTGACGAAGCAATGGCACATGTTCTCATGGAAAAAGGCTTGTTTGCTGTAACAGCAAAACTGGAAGTCAGATTTAGAGAGCCCGTTCCCATTAAGGAAAACATTCTTCTTGCCGGGGAGATTGACGAAGAAAAATCATCATCGCGGATCAAATATCTTTCGGCCTGGATTGAAGATGAAAAGGGGAAAATTCTGGCCCAGGGAACGGGAATGTTTATTGATCAAACTGCAAAAATTGCCCGGAGGCAAGCAGAGGAGGAAGCCCGATGACCAGAGAAGAAGCTCTTGACCTGGTAAAAAAGAAGGTTAAACAGAAGAACCTGATCAAACACTGCCTGGCTGTTGAAGCAGTGATGCGAAAACTGGCCAGGGAACTTGGTGAAGACGAAGAAAAATGGGGATTAACCGGCCTGCTTCATGATATTGATTACGGGGAAACAATGGATAATCCCGAGGAGCACAGTATGCGGGGGGCGGATTACCTGCAGGAACTGGGTATGCCTGAAGATATTGTCCAGGCAGTTAGGGTTCACAATGAAGCACATGGTTTATCCCGGGAAAGTAGGCTGGATAAAGCCCTTTATTCTGCCGATCCCCTTACCGGCCTTATTGTTGCGGGGGCTTTAATCCACCCTGAGAAGAAACTTGCTCCACTCGATACCCAGTTCTTGCTTAATCGCTTCCAGGAGAAGTCTTTTGCCCGGGGAGCAAACCGGGAACAGATTACTACCTGCAGCGAACTGGGTTTAACCCTGGAAGAATTTGTGGGGTTGGGCCTTGAGGCCATGCAGGAAATAGACAAAGAACTGGGACTATAGGAGGTGTTGTTGTGAACATATATGATTTAATCGCCCAAAGGAAAAGCATTAGGAAATATGAAGACAGGGAAATTGAGCAGGACAAGCTGGAAAGGGTGCTCAATGCTGCTCGGCTTGCTCCCTCGGGAAAAAATGTCCAGGCCTGGAAGTTTATTGTGGTCAGGGACCCTGAGCGGAAGGAAAAGCTTGTTGAAGCCTGCAAGGGACAGAAATTTATGGCCCAGGCGGACGTTGCAGTGGCTGTTGCAGTAAATGAAGAGGAAGTTTACCAGGGTCACGGTAATTACATGACTTCCTTTGCCGTTGACGGTGCAATTGCACTGGACCACCTTATTCTGGCAGCTACCCATGAGGGACTGGGGACCTGCTGGATAGGAGCTTTTGATGAAGAAAAAGTAAGGGACCTTCTTAAAGTGCCCTGGCCCTATCGCATTGTTGCTCTAACCCCCCTGGGTTATCCTGCCCAGGAAGGAAAGGACAGGGGCAGGAAAAACCTGGAGGAAGTTGTTGTATACGAAAAATGGGATTAATAAGGGAGGGCATCCCAAAGGTGGGATGCCCTTCAGAGGATTTTAGAGGAGGAAAACGGTTATGAGTGCACGACAGGAAATACTGGAATTTATGCGGGGACGAACCTACAGACCAATGACTTTTGAAGAACTGGTTGAAGAGTTCGGTCTGGCCAGAAAAGATCGAGAACCCTTTGCTCAGCTGCTTGCTGAGCTGGAAAAAGATGGGGCTATTGTAAAAACCCGCAAAGAACGCTACGGGATACCGGAAAAGATGAACCTGGTTGTAGGTGTTCTCCAGGGACACCGGAAGGGCTTTGCCTTTCTATTACCCGAGGATCCTGAACAGCCGGATATTTATATTGGACTGGAGAACATGAACGGAGCCATGCACCGGGATAAGGTTATTGTCCGTCGGCTGAAAAAAGGCAAGGGAGAAAAAGAAGAGGGAGAAGTAATCAGGATACTGGAAAGGGCCAATGAAAAAGTTGTTGGCCGGCTGGAAATAGTCAGAAACATAGGCTTTGTTGTGCCTGATGACCCCAGAATTTACTATGATGTTTTTCTGCCTCCAGACAGCATGAAAGAAGCCCGGGAGGGTGACAAGGTGATAGTGAAGATAGAGAAATGGCCCAGGGGAAGGCGAAACCCCGAGGGAAAGCTCGTCCAGATTCTGGGGGGAGAAGGTGAACCGGGGGTTGATATTGAAAGCCTGATATACCGACTGGGATTGCCCCGGGAGTTTTCTCGGCAGGTCGAAGGGGAAACCCGACAGATTAGGGAAGAAATCCCCGAGGAGATCAAAAAAAAGAGGCTGGATTTGCGGGAAAAATTGATTTTCACAATTGATGGTGAAGATGCCAAAGATTTTGACGACGCCGTTTCCCTGGAAATTACTGGCAATAGCCAGGCCCAATTGGGTATTCACATTGCTGATGTGGCCCATTATGTCCGGGAGGGGACTGAACTGGATAAGGAGGCCCGAGAAAGGGGAACAAGTATTTACCTTGTTGACCGAGTAATCCCAATGCTACCGGAAAAAATTTCCAACGGGGTATGCAGCCTCAGGCCCCACGAAGAGAGACTGACTATTTCTCTTTTGCTTGATATCAACATGGAAACCGGAGAATTAATTGATTATAACTTTGCCGAGAGCATAATAGAGAGTAAATATCGCCTGACCTATAAAGAGGTTAACCGGGCCCTGGAGAATGGAGAATCTCTCTGGGAGGGAGAAGAGTTGTTTAAAACTCTCCGGAGAATGGAACACCTGGCCAATGTCCGGCGCAAAGAGCGGAACAGGCGTGGTAGTATAGATTTTGATTTCCCTGAGCCATACCTGGAGCTGGATGATAATGGTATTCCAGTTGCCATTCACCGTCGGGATAGGGGGATCGGGGAGATACTGATTGAAGAATTTATGATCCTATCCAACGAAGTTATTGCTGAACACTTTTACTGGCGGGAATTACCCTTTGTCTACAGGATCCATGAACGACCAGATCTTGGCGATATTAAAGAACTAAACGAATTTTTGCACACTTTTGGATTTCATATCAAGGAGGAAAACGGGGAAATTAAGCCCAAGGATATTCAGACTGTCCTGGAAAAAATTAAGGGTCGGGAGGAACAGCGCCTGATTCAGACTGTGGTTCTTCGGTCCATGAAACAGGCCAGGTATCATTGGATGAATATGGGGCATTTCGGGCTTGCTTCCGAAAACTATACCCACTTTACCTCTCCTATTCGACGCTATCCCGACCTTGTTGTCCACAGGATTCTTAAAGAGGTAATGACCAGCGGTTCCCTCAGTCCCAGAAGAATTGGACACCTAGAAGAAATGCTTCCCGACGTTACCCGGCACAGTTCAGATATGGAAAGGCGGGCAATGGAGGGGGAACGGGAATCTGTTGACATGAAAATGGTGGAATACATGGAGGGCAAGGTGGGAGAGGAATATGATGGCATAATCAGTTCCGTTATGGCCTTTGGCTTTTTCGTGGAACTTGAAAACCTGGTGGAAGGCCTGGTTCACGTCAGTACTTTGACCGATGATTACTACCATTTCCTGGAGAAAGAATTTGCCCTCCAGGGAGAAAGAACTAAAAAACTATTCCGACTGGGAGATAAGGTCAGGGTCAGGGTGGACAAGGTTAACAGGATGCAGGGAGAGATTGACTTTACCCTGATCCCGGGTTAATGACCTGTTGACAGTAAAGCCAGGGGTGTTTATAATATAGTGACGACAGGAGGGGAGAAGGATGAGCCGCGCAATAAAAGTGGTTGCCCGTAACCGAAAGGCCCGCCACGAATACCATATTGAAGATACAGTTGAAGCGGGTATTGTTTTACAGGGAACCGAGGTCAAATCAATTAGAGCTGGCAGGGTTAACCTGAAAGACTCCTTTGCAGCAGTTGAAAATGGAGAGGTTTTCCTGTATAATATGCATATAAGCCCCTATGATAAGGGCAACCGCCAGAATCATGAACCAGAACGTAAGAGAAAACTCCTCCTGCATAAAAGGGAAATACGCAAGTTAATCGGATACAGCAAAAGTACAGGTTATACTCTGGTTCCGCTCCAGTTGTATTTTAACGAGCACAACCTGGCCAAGATTGAACTGGCCCTGGCCCGCGGAAAAAAGATCTATGACAAGAGACGAGATATTGCCGACCGCACTGCCAAGAGGCAGATGGAAAGAGCCCTTAAAGAGCGGCAAAAACAATAGCGGGGGTGACATGGTTTCGCTCCACTGGCGTAGGTATTAGTTGCGAGCCGAGGACTCCTTTCACTCGTAAAACACTGGAACTTCAATTTTAACTGCCAACGAAGACTACGCATTAGCTGCAGCTTAAGCCTGTAGCTCGCCCTCCACAACCGTTCCTGCCGGTTGTGGTCAGGGTGTCATACAAAGCAGGATATGCTATCCGGTAACCCGGGTCGGATAAGCAGAAACTTACCGGGTTTACCCCCCGAAATCCTGTCTGTAGGAGTTCGGTTGGGGACATTAAAATACAGACTATGCTCGTAGAAGCTAATGCTGGCCCCAGTGGATACGCGGGTTCGATTCCCGCCACCTCCACCATGTGCATTTATTGAGTAGATAATTTAAGATTGTTTTTTTGCCGGCAGTTGAATATCTGCCGGTATTTTTTTAGGGGGTAAAAAAGATGACAAAAAAGATTCTTTTCCTTATGTTATTTGCCTTTTTGTTTTCCGGAGCAGTTACCGCCGATGATGCTGAGGTGGAAGCGCTGAATTTGATGTTTTTTTTCCAGAACAGGAATGTGGACGACCGGATGGACATTTTTAATGTTGACCTGGAGTATAAAGAAGAAAGCATTACTCTCAAGGGCGAGGTAAGCAGCTTTGATCTGGTCGGTCAGCTTGCGGCCAAAATGGAGGAAAAATTCCCTGAGAAAAAAATAATAAATGAAACCGAACTGGTTTCGGGAATCGGATATGGCCTTGTTGGGGAAAAGGTCATTGATGTTAAGGCCAATCCCGGTGGGGAAAGTATTGTAACCCAATTGATTTTTGGGGACCCGGTCCACGTCCTCGAAGAGGAAGGTGGGTGGCTTCGGATTCAGGGCCCGGACTTATACCTGGGATGGGTGGAAGCAGATGGAATTTTCCCAATGGAGGATGAGGAACTGATCCAGTGGCGAGAAGGGGATTTTTATCTTATCAAAGAAGAAAAAGCAAACCTGTATCCAGGTCCTGAAAAAAAGGAGCAACCCCTTTCTGAAATGCTCCACGGAACCAGGCTGAACATAATTGGAGAGGAAGGAAAATGGAGTAGGGTTTTTCTTCCCGGGGATTCCGAAGGCTGGGTTGAAACCGATGTTCTGGCTGAAATTAAAAAGCCGGGGGAGGCTTCCAAAGAAAATATCATTGCAGTAGCAAAAAAATATTTGGGTTCCCCTTATGTCTGGGCAGGAACCCATATTGAAGGTGCCGACTGCTCCGGCTTTATTCAGCGGGTCCTGGCCATAAACGGGATCTTTTACCCCCGCGATTCCGACCAGCAGTATAGGTTCAGTGAAAATATTGCCAGGGAAGAAATGGTCAGGGGAGATCTGGTTTTCTTTCAAACCTACCGGGCTGGACCCTCCCACCTGGGAATCTACCTTGGTGATGGTGAGTTCATCCATGCTGGTTCCGGAGCAGAAAGGGTTATCATTGAAAGCCTTGATCCGGATAGCGATAACTACAATCCTCGACTGGATAATAGTTTTTTAGGGGCGGCAAGAATAACAGAGAATTTCGAGTTCCTGGCTCCCTGGGCACAATCAGGAGCGGATTTATAATAACAGGAAACAATAAATAACCAGGAGGCCAGCAATAAAAGAAAAAAGGGATAGCCAGAGTTTATGGGATCCGCAGAAGGAAATGCGTTCGTTTTTTTAGGCGGTTTCGCGGCCAGTTAATATCGGGTTTGATCTGGATTCGGCATTCACCAGCTTAATATGGTCTTCCGGATATGGAATTGAAGTTCTATTCACCGGTGGTTTTGGTTTTTTCCTTTTTACCCGTTTGTTTTTGCGACTGCTGGGGTGGGTTGCAAGAGGCAGCCCAGGAAATGGCCTGTGGTCCCTGGGAACCCTATTAGCCTTTAGGGTTCCCGTGATTTTTCTTCTGGTGGTAGGGGCCACATTTTTTCGCCTGGAATGGTTCTTTCCAGCTGCAATGATTGTTGGTGGAATTCATTACATTCCTATTATTACCCTATATGGAGTGAAAATTTTTGGACCTCTGGCTGTATTGGGGGTACTGGATGGGACAGCTTTATCCCTCTACGGGCCGGCGGTTTTCAGCCTCGGCAAATGGTTAACCGGAGCCCTTTTTATTGGTTTTCTTGGAAAAAGAATGGTTAAAAAAGAGGAATAATCCTGATTATTGTTCCTCTTTAATCAGGATGGAATTATTTGGCCAGGGATAAGTTGTTGAATAATTCGTTTTCGATAGAAAACGATAATTCACCTGGATATGGTTTGTGGTGTTCAATTACGAGGGCTAAAACAAGACTCCTAATAAAAAGGGTCTATAATCCTAGTGCAACCCCGGTCCCTTTTTTCCTACAGTAAATTGACGGTATTCTTAAAACCCAGCAGCGTTGACATTCAGGGGGGCATGTGGTATATTAGGTTACGGGAAAAATGAATACGGGAGTGGCTCAACTGGTAGAGCACCGGACTCCAAATCCGGCGGTTGCGGGTTCAAGTCCTGCCTCCCGTGCCAGAATTCAAGCGGGTTTTTTAGCCCGCTTTTTTTATTTTGTCCTAAATTGACACCCTAAATACAGCCAATATTATTAAACTATGGGAAAATGGTATGCCCTTTTGATGCCCTGGAATAAAACTGGATAAGTTCGGGGAAATTTGCTTGTGAATGCTATGCAGCCATACAAAACAATATAAAAAGAAAAAAAAGCCCTGTATAAAAAGCCCGGTTGTTAGAAAACGGAACAGGATTTAAAAACTTCTTAAACAAAAGATGTAAATCATTTTTTTATGTTTCCGTTACCTTTGGGTAGCGGACTTTTTTTGACAAGGGAAAAAAGGTCATCCAGGAAAAACCTATTTAGAGTTTGAAGAATTATGATGGTCTATTGGTATTGAGTTTGGATGAAAGGGAACCCATAAAAAATGGAGAGTTAAGAAAAAATTGAATTATTTCAACCCCAAGAACATTCAGTCTGTAGACTTAGGATGGTGGATATTTTTAATTTTTTTCTGCCAATACTTTTTCTGTAGTTTAAGGGGTTGATTGAGTTATTAAAGGCGGCAAATTGAAAGCCTACTCTTTATCCCTTACAGTTATTTCAATTTAAATTAAGGTCTCCAGCCAGGAAAAACTATATTAGGATTTGCCAACTTTACTTTTTTGGAGGAGAAACTTTATTTAGAGGGTAAAGTTAAATGTTGGCGAATTAGATTTAGAGAAAAATTAAAATCAGCACAGGTATTTCTATCCAAATCAATTAAATTCAGGACAGGGGCAATTTATCAATTATACAGTGGAGAGGGGAAGGAAAAAGATTGAGAATAAAAAAGAGTTTTGCCTTGCCAGTATTGTTTTTATCCCTTTTTTTTATTTGTTTTTCCGCTGATGGCTTTTCCAGTCGGGAGTTTTTTGAAATTGTGAAAGAGGGTAGTTTGGAAGAGGTTCAGAATGCTTTGGCTAAGGGAGCAAATGTTAATTGGGTCAATGATTGGGGTTGGACACCATTGATGCTGGCCTCTCGCTATAATGAGGATGAAAAAGTGATTACCCTACTTCTGAAGGCTGGGGCTGATGTAAATGCAAGAGACCGGTGGGGTGAAACCCCTTTAATGTGGGCCGCGGGGAACAAGAATGAAAGGGTATGGCACTTATTGATAGAGGCAGGAGCAGTATTTGATATTAATGAAAGAGGACTTAACGGGAATACTTTTCTTCATATTGCAGCACAGGATAACGGAAGTTTGGAAATAATTGAGTTTTTGTTGGGAGCAGGAGGGGATGTAAATGCAAGGGATGAAATGGGGAACACTCCCCTGATGAGGGCAGCTCTAAATAATGAGTGCACAGAATTACTGGGAGTTCTCCTGGCCGCTGGAGCAGAAGTAAATGCAAGGAATGAAATTGGTGTGACGCCATTGATGTACTTTTCTGCCTCTGTTAAAAAGAATGTTGATTTAATTAAGGACCTGCTTATGGCTGGAGCAGATGTAAATTCAAGTGATGACAGGGGAAAAACACCCCTGATTTTCGCTGCCTGGAACAACAAAAATTTTGAAGTAACAACGGCTCTTTTAGAAGCCCAGGCCAATGTGAACGCAAGGGATAATATTGGAAGAACACCCTTGGTTTATGCCATTAAATTTAATGGTGATTTAGATGTAATAAAAGCCTTGATTGAAGCAGGTGCAGACCTCAATTCCGTAGATGAAAGTGAAAACTCCGTTTTAATGTATGCTGCTGGTAACGAGAATTTAAAAATATGGGATTTGCTTTTGAGTAGAGGAGCAGACTTCGATGTAGATGCCCAAAATTTTAATGGTGGGACATTTCTGCATGTTGCCGCAGAATATAATAGAAATCCCGAAATGGTGGAAACGTTAATAGAAGCGGGATTAAATATAGATGTGGGAGATGAAAGAGACCGGACCCCTTTGATGGTTGCAGCTCAATTTAACCCAAATATTGAAGTTTTGGATGCCTTGTTAAAAGCAGGAGCGGATTTTAATTGGCGGGATCAATCTGGTAGAACGCCCTTAATGCTTGCTGCTCGCTATAGTATTAATCCCGATATAATCGAATTATTATTGGAGTTCGGGGCCGACGGGGCAATGAAATGTAATTTGAATAAAACAGCCTTTGATTATGCGGAGATTAACAGAAACCTTGTAGGAACAAAAACATATTGGAAACTAAATGAGGTCCGGTTCCAATAAAATTAATCACCCTACTTTGCTCACCTTTTTCTGGCCTGAAAAAAATTAAGGCCTGCTATTGCCCTATAAATTTCTTCATCGGAAATTTTAAGCTCCCTGTTTAAAGGAATTAATTTCAGGGTTTTTCTTGTTGCTGTTTTTTTCAGTTATTTTTTAAACGCCAGGGATTATTGAAAAAAGGTCTTTAGTTTTAAGAAGCAGGTAATTTGGAGAAAATGGATTTAGTTTTTGTTTTATTAATTAAAAACAAAAAATATTGCCAAAAAACAACTATAATCGAATTATTTAATTAAAAGTTCACCCGGCGATAGCCGGGTTTTTTGGTTTTTTCTGACATTGGAAAGCTGGCTTCTTTTTTGGGGTTCAAAAAAGGATGAAAGGTTTTTTGAAAGATTAGCCGGACTGATCCAAACAAAAAAGCAAATCTGAGGAAGAGAGTAGGGGAATTTGTTAATTATTTTATCCTGAAAAGGGTTTGAGCAAAAATTGGGTTTTTTTTGGAGGGGAGAGAACTTTGCAAAAAAAGGGAAATAATATAAAATTTCACTATGGAAAAAAGGTAAATTGTTAAGAAGAGAAAAAGGAGGCATTGGGGTTCTATGATTGATTATTTGAGGGGGATCAGGGTAAAAGGCTTAATTTCCCTGGCCACCGGTCTTTTTATTATTCTATTATCCTCCCCTTTCCTGGAAGGAAAACCAGTTGAGGAATTTTTCCAGAGATCATTGGATTATCCCGATGAAGAAGAAGTCTGGGCCAAAATGGAAGAAATCCTTTACAATTATCCCGAAGAAGAGAGTTTTGGTGCTGAGGATATCCAAAAGGAAAGCAGCCCGCCCTTCCTGGGGATCTTAACGACTCCCCGGGCCCTGGAGGATGTTGAATACCTTTTTGGCTTATTGAAATACGGGTATGGGGGTTACCAATTATTTGGCGGAGATGAGGGTTTTGCAAAAGCAAAACAGGAAATAAAAAGCCAGGTAAGGGAAGGTTCTTTTTTTTCCTTGATAACTGCGGGAAGACTTGAAGAAATTATAGTTGAAAACCTTTCCTTTGTTAATGATGGACATATGGTAATCGGTAACCATATCTTTCACCAACACCACCAATTACATATGAATAGGGACCTGTTGTTTTCCCGGGAGGGAGAGGAATTCTTCTTAAAAAAAGAGGGAGAGGAGTTTCTGGTAAAAAAAATTGCAGATAAGGACCCTTCCAACTACCTTGAGCCTTCACTCGATCAAGGTGGAGAGATTGTTTTTAGGCCAGTGCAATTGATTAAAGAGACAACAACGGTAGAACTGGAAATGGTTCTGGAGAATCCAGAAGGTGAAGAATTAAAAAAAGAAATATCCCTGTCTCCAGTTGAACGGGAAAGACAGTCAGATGAAGAAATAAGTTCAACCTTAGTTAAGGATATACCTGTTTACAGGTTGGGAACTTTTAATCTTTACGGAGAAGATGAAGATTATCATAGAGTTTTTTCTCTGGCTGAAGAAGCCTGGAGAAAGTCAGTTTCAATAATTGATATAAGATCAAATATAGGTGGAAAAATAGGGCCAGCACAGAATTGGATTGCAGGCTATACAGGGAAAACAGTTGACTTTGGAATCTATTGTGTTTTGTGGACAGAAACAGCAAGGAGGCTCCTTTCTCTTAGGGAGAGGGGTGAAAGAATCTATAATTACTGGGCTTCCGTGGCGGAAAAATATCCTACCCCTGCAAGAGGCTGGGCGGTTCAACCTTTTTACAAACCAGAGTTCATTGAGAATGAAAGGCTTCTGGTTGTACTTGTAGATTCTTTTACCATATCTTCTGCTGAGAGATTTGTTGGTATGTTACGACAAATAGAGAATACCGTTATTATTGGGACCAATACGGGAGGGATAAATTTAACCGGAATAGGGCAGCCTTTAGAACTCCCTAATTCGGGAATCAGAACATTTTTAAGTAACAATATTTTTCTGCCTCTGGATCTCGAATTAAGGGAGGGAAAGGGTTTCAGGCCCGATTTCTGGGTTCCGGGCTGTTATGCCCTGGAGAAGGCGGTAAGCTTTATTTACGAGCATTTTCCCTCCAAGTTGGAACAGACGCCAGATATCTGGAGTGGAGGCTGGTAAACCGGGAACAAAAAAATAACCCAAGAAGAAAAAAATGGGTAAAGGAGAGGAATTTTAGAAAAGGGATTATTGATTCCAAATTGTTATCCCGGAAGATGAAGGTTTAAGGCAAAAATTGAAGACAATGAAAAAACAGGGAAGGATGGAGAAATTTAAAACCGGTGTAAGAAAATGCAACCCCAAAATATAGGGGCAATATAAGAATTGTCCCCTCAATTTTTGTTTTCCAGGAAACAGTAGTTAAAGAATGAACTATTGAGAAGGGCTAGTTCATCCTTTGCCAACAAAAGAAGGAAGGAGTTACCTTGATGAAAAGGCTTTGCTTATTAGTGTTTTTTTTGGTTATGGCAATAGTTTGTTTTTTTCCCCTAAAAACGTTTGCTGGGATTGGTTTAGAGGTAGAAGATTATAAAAACTTAAGAGTGGAAATAAAGGTTTCAAAAAATGATCTGGGGTTAACCAATTCAGAAGTCCAAACAAAGGTTGAATTAAGGCTCAGGGAAGCTGAACTAAACCCCAAAGAGATGGTTCCTTTGGAACCTGTATTGGGGGTTTTTGTGGATATTGTTGAAGGAGCTTTTAGTGTCAGCTGTCACTTTTATAGATTGGTGGACTATGATGTAGGAGATGAAACCTTTTGTTGTCCAGGAATTACCTGGTATGCTTCAAGGCTGGGAAACCATCATGGGGACACAAATTTCATCCTGGAAAATCTTGATATGGTTTTAGATTATTTTCTGGATGAATACCTTAAAACCAACCGGTAGGGAGAGTTAATAGGGGGAAAAAGAGGAGAATTTGAATAGTTTTTGTTTCTTAGATTGTATGAAACCAATTCAAGATAAGATTCCTTCGAGCGAATATTCCTGATACCTTTGTTTGTCCTTTAATCTCCCATTATAGACTTTCCAAAAATGTGTTGAACTAATTATTCAGGAGTCTATTCCAGAAAATGTATTACAACGGAGATTATCATCCAGGACCTCTTTCAGCATTATTTTTGCTAAAGGATAATCTCTTTGGAACTAACCCCTGAGTGAATTTCAATATAACCTGGTTTATTCAAAATCGGGTTGCTGCTGCATATGTTTAAGGTGAACTGCAAAAACTTCCCCCCTCCGCACCGGATAAAAATAGACAGGAATTTTTCCCATAACCTTATCCTGACAGTGCTATCAACTGCTTTCGGAAAAAGGTTTCTAAGTTGTTGGTTAAAAAACTTTGCAAATAAAATAAATCAGGCGGGTTTTTCTTCCCTATCTTTCCAATTTGGATTTTTGGGATTGGATCTTTTGTATGGAATAATTTCAGCAGCCTTCTTCTGGGGAAAAAAGGATTTATTATGGTAAACCCTCTGGGTTCTATCTTTTGGTTGGTGTGGTTTTTTAATAATTTGCAAGATCCAATGGTTCATGCATATTACCAACACACCAGCAAAGAGAAAATCTGGGAGAGTAAAAACAGTTTTTTGAGCGGATTTATTATGGGAATAGCCTGAGAGAAAAAACGCTGGTTTTTCTAAGCAAAAGGAAATTGCAAAAAAAGGAAAATAATAAAAATTCCTCCATGGAAAAAAGGTAAATTGTTAAGAAGAGAAAAAGGAGGCATTGGGGTTCTATGATTGATTATTTGAGGGGGATCAGGGTAAAAGGTTTAATTTCCCTGGCCACCGGTCTTTTTATTATTTTATTATCCTCCCCGCTTCTGGAAGGAAAACCAGTTGAGGAATTTTTCCAGAGATCATTGGATTATCCCGATGAAGAAGAAGTCTGGGCCAAAATGGAAGAAATTCTTTACAATTATCCCGAAGAAGAGAGTTTTGGTGCTGAGGATATCCAAAAGGAAAGCAGCCCGCCCTTCCTGGGGATCTTAACGACT
>PUNE01000138.1 GCA_003551665.1 Halobacteroidaceae bacterium
AATTGATTAATTGTGGGCAAAAATTCCACCTCCTTTGCAAAAAATTGACCCCCCCTGCAGGGCAAGAGGGGTCATACCAAGGGTCTTCCCTTTGCCTGGGGTTTTTAAGCCCATCTCCAAATCTTATTTGGAGAAATCATTTTTGTCTATCAGGGCGGCAGTGGCAGAACCTACATCAATTCCACACGCCTCTCCCAGATAGGTTTTTCTCTCAACCATCTCCAGCGGAATCTTATTTTCTTTTGCCGCTTCTCTGATCTGGTTCTTAATAGGCTGGTCGGCATCTTCAGCCAGGTATACTTTCAGGGCCTGGCCGGCTTTAATTGCCTTCAGGGTTTCCTTAAAGCCAACTACTCTCGTCTGCCTCTTTTTTAGCTGGCTCATCATCGTACCTCCCCCTTTTGAGACACCTTTTGTATTTTATCATCATTGTCCTGCCATGTCAACTGTCTCCGGCGGGTGTCTCTACTTCTTCTTCCTTAACTTCTTCAATTTTTTCTTCCAGTTCTTCTTCGGGAACTGAGACATCAATATCCCTGTAGCGACGCATCCCCGTTCCGGCAGGGATTAATTGCCCGATAATTACATTCTCCTTGAGACCCAGAAGGGGATCAATTTTACCCTTCATGGCTGCCTCTGTGAGAACCCGGGTAGTTTCCTGGAAAGAAGCAGCAGAAAGGAAACTATCGGTTGCAAGAGACGCCTTTGTAATTCCTAAAAGTTCTGGCTCGGCAGCAGCCGGTTCCAGGTCTTCCTCCAAAACCTTTTTGTTTGCTTCCTCGAACTCAAATATATCAACAAGGCTTCCAGGAAGAAGATCGGTATCACCGGCCTTTTTAACTTTGACTTTGCGCAGCATCTGCCGGACAACAACTTCAACGTGTTTGTCGTTAATTTCCACTCCCTGCGACCTGTATACTCGCTGGACTTCTTCCAGGAGATAACGCTGGACAGCACGCATTCCCTTGATCTTCAGGATATCCTGGGGATCAATGGGACCACCTGTAACCCTGTCTCCAGCTTCAACGTACTGATTATCTTCAACCTTGAGCTGAGAGCCGTAGGGAATGGTATAGGTCTTTTTCCGACCGTCATCGCTGGTAACAATAACCCGTTGGGTAGACTTCTTCTTGAGAATCTTAACCTGCCCAGAAATATCGCTGATTATTGCCTGACCCTTGGGCGTCCTTGCTTCAAAAAGTTCTTCTACCCGGGGCAGACCCTGGGTTATATCATCTCCAGCCACTCCACCGGTGTGGAAGGTCCTCATGGTCAGCTGGGTTCCTGGTTCTCCAATTGATTGAGCGGCAATAATTCCAATTGACTCTCCAACATCTACAGGCCGACCTGTAGCCAGGTTCCTTCCGTAACATTTTCGACAGACCCCGTAACGGGAGCGGCAGGTAAGAACTGACCTGATATAGACTCGTTCTACGCCTTTATCATTGATTTCCTGTGCTTTATCTTCCTCAATTAGTTCTCCGGCAGAAGCAAGAATTTCTCCTGTCTGGGGATCAAGAACATCGCGGGCAATAACCCTTCCCAGCACCCGGGCTCCAATATCCTCGATTACATCTTCCTCGGTGTCTATTGTCTCAGCCCAGATCCCTTCTTCTGTCCCACAGTCATCTTCTCGGACAATAACATCCTGAGAAACATCAACAAGTCGCCTGGTCAGATAACCGGAGTCCGCTGTTCGGAGAGCAGTATCAGCAAGGCCTTTCCTCGCCCCGTGGGTGGAAATAAAGTATTCGAGCACAGTCAGACCTTCCCGGAAATTGGCTTTAATCGGGAGGTCAATAATCTGCCCGGAGGGATCGGCCATAAGGCCTCTCATTCCTGCAAGCTGGGCAGTCTGGGATTCGTTACCCCTGGCACCCGATTTCGTAATCAGGTTAATGGAGTTAAATTCGCTCATCTCTTCGTTCATGGCCTTGGTGACATCGACCTTGGCCTTGTTCCAGATATTAATAACCTTTTGATATCTCTCATGCCTGGTAATTGAACCACGACGGTAGTGGTCCTCAGTCCTGGCTACCTCATCCTCTGCCTGTTCAAGGATCTCGTCCTTGGCAAGGGGAGTTTCAACATCCGTTATACCAATGGTAATCCCAGAATTTGTGGCATAGGAATATCCAAGTTTTTTGATTTTGTCCAGGGTGTCAGCAGTTTTAACATTTCCAGACTTCCGGAAACATTCTCCTATAAGGCTGCTTAAGGCCTTTTTATCAAAGGTCTTGTTAACATATGACATTTCCTCGGGAAGAACATCGTTGAATATAACACGACCTGCAGTGGTTTCAATAATTTCACCGTTAATGCGAACTTTGATTAAAGCATGGAGAGCAACACTCTGGGCTTCATAAGCCCTGATAACTTCGTCTGGCCCGGTAAAGGCTTTACCTTCTCCCCTGGCTCCGTTGCGGACCATTGTCAGATAATATGCTCCCAAAACCATATCCTGGGTGGGAACAACAATTGCCCTTCCATTCTGAGGCGAAAGCAGATTATAAGTGGAAAGCATCAAAAGACGGGCTTCAGCCTGTGCTTCTGCAGAAAGAGGTACGTGAACAGCCATCTGGTCACCGTCAAAGTCTGCATTGTATGCTGTGCATACCAGGGGGTGGATTTTAATAGCTTTTCCCTCAACCAGGACCGGTTCAAAGGCCTGAATTCCCAGCCGGTGAAGAGTAGGAGCCCTATTGAGAAGAACAGGGTGTTCTTTGATAACATCTTCCAGGATACCCCAAACTTCTTCTTCTACTTTTTCCACCATTTTCTTGGCACTCTTGATATTATGGGCTTTACCCTCATCAACCAGGCGCTTCATAACAAAAGGCTTGAACAGCTCCAGTGCCATTTCCTTGGGCAGACCGCACTGGTGAAGTTCCAGGTCCGGTCCAACAACAATAACACTACGGCCGGAATAATCCACACGCTTACCCAGGAGATTCTGGCGGAAGCGTCCCTGTTTCCCCTTCAGCATATCGCTAAGGGACTTTAAGGGTCGGTTGCCAGCTCCGGTAACGGGCCGCCCCCGGCGACCATTGTCAATGAGGGCGTCTACTGCTTCCTGGAGCATCCTTTTTTCATTGCGAATTATAATCTCCGGAGCCTGAAGGTCCAGTAACCTTTTCAACCGGTTATTGCGATTAATTACCCGGCGATACAGGTCATTAAGGTCGGAAGTAGCAAACCTGCCACCATCCAGCTGGACCATGGGTCTTAAATCCGGTGGAATAACGGGAATAACATCAAGGACAAGCCATTCCGGTCGGTTGCCCGATTTGCGCAGACCCTCAAGGACTTCCAGGCGGCGGACAGCTCTTTTTCTTCTCTGTCCTGCAGCTTCCCGGATTTCCTGTCGCATCTCCGCAATTTCTCCTTCGATATCCATGTTGCGGAGAATTTCCTTGATGGCTTCCGCGCCCATCCCGGAGCGAAAGTCTTTTCCATACTTGCTTTCTGCTTCCCGGTACTCCCTTTCTGAAAGAAGCTGCTTCTCGCCCAGGGGAGTATTGCCGGGATCAATAACAATATAGGATACGAAATAGATAACTTTTTCCAGAGCTCGCGGGGACATATCCAGCAATAGCCCCAGGCGGCTGGGAATTCCTTTAAAAAACCAAATATGGGAACAGGGAGCTGCCAGTTCAATGTGGCCCATCCTTTCACGGCGGACCTTGGACCGGGTTACCTCTACTCCACACCGATCACAGACAACTCCTTTGTAGCGCACTCTTTTGTATTTACCACAATGACATTCCCAGTCTTTTTGCGGACCAAAAATCTTTTCACAGAAAAGCCCTTCTTTTTCTGGCTTTAGAGTTCGATAGTTAATGGTCTCCGGTTTTTTTACCTCACCGCTTGACCAGGCCCGGATCTGCTCCGGTGAGGCCAGGGCGATTTTTATTGAATCAAAATTACTGAAATCTAACACTGGTCCCGCCCCCTTTTAATGGATCTCGGCTTGAGAAATTTAACTTTTCTCATCCCCTTCCTCCTGTTCTACCTCGCCACCTTCTAATCCTAAGCGATGGGCCGCATCATCAATGTCTTCGTTTTCAACTTCAATATCCAGTTCTTTTTCTTCCTCGTTGAAGATGCGCGCATCAAGGCCAATACTCTGCATCTCTTTGACCAGGACCTTGAAGGATTCTGGAATTCCGGGTTCAGGTACATTCTCACCCTTTACAATCGCTTCATAGGTTTTAACCCGGCCAACAACATCATCACTCTTAACTGTAAGCATTTCTTGCAGAGTATACGCTGCCCCATAGCCCTCCAGGGCCCAAACTTCCATCTCCCCAAACCTCTGACCCCCAAACTGGGCCTTCCCGCCCAGGGGTTGCTGGGTTACCAGGGAGTAGGGTCCGGTAGAACGGGCATGGATTTTGTCTTCGACCAGGTGGTGCAATTTCAGGATATACATATTCCCAACTGCCACCCGGCGATCAAAGGGCTTCCCGGTTCGACCATCATAAAGAACCGTTTTCCCATCTCTATCAAAACCAGCTTTTTCCAACAGCTCCATTATTTCATCTTCTGAGGCCCCATTAAACACAGGAGTTTCTACGTGAAATCCAAGTGCTTTTGCTGCAAGGCCCAGATGGGTTTCCAGGACCTGCCCCAGGTTCATCCGAGAGGGCACGCCAAGGGGATTCAAAACAAGTTCCACAGGAGTTCCATCAGGCATGAAGGGCATATCTTCTTCCGGCAAAATGCGGGAAATTACCCCCTTGTTGCCATGCCTTCCGGCAACCTTGTCCCCGACAGAAATCTTCCTCTTTTTGGCGATATATACCCGGACCAGTTCGTTTACCCCGGGCTTCAATTCGTCGCCGTTTTCCCGGCTGAAAACCTTAACCTCGACAACAATCCCCGATTCTCCGTGGGGGACCTTGAGAGAAGTATCCCGGACTTCCCGGGCCTTTTCTCCAAATATCGCACGAAGCAGCCTTTCCTCAGCAGAAAGTTCGGTTTCACCTTTGGGCGTAACCTTGCCCACCAGGATATCTCCGGGTTTAACCTCTGCTCCAACCCTGACTATCCCTCGGTCATCGAGGTCCTTGAGGGCATCCTCGCCAACATTGGGAATATCTCTGGTAATTTCCTCGGGACCCAGTTTGGTGTCCCTTGCCTCTGCTTCATGTTCTTCTATATGAATTGAGGTAAAAGCATCTTCTTTTACCAGTCTTTCACTGATCAGGACAGCATCCTCGTAATTATATCCTTCCCAGGGTAGAAAGGCAATAAGGGTGTTGCGGCCCAGGGCCAGCTCACCAGTATCCATTGCCGGACCATCTGCAATAACCTGTCCTTCTTCAATTTGCTGTTCCCGTTTTACAATTGGTTTCTGATTAAAACAACTACCCTGGTTAGACCGCATAAATTTGCTTAGCTGGTAAACTTTTTCCTGGCCATTTTCTTCCTCAATTGTAATTGTCTTAGCCGTTACCTTTTTAACAACACCCGGTGCCTCTGCCAAAAGGCACACCCCAGAATCTTTTGCAGCCCGGTGCTCAACACCTGTACCCACAAGAGGGGCTTCAGTCTGAAGGAGCGGAACGGCCTGTCTCTGCATGTTTGCTCCCATCAAAGCACGGGGGCCATCATCGTGCTCAAGGAAGGGTATCAGGGATGCTGCAACCCCAACAATCTGCTTGGGTGAAACATCCATGTACTCAACTTTTTCCGGAGAAACCTGTAAAACCTCGTCCTGATAGCGACAGGATACTCGCTGGTGGAGTAGGTTTCCTTCCTCATCAAAAGGTTCGTTGGCCTGAGCAACAATAAATTCATCTTCCTCGTCTGCAGTCAGGTAGACAATTTCCTTGGTCACCCGACCGTCAACTACCTTTCTATAGGGAGTCTGGATAAACCCAAACCTGTTGGTCTGGGCATAAGTGCAGAAATACCCTATAAGCCCAATATTAGGTCCTTCGGGGGTTTCGATCGGGCAGATCCTTCCATAGTGAGAGTGGTGAACATCTCGAACTTCAAAACCAGCTCTTTCTCTGCTCAGTCCCCCCGGCCCAAGAGCAGACAATCTCCTCTTGTGGGTAAGCTCACCGATGGGGTTGGTCTGATCCATGAACTGGGAAAGCTGGGAACTACCAAAAAATTCTTTAATTGAGGCCACCACAGGGCGGGTGTTTATCAAAGCCTGTGGGGTGATAACATCAATATCCTGAATAGTCATTCGTTCCCGGACCACCCGTTCCATCCGGGAAAGTCCGATACGAAACTGGTTCTGCAAAAGCTCACCAACCGTTTTCAGGCGACGGTTACCGAGATGGTCAATATCATCAATCCGATGTTTCTCTTCACCCTGAACCAGCTTAATAAGGTAAATAACTGTGCCCAGAATATCTTCTTCTGTCAGGCACCTTACATCTTCTGAAACATTCAGCTTGAGTTTTTTATTCATTTTATAGCGCCCGACTGGAGCCAGGTCATACCTTTTATCGTCAAAAAACAATGATTTGAGAAGAGTTTGAGCATTTTCTACAGAAGGGGGTTCTCCAGGACGCAACTTTTTGTACAGCTCTATAAGAGCCTCCTCCTGAGACTCTGTGTTATCCTTTTCAATTGTATTGTGCACCACTTCGTGGTCACCTAAAAGGTCAACAATATCTTCGTTGGTGCTGTGACCAAGAGCCCGAAATAGCACTGATGCAGGTGTTTTTCTGGTTCTATCAACCCTGACAGCAAGGACATCCTTTTTATCCAGTTCAAACTCAATCCAGGCGCCCCGGTTGGGAATGATCGAAGCAGTAAAAAGCTCCTTACCTTCCTTGGTTCTTTCCCGGTTAAAATATACCCCAGAAGAACGGACCAATTGGTTAACAACCACTCGCTCCGCTCCGTTAATAATAAAGGTTCCTTTGTCAGTCATTAATGGGAACTCGCCCATAAAGACGTCCTGTTCTTTTACCTCGCCTGTTTCTTTGTTAATCAGACGAACCCGAACTTTCAAAGGTGCTCCATAGGTTACATCCCGGTCCTTGCATTCTTCAACAGAATACTTGCTATCTCCCAGGCTATAATCAGTAAATTCTAAAACAAGGTTGTCTGAAAAATCTTGGATTGGAGAAATCTCAGCGAAAATCTCTTTCAAGCCTTCATCCAAAAACCACCGATAGGAATCAATCTGGGTTTTAATCAGGAATGGAATCTCCATCGGCTCAGTGATTTTGGCGAAACTAAGGCGTTCTCTAACATGACCCCGTTCTGTGGCAGCCACTTAAACACCCCCCGCAGGATTAAGGAAAATATACTTTCCGTTACTGATGACAATTAATAATATTACCATAACGAAGGGGTGCTGTCAAGCAAATTTGGACCATTCGGTCGGGCAAAAACATAATATTTTTCTCACTAAGATTGCAAAAAAAAAGGGGGGATTTTCCCCCCTTTTTTTACTTGAGCTCAACAGTTGCTCCGGCTTCTTCCAATTTCTCTTTAATTTTTTCGGCTTCTTCTTTTTCAACGCCTTCGCGAACGGCCTTGGGAGCTTCGTCTACAAGAGCTTTTGCTTCTTTAAGACCCAGGTCGGTAAGTTCGCGGACAACTTTGATAACGTTTATTTTCTTGTCGCCGGCGGCAGTAATTACAACATCGAATTCAGTTTGCTCTTCCTCTTCTGCACCTTCAGCAGCTGCAGGGGCAGCGGCAGCGGCAGGAGCAGCAGCGCTCACACCAAATTTTTCTTCAAGCGCTTCCACAAGTTCTGCCAGTTCCAACACAGTCATTTCCTCAATAGCCTTCATGATTTCTTCTTTATTCAATGAAAACACCTCCAAATTTTATTCAGCTTTTTGCTCTTTAATAGCATTAAGACAGTATAACAGTTTGCGGGGTACACCCGCCAGAACAAAGGCGAACCCGGTAATAGGCGCCTTCATGCTTCCAAAAGCCTTGGACAGTAATTCTTCCCTGGATGGAATTTTAGCCAGCTGCCCAACTCTTTCCGGACTTATCAGGTTTCCGGAAAGGATACCGCCCTTAATCTCCAGTGCTTTGTTGTCTTTTGAAAAATCACTCAAGACCTTGGCGGGAGCAACGGGGTCCTCCTGGCCAAAAGCAACTGCCGTTGGTCCAGTTAAAATTTCTTCCAGGTTTTCAATTTCCGCCTGGCGCGATGCCAGTAGGGCCAGAGTATTTTTAACTACCTGGTATTCAATACCCTCTTCCCGGAGTTTATCTCGAAGCTTATTTATTTGAGCAACATTCAAGCCCCGGTAATCGGTAAAAATCAGACTCTGGGCACTTCCCATTTTCTCAGCAAGTTCCTGTACCTTCTGTTCCTTTTCCTTTCGGGCCAACTTAACACCTCCTCCAATGGAGAATAAAAAAAACCTCCGGTAGACAGCGGAGGACATGAATTTCCCTGGGAAATTAAATCCAGCCTCGGCGGGCTATTTGATTAAGCCACTTGGCACCCGCTGTCTACAGCCTTGCTATTAAATTCTATCAAATCCTACTTTTCCGTAAACGAAACAACTTTCGCCGGATCAAGCTTGATACCTGGACCCATGGTTGAAGAGATGGTTACAGAGCGCAAATACCTTCCCTTGGCTGCAGCCGGTCGTGCTTTGAGTAGTGCGTCCAGTACCGCCAGGAAATTATCTGCAAGCTGGTCATAAGAAAAGGAAACTTTGCCAATGGGGACGTGGACGATAGAGGTTTTATCAACCCGGTATTCCACTTTCCCTGCTTTGGCATCCTGGACCGCCTGCTGAATATCAAAGGTCACAGTTCCAACCTTGGGGTTGGGCATTAGGCCTTTTGGTCCCAAAACCCGGCCAAGCTTTCCAACCACTTTCATCATATCCGGGGTAGCTATTGCAACATCGAAATCCATCCAGCCTCCCTGGATTTTTTCAGCCAGGTCCTCAGATCCGACTTCATCAGCTCCGGCTTCTTGCGCTTCCTTGGCCTTATCTCCTTCGGCAAAGACAACCACCCGGATATCTTTGCCTGTTCCGTGGGGAAGGACAACCGCTCCTCGAACCTGCTGATCTGCGTGCCGGGGGTTAACGCCCAGCTTGCAGGCCAGTTCAACCGTCTCATCAAAACTGGCAGATGCGAGCTCTTTTATTTTTTCCAGAGCTTCACCGGGTTCATAAAGCTTGTCTCGATCAACTTCAGCCAGTGCCGCCTGATACTTTTTACCGTGCTTTCCCATCATTATTACCTCCCTGTGGTATTAACGGATTGTTAATCCTCCCACTAGTCTTTTACTACCAGACCCATACTCCTTGCTGTTCCGGCTACCATACGCATAGCCGATTCAATATCGGTGGTATTAAGGTCGGGCATTTTTATTTCCGCGATTTCTTTTAAATCCTTCCGGCTTACAGTTCCAACCTTATTAGTCTTGGGTTCTCCCGATGCAGTGTCAATTCCAGCTGCTTTCTTGAGCAGAATCGCCGCCGGGGGTGTCTTGGTGATAAAGCTGAAGGATCTATCGCCATAGATTGTGATCTCCACGGGAATTATCATCCCCGCATTGTCGGCAGTTTTGGCATTAAAAGCCTTGCAAAACTCCATAATATTTACTCCGTGCTGACCGAGTGCTGGACCAACAGGGGGGGCGGGGGTTGCCTTTCCGGCAGGGATCTGGAGTTTAACAAAGCCTATTACCTTTTTACCCATCTCTTATCCACCTCCTCTCCAGCTTATACTTCTTCAATCTGATTGTATTCCAATTCAATCGGGGTTTCCCGACCAAACATAGAAATCTTAACCTTAACCTTCCCTTTTTCCGGGAGGATATCATCTACTACACCAATCATATCAGCAAAAGGTCCGCCAATAACGCGGACATTCTGTCCGGGAGAAAAACCTATATCAACCTTGGGTTTGCCAATTCCCATTTCTTTCATTATGTCCTGGATTTCATCATCGCGGAGCGGAACCGGTTTGGTTCCTGCACTGACAAAACCCGTAACCCCCGGGGTGTTGCGAACAACATACCAGGAGTCCTCTCCCATAATCATTTCGACCAGGACATAACCGGGAAAAATCTTTTTGTGGGCAGTCTTTTTCTGGCCCTTTTTTATCTCGATTTTTTCCTCGGTGGGAACCAGGACGCTAAAGATTTTATTTTCCATGTCCGTGGCCTTAACCCGTTTTTCCAGGTTAACCTTAACCTTGTTTTCCTGGCCGGAATAGGTATGCACAACATACCAGGCCCTTTCCGTGTTATCCATTTCGTGGGCAACCAGTTCTCCCACCTCCTACCGGAGAATAATGGCAGAAATTATTCTCGAAAAAATTAAATCCACAACGCCGATAAAGGTTGCTACAATAAAAACCGTTACCAGCACCACTGCCGTATACGCCATCAATTCTTTACGGTTAGGCCAGTTAACCTTTCGCAATTCATTGCGAACTTCACGTAAGAATTTCTTGATCCGGGCCAACAGACTTGGCTTGGTATTGTTTTTTTTGTTTTGCGTTGCCGGCTGTTTTTGCCTGTTTTGCTTAACCATAATCTCACCCTCCCCATTAAGGGTATCCCCTACTTGGTTTCTCTGTGACTGGTGTGCTTACCACAAAACCGGCAGTATTTTTTAATTTCCAGTCTACCGGTAATATTCTTTTTATTTTTTGAAGTATTATAATTCCTGCGTTTGCATTCTGTGCAAGCCAGGGTTATTATCTCCCGCACCCTGTCCACCTCCTCAAAAAAAAAATCACAGAAACCTTTCTTTAGCTTTGCGTTTATAAATTTATCATAATTCTAAAACAAAGTCAATACCGGAAAAAAGAAGGCCCGCCGGTAAAGACGGGCCCCTGCTTTACTCTAATATTTCGGTAACAACTCCGGCGCCTACAGTGCGGCCACCTTCACGAATAGCGAACCGTACTCCCTCTTCCATTGCTATCGGGGTAATCAGTTCTCCCGTCATTTCTACGT
>PUNE01000120.1 GCA_003551665.1 Halobacteroidaceae bacterium
CCCTGCCCGTCCAGGAATACACCCAGCAGATCTATGATATTTACCCCATGCCCCTGCCCCGTTATCTATCCCTTTTTACCCAGTCCATCGCGGCCCTCCTGGGCTGGCTGTTAATGGGTCTGCTGTACTTAATCTTTACCCGAATACTGGGCAGCAAAACAAGCTATCGCCATCTCCTGTCCCTCACCGGTTACATCCAGTTTATTCCGCTGCTGGGCAACCTGATTCGGACCGCCGGACTGGTTCTTACCGGACACCTGATAACCCTGAGTCCCGCTTTTATCCTGGACTATCAGGACCGCCTCTATTCGCCCCTGGGAGCCTTATTGGAAAGGTTCAATATTATTTATCTCTTGACCCTTTTTCTCCTGGGAATGGGGCTGCACCGGGTGGCGGGCCTTTCCCGCCTGCGAGCTTCTATTTTGATTATCTTTTTCTGGGTATTGGGAACAATATTTTCGGTTATGGGAGCCTTCCTCTTTTAAGTATTCCTTGGGGACTTTACTCCCTGATTAGTTTATCAAGCCCGGTTTATACCGGGTTTTTTGCCAGAATCTATCTCCCCGACCACCACCCCTTAGTTTTCCTGCCCAATCCCCCAGCAGGCAAAATAATGGAAATCAAAAAATAACCACAAACATCGGGGAAATAAAAGTTGTGAAATAGTCCGGTCCCCTGGATATCAAAATCCAGGTAATGATAATCAAACAATTGGAGCCAGATACCCTCTGGCCCTTTTTCTTTTTAGCTAACCCCAATTATTATTGCCCCAAATCCGATTGGGGCTTTTGTCCAGGAGATATTGGGGTTACCGGACAGGTCTTAATGGGGAGAACTTTTTGCCCAACCGGAAAATTGGACAGATAATTATGCCCACTTCTCCGGGGTCAAAAAAAGCAAACAACCCTGATTTTTCCGCGGGGGAAACCAGGGTTGTTGCGGAAACTCCAGAAAGGCAAAAATTAATATAAACCAGTAAGATCCAGCCAGAGTCCAATTCCAATAGCATGGAAAGAATCAATATCAGTCCGGTAATCAAGGGCTACTGCTACCGGATCGTCAGGCATAATTCCCAGCCGGCCATAAATTTCTTGGGTTTCTCCCATTGTCAGGTACTTCACCGATAAGGAAGCCCAGTCCGTAGCCAGCCCTGCTCCCACCCACCAGTAGGGAGAGTGATTCTGACGGGTGAAGAAATCAATCATTATGGGGTAAAAACCTGCTTTCAATTGCAGGTATTGTCCAATATCCACCCGGTCGCTAACTCCCAGGGCCAGCAAATAGGGGCGATCTCTGCCCACTTTTTTTACATGGGCTCCAAAACGAAAGCTGTCCCGGTAAACCTCTTGCTCAACTCCCAGGCTGTAGCGGTGATCTCTTCCCATCCAGCCTTCCACCTGCACAACAGTGGTGTCCCCAGCCCACCAGTCCATCTCCCAGCCCCCATGGATCCAGGTTCCATCATAGGATACCGAACCATAAATTGAGCTGGCTCTCCTCGGGGCATCCTTTTCCAGCAGGAAGGAATTTAAGCCGTCAATATTTCCGGCACTTACCATCTGGCTCCCTGGCTCTGGAGTGGATGGGGGCCCAGAGGCCACATAAAAGGCTAAATACCTCTCGCTGGTTTGACTTCGTTTGAAGTTTAAAGAGGCGGTTTCATATTCAAAGACCCTGGTTACTATTCCCAGGGGCTGCCACTCCGGGCCAACCCAGATCTCCGTATCCAGTTCTGCTGTGCGGGGATGGCTGGCAAAGCTGATCCTGGATAGGACTTCTTCCCCTTTGCGGGAAACGGGTTCTATAAAAAGTTCAATTCCACTTAGAGTGCTTCCTGCCTCTGTATAGGAGAACTCTTCTTCCAAAAAGTTTATTCCTGCAGACCGGCCCACAACTGTCTCCAGGCGGGGACGGGATATCTGAATTATCTCATTCCTCTCTACCTTTCCCACAGCCCGCAGCAGTCCGGGAAAGCCCCCGGCCATAACCTGTAAAATTTCTTCTCCATAAGAAATCCCAAATCCCCGGTCGGGTAATGTTATTTCTTCCAGGCCCAGCTCCCTGACATCCCGGGCATCCAGTTCCACAACCTGAAGATAATAAACAACCTGATCTTCGGGAGAAGGATTATTAAATTCGGCGCCCTGAATAGTTCCCGGGGTAAAAACTATCAGGAGTAAAATGAATAAAAGGGCAATTTTGCGAACCAATTTTCTCCCCCCTTACCAGATTTCTGGAGTTATAAAGATCAGTAGTTCTCTTTCTTCGACAACTTCCCTGGTCTGTCCAAAGAGCCACCGTAAAATAGGAATTCTCCTCAATATTGGAACTCCAGATCCAGAATCCTGATGGCTCTCAACGGTGATACCGGCCAGCATTAAAGTTTGACCTGTTTTAGCATATACCGTGGTATCCAGTTCGCTTCTCCGCACCTTAAAGCCCCGATCTCCTTCTTCGGAAAAATGGCTGATTTTGGGGGAGAAAATAACCTGGACCTCTTCATTATTAACCACCCGCGGCGTTATTTCCAGCTCCACCCCTACGTCAATCCTTTCCACCCTGGCCGCGGCTTCTTCCGGTTCCAGGATCAGAACCTGCTCCTCTCCGACAAAAAGGCTGGCGGTTTCCCGGTTGGATACAATAACCCAGGGGTCAGCCGCAATTTCCGCTTTTTTATCCCTTTCCAGGAGTTTCAGTTCGGTCAAAAACTGCCCAAAGACATCGGTTTCCAGGGTAACAATTCCCCTGGCCATACCCAAAAACATTTCCCAGGGATCTTCGATAGTCTCCTCTATATCAAAGGAAAAATTTAAAAAGTCAGCTCCCAGTTCCTGCATGGCCTCCTTGGATACTTCAGTGACCACCATCTGCAGCTTGACCTGGGGCTCTCTTTGATCTATTCTTTCCAGGTCTTCCTGGAAACTTTCAATTATTTCCGGAGTTGCGGTTATTGTGATTCTTTCCAGAGTTGTACTGGCCTGGAGGAACTGATCATAAAATGCGGGCAGTAAATCTAAAGCATCATTCACGCTGATATATTCCACCCGGAAAGTTTCACTTTCCGCAATCTCCTGAAAAGCTGGAGAACGAGGATCGGGCATTCCAACAAGATAAAAATCATCTATTTTTCTAAAAGAAATGCCCTGGCCAATTAAAACCCTGCGCAGAGCCTCCTCCAGGGGGACATCCTCCAGATCCAGGGAAACTGTTCCTCGAACACTATCATCATAAATTATGTTTACTCCGGTTTGTAGAGAGATTTCATCCAGGGCTTCACGAATATCGGTATGAAAAAACATGGTGTTTACTACAGGCTCTGCATCCCCCCTTACCATTGGAGAAGAAATAAAAACCATTACAAGAATTATTATTAAGAACCCGGATTTCTTCACCTTTATTCCTCCTCATTTTGCGAAATATTCAGGGGAATTTCAGCAGCGGCCAGTTCTTCTCCCCCGTATTCAATGCTGATATCCGCAGTATATTTTCCCGGTTCCAAATCCCTAACTTCGTTAACTAAAAGACCGGTCATTCCCGGTAAAATTCTGCCTTCATCTTCCTGAAGATTCAACCTTATTGTTCTTTGAACTGCTCCTTCTTCATTGCGGAGATAGATGCGGGCCTGGGGAGCCAGGTGGGTTCTCCCTTCATTCTGCACCGTGGCACTGAATACAAATTCATCCGCAAACTGCTGGACTTCAAGATTTAAAAACTCAACTTTATACTCGTGATCTTCACCCACCAGGACTTCCAGTTCAATTTCCTTTTTTTCCAGCTGCTCCCCTTCTTCGGACAGGGCAACAACCTCCAGGAAACCGTAATATCCTCCCTCTTCTATTTCCCGGGGGGCCCGCACTGTAAGGACGGATCTCCCCGACCTGTGCGGAGCAAGGGTTAGTACCGTTTCTCCCCGCATCTCCAGGTTAATAAATTCAAAAATACAGTGGGAATAATCGGCCCTGATCGGCCGGGCAGCAAAATTTACCTGCAGATTATCCGGGGTCCGGTTATCCATCTGGATAACCTGGCTGGTGGAGCTTCCTGCCCGCATTTGAGCCTGCAGCTCCTCCGGGTTTAACCTGATTATGTCCATATGACCTTCCTGATCAAATTCATCACCGGTTATCTGAACCTGCTGGGACTGGATAACCTGCCTGCCGTCAGCATAACGTAAAAAGAGCCTTAACTCATATTCTCCGGGGTATAAGGGTTCGGTGATACTCCCCAGAAATTGGACCTCCGCCCCGGGATATATCCTGGTTTCAGTGCGGTTGGCCTGAGCAGCAGCCGGAGAATTAAGCAGCACCCGCTCCACCAGTCTCCTTCCTTCATCCCTGATGGTCACCTCCCCGCTGGCCATGTAGCGCAGGGGCGATGGATTTAAAAGATTAATTTGAACCAGGGGCTGTTTTTCCTCGTCAGCCTGGAGATCAAAATCCAAAACCTGGGCCTGGGGCCGCAAACCGGGCCGGTCCACATCAATATTGATCCGCACTGCATACCTTACCCGGAAAGTGATCCCCGTTTCCGCCTCTTCCACGGCCGGTTCAACCATAACTACGACTGTATTGGAACCTGCAGCATCAAAGGGGACCCGGACCATTCCCTCTACCTTTGTTTCTTCACCCGGCGGAACTTCCACTTCCTGGGGGATTTCTACCCATTCCACCGGGGGAAACTCCTCAGGATCCCCCTCCCGGTATTCCAGTCCCCCGGAAATTACCTGCCTGGGCTCAAAAAGGGTAAAATTGACCACCCTTTGCACAGGTTCAGGGGTAAGAATGAGTTCAAAGGGCATGGTATCTCCCGGACTCATCTGCAGATCAATAACCAGGGGACGGACCCCAACTGCCTGTACAGAACCATTAATTAAGAATATTAGGGCGATCAATAGCGGAAAAAGAACTCTTTTAAAATGCAAAAAAACACCTCCTCCAAAACATGTTTAACTCTAAAGAAAAGGGATGGAAGGGGCATAGAAAATGCCCCTCCCTTGCCTCCCTGATTCCTTACACTAATTAGTTATCATTTTCTTCGCTGTCCTGGCTTATGGTTATTGTTATGGTGTTGCTGTAAGTTCCTGCTTCCTGCTGGCCTATATTTTCAATATATAGGGCCCCGCCAATTTTATATTCGTTTTGTTCAGAATTGGCAGGATGGGTAAAGGTTACATTGTCTTGGTTCTCTCCTTCAGGATGGTTCCCATTAATTGTTCCCAGATGGTCATAGGGACTCCAGTGCTCGAATATTAGGAAAGCGTTCGGGGAATTCAATTTAGGCTCCCATTCATTATTGTCATACGCTATCTCCACTTTTAGGTCACAATTCGAATAAAGCTGGAATATTATACCATATCTAGGTCCTTCGTGGTTGACAATGTCTGCATCTTTTAGATCCCAAAGTCCCAAGGCATAACTCTTAACCTGTCTCCCATCCGAAATATAGAGTCCTGCTTCCCCTTCTAAATCGTCAACAAATAGATCTTCTCCAATAATATCCATAACACCATACGGTTCTACATTAACTTTAACTTCTATTTCTCCATAATCAAAAATATTGGCGCAAAAAACAGGAGGTGCTGATACAAGAATTATAACCATCAAAACTAAGGCGTATATTCCATGGGTTTTTTTAATTTCGTGATCACTCCCTTCCGTAGCAATCACCTACTGAAACAATTTTGTTACTTATTCAGTAGCTGTAACGGTCCAGGTTATTGTATCTGTATAAGGGTCCTCTGAACCTTTAGCTTCTACCTCATACCAGTTTCCTGGAATATCCTCAATTATTACCTGAAAAGAAAGGGTTCCCGATCCCTTGCCATCATAATATACTGTAAATGTATCGCTCTCACCAGGCTTAATGCTTCCTAGGGTAGACACATTTTCATTGAAGCTTTCAAGTCTATATTCAATCCATCCATCTAATTCATTACTAAAACCAGGTGAGCTAACTTCTACATTTACATCACAGTTTACTTTGTAATCAAAAGAACTAATTTCATATTGCTCAAAGGGCTCTCCCCATTTAATATCTAAACTTAAGGTGTCTGGCAGATTTAATTCCGCATACCCGCCAATAGTTATCTCAACACCTACACTTTTTTCTTGCCCTAAACCGTAAGTCTCAGCGATACCTGTACTGCTTACGGCCATTACCAGAACCAGTAACAAAACTGGAATGCCTAAGTTTTTCATTTACTCTCCTTTCCACAATTCACCATTGGTTTTCTTTTTTCGCTTTTCACAGTTTATCCCCTGCAGTTTCTTTGATAATCAGTTAAAAAAAGGGGAAAAGAAAACCCTTAATTAATAATCTTCAATCGTTACTGTAATAGTGTCGCTGTATTCATTTGCCATAACATTATACCAATCCCAACCTTCATCCTCTAACTTATCCCAATCAAATATAACCTTAAAATCAACATCATCTTGACCCAAAGCACCCACAGTCAAAATGGAATTGCCCTCCCCAGCAGCAAACTCAAGACTACCAAATTGATAGGTAATTATATCATCATGGGGGATATAAGGACCTGTTACATAAAAACCCTCTGAGTCAAAACTTAATTTTGCGCTAAAATTTGCATAAGCTGAAATAGTAGTATCAGCTATTACTTGGGTTTCTTCCCCAGCCAGAAAGGCTTCTGGATCTGGATTTAAGTTTAATTCTGTATCACCAACTGTCAAAACAGCATGTTTTTGTGCTGTTACATTAATTGTGATTTCCTCCATTTGAAAAACATCATCAGCCATTGCTGCTGCACTTAACCCCATAACCAAAACAATCGCTACCATTATAATTCCCAGTCTTTTCATTTTAAAAAACCTCCTCATTGGTTTTAATTGGTTTTACTTCTTTGGCCGGTTTCACCACTGGCTCCCTGTCGCTTCATTGGTGACCAATTTAGGAAACGGCAGATCATTGCCTCCAATGAGTTAGGAAAATCCACTCCTCCTTAACTACCTGTCCTGACATATCCTGCGAAGCCACCGTAAATTATTCCTTTTTCTCACCTCCTTTTCAGTATCTCCCTAGAAACTATTGTGGATCTCTCCCAAGTCCCTTCTCCAACTCGCCAATCCGGGTGAAGACACAATTATTTTGCTAAATCCCCTATCCAAAACTCTGCTTTAGTTGAGGCGAATAAAAGATTTTCGTTATGCCTATCTTCCGGGCCTGGATATATTGGCGATTGAAAACACTCTATTTGTAGCTGCCAGGCTTTTTCCAGGACAAAAATTGGAACTGGGAGTGAAAACCCTAATTATAATGCAGTTTAATCTATATTTCTTTTTTGCCTTTTCTCGCTGGGTTTTCTGTTATTACCCATCCTCACTTACGGTTATGGTAATAACATCGCTATATTCTCCAGCCTTCAACTCGTACCAGTTATTATTGTCCCCTTTACCCCGCGGAAAGTATTTTAAGCTAAGCTTACCGTAAAAATCAGATTGTTGAGGAATATTAACTGAATGAAAAGTGTATTGTTTTCCAGAATCCAGATATATTTTTTCATCCTTGGCCTCTATTAGATACCGGAAGAAGCTCTCCGGGTTTAAATCCTCATTACCTTCATATTCCAGTCCCCCTGACTCAAAAGAAACATTTACAGTTGCCGGCACATTATTTATGGTGTATACATACCAGTCAGTGCTGACCGGATCAACTTCTAGGGTGGGGTTGGTGATATTCATCCTTAAATCTTTATTTTCGATTTCAATTGCTATTTCCGGGCTAATATCAACAACCAACTTCAGTTTAATCCATAATGGTTTCCCCTCGGCATGGTCGGGTATGTGTGATGTATTGGGAAAAATCCAGAGTTTATGTTCTCCGTTCGGTATATTTTCCAGGCCCCCTGGACTAATTCGGAACCTGACCTTATCAGGATCCTGGGGATTGGCCTGGCTGTCCTCAGACAAAAAGCAGACCCAGGTATCAAGGGAATGATAGGGTCCGTCATTAATTGAAGCTTCTATATTTTGGGCAGCAATAATATTGTCACTCTCATTAAGCACCTTATATTGCACATCATATTTTTCTCCCGCATTGGGACGCCACCAGATTTTAATTCCCGCTTCATCCCCCTCAGAAGTTAACTTCACACTCCCGGGAGCAAGATTATAAGCAGGGGATTGATTCGCATAGGCAGCAGTTAAACAACCAAGCAAAAGGATTATTATCATACCCATTATTTTATTTATTTTCTGGCTGTTTCCCATTGTTTCTCCCTTCCCTTACCTTCGGTTGTCAGTTTGATCCCTTATTCACTTTCCTCTATTGTTAAAGGAAAGATTATTTGGTTTTCCTTTTTCTGATGTTCATTTCCAGGCTTATTTGAAAGCCCCTCAGGCAAAAAGCCCTGCCGTTAATTCTCTATAAAAACCCTGTCCCCACAGGTGGGAAGAACTATCGGTTCTCTTCGGCTTCTATTACTTCTGCAGCTTCTCTCCAGGAGCGGAAATAATCTTCTTCCCGGTGCAAATCCTGCATTTCCAGGGCTCCCTGGATTAACATCAGCAGTTCCAGTAAGCTCCGGAAATGTATTGTTTCCTTACCATCCAGCCATTTAATTTCACCTTTCCAGTTATTTTGCTGGCAGTTAAGTATTCTTACAGTGAAAAATGTCCCTCCAGGGGGTATTAAATGACTGACTTTTTCTCTCTTTTTCATGTCCTCCCCCCCTGTTCAACTGCCTTTCCTTTTCCTTCTTCCGACAGTTTTTTCAATTTTAACTCTACTGTGTCAAATTATTAACCAGCTCCAGTCATAAAAAAATCACAAAAAGGATTTTTTCCCTATATTTTATGCTTCTAATTGGGATAAAGCCTTTTTGCAAGGGGCTTAATATTTTTTTTGATTTTTGGGAAAAAAGTACAAAAAAAAACACCGGGCCGGTGTTTTTTATATTTTCTTCCCCTGTAAAAGGGGGCGGTGCTTCACATTTATTCTTATCTCCTGGTCCTGAATGGCCTGATAAAAACGATCAGCAATACGGTTCAAAATTTTGTCAACTTTATCCGGATTAACATCAACCAGCAGGAGGAAAAATTCCCCCGGCTTATTGGGGCAGATTACATCTCCTTTTCGCAAAATATTCAGCAGGGTTTCCTTCAAAATGATGCTCCTTCTGGTGAGTTCTTCCCTGGATACTTTCCTACCGGTGGAAGAAATCAACTGGAGGGATACCAGGCTCGACCTGCGGATATTTCGTTCGGCCCGCCTCTCTTCCAGTTGAAAAATCATGCGGAAATTATCTCCATCACAAAGAAAAGCCCCCTGTTCACAGTCCTTTTTCTCCATTAATTCCTGGAGTTCGGTCCAGGTGGTATCAGTGGGAGCAGAATCAGAACCATTATTATTGTTAATCAAATCTTCAATGTCAAAGCCCAGATCAACCCCCAGTTCCTCCTGAAAAAGGGTATTGGTCTGATGGAAATGCCTTCTGGCCCGGGCTTTTTGCTCGCTGTTTATCAGGGCCTGGATATAATTACGGTGGAGATTATCCTCAAAGGGTTCAAATTGTAGCGCTCTCTCGCAGATATTAATTTTATCTTCCCACATTTCATTCCGCTGATATAATAGACTCAACTCCATTGCCACCTTTAAAAAGATACGCTGACAGTAGGTCCGCATATTGACTGTCCACTCATCGTAGGGCTGAGAAGGAAGAAATTCACCCCGGTACAGTTCAAATGCAGCGGTTAAAAGATCAATTTTTTGGGGGTCATCATCGGGCAATGAAAACGCCTGATTAGATAATCGTTCCAGCTCTTCAAAGTCATACCAGTAATTACAGCTGGTATTGAAGCAATAGTTCCCCTGGATTTGCTTTATGTACTGTTCTTCGCCACTGTCTTCCAGCATCTGCCGCAGGCGGTAAACCAGATTGCGAAGAGAATGCTGGGGATTAGCAATATGATTGTCGCCCCAGAGAGTTTCAATTATAAGCTCGGAAGGAAGGGCAACCCCGGCTTCAGTAATCAAAAACTGAAAAAAGAGCCAGGGCTTGCTGCTCCTGGGATACTTCTGACTTAAATCCTTATCTCCCTTGATTACCTTGAACTGACCCAGGGTATAGATTTTCAGGTCTTTTCCTTTCTGATCCGGCCATTTCACAACTTTTTCACTCCAATCTCTACCCTTATCACCCTGTCCTCCATATGTATTGGGCCATCATTCCATCAGCAGTCAGAACAAAACTTTTCCCCCGGAAAAAAGCATTCAAGTTTGCGGGGTCAAAAAAGCCCCGCCAGAAAAAGGTGTGGTTTAAGAACAGGCCAGGCCTTTCTGCGGGGAACTACTAGAAACCTGGGGGAGCAATTTTTTTGTCTGACAATTTTGTGTCACCCGCGGGTGAGAAAAAAAATCCTTTCTTCCTGTTTAACTATCAGCCAGTTATAGTGGACAGAAAAAAAGTGGTTATTGCTTTCAGGTAAATAATGGTAATTTTCTAAAAATTATTTCCAAATATGTAGTTAATCATAAGACAAATAAGTCCTTCTTATTTTTATATTTTTTTAAACAAAAAGACTTATTTTCCCAGAAATTTTTTCTTTTTCTGGGTTTTTCCCCAGCAAAAACCGCTCTTAATCCCTATAAAAGGTAGTGTTTCATCCCATTTTTTTGGAGAAATTTTTTTTAAATCAGGGAAAAATTTTTGCTCCTCCTAAAATGACCCTCCCGCCTGAAGTGATTCCCGGCCGGGAATACATTGGGAAGGAGGGTATTTCATCGCTGCAGTCCCGGGAAGGAGAGGTTGTCGGAGAATTTAGGCTCTCCACCTCCGAATGCTGGCCGGGTATTCGTTGCAGTTCTGACTCCCGGCCTGGGGCTGTTCCAGACACCCCGATCTTAATTCTCGGGGGCA
>PUNE01000046.1 GCA_003551665.1 Halobacteroidaceae bacterium
AAAGCTTTTGTATTAAACTCAGTAGTCTGAGCAATTCGGTCTATTTCCTCGATTAAGGTACTTACCTCGTCCTGGATTTTTTCTAAATCCCCTCTATCATTGACTTCATTTGCAGCTTGAATTGTAAGCTCTCTTATCCTGTTAAGGATAGCATGGGTTTCATCAAGTGCTCCTTCTGCAGTTTGAATCAAAGAGATCCCATCTTGTGCATTGGAAACGGCCTGTTCAAGACCCGATACCTGGCTTCTCATTCTTTCACTGATCGCGAGCCCAGCTGCATCATCTGCAGCCCGGTTAATCCTTAAACCAGAAGAAAGCTTTTCCATTGTTTTGCCCATCTTCCTGTCAGTTATATTGAGATTCCTCCAGGCATTCAAAGCAGCAATATTCTGGTTGATTCTCATAAACAAACACTCCTCCTTGAAGTTTTTCGCTTCCCTGCTTTTTCCTAAGAAAGCATCGGCCGGTATGCTCTCTTTTCCATTTTTACCCTTATATTTCCTTTTTCGGAATTAATGGAATTAGCTGTAAATTTGAAATATAAGACTGCCTGTTTGTTTACAAGGAAATTTTAGGAAAAATTTCCAAATATATTATCTTTTACCCCCTTTCTTTTTTATATCGGAGATTTATTACTAGATGCCTGTAAATAACTGGGAAATAAAAAAATCCCCTCCAGTCTGGAGAGGAACAACCTTTTCAAATAAAAGAGTTCTTTATTCAGTTTTATCCATAATTTTTTGCCAGAAGCCATAAATCCTGAATGCTCTTTATTTTCTGTTTTTTATTTTTTTTCCCAGGGTTTTCATTGCCAGGTCAAGATCTTCTGACTGGTCCGGGGTCTCAATATTTTTTTTGGCTTTCTGGTAATAGTTCCAGGCATTAAAATAGTCCTCTTGAAGTTCACAAATATACCCAATATTATACAGGAGATCAAAGTTATTGGGATCATGCTTTAAACCTTTCAAAATTATCTCCTTTGCTTCCTTAATCCTCATCTGGTAGGAGTAAATAACTCCCGCAATTGAATATATTTCTACATCGGCCGGAAACAAATGCCAGTTGTTTTCCAGCAGGATAAGGCCCTCTCGGGTTCTCCCTGCTTTAATCAGGGCCTTTAATATTCCTTTAAGTTCTTCAGCTCTATCATCTAAAGTCTTCTTCTTTTTTTCCATCTCCATTCCCCCTGGTATTTCTATTCGGAGGCAAATATTTATAGCCTGAACTAAAATAGTTCCGTTTGAATAATTTGTTTTTTACAATAGAAGGGCTAACTTAACTTTTCCCCATTATTACTATCATATTATCCCAAGGTATCTTGCTTTCCAGCGTCCATTTGCGTTAAAAAAAACATCAAAAAGAACCCTTGCCCCCTGGGGAGAATACCAACCATTTTTTACAGCTGGCCAGTACTCAGCATTATTGTAGTCCACAACTTTCATGTGCTTACTATCTGAGCTTAATTTAGCGATTATTTCTCTGTAGCCCAAAACACTCAATGCTGCAGCCCGGTGCTGCCCCTCAGTAACAATCAAACGATAATCAACACCTTTTTTAAGAAAATATCCATTTATGTAGCCATCCGGAAAAATTTCGGGTTGATAACCTTTCTCCATCAGGTGATAAGCACTGATTATCCGTTCCAATTCTTCCTGTCCGAACTTCTTACTGTTCGGTCCAAAGTGCTGATTTCCCCCTCGAATTCGAGTTAAATCTGTTTCAAATTTTTGGGCAATTTTGGTTACATTCCCCGGGACTCTTATCCAGGGTAAGCCCGGCCATCCTTTATTGGCTGGATAAATATCTTCCTCAAGGTGTGGAGCCCACTGTTCCTGCCTGTTTTTTGGGGTAAACTTCTCAAAAAATCTTTCCAGAATTGACCCCTGGTATTCAAGTTCAGGATTGTCCAAATACTCGCGGATGGTTGCTGAAAAATGTTGCCAGTCTTCTGGTGAAAAGGTAAACCCATTTATATCAACGCATTTTTCCAGGGGGATTTTAAAAAGTTCTCCTTTTGATTCGATTGCATCTATACCCCTGGGAATTAAGTTTTCCCCTGCCAGGTTATCCCTAGGAACCTTTCCAAAATTAAAAAGCCTGCCCTTTTCTAAATCCGTTTCTCCAGGCTCTTCTACCCATCCCGTTTCTTGAAGCAAATCCTTAATTTCCTCTTCCAACCTTTGATAAAGAGTTTTATCTTCTCCATCAGGTTCTGGTAAATTTATGAACACCTGTTTTCTGGCTTTTTTGACCAGTCCTTTGATTACCTTTCTTGAGTTTTCCAGGCCTTTTTCTCTGTACCAGTTGAACGTTTCCGGGAGAAGCAAAAACATATCAGCTGGATCCAGACTTTCAACATTTGATTCATTAATTGTAAATTTTGTAAAAGGGTGCAGGTCCAGCCTGTCCCTCTGACGCAGTTTTTCCCCCATTTCCAACCCCAATGCCCCCAGGAAGTTCAAAATTTGGGAATCAAAACTTTTTACCTCCAGACCGCACCTGGCCAGAGTCCGGGAAATAATTCCGGGCCCGAACTCAATTTCCACTACCGATTTTACCCCTTCCAGGACATTTTCCATTATTACATCCAGAATTTTTTTTCTTTCCCGGAGGTGTTCGTGGTTGTAGGTTAGGGGAAAACGCTGTTTTCCACCAACTATTTCAATCATGTACTTATCTTCTTCAAATGCAGTCCTGTAGCTTAGTTTCTGGTTAAGTTCTCTGATTACATTTTCCAGGTCCCTTTTCTGGCTGGAAGTTTCGGCATAATACTCCGCCTGCCGAAACAGGTTCCAGGCCTGGAATAGTTCTCCTTTTAGCTCATAAACATAACCAAGGTTGAAAAGGAGATCAAAATTTCTGGGGTCAACCTTCAGTCCATTCAAAATTATCTCTTCTGCTTCTTTTATTTTCATCTGAGAGATTAAAATAACGGCAGCAATAGAATACATTTCAATATCTAACTGCAGAAGCTCAATATTTTTGTTAAATACCTGGAGGGCTTCATTGGTTTTTCCCTTTTGAATTAGCTGTTTTAACTCTTTTTTTACTGCTGGAACTTCTTTTTGCATCTGTCTTTTTTCCAATTTTCTCCCTCCTAAATTCAACCCACTTGAAAAAGGATCGACTATTTTTTAGCCGACCCTTTTTAAACCCTGAGATCTTTGGATCCTTCCGGCAGGAAAAAATACCCGCCTCCAGGGCCCCTTCGGACGGCAATAACTCCTTTCTTTTCTAAAAGCTTGGCCTGCTCTCTTATATAAGACGGGGTAACATTTAGCTTTTCACCCATCTCCTTGGATTTTAACGGATGAGCGTAAGTGGCGCCCTTATTTTGCAGCAGGCGGATTATTTCCCTCTGGATCAATGGCATTTTTCCCATAATATACCCGCCTTTCCTATTATCCTCTGCGGTCAATAATTGAGGGCTGTTTCTGGAATGAATTATTGTAATTTTGCAGGGTATGCCAGCCCATATTCAACTTTTCCAGTTTTTCTCCTGTGACCCTTATTTCTTCTTTTAAAATCTCCAGGTTACTATTTCCAAGTTCCTTTATCTCCTGCATAAGCTCCAGAACCTTTTCCCTATCTGGATGGTTTTTTGCTTCACCTTGTTGGTCAATCAGGTAAATTGTTTCCTGTTTTTCCCTGAGAATTGGGCCCAGTTTTTCATATTTATTTTCCTGGATTACTTTTTGTTCCCGGCGGGTTAGATCAAAAAGTTTTTGATAAAGCTCTAATAATGAAGCCACCTTTTTATCACCCTTCCCTTGCGGAAGAGGCTGCAGCGGGAACATCCTGGCTCATGGCCTCCTCCCAGGTATCTTTCAGCTCCTGGAACAAATCCAGCACTTCCTCTATAATTCCAGGGTCTTTTTTCACATTAGCTTCAACAAGCCTTCTTTGCATGTAACCGTAAAGACTTGCCAGGTTGTTTACTACTTCGCCCGCCTGGTCGTTGAGTCCAAAGCTCAATTCTTCCAGTATAGCCTGGACCTTTAACAGTTTCTCGTTAATTTCCTCAGGCTTCTTCTCTTCCCAGTTATCCACCAGTTGTTTAAGATTTTTTATAGAACCCTTGAAACAGAGAAGAGTTAATTCCGCCGGCGAAGCCATTTCAACCTGATTCTTTTTATATTTCTGATAAGGATTGGCGTGCATATCCATTCCCCCTGTAAATGCTCCTGTTGTCGTTTTAGAGCCCCATCTGGTTAATTTGCTGTGAAAGCCACATGCTCTGGCTGTTCATGGTCCCAATGGCATTTTCCATGGCCCCAAACTGTCTGATTAACCTGGCCCTGGTCTGTTCTACTCTACGCTCCAGAGTCCCAATTCGATCCTGGGCTCGTTCTATGCTCTGGTCATAATATCTTTCCCGCATGGTTATTGATCCGTCTCCGCTGCGCAGGGTTCTGTGCAGAAGCCCTTCCAGGCGACGTCCAACACCCTGGAAATCATCATATTCTTCTCTGGCCTGGAATAGGTCTCTTACAGCGCCGGAATTTTCCTGCAGGGCATTTCTCAGTTCCGATTCGTTAAGAGACATCTGCCCTGTCTCCCAGTCAATACTGATACCAAGGCTTCCCAGGTGGTTGATACCGTCATTGATTTCTCCATCCCCGACAGGGTTCATTATCTGGGTTCGGATGTTGCTCCTCAGGCGGGTCAGAAGAGTATCCCCCTGCAGCTGCCCCCCTCTTCCTGCCATCTGGCTCATCTGGGATGCAGCCTTGTTATAGGCTTCGACAAAATTGTTCACTGCTTCAACCTGGCTATCAGTATCTTCCCCAACACTGAGTTCGCTCTGTCCAACGCTATTTAAATTGATTGTTAACCCTTCGATGACATCATCAAGGACGTTAGTTTTGGATTCCACCAGGAGACCATTGATTTCAGCCTGGGCATCCTGTTGTTCCTGAAGCACACGGGAAAAATCATTCTCTCCAGTGATCAATTCAAGCTCCTGGAGAATTTGTGTATCTCCCCCGCATTCAATTCCTGCCCCGGCCTGGTCTTCTAAAACCAGGTGGTTACTTACAATGCTGGCCCTGACTCCTTCCTGAGCCTGGTTAATTGAATCCCGGATCTGATAAAGAGAGTCTCCCTCTTCAATCGAAACATCAGCCCCGTTAATTGAAAAGGTTCCACTTACTCCCGGTTCCGGATCAAGGGCATTTTCCGAGGAAATAATCAGGTTCTGGGCCAGAGCCAGCACATTGACATTGTAATTACCTTCCTGGGCTCGGGTGGTGGCCTCGGCTGTTAATACTTCTTCCTGGCTTGATACGGCCACCCTGGAATCGCGCAGGTCGAGCAAACCCTGGTTGGCCTGGCGGAGGTTATATAGCTGGGTGTTTACTTCCTGCCATGCTTTCTGGCTCTGTTGGTATTCGCTAATTCGAGCTTCCTGCTGGCGGATAGGTCGCCGCTCCAGTTGAATTAACTGCTCAACAATATCATCAACATCTATACCAGATGCCATCCCACGGATGCTCATTGTGCCTTCCATTTTTAGCCCTCCTTAAACCAGTTCGTCCAATATAATGCCCACCATATCCTGGATCTTGGCAACCATGTCCAGGAATTCTTCAGGAGGCATCTCGCTTATCACTTCGTCATGAACAACATCTATAACCTGAACAAACAAACGGTCGGAACCCCTGTGTATCTGGAACTTAAGGTCCCGCACCATGAAACTTTCCACTGCTTCATTAAAATCATCTACTTCATCCTGGACCCGTTTTTCCAGGTCCTGATTGGCAGTTTTCTGAATTTCCTCTACTGATTCTCCCCGCCTTTTGCTCCGCCCGGGCCCAAAGTCCGTTTCGACCTGGGAAGCATACTGCCCTGAATTGGGCCGGAGAGGCGGCAGATCACTGATCTTCATAGCTCCACCTCCTTAAAATTAAAAAGGAGGGCCGACCGGCTTTCCGGCCGGCCCCAACCCCTTTTAACTTAGCCCAAAAGCTGCAGTACACTCTGCGGCCTCATATTGGACTGGGCCAGCATTGCGGTTCCTGCCTGGGTCATTATCTGGTGGCGGGTCATGGACATCATTTCCGCGGCCATATCTGCATCTCTGATCCTGGATTCAGCAGCAGTGAGGTTCTCACTGGCAACTTCCAGGTTATTGATTGTATGCTCCAGACGGTTTTGGTAAGAACCAAGTTCAGAGCGGAAGGAGGATACTTCGTCTATTGCAGCATCAATGGCTAAAATCATCTCATCGAAACCAACCTCATCACCCTCAGGGGTCCCATGAACCCCATCATTGATATCTATTTCTCCAAGATTATCCAAATTATCTACACCATCAACCTCAGTAGCAAGGGCATTTGCTCCCATATTTTGCAGGGTAATATTCATTGTCTGTCCTTCATTTGCCCCTATCTGCAGTGTTAATACGTTCCCTTCTAGATTTCCATCACCATCAACATCAAAATCTAAAAGGCCTTTGGTATTAAATTCTGTTGTCTCCGCAATTCTATTAATTTCTGTAAGGAGCTGACTTACTTCATCTTGGATTTTTGATACATCCCCACCTTCGTTAACTTCGTTTCCTGCCTGGATGGTAAGCTCACGAATTCTGTGCAGAGCAGCGTGTGTCTCATCAAGCGCTCCTTCAGCGGTTTGGATAAGTGAGATGCCATCCTGGGCGTTGGCAACTGCTCTGTCAAGCCCGTTGACCTGGCTCCGCATTCTCTCACTGATAGCCAGTCCTGCTGCATCGTCAGCTGCCCGGTTTATCCTTAGACCTGAAGACAGTTTCTCCATAGTTTTCCCCATAGCCCTGTCTGTCATCCCAAGGTTGCGCCACGCATTAATCGCAGCGATGTTCTGATTAATTCTCATTGTTCGTCACTCCTCCGTGATAGTTTTTTGCCGCTTCCCTGCGGCTAATTTTAAATATTATGTTCAAACAACCTAACTATTTTCTGTTTATCCCAAAAGCTGCAGTACGCTCTGCGGCCTCATGTTGGCCTGGGCTAGCATTGCAGTTCCAGCCTGAGTCATAATCTGATGGCGGGTCATATCCATCATCTCGGCAGCCATGTCAGCATCTCTGATCCTGGATTCAGCAGCAGTGAGGTTCTCGCTAGCGACTTCCAGGTTGTTTATGGTATGCTCCAGACGGTTCTGATAAGAACCCAATTCAGAACGGAAAGATGACACCTGGTCTATCGCAGCGTCAAGAACCTCAATGGTTCCTTCAAAGGAATCCAGTAAATCTGGACCATTATCTGGATTATGTTGGGCTGCGGTTAAATCAATACCCGCAATGGCTTCATCAATATTTCCGTCCCCATCCACTACACCAAGGGCATCCTGTCCCATGGCCTCAAGAGAAATTTGCATTGTCTGTCCTTCATTTGCCCCAATCTGGAGGGTAATGGTATTGTCATCGGTGTCCAGGAGGTTTTTTGTGTTAAATTCGGTAGTATTGGCGATACGTTCGATTTCTGCAAGAAGCTGTTCAACCTCATCCTGGATTTTTTGAACATCTCCACCTTCATTTACTTCATTTCCAGCCTGGATGGTTAGTTCCCGAATTCTGTGTAAAGCAGCGTGGGTCTCATCAAGTGCTCCTTCAGCGGTCTGGATAAGAGAAATTCCATCCTGGGCGTTAGCAACCGCCCTGTCGAGACCATTAACCTGACTTCTCATCCTCTCGCTGATAGCAAGTCCTGCAGCATCGTCAGCTGCTCTGTTGATCCTTAAGCCCGATGACAGCTTTTCCATCGTTTTTCCCATAGCCCTGTCCGTCATTCCAAGGTTGCGCCACGCGTTAATCGCAGCGATGTTCTGATTGATTCTCATTGTTCGTCACTCCTCCGTGATAGTTTTTTGCCGCTTCCCTGCGGCTTTTTTAGTTGCTTTCACAGCCAGCACCGGCCGAAATACTGTCCGTTTCAGCAACCATCCCCAAACTCTTTTTTGGAAGAGTCCGGGAAAAGTCACTGAAATCTTACCCTTTCGCCCTTTTTGTCGGTTTTACTTTCCTGGTTCATAACCCTCATTTTCAACTATTTTTAGCAATTATTTCTCCTTATTTCTTAAATCCTCTATTTTTCTCCGTCTTTTCCCTTCTTCTTTTCCATGAGTTTTTGAATGCTTTCCAGATTCAACTCTTCAGTTTTCCGGGCTTTAATATTTTCCTCCTGGATCTCCTTATAAACCTCTTCCCGGTGCACCGGGATATCACGCGGCGCCTCAATTCCAAGCTGAATTTGATCCCCTTTAATATCCACCACGGTGAGAACAATGTTATCCCCAATTACAATCTTTTCTCCTTTTTTGCGGGTAAGAACTAACAATTCTTCACCCCCCTAAGCCGACGCCGAAGCTTCTTTAAATATTGGGTGCTTTGTGCTGAAGTTTTCATTGATAACAACCTGCCCTCCAGTTCGCTGGGGCAGATTTAATACCAGGGGACCTTTTAAATTCATCGTGGCTTTCTGGGGATCTTCAGGAATTACAACAAGACATAAAACCCTGATGTCTTTTTCTTCTTTTACATCCAGTTTCTTTTTACTTTCCTGAGGCAGTTGAAATTCATAGTTCTCAACGAAGCCCCATGGTTCGCTGACAATAAAAGCAAGGTCGGGTTCATCCACCGACTGAAGCCAGAAAAAGGGCGATTTTTCCTGAGTTGGCAGGAGCACAAACCTCTTTTCCTTTTCAAACCCGATCAGACCTTCGGGAAATTCCAGGATTTCATCTTCCGGGATTTCCACTTCTCCAAAACGCGCTGTCTCAATTTTCAAGGAGACCACTCCTTCATATTAAAACATTTATGTGCCTTCCACGAGGCACAACACTCATATTAAGCCTGTTATCTTCTATCTCAATTTCCGGGCCCCGCATAAAATCAACATCAACATGATGCTGCCGGGGTTGGGAAGCAAGCCTGGCTTCTTCAGCCAGGGTGTGCCCTGTTTCAATTCTACCCAGTCGGTAACCCCGTTGGGCAATTTCACCTATCCCTTCAAGACCTTTTTCCCGGGAATGCTCTGCCCAGACCCGGGCTCCTTCGTGGGCATCATATACATCAATATCGTGCTGAGAGGGCCTGTAATCCACATTTACCCTTCCCCAAGATATATTGATATCCAGCATCATCGGCCTAGTCATAACATTCATGGCCATTACCTCAAGAAGTCAATTAAGCTGGGCTGGACAATCCTTGCTCCTGCAGCCAGGGCAGATCTATAAACATTTTCTTCCATGTTAAGCTCCGCGATCACTTTTGCAATATCTGCTGATTCTGCATCAGCCAGGGACTTCCTCAGGTAAACCTCCTGGTCAAGGAGCCTTTCCCTGGATAGTTCCATTCTTCTTCCCAGGGCCCCCACTTCTGCCCGCTGGGCCAGGAAATTGTCCATCTGTTCGTTAATTGCTTCCTTATTCCCCTGGGATATGGCCTGGGAATCCCCGTTGGAAAGATTCTCCATGAAGTCTCCCAGGATATCAAAAAACGGCTGGAAAACCTCTTCCCCGTTGAGATTAATGGAAACCTCTGCTCCTGGAGCAAGGCGGAAAGTAATTCCCCCATCATCGCCAAGGTAATTAAAGGAAACCTCTCCGGTCTCCTCATCCACAATTTTTTCATATGCAGGCGACTGGGTCCTTTGCCCGCTGAAGATATAGCGGTCGCCAAAGCGGGTATTGGCCAGCTCTAAAAGGCCTTCTCGGAGTTCCTCCACTTCCTTTGCAATAGAATCATAACCGGTTTGCTCGTGGGTTTCGTTGGCAGCCTGGACCATGAGTTCACTTGCCCGGTGGGCAATTTTGCCCAGGTTATCCATCAGGTTGTCAGTATTATTAAGCCAGTCTTCCGCTGATTCCACGTTCTTGCGGAACTGGTCATTGATTTCAATATCATTGCGGGCCCGCATGGAAAAAAGGGCTCCCATTGGATCCTCAGAGGGCCGGGAAAATTTCTTGCCCGTGGAAAGCTGGTCGTAAAATCTATCCATGCGCCGCATACTGTTATGTAGGTGTTGCGCCATATTCATTGACATCATTCTATCTGTAACCCGCATCAAAACCACTCCTCTCCATCTAACGAACCATTGCTATCAGGGAATCCATCATTTCATCCATCCTGCTTATCAAACGCGAGGCAGCATTGTAGCCGTGCTGAAAGCGGATCATGTTCGCCATTTCTTCGTCCAGGGATACCCCTGAAACCTCTTCCCTCTTCTTTTTAATGTTGCTCACCAGGTTATCCTGGTTATGCCCCATGCGGTCAGCTTTCTGCCCCAGGACCCCTATTTCTGCTGTAATACTGCGGTAGAAGTCCTCCATGGTTGCAGTTCCATTTTCCATCATTCTCTCGTCGCGGAGCTCCAGCATCCGGAAAAGATTATCGGCATTTCCCTCCGGAACAAGCTCGGGGTCAACATCGCCTTCCTCCTCAATCATTGCTGCTGCAAAAGCGCTCCGGTTTTCAACGATATGGGGGTTTACGGTAATCACTCCGGCCCCATCTCCCAGGAAAAAATCCAAGCCCGTTGATCCATCCAGGCCGTGCCCCTCGCGGTGAATTGAGTTGAATTCTTCTGCCAGGGTTCCTGCAATATCATCCAGGCGCTCCTGGAAATTCCCTGTATATTCATCTCTCCCCCGCACCAGGGCTTCAATTCTTCCGCTCTGCAGGGTAACCGGGTATCCATTGTGTTCCCAGCGCAGAGAAAACAGACCATCGTTTTCTTCATCTTCGTAGGCTTCTACCTTCTGGACATTATCTCCCTCTACCAGGTGGAAACCACCGATGCTGATATTCCAGCTTCCGTAGTTGTCTTCCTTGACCCGGATATTTACAAGTTCAGCCAGTTCCTCTGTAAGGAGCTGGCGCTGGTCCATGAGGTCATTGGGATTGTCCCCGTAACCCTTGGCCCTTACAATCTGGGCATTGAGGTCGGCCAGTCTCTCGGCCAGGGTGTTAACCTCCAGCACCCGGGCTTCAATATTTTCATTCAGATCTTCCCGGTAGGTTCCGAGCTGATTGTAAATCTGGTTGAAGGTATCGGAAAGCATCCTGGCATTTTCAATCACTGACTGGCGGGTTGCCGTGCTCTCGGGATACTGAGAGAGAGCCTCGATTTCTTTGAAAAACTGGGAAAAAGTAGCAGCAAGCCCTTCATCCGAGGGCTCGTTGAGAAAAGTCTCGATCCGGGTCAGTATCTCCTTCTCCCCGTCCCAGGCTCCCTTCAGGCTCAGTTCGTGCCTGACCTGCTGGTCCAGGAAGTAATCCCGGATCTGATTGATCTCGGTTATGTGGACTCCTGTGCCCATCTGCCCCTGCTGCCCGCTGTTGTTCATGGCCGGCATGGCCATGGGATGGTGGGCCCCCATTTCTGCCCTCTGGCGGGCATAGCCCGGGGTATTGGCATTGGCAATATTGTGGGCAGTGGTATCCAGGGCCTGCTGGTGCGCCCTCAGGCTACGCAGGCCGGTTTGAAATATGGAAAAGTTACTCATGGCAGGTCCTCCTAGGCTCTCTTGTCCAGGAATGAACGGGTTTCTTCCCGATTTCCCTCCTTGCTGTAGGTGCTGCTGCCCCGGATTTTGGACAGAGAATGGACAAGGTTATTGTTGAATTCCAGGGAATCCTGGATCAGGCGGTTATTGGTTTCATTAACCTCCCAGAGCTCTTCCAGGACAAGTAGCAGGCCTTCCCTGGTTTCCTTGAGGTTCTCAACCAGGTCTTCAGGTGCTTTCTGGCAGAGGTCGGAAAAGGACCTCTCCTCGCCCTCCAGCTGGCTCAGTAAGTCCTTACGCTTTTCTTCCTCTCCCGCTATTTTGTCCAGCACTTCTTCCTCCTCGGCAACGGCATCGCCAATTCCCTCCAGGTCATTGGAAACAAGGTGTTCTTGCTTGGTTTTGGCCAGCTGCACAAGTTCCTGGTACAGGTCTCTTTCTCTTGCCAGAAGAGAATCGAGCTCTATAAATGCAGATTTCATTTTGTAACCTCCCTCAGTCATCCTTGTTCAGAAAGTGGTCCACGGCCATCCGCTGGAGCATCTTTTCGGCGACCTTCTGACCATCCACCTTGTATTCTCCATTTTTGATTGCCTTCTTCAGCTCATCTACTCTTTCACTGCGGACTTCGGGTATAAATTTCAGGAGTTCTCGCACTTCTTTGACCGCCTTTGCATCACCTGATAAAGAAACGGAATCCTGTCGCCCGGCCTGAGTTTTTTCCGGGGCCTTTTGCATCTGGTTGCGGTAAACAGCCATTACCTGCTCAAATTGTTTGGGAGAAATTCTCACTTGTTCTCACCTCTCACTTTCAATCTTTAACTTCTTTTCTGCCTCCTGTCGGCGGTATACATCTGCCCGGCCTTCTTAAATTCCCGGCGGGGCTCTTCTTTTTTGGCCGTTTCTCCTAATTGTTCCCGGAGGCTATCTGCGCACCTGTCACAAAGCCTGCCCTCGCGAATAGGGTTGCCACATTTCTCACAGTCGACAAATATTTCGAAGGGTTCCCCGGTATCGGTCAGCAGGCGTCCCTGGCGAATAAATTTGATAATCCGCCGTTTTTCAACGCCTGTTTCTTCGTGAACTTCGGCAATGGTTGCATTCTTTTTCTTTTTCAGAAAATCAAATACCTTATCAAAATCCTTTTCTTCCTGTTTGCGGCAATCAGGACAGACGGTGTCTGAAGCGTGAGCAAAAACCCTGCCGCACCAGTGACAATTTTTTAACTCCACAACAACACCTCCTGCTATTCTTTTCGGCACATTTATTATTTTGTTTAAGTTATCCCGAAATCTTTTTTTCGAGAACGTTACCTGCAACGATTATGGGGTCAATGGGAACTGAATAGGGAGGTGCATAGCCCAGGTCTATCCCTTCCAGCTCTTCTACCCACATTCCATTGTGGATGGCTGTAGCCAGGACATCAATCCGCTTATCAACCCCCCTGGAGCCAACTGCCTGGGCTCCCAGGATTTTTCCATCGGGCGCAGCAACCAGTTTCAGGTGCAGAGGGCCTACCTCGGGGTAATAGCCCGCGTTACTGCGAGCATCTATCCCGGCAGAAATTACTTCCATCCCTTCTGCACTGGCTTCAGCCTCGCTCAACCCCGTCCGGGCAACATCCAGGTCATAAACCTTTACCTGGGCAGTCCCCAGAACCCCCCAAAAGGTTTTTCTTCCTCCCGCAGCATTGGTTCCTGCTACCCGTCCCTGCTTGTTGGCAGTACTCCCCAGAGGTATCCAGGTTTTCTTTCCCGTCAGGAGGTGGCTGGCCTCACAGCAATCCCCGGCTCCGAAGATATCGGGGTGAGAGGTTTCCATGTATTCGTTAACTGCAAGGGCTCCCCTGACCCCGAGTTTCAGTCCAGCCTCTCTGGCCAGCGTGGTTTCCGGTTTCACTCCCAGGGCCAGAAGACAGAGATCAGCAGGATAACTCTCCCCATCTTCGTTAATTACTTCTTCAATACGGCCGTTACCCTTAAACGCTTTTATTCCCCTGCCCAGTTCAATTCTGGCTCCTTTTTCCCGCAGGTGTTTTGCAACTATTTCCGCCATATCCCGGTCCAGGATGGGCATTATCTGTTCACTCTTATCTATTATCGTAACCTCCCGCCCGAGTTTTAAGAAGGTTTCGGCCATCTCGCAGCCAATTGAACCCCCGCCCACAATTACCACGCGGGAACCCTTGCCCTTCCGGGCCAGGTCCAGGCCATCCTGCATGGTCCGCAGGGTAAAGACCCCTTCCAGGTCTACTCCCTCAAGGGGAGGTACCAGGGCCCGGGCCCCAGTGGCAATTATCAGCCGGTCGTAACTCTCGGAATATTCACGGCCTCCCTCCAGGTCCCTGACAAGGACTTCCTTCCGATCCTTTTCTATTTTTTGTACCTGCTGACGGACCCGGACGGTAACCCCCCGGGTTTTCTTGAAAGAATCCGGGGTCAGGGCCTGCAGTGCCCCGAAATCTTCTACCTCCCCGGATAAAAAATAGGGGAGGCCGCAGGCAGCATAAGATATGTGGGGGCTTTCTTCCAGCATCAAAACTTCTGCCTCGGGGTTCTGCCGCTTTGCCCTGGCGGCAGCGCTTCCTCCTCCTGCTACTCCACCTATTACCAGAATACGCATTTAAAACTCCCCTTTCCCGGAATATTTTTTAATAATTTCCATAATATTTATCCCTTCCACAAAAACCTAACAGATTTCTTAATTTTTTTGCAGGACTGACTGGATTAATATAGAAGGGCTAAAGTTGGCGTACCTAACTAGGAGGTGAAAATAATGAGTGTAAAGGATAAAGCGGCTGAACTTGCGGAAGCAATCAAGGAAACTGAAGAATTCCAGAACCTGCAGTCAGCAGAGAACCGGATCAGCCTTGACCCTAAAGCCCAGGACCTGGTAGACGAACTGCAACAGAAACAAAACCAGATGCAGGAAGCCCAGGCCCAGGGCCAGCAGCCCAGTTCAGAAGTAATCCAGGATCTTCAACAGCTGCAGAACCAGATGAAGCTGAACACCACCCTGCAAAACCTTTTTAAAGCACAGGAAAACTTCAATGAGCTCATGCAGTCTGTTAACCAGGTTATCAGTGAGAACCTGCAAAACAGTTAAAACATTAAGGAAGGGATTTTATCCCTTCCTTTTTTCTTGTACAATTATAGTTGCCGTCTGCCTGGCAGAACCGGCGTTTTTTTCTTTAAAAATTCGGGCCTTTTCTTCCAGCTCCCTGGAGGTATCCTCGCCTTTTTTTATGAAATCTTCCCAGTGTCGGGAAAGCTCATCCCCATTTTCAACCTGGAAAGCCAGGTTTTCCCCGCATAAAAGGCCCGCCATTTCCTGCCAGTTTTCCATGTGGGGTCCAAAGAAAAGCGGTTTACCCAGGGCTTCCAGGGGATTGTGCCCTCCTTTGGGGACCAGGCTTCCTCCTACAAAAACAAGCCGGGCCCGGCGGTACATTTCAACCAGTTGCCCCATTGTATCCAATATGGTTACGGAATTTTCCAGCCCATTTTCGGTCCAGTAGCCAGGTGCATAACCCTTTTCTCTAACCATCTTTTCCACTGACCCTATTCTTTCCAGGTGGCGGGGGGCCAGGATAATTTTCAGCTCCGGATCCACCTGCAGCAGGTTTCCATAAATATTCAGGAGGAGCTCCTCCTCTCCCTGGTGAGTGCTGCCGGCAACAACTAAATTATCCTTTTCTCCCTGCTCTGCCAGTTCAATTCCATCCAGTTTGAGGTTACCGGGAAAATAAAGTTTTTCCGACCCAATCCCCAGTGAGCGGACCCTTTCCCCGTCATCTCTGGATTGCAAGCAGAGGGCAGAAAAAGCCTCGAGAAGCGGTCTGTAAATCCAGTGCAGTTTTTTGTAGGTAGGCATTTTCTGAATGCTTAAGCGCCCGTTGGCCAGGTACAGCCTGGATTTCCTTTTACCCATACTGATCAGATTGGGCCAGAGTTCAGTTTCCATGATAACAACTCGCCAGGGCGCAAGTTTTTTGTAGAGTAGATACATGGAAATCGGCAGGTCAAAGGGGAAATAAAAGGTTTCTTCCACCTGGGGAACTTTTTTGGCCGCTTCCTGGCCTCCAGTAGTTACAGTAGAAATGTAAATCGGCTTGTCGGGAACAACCTTCTTCAGCTCCGCAATTAATGGTTCCGCACCCTTAACCTCCCCAACAGAAGCGGCGTGAACCCAGATTCCCCCCTGAATAATTGAGGAAGGCATATAACTCCGACCTCGGCCCTTTCTCCTCGCCCGGAAGTTGACCAGATTAAAAATCAGATTCACAGGAATGAAGAAAAAATTATAAAGGAAAAAAAAGAAGTTCAATTAATAAACCTCCCCCGACCATTATCATTTTATGGTTCTGCTTTAAGCTCTGTAGTTTTCTGGAAATTATCCTCGGCAGTTCTTGCCAGCAGGGCGATCAGGAAAAAAGCAACCATGGCGATAGCCCTGATGGTAATTATATAATCCGTAAGAAGATGGATAAAGAGAGTCCCAAGACCACCCATGGTTCCTGCCTTAATCCAGAACTCCCGCTGAATATTTTTCAGGTTTATCAGCCCTTTTTTCAGAACCAGCAGGCAAAAAAGGGTAACCCAGAACAGACCCAAAAAACCCAGTTCAGCAGCAGTAAAAAACCAGAGGTTATGGGGGTTGGTGTGACTGATTGCAACCTCTCTTTCCAGTACCTGCGACAGGTAATCGCTGGAAACTGCAACAAAACTCCCCCTACCTGCTCCAGCAACTGGATTATCTTTAAACATCATGTAGCTGGCAACCCAGAGGTTAACCCTACTCCTGTTTGCCTCAATACTGAAAATACTGCTGGCCCGGTCCTGGATTCGGTCGGGGAGCATGGGAAAAAATATTCCAAAAGCCAGAAGGAGGACCAATGACACCGCAATTCCCGTTTTTATGTTCCTCAAAAAGGCAACCAGAATTAACCCCAGGGGTAACGCCAGCCACACAGACCGGGATTGGGACCCGTAAACACAGATTATTCCCCCCAATAAAATTCCCAGGCTCCCAATCCTGTATTTCCAGGAAAAATCTTTGTCCAGAAAAACTGCAAAGAAAAAGGGAAGGAGCAAACCCAGAGCTCCTGCAAAATGATTGGAATTGCCATACAGGGAACTCAACCGGTAACGACTGCTGGTTGCCAGAAATCCGTATTCATAAAGCCCATAACCTATTAGCAATATTCCTGCCAGGAGAAATCCCTTGACCCAGAGCTGGTAATTATCCATCCTGCGAAATAAGTAGAGCACGATAAGGAAATACAACAGGTAATGCAGATCTTTGGCAGCATAGTTCAACCATAATCCAGTATCGGGTGCCCATAACCCCGAGATAACACTCAGGGCAAAAAACCCCCAGAGGGGCAAAAGCAGCGGTTCGGAGAAAAATTCCTTTAAACCCTTTCTTTCCAAAAACAAAAGATATATCCATAAAACCAGTAATAATAAAAAGAAAATATAGGCCCCGGAACTAAAGAAAAAAAGGGCCAGGAACAAACCCTGAATATAAAACATTATTGTTAATACCTTGCTTCTCCTATCCTGCATCCAAAACCTCCTCGTTCCTCATGTTTTATTGTTTCTTAGGGGTCAATTCCCAGTTTTTCCCTGGCAGCATCCCAGACCATCTCAACCGTTACCTGCTCCATGCAGATAGGCTGGGCACAGTTTCGCTTTCCGCAACCAAGGCAATCAAGCTGGGCCTTCGCAACACTACTTTCCCGGCGATATGGGCCGAAACGCTTTTCAGAAGTAGGACCCATAATCATAATCACAGGGGTTCCTGCGGCCACAGCAACATGCATGGGTCCAGTATCTCCTCCTACGAAGAGACTGGCCTTTTGGGCTATGGCAACAAATTCACCCAGAGAATATTTCCCGGCAAGGGATTGTAATCCCTTTATATTTTTCAGTTCACCTTCAATAAAAACTCCATCGTCTTTAGAGCCGGAAAAGAAAACCGAAAACCCCAGAGATGCAAATTTTTTACCTACCTCAACATACCGGGAAATAGGCCAGTTTTTGGTATTCCAGCGGGTTCGGGGATGAATCAGGACAAAGGGTTCTTCTCCTGGAAAATCCGGGGGCAGGGGAAGGTCTTTAAAACCGAAGTCCACTTCTTCTCCTTTCAGCCCAATACTTTCCAGGGCCAAAAGGTGTTGGTCAACAGCATGGACTTCTTTGTTCCAGGAATACGGAAAGCGATGATTGATAAAAAACCCGTTCCCCTCCCGACTGCCATAACCCCACCTGGTCTCGGCACCGGAAAAAGATGTAATAAATCCGCTGCGGAGGATATTGTGGAAGTCAAACGCCAGGTCATAATTCTTATTTCTCAATTCTTTCCGAAATCCTCTTACCTCTGCAAAAAGCCTGGCCAGCCTCCCCTGTTTAAAAAGCTTTCCCCAGGAATCACGGGGAACTCCTATTACTTCATCTACATTGCGGTTGGCTTGAATCAAGGGCCGGTATTTTTCTTCCACAACCCAGTCCAGTCGGGCCTGGGGGTAATTTTCCCGCAGCACCGAAGCAGCGGGAAAAGTCTGCACAAGATCTCCCAGCGAACTCAATCGGACCAGGAGTATTTTTTGTCCATTTTTCTTGCCTTTTTCATCATTCATTGTTTCTCCCAATCTTTTTTGCAATATTGGTTGTGCTATAACCTTCCTGCAGTTCAACCAGGTGAAAGGTAGCGCCGGTTTTTTCTAAAGCCTGGCGTTCGGGTAATTCCTGGAGAGAATAATCTCCACCCTTAACATAGAAGTCGGGTTCAATTTCTTCAATCAAACGGGAGGCGGTTTTTTCCGAAAAAACAACGACATAATCAACAGCCTTGAGGGCAGAGATAATAGCAGCCCTTTCTTCAGCGGGGAAAAAGGGCCTGTTTTCTCCTTTAAGCTTTCGAACAGAACTATCGCTGTTGACACCAACAATCAAAATATCTCCCAGTCTGGAGGCTTCCTTTAGGAGTCGCACATGACCAATATGCAGGATATCAAAACACCCGTTGGTAAAGACAACAGTATTTCGCCCCTCTTTTATTTCATCCACTTTTCTCTTAAGGTTATCTCTGTCAATTATCATCCTCTCCTGCCTCCTTTCCCCGGGCAAAAGAAAGGATTTCTTGTGGAGAAGCAACGGCTGTGCCGGATTTCCGGACAACCACTGCTGCAGCAAACGAGGCCAGATAAGCGCCTTCAAGCCAGGTAGCTCCACCTAACCGGCCCATCATTAGTGCTGAAATAACTGTATCGCCTGCACCGCTAACATCGGCAACAGGGGTAAAACCAGCGGGGGGAATGTGGATTGCTCTATCCGAACCCTCAAATAGGGACATTCCCCGGCCTCCTCTTGTAATCACAAGAGCTTCCGGTTTAAGTTTCTTCTTAATTTTTTGGCCCATTTTTTCCAGGGACCCGGTTTTTGCAAAATCCCCTGCCTCGACTTCATTGGGCGTTAATAGATCAAAATTCTGGTAATAACCCAGGTTCTGCCTGGAATCCCCCGCAAGTAGAAATTCCTTTTGATTTCTGAGCTTGATAACTTCCCCCACCAGGGCAGGGTAAACAGTTCCATAACCGTAATCCGAAAAAACCACCCCATCAACCTTATTTAATAGGGACCCGATGGTTTCTTTAATTTTTTCAAAACCTCTGCCAGTCTTGGGAGGGTTTTGCCCCTGATCCAGCCGCAAAACCTGCTGTTTAACAGTCTGATTTTGCCCACCGGCAAGAATTCTGGTTTTTAATACAGTGGGATGACCCTGGATTTCCCAAATTCCCTCTGGAGAAATTGATCTATCTGCAAGGACTTTTTTAACTGTTTTCCCCTGGGTATCATCTCCTATCCAGCCAGCCAGAAAAACATTCGCTCCCAGTTCAGAAAGGTTTAACGCAACATTTGCTGCCCCACCAGGGATAATTTCTTCCCCCTCATATTCCAGGATCATTACCGGTGCTTCCCGGGAAAGCCGCCCGGGCCTGGAAAAAAGGTAACGGTCACATATGACATCGCCAATAACCAGGAGAGTTTTACCCCGGCAGTTTTCCAGATTTTTTTTCAGGTCCATCTAAATCCCCCCGCTATTCCCTTCAATTTCTTCTAAATTATCCTTTGAAAGCAATTGCTCCACCCTCTGCAAAATGGTCTCTGGGTGAATTTCCTGCATGCATTTATGGTCAGTACACTCATGCTTACCACAGGGGCGGCAATCAACCTCTGCTTTAACAATTTCATGCCCGGGACCCCGGGGTTTATATTTTTCCTCATCTGACGGACCGAAGATAGCAATAGTAGGAGTTCCCATGGCTGCAGCAACGTGAACTGGACCGGAATCTCCGCTGATTACAACTGAACACCTTTCCAGCAAAGCTGCGAGACCGGCAAGGGAAGTATGCCCGGCAGCGGCCAGGGCCCCCTTCTTTTTCATTTGGCCAATTATCTCTTCAACCCTTTTTGTATCTTCTGTCCCACCCGTAAAAACAACCTTGAAACCCCGCCCAATTAATAAATCAGCCAGGTGGGCAAAACCCTCTGTTGACCACCTCTTGGTTGGCCAGGTCCCTCCCGGATTTAAACCGAGTAATATATCTTCCTTTTTTACTCCCCAGTTATTCAGCAACCCAATTACTTCTTCCCTGGCCTGGTCAGGGATAAAAAGTTCCAGGCGCCCATTATCTAAAACCGGGAGATTTAAGACCTTAAGGAATTCCAGATAAACATCAACCATGTGTTGCCGGGAGGGGAAAACCAGTTTATCCAACAAAATTTTCCCTCCCCTTTCGGCAAAACCAATCTTTTTTGCCGGTCCTATCAGCCAGAGCAGGACCAGGCTCCGCCAGCTACCATGAATATTCAAACCCAGGTCATAATTTGTTTCCCCCAGGGGTCGGGAAAATTCCCTCATTTTTTTTAATCCCCACCTTTTATCAAAAGAATAAACCCGGTCAAGGTGGGGATTATTTTTTACAATTTCATAGAAAGCAGAATTAACAACCATATCAATCTGGGTCGAGGGAAGGTTTTTTCTTAGGTTGCGCAGGAAAGGGAACGCGAAAAGCAAATCCCCTAGGTAAAGAAGATTGACAATGATTATCTTTTGGGGCTTCTCCATATCTACCCGCCTCATTCTTTTCAACTGGCTTTATAGGATATATTTCGCTTACCTGCTCAATCTTCCTCTAAAAAATAGCTATCCCTGGTCTCCCCCAAGAAAAAAAGACCTGCAACCGCAGGCCTTATTCTTTACCTCTGTTTTAATTGTGGGTCGAAAATGTCCCGCAGGCCATCGCCAAGCAGGTTAAAACCCAACACTGTAATCACAATGGCAATTCCCGGGTACAGGGTCATATGGGGAGCGGCTCGGATGGCCTCCCTTCCCATGGCCAGCATCCTTCCCCAGCTAATTAGGGGAGGCTGAGCCCCAAGTCCAAGGAAGCTCAATCCTGCTTCAACAACAATTGCAGTCCCCATTCCCAGGGTTGCCACTACCATAATCGGGGCAAAGCAGTTCATGAGGATGTGCTTGAAAAGAAGTCGCCCGTGGGAAAACCCGAGAGCCTTCCCCGCCTGAACATAATCCTCTTCCTTGATACTCAAGACCATACTTCGCGTTACCCTTGCCATCTGAGGAATCCGGACAATAGCAATGGCAATCATGGCATTAACCATTCCCGGACCCAGTGTTGCGACAATTGCAATTGCAAGCAAAATCGATGGAATTGAGAGGATAAGGTCCATAAAACGCATAATTACCGCATCGGTTTTTCCTCCGGCATAGGCACCAATCGCACCCAGAAAAACCCCTATTATTAAGGATGAACCCGTTGCCACCGCTCCAACAAGGAGGGAGATGCGACTGCCCACAATAATTCTGCTTAAAACACAGCGTCCCATGTCATCGGTTCCCAGAATATACTGGCTGTCCTCACCGAACCATTCCGGGGCTTCATAGCTGACCCAGATATCCATGTGGTAAGGATCATTAGGAACCAGAAAATCCGCAAATATTGCAAAAAATAGCAGTAGAGCAATAACTATTAAACCTACCAGCGCACTTCGGTTCTTGACTATCTGCTTCACTTATTAGCTCCCTCCTTCCTCAATCATATCTGATTCGGGGGTTCAGGATTGCGTAGCTCAGATCCACCAGCAGGTTGACAATGGTGAAAATTAGGGCCATCATCAGGACTCCTCCCTGGACTATGGGAAAATCCCTCTGCTGAATGGCATTTACTATCAATCGCCCAGCACCTGGCCAGGCAAAAACAGTTTCAGTAATAACTGCTCCACCAAGCATTGCTCCGAACTGAATTCCAACAATGGTTACAACCGGTAGCAGGGCGTTGCGCAGCCCGTGTTTGAAAACCACAACCCTTTCTCCAAGACCCTTGGCCCGGGCCGTTCGGATATAATCCTTGCCCATAACTTCCAGAAGGCTGGAACGGGTCAATCGGGTTATTATTGCCATCATGGCTGTCCCGATGGAAACTGCCGGCAGCATAATATACCGAAGGCCGTCATAAAGCTCTGTCCCATCAAAGGTGGTAATTAACTGCCAGAGGCCGTAAAAAACGGACCCACCTCGTCCAAACATTGGTATCCAGCCTACGTGCAGCGCAATATAGGTTAAAAGAACAAGGGCAATCCAGAAGCCGGGCATTGAAACCCCCAAAAGGGCAACTACCATGCTGAAAAAATCAATAGGTGTTTCCCGTTTAATTGCAGCGATGACTCCAAGCGGTATTCCAAGAATTACCCCCAGAAGAACGGAAATAAAAGCCAGTTCAATTGTTGCCGGCAGCCGGGAAACAATCAGGTAACTCACGGGAGCACCCTGGCGGATGGAGACCCCAAGGTCCCCCTGCAGGGCATTGCCTGCCCAGCGAAGATATTGCTCGTGCACCGGCCGGTCAAAACCGTAAATCCTTTGAAGGCGGGCATAGTCTTCGGGTGTGGCATCTTCCCCCAGCATCATCAGTATGGGATCACCGGGAGCCAGATGGACAATCATAAAAACCACAATTGATATCCCAATTATTACCGGAATCAGCTGCAGAATGCGGCGGATAATATATTTAAACATCCTCCATCAGCCCCTCCTTTTCAAAAAATTAGCCAGGTGGGAAACCCCACCTGGCTATGGCTGTCTCCATTCTAGTTCTTGTTAATCAAGTGGACATCCTGCCAGGAGTTTGCTCCATAGGGATGCACAGTGATTCCTTCAATGTTGGGGTGGTAGAGAAGAACTTCCTCGGAGTAATTAATAAATCCATAAGGAGCGTTCTCTACAACAATCTGCTGGGCTTTCTTGTAAGTTTCCATGGATTCTTCGCTTTCCGGATCAAGGGTCCGGCCAAGTTCCAAGAGCTCATCCAATTCTTCGTTGGAGAAGAAAGTGTAGTTGTTGGGCCCATCGGTGTGGAACTGACGATACATGGCCCTGTCCGGGTCCAGCTGGCCAACCCAGCCCAGAATGAAGATATCATAATCATCTGTATCCTGGATCCGGCTCAGGTAGGCACCCCACTCTTCAATTGTAACTTCAATGTCTATTCCTACTCGGGCAGCTTCAAACTGCAGAATTTCTGCAATTCTTATCCGCTCAGGGTTTTCGTTGGTGTAAAGCCTCAGGGTAATATCTTCACCAAACACCCCGGCATCTTCAAGCATCTCCCGGGCTGCATCGATGTCATAGCTTAGGTCATGCACTTCATCAGTAAACCAGGGAAGATCCGGAGGAATGGGGTTAAGACCCGGTTCGCCGATTCCATTAAGGACCCTTTCGACAATACCTTCACGGTTAATTACACGGCTGAGAGCCTGACGAACTTCTTTTTCAGCCAGGGGCCCGGACTGGGTATTAAAGCCAAGGTAGTTATACCCGGTTCCGGGGGTTCTTTCAACAGCAATATTGGGATCGTCTTCCAGGCGGGGAAGTTCCTGCGGAACTACGCCACCCTGGTACATATCAATCTCGCCGGCTTCAAATGCCAGAAGTCTGGTTGAACCTTCGGGAATAGCCCTGAACTGAACATAAGGATGAATTGGCTCTCCACCCCAGTATTCATTAAAGGCTTCCAGGTTCATTACATCATCCCGGGTCCAATCGACGAAAGCATAGGGTCCGGTTCCAACAGGATTCTCCCTGAAGTCTTCACGGTCACCGTGATGGGCGGGTACAACGGGCATTCTTGCCATGTTGTTCAACAGGAAAGAATTGGGATTGTCCAGGTGGAAGTGAATCAGGTAATCATTTTCAATTTCAATTTCACCAATGTCTGCGTACAATGCCCGGTTGGGTGCAGCATTTTCCTCATCGAGAACCCACTCAAAGGTGTACTTTACGTCTTCGGCAGTAAAGGGTTCACCATCGTGGAAGACAACACCTTCGCGCAGCCAGAAGGTCAGGGTCATTCCATCGTCAGAAAACTCCCAGTCAGTTGCTAACCTTTCAACCAGCTGCATGTCGACGTCGAATGTTACAAGAGGTTCCATGATGACATTAATCCGCTCAAATGAAGGTACGTCTGTTTCAAGACGCGGATCAAGTCCTACCGCTTCTGCTCCAGAACCAATTACAATGGTATCATCTGGAGCTGCACCAGCCATGGTTCCAAAACCAAAAACCATAGCCAAAGCTAAAACCAGTGTTCCGATTCTCTTGCTCATGCATCACCCTCCTTGATATTATTCACTTTAGTCCACATATAACCCTACTATTATTTCCCATTTGAAGCAACCCCATTCAATCCAGATAAGAGTGAATAAATTTTTCTGATAAGAGGCTACCCCTTATCAAATAAGCAAAACACAATTATATTGCTCAAAACTAATTTTCGCTCCCGTTTTCTTCTCAATTTTCCATTATTTTTTTCCCTTTTAAATCGTTGAACCCCTGTTTTCGGATCAACCTGTCTTAAGCTGAAAAGACTTGTGGTGATTTTTTCCAACTACAAAAAACTCCTGCTCACCAACCATTTCCACAAAAAAACGGCCCCGGTAATAAATAAACCCGCGACCGTTTCCTTCTTTTATTTGAAAAAAATTCTAAGCCAAATTTACCTTTCCTTCAGCTGGGGGTCAAAAATATCCCGCAGGCCGTCACCCAGGAGGTTAAAACCCAGAACAGTAAAAACAATTGCCAGTCCCGGGTAAAGAGTCATGTGGGGGGCTGATCGGATGGCTTCTCTCCCCATTGCCAGCATTCTTCCCCAGCTAATAATCGGGGGCTGGGCTCCAAGACCCAGAAAACTTAGACCGGCCTCAACCACAATGGCAGTCCCCATTCCAAGGGTTGCCACGACCATTATCGGAGCAAAACAGTTCATCAGGATGTGCTTGAAAAGAATTCTTCCATGGGAAAAGCCGAGGGCTTTTCCAGCCTGGACATAATCTTCCTCCTTGATGCTCAAAACCATGCTCCTGGTTACCCTTGCCATCTGGGGGACCCGAACAATTGCAATGGCTATCATGGCATTTACCATCCCCGGACCCAGAGTCGCAACAATTGCTATGGCCAGAAGAATTGAGGGGATGGAGAGAATCAGGTCCATCAGGCGCATAATAATTGCATCCGTTTTCCCGCCAACATAAGCCCCGATTGCTCCAAAGAAAACACCCAGAATCAAGGAAGAACCTGTAGCAACTGCTCCTACCATGAGGGAGATTCGGCTGCCCATTATTATCCTGCTTAAAACACACCTGCCCATGTCATCGGTTCCAAGAATATACTTGCTGCCTTCCCCGAACCATTCCGGGGCCCCATAACTAACCCAGATATCCATGTCGTAGGGATCGTTGGGAACAACAAAGTTAGCAAATATTGCAAAGAAAAGCAGGATTGAAATTAAAATAAGGCCAACCAGGGCACTTCTGTTGCGGATAATCTTTTTCAATGTTTAGCTCCCTCCTTCCTCAATCATATCTAATCCGGGGATTGAGAACTGCATAACTCAGGTCCACGGTGAGATTAACCAGGGTAAATATAAGTGCCATCATCAGGACCCCACCCTGGACTATCGGAAAATCACGCTGCTGAATTGCATTGACAATAAGGCGGCCGGCCCCGGGCCAGGCAAACACCGTTTCGGTTATTACCGCCCCACCAAGCATTGCTCCAAACTGAATACCAACAACTGTAACAACAGGAAGAAGGGCATTCCGCAGCCCGTGTTTGAAAACAACAACTCTCTCGGTTAATCCCTTGGCCCTGGCAGTCCGGATATAATCCTTACCCATTATTTCCAGGAGACTGGAGCGTGTCAGGCGGGTAATAATAGCCATCATGGCCGTCCCGATTGAAATAGCAGGGAGCATTACATACCGCAAACCGTCATATAACTCTGACCCATCAAACGTGGTTATTAGCTGCCAGAGGCCGTAAAAAACAGAACCTCCCCGCCCGAACATGGGAATCCAGCCCACATTCAGGGCAACGTAGGTCAATAACATCAGGGCCACCCAGAAACCAGGCATGGAAACTCCCAAAAGGGCTATTACCATACTGAAAAAATCTACCGGGCTCTGTCTTTTAATCGCGGCCAGAACCCCCAGGGGAACTCCCAGGAGTACCGCAAGGAGTACCGAAACAAAAGCAAGTTCAATAGTTGCCGGGAGCCGTGAATAAATCAGCATGCTGACTGGAGCCCCCTGACGGATAGAAACCCCCAGGTCTCCCTGGATGGCATTACCTGCCCACCTGAGGTACTGTTCATAAATCGGCCGATCAAAGCCATAAATCCTCTGCAGGCGGAGGTAATCTTCAGGGGTAGCATCTTCTCCCAGCATCATCAGAATTGGATCTCCTGGGGCCAGGTGGACAATCATAAAAACCACAATTGAGATTCCAATTATTACGGGAATCAGCTGTAGAAGGCGGCGGATAATATATTTAAACACTTTTTGTCAGCCCCTCCTTTCCATAAAATAAGCCAGGTGGGGAACCCCACCTGGCTTCTGGCTTCCTTTTCTTAGTTCTTCCTTACGAGGTGGACGTCCTGCCAGGAGTTTGCACTGTAGGGGTGAACCGTAATCCCTTCAATGTGGGGGTGATAGATCAGGACTTCTTCGGTGTAGTTAATAAAACCGTAAGGAGCATTCTCAACAACAATCTGCTGGGCTTCGGTGTATACTTCGATTGATTCCTGGGTGGTGGGATCAAGTGTCCGACCTAATTCTAAAAGCTCGTCCAGCCTTGCATTAGAGAAGAAGGTATAGTTGTTGGGCCCATCAGTGTGGAACTGGCGGTACATGGCCCGGTCGGGGTCAAGCTGTCCTCCCCAGCCCAGGATGAAAATATCGTAATCCTCGGTATCCTGGATTCTGCTGAGGTAAGCACCCCACTCTTCAATTGTTACATTAACGGTAATTCCTACACGGGCGGCTTCAAACTGAAGAATTTCAGCAATCCTGATCCGGTCAGGGTTCTCGTTAGTATAGAGCCTCAGGGTTAAATCTTCACCCCATACCCCTGCTTCTTCAAGAAGGGCCCGAGCTTTGTCTATATCATAGCCAAGGTCGAAAACATCATCGGAAAACCAGGGAAGGGTGGGGGGAATCGGGCTAACACCTGGAGTACCGATGCCATTCATAACCCTTTCGACAATAGCCTCGCGATTTATAACCCGGCTGATTGCCTGGCGGACCCGCACGTCAGCAAGGGGTCCAACCTTGGTGTTAAACCCTAAATATGAATAACCGGTTCCTGGTGCTCTTTCAACAATAATGTTGGGATCGTCTTCCAGGCGGGGCAGCTCCTGGGGAACCATTCCACCCTGGTACATGTCAATTTCGCCAGCTTCAAAAGCAAGAAGTCTTGTGGAAGCTTCAGGAATCGGCCTGAACTGAACATAGGGATGAATGGGCTCGCTTCCCCAGTAATCATTAAAGGCTTCCAGATTCATAATGTCATCCCGAGACCAGTTGACGAATTTGTAGGGTCCGGTTCCAATGGGGTTGGTTCGGAAGTCGCCCCGTTCACCGTGATGAGCGGGTACAACCGGCATCCTGGCAATATTATTCAGCAAAAAGGAGTTGGGGTTATCAAGGTGAAAATGAACCAGGTAATCATCCTCAATCTCGATAACTCCAATATCAGCATAGAGAGCACGGTTTGGTGCAGCATTGTCTCCATCAAGGACCCAATCAAAGGTGTACTTGACATCTTCCGCAGTAAAAGGCTCTCCATCATGCCAGAGGACATCGTCACGAAGCCAGAAAGTAAGGGTCATTCCATCGTCAGAAAAACCCCATTCGGTGGCCAGCCTGGGTACAAGTTCCATTTCGGTATTGAAAGTGACCAGGGCTTCGAAGATAACATTGATCCTTTCAAAAGAAGGGACGTCCGTTTCCAGGCGTGGATCAAGCCCAACTGCTTCCGCTCCTGACCCGATAACAATTGTGTCAGGTCTTGCTGCACTTACAGCAGAACCAAGCCCAAAAACAAGAACAACAGCCAAGACCAGAATTCCAACTTTCCTGTTCATTAATCATCCTCCCATTTGGATTTATTTTAGTCCACTTACCAGATTACCAGTAATCCCTTTTTTGAGCAACTTTCCCCTTCCCGCTTATCCCTGCTAAATGCTGGTTTTTCGGGTATTTAATCCTTTAAAAGTTAATTTTACTTAATTTTTGGAGCCATTGTTTGCTTTTACTTTTTGTTTCTAATCTTAGCGTTAAATATCATTTCCGGACTGGAAAACAAAAGTCTCTTGAGTTTTATTAACGGAACTTACCCATCCTAAAAGTGTATGGGGTGTTTCCAGCCCAACTTCAAGGTTAAAGGAGATAATTATCTTTCAACCCTTGATCCAATGCCAATACGTTAATCCAGGCAGTTCCCCAAACCCATTTCCCCCAAAAATGGGGAAATAAAAGCTCGCCGGGAAGGAATTTTCCCGGCGAGCAAAACAATTTATCTCCCTACTTGTTTTTTGTGAAAAGGTGAGCATCCTGCCAGGCGTTGGCAGTATAGGGATGGACTACAGGACCTTCGATATAGGGGTGAACTATCATAATTTCTTCATAGTAGTTGATAAAGGCATAGTAGGAATTTTCAGCAACAATTTCCTGAGCTTCCCGGTAAATATCAATTGATTCCTGGGTAGTGGGATCAACCGTCAGTCCCTTTTCCAGGAGGTAATCAAGGCGGTCATCGGAATACCCACCAAAATTGAATGCTCCATCGGTGTGGAACTGCCGGTACATGGCCCGATCAGGGTCAACCTGCCCAACCCAGCCAACTATGAACATTTCATAGGGGTGGTCAGGCTGCTGCAGACGACTCCAGAAGGCTCCCCACTCTTCAATTGTTACACTTACTGAAATTCCAATCCGGGCGGCTTCGAACTGCAACAGTTCAGAAATCCTTATCCGCAGGGGATTTTCATTTGTATGGAGGCTCAGCCTCAATTCAGTACCTTCAAGACCTGCTTCCCGCAATAGTTCCTGGGCTCTATCCAGGCTGTAGTCGTAGGTCCTGACATCAGAATTGTACCAGGGCAGTCCAGCAGGAACCGGCCCTGTAGATACAGTCCCGATGCCATTCTGGATCCTGTTTATAATTGCTTCCCTGTTCAACAGGTGGGCTATTGCCTGGCGGACCTTAACATTGTCAAAAGGCTCAATTCGGGCATTAAAGCCCAGGTAAACGTGACCCGTTCCTGTTGCCCTCTGGACTACGATGTTGGGATCTTCTTCCAGACGGGGGAGTTCCTGGGGAACAATTCCACCCTGGTACATGTCAATTTCCCCGGCCTCAAAAGCCAAAAGCCTTGCAGAATCTTCAGGGATGGCCCTGAAAATCAGGTTGGGAATAATCGGGGTTCCGCCCCAGTAATTTTCATTGGCCTCCATTACCATCCGGTCATCACGGGTCCAGGAAATGAATTTATAGGGTCCTGTCCCAACAGGATTGCTCCTAAAATCATCCCGGTCACCGTGATGGGCGGGCACAATTGGCATCCGGGCAATATTATTCAACAAAAACACATTTTGCCTGCTCAGGTGGAAATGAATGGTGTAGTCATCCTCAACAACAATTTCGGAAATTGCATCATATAGAGGGCGGTTGGGAGCAGCGTTATCCTCATCAAGAACCCACCCGATTGTATATTTAACATCTTCTGCAGTAAAGGGTTCTCCATCATGCCAGACCACATCGTCGCGGAGCCAGAAGGATAGCCGGAGGCTGTCATCACTAAATTCCCACCTCGTGGCGAGCCTTGGTTCCAGTTCCATATCCGGGTTAAACGTTACCAGCGGTTCCATTATGATGTTCAAACGCTCAGAAGAGGGAATATCAGTTTCCAGGCGAGGATCCAGCCCGGTCGCTTCCGCTGCAGAACCAATATTGAGCGTATTACTATCTGCCAGAACTGCTGCGGAAATTCCCGTGACCAATACAACAATCACTAATAAGGCTCCCAGCTTTTTAAACAAAAAACACACCTCCCTTTCAAATTGTATAGTTGGTTTCGCCATTGTTTTCGTTTTATCCTTTATTTTTTAAATTTAATTTATTTTCAATAAAAAAAGCCCCTGTTTGGGGGCCAATACGAAAAAATCATCAGGGTTATAATAATAGAAGGCTCATCCCCATCACGGCCATGCCAATCACCAGGCCGGTTATCACCGTGTGCCCTTCTCCGTATTCCCGGGCCATGGGAAGTAATTCATCAAAGGAGATGTAAACCATTATTCCCGCTATACCGGCAAAAACCAGACCCATTACTGCTTCAGTAAGGAAGGGAAGGAGAATAAAATAAGCCAGCAGTGCACCCGCCGGTTCCGCCATTCCCGAAAGGAAAGAATAAAGGAAGGCTTTTTTCCGATCTCCCGTTGCAAAATAAATTGGTACCGATACCGATACACCTTCGGGAATATTGTGGATGGCAATCGCAATAGCAATTGAAACCCCCAGGGCGGGATCAACCATGGCCGCCACAAAGGTGGCAATTCCCTCGGGAAAATTATGGACAGCAATTGCCCCCGCGGTAAAAAGTCCGGTCCGCATCAGACTGGCCTTTTCTCCATCCTCTTTGACGGCTTTTAATTCTTTAATATCTCCCTCTCTCTTTAATACATCCAGGTCCTCTTCAGGCCTGACCTCGTGGGGGTTTTCCGCGTGAGGAACCAGGCGGTCAATCAGTGCTGTCAGGCCGATACCCGCAAAAAAAGCTACAAGACCAACCCAGGGCCCCAGATTCTCTCCCCAGGCCAGCACCAGGCTTTCTTCAGCCTCTGGCAGTATTTCTACAAAAGAAATATATATCATAACTCCAGCTGATAAGCCCAGCCCAAAAGCAAGGAAACGATACTGGTTGGACCTGGCAAAAAAGGCAATGATACTTCCCAGGCCGGTTGCCAATCCTGCCAGTAGGGTGAGGGTAAAAGCGAATAACACATTGCCTTCCATTTACTGGAACCTCCTCTGTCGGGAAAAGTAAGAGGGGTGCCGCTCGGGGCACCCCAGGTTAATCTAATCGCGGGCCTCTTTGGGATCCCATTCCTTCCATACTTTTCCGGTAAGGTCCGGGCCGGGCTTTAAGGTTTTCTTGCCTGGCTTCCAGCCAGAGGGTATTACTTCGCCGGTTTCCCGGTGATGCTGATAAGCCTGGACCTGGCGGATTAATTCGCTCACGTTTCGCCCAACGGGCGGGGTAAGTACTTCCATGGCCTGAATTACACCATCGGGGTCAATAATAAAGCGTCCGCGGACATTTACTCCGCCTTTTTCATCATAAACTCCGTAGAGGGAACCAATTTTTCCCCCGGGATCACTGAGCATTGGAAATTGAACTGCCGGATCCCACTGGGAAAGCTCGGTTTCGTGCCATATTTTGTGGGAGTGGACACTATCCACACTCATTGATAGGACTTCAACACCGAGTTCCTTGAGCTCTTCATAACGGGATGCAACTGCACCCAGTTCCGTGGGTCAGACAAAAGTGAAATCACCGGGGTAGAAACACAGAACCACCCATTTTCCCTGATAATCCGAAAGTTTAACCTTCTTGAATTTACCATCCTGATAGGCCATGGCAGAAAATTCCGGCGCCCTTGCACCAACACGAGCTTCCATTGAATCACCCTCCTTGTTTATTTATCTTTTATTATACCATAACCGATAATGGTTTTCAATATTGATTACCGGTCAAGGCGAAATCCCCTCTTTCCTGCCTCTTCGCGAAGGTCCCGGTATTCAAAAGGAGAAATTCGGGCTGCAAGTTCCGGAAATTCCCCGCTTCGGTAGGCGGGGTAATATTGAGCCATGAGGTTGAGGTAGGTATTTTCAGAAATCTCTTCCTGGAGGAAGTCAAATATTTTCCGGGCCCCATCGGACTGTCCGGGTAAGAGGAGGTGACGGACCAGTAAACCCCGCCTGGCCAGTCCCTGTTCGTCAATTTCCAGGTCTCCAACCTGCCGGTGCATTTCTTTAAGCGCCCCCAGGGCAACCTGCCAGTAATCTGGAACACCGGAGTACTTTGCTCCCACACTGTCCGAACCATATTTTACGTCGGGCATATAAATATCGATTAACCCCTCCAGAAGCCTCAGAACTGTTACTGATTCATAGCCCCCACAATTATATACAACCGGGAGGTGGAGCCCTTTTTCCCTGGCCTCAACCAGGGCTTCGGCAATCCAGGGAACCACGTGGGTTGGAGTAACAAAGTTAATATTATGGCACCCGTATTTCTGCAGGGAAAGCATTATTTTAACCAGGTCCCTTATACTCGATCTGCTTCCCCGGACCTCGTGGCTCAAATCATAATTCTGGCAGAATACACATTTTAGATTGCACCCGGCAAAGAAAACAGTTCCCGACCCCCGCCAGCCAACCAGGGGGCCTTCTTCTCCAGGGTGTGGGCCCCAGGATCCAATCAGCAGTTCCCGGCCAGTCCCGCATTTTCCTGTCCGGAGCTCCCGGTTAACCCGGCATTCCCTGGGGCAGAGCCTGCATTCCCGCCAAATTTCCCAGAGTTTTTTTTCCCTGTCTTCGGCCTGCACGGTAAGCCCCCTTTCCCCCTTTAATTGCCTGTAAGGTCTTATTTCGCCATATTTTTCCTTCTTCCTGCCAACCTTTGCAAACAAAAAAGGGAGAAAAGGACCGAATGCCGAAGTATACTGGAAATGGAGAAAAGGAGTTGATCCTTTGCAGGAACAGAAACCCATCTCTCCGGACACCCTGGCCAACCTCAGCCGCTGGGCCGGACTGGTTGGCATAATTACGATTATAACCGGCACTCTTGCAGCTATCATGGGACTATTCACCCTGGTCATCGGGGCCATTCCAGGGGTAGTGGCTGTTTTACTCGGATTTAAACTTCTCCACCTCAAAAATAACGCCGAAAACCTCCACCAGGAGGAAAAAGAACCCGGCCCCGAAGAACTGAACAACCTGGCCAAAAACCTGGTTGTTTTCCTGAAAATCCAGGGAGTTTTGATAATAATCGTTCTGGGTGTAATTGCCTTTACCTTTATCTCTGGATTTTTAGCACTGCTGTTTAACTATTAAAACCGCCGTAATTTTACGGCGGTTTTTTTATTTAATAACCCAGATCCCGGTCGACCAGGTTCAGGGGAGTTTTCCCTTGTGCCACCCGGTTTATATTTTCTATTACCTCTCCCCACCTTCCCAGATCTGAAAAAGGCGAAGCCGCTCTGTGCGGGCTTAAAACCACGTTATCCAGCTCGTGAAAGGGGAAATTATAGGGGTATTTTTTCCCTGAACCGTCCGGAACGGGCTCATAATCGTACCAGACGTCAATTCCCGCACCCCCAAGTTTCCCTCCGGACAAAGACTCAAAAAGAGCCTCTTCGCAGATAACCGGTCCTCGACCAACATTAACAATCAGCCCGTCCGGGCCGAGAAGATTAAGCTCCTCCTCCCCAATTAATCCCTCTGTTTCGGTTGTCTGGGGAAGGGAGATAATCAGAAAATCGCTCTGCTTCAAAAAACCGTGCAGATCTGCAACGCTATACCAGTCTTTCAGGATTGGGGGCTTCTCCCCGGAAATATTTCTCTTGCAGGCGATCAATTCCACCCTCCAACCTGAAAGGAATTGAGCAACCCAGTTACCTATTGAACCAAAACCCAGCAACCCCACGGTCCTGTCTCGCAGTGGAATGCTGGCCCCTTCCCCGTCCCCTGTCCTCCAGTTACCCCCGGCCATGTGCTGGTGGTGGACGAGAATTTTGTTGCTCAGGGCAAGCAGTAAGGCAACAGCATGCTGGGCTGTAAAATAAGTGTTCCCATGAGAATTGGCCAGGGATATTCCCGGGAATTCCCTGAAGAGAGGAATCAGGTGCTGCACCCCTACCCCGGGGTTCTGGAAAAGGGCCAGACTGGGAGCAGAATTTAATAGTTCCCGACTGGGCCGCCAGCCCACCATAACCTCCGCTTCCCCGGCATAAGGAAGCAGGACTTCTGTTTCATTCGACGGGGGGAAGATACACTCCACACCCGGTTCTACCTTACTGGAAATGTATTCCTTCAGATCCGGAGGTACCTCCCACAAAAAAAGAACTTTCATCAACCGATCCTCCCTTTCAGGGCAGGAACTCATTTATGGAAAAAAGCAGGGTTCCGGTCCGCAAAAAATGGGTAGTTGCCTTTCCATATTGTCCTTCCTGCCAGTAGGCATAACCCATAAAAGCCCGGGTATAACGGTTCTCGTTTTTTTCCAGGGAATAGTATAAGATTTCCCGGGCCTCCTCATATTTTTCTTCTTCAACAAGTATCAGGGCCCGATAGTTATCCAACCAGATATTTTCCGGATCCTGTTTTTCCATTTTCTCCAGGATCTCCATGGCTTCATTGTAATCCTTCTCCGTAAAATGGAGAAAGGCTTTCTTACCCAAAAAAACGTGGTTTTCCGGATCTTCAACCAGCTTTTTCTCTATTTCCTGGCGGTAATCTTCACCTTCCTCCCTGCGGTGGGGGTGTTCACTTACCAGGTCAAACCACTCAGCTGCCTCCTTAAAATCCCCTACCATGGCCAGGGCAACACCCTTTTTGAACATGGCAATTACGTTACCATTATCCGCTTCGGACGCTGTCTCTATGGCCAGTTTTTCCCATTCCTCCTTAAATACCGATTCTGCTCCTGCGGCCGGGAGCCAGACCAAAAAAACAGAAAAAAGCAACAAAAAAACTCCCAACCGGGTCAGCATTTAAACTCCTCCCTCTCCCCCGAAAACTCTGCCTCCATAAAGGGTCGTCTGGGGATTCATTTTTTCGTCCAGAAGGACAATATCCGCTCTCTTACCGGGTTCCAGCGAACCCCTTTCTCTATCCAGTCCCAGGCAGCGGGCTGGGTTAATTGTAGCCGCAGGAAGAGCCGTTTTCAGGTCCACTTCTGCTACTTCCAGCAGGGTCAGCAGGGCCTGATCCAGGTCCAGTGAACTTCCGGCTAAAGTTCCGTCTTTCAAGCGGGCAATTCCCCCCTCAATATTAACTTCCTGCCCTCCCAGTTCATATTCCCCATCTTCCATACCCGCAGCACGCATTGAATCCGTTACCAGCACCGTCCGTTCTGGCCCGGCAACCTTCCAGACCAAGCGGACTATTGCCGGGTGCAGGTGGGCTCCGTCAAGAATCAATTCCAGAGTTGCCTCCGAATTTTCCAGGAATGCTCCTACCACACCCGGTTCCCGGTGATGAAGGCTCCGCATCCCATTGAAAAAGTGAGCAGCATGGGACATCCCATGGTCCATTGCCTGCCTGGTTTCCTGGTAGGTAGCATTGGTATGCCCCGCAGCTACTAGAACTCCATCGGCTGCAGCCTCCTTAATTACTTCCTCAGCCCCCTCAATTTCGGGAGCCAGGGTAATTACTCTCAAATAGGGACCCAGTTCCTCTCTCCACTCCCTGTATTCGGAAATTGAGGCAACCCTGATAAATTCCTCATTCTGGGCTCCCTTTTTGGCAGTGCTGATGTATGGTCCCTCCAGGTGCAATCCAAGCAAAACACCCTCCTCCGGGTTCCTTTGGAAATATTGCTTAAAACCCCGTATGGCCTCAAGGATATTTTCGCGGGAGGATGTTACAGTTGTTCCCACCCAGCCCGTGGTACCCCGGCTTAGCTTGTGCCTGGTTACGGCCTGCAGAGCTTCCTCTGTGCCGTCCATTACGTCAAAACCCTGTGCTCCGTGGGTATGAATATCAATCAAACCCGGGATTACAAAACACCCCCTGGCATCAATCTCCTTTATACCTGCAGGAACAGAAGGCATTTTTTCCATGGGACCCATTTGGGAAATCCTGGTTCCCCTTACTGCAATAAAGCCTTCTTCCAATTCTTCCAGCGGTGTTATTATTCGTCCCCCGGTAATAATTAAGTCCATTTCTGCCCCTCCTCGTATAATAATATTTAGACCTATCATGCACAACTAATCATTGTTAAAATCCATAAAAGGAATATTTGTATTCCATTAGCATTAGTAGTCCCTGTTGTGGATTTGTGGTAAACGCCGCAGGCGTTTTC
>PUNE01000020.1 GCA_003551665.1 Halobacteroidaceae bacterium
CCATCTCCCAGCTGGTGGCGGAGCAGTTCTTTTTTGGCAACAATAAATTCTTTCTCAATGGAAATTAATCCCCGGTCGATAAGTTCTCCGAAAAGCCTGGAAATAGTTTCCCTAGAAGTACCAATAATACTGGCGATTTCCCTCTGGGGTAGCCTCTTTACCAGGAGGTTTTCTCCTTCCAGTGTCCCATTTTCCAAGAAATAGGAAAGGAGTCGGTGGTGGACATCCTGGAATATCAGTTTTTCAATTTCCCGGTTGGCTTTTCGCAACCTGGTGGTGAGAACAGGGATAAGGGAAAGGGCAATATGGGGGGACTGCTTGAGAATCCGGGCAAAATCACTGGAATTTATCTGCAATGTTTCCAGGTCGGTCAGAGTTTGGGCCATGCCCGACCGCCCTTTTCCATCAAGGATTGCCAGTTCTCCAAGGCAATCTCCCGGGCCAAGAATGGCAAGGGTTTTTTCCTTTCCCTCGGGGGAGACTTTTAATATTTTTACCCAGCCTTTCCTGAGGATAAACAGGTTATCCCCCGGGTCATCTTCCATGAAAATTATTTCCCCTTTTTTAAATGACCGGGAGGAGGCAACCCCTGCAATTTTTTCCAGGTCTTCTTTGCCCAGGGAAGAAAAAAGTTCTATACCCGAAAGGTAATCAATAGCAACTGAATCCATAGTATTCAGCACCTTTCCACCTTTCTTTGGGATTATTATCAAGTAAGGGCCTAGTCATCATGAAATTTGTCGGGTATTGTACCCCTTAATTTTTCCCGAATTCTGTCGGGCATTCCGCTATGTTTTTCGGAGGAGCTATCGGAAGTCAATTCCATTGCGCCCTCTTCAGAATCTGAAGGCCTGACTCCTGGGGCTTTTCCTCTATAAGCCTCCACTGTTTCTCCTGGGCCTACAATTACTTCCACACCCTGGGCAATCAGGACAACCTGCCCCTGGCTAACGCTCAGGGTTGTTTTTCCTCTCTCAACTACCAGGAAAAATTCAGTTCCCCGAACGGCTGCAACTGCACTCGGGGTCTCTACTTCAAAGGTAATTACTCCCTCAATGATCCTAATAATGCGAGCTCCAAGTGACCCCCGGCTCATGTAAAGGCTGTTTTTTTCCTCGCCAACTTCTCTGATCTCGAATAGGGAATTGGGTTCAACCCAGACCAGGGAACCACCGGGAAATTCAAGGAAAAGGGTGGACCTTCCCAGGGTCTGGACCCTGTCTCCTTCCATAAGAACATCATCCTGATCCAGGCTGGAAAAGTTCCAGAACTGCCACCAGGGAATGTTTCTCTGCAGCCTGACACTGCCCTCCATTTCCATTATTTTTACATGAGGTTCTGTTTCTGGATTTGCAGAGGTTCCAAACCAGAATGGAAGACAAACCAACAATATGGTAAGGATAATTTTTTTGCTCATACGCTCACATCCCCAGATCTTTTATATTAATTACCAGCTGGTTTTCCTTTTTTCCGGAATATTCTCTGGCTGCGGCTGGTCCAAGGATAAGTTCGCCCGGCCGGGCCCTTTCTTCCAGGTGGCTTGCTGTATTGACCGGTGAGCCAATTACAGTATATTCCAGCCGCTTTTCGGACCCGATATTTCCGGCGATGACCTCTCCTTTTTCCAGGCCTGCTCCCATGGGCAGCGGGAAATCCAGTTCAGTTAATCTCTTTTGGATCTCGGCAACTGCCTGGAGAGCTTTTTCCAGCGGATTTTCCAGGGGAAGGGGGGCCCCAAAAATAATCAGTGCCCCATCTCCGAGAAATTTATCCAGAGTTCCCCCTGATTCCATTGCTTTATCAGTAACCACCCGGAAAAAAATATTGAGGTGCTTTACAGTTTCCTGCGAGCTCCGCCCGCTCGCCCAGATTGTAAAGCCCCTGAGGTCAACAAAAAGGGCAACGACTTCTTTGCTCTCCCCTTTGAGATTAACCATGTCCGGATTGGAAGTTATCCTGTCCACAATTTCGGGAGGCAGGTAACGCTGGAAAAGACTTTTCAATCTTTTCTGTCGTGTTTCCCCTCGAATAATCAGGTCATAGAGCTGGATTGAACTCTGGCCTGCAGTCCCAAGAAGCAGGGGTACTCTGGGTAAAAGGTATCCTGAGGAGAACAAAAGATGACCTGCAACAAGAATCAGGCTAATCTGAACCAGTCCGAAGATGAAATTGGTTTTAAAGTTTTGCCTGGTCATGAAAAACCAGTTAAAAATAGCAAGTAGGAAAAAAATTAACATAACTGTCCAGACATTAAGGCGAATAATCTCCTGGTTCTGGATCAGGGTATTTATGGCGTGGGCCCCAAGAACAACCCCCGGGATGAAACCGTGATTGGAAAAAGGAGTCATTATCAAATCCCCCAGGGTGGGGTCAGTACTGCCGATTAAAACAATTCGGTTTTCCAGGAGGTCAGAATCAAAGTCTCCTGCAACCAGGTCTCTAAAAGATATTGTTGTAAAGGGGTTTCCAGGAGCGGGAAAGTAGATATAGGTTTCCTGGAAGGACAGTTCATCCCAGTCAGAACGGCCTGTAAAATCTGCTGCTATCAATTCAAACCAGCCGGAAAAACCTTCGATAAAGGGTAACCTTCTGATAATGCCATCCCTGTCGGCTAAGTAGTTTACATGCCCAACCCCTGCAGCGCTCATGGCAAGGCTGGGGACGGGATTATACTTTTCACGGACAAGGGGTGTTTCCTGTTGGAACCTGCGGATCAGCCCCAGGTCAAGGGTCAGGGGGATGAAGGTTGGTCCGGCTTCCATTGCCCGGGCCAGATCTCCGTCCTCTTCTCTTTCTTCGAGGAAAAGGATATCAATCCCCACGCTGTGAGCACCCGCTGTGAAGGCCTGTTCAACGGCTTCAGCCAGGATGTTTCGTGGCCAGGGCCAGCCGGGATATTCCCCCAGGGAAGCCTGGTCGATGGCCACAATTACCACCGGTTGTTCTTCCTGGGTTTCTCCAACTTTTCCCAGGCGGTGACTGATGTCAATAAGAAGGTTTTCCAGGTTCTCCACTGCTCCGGTCAGGAAAAGAAGGCTGACCAGGAAAATAGCCAAAATATTGGAGAGGATTTTTTTGTTCTGGCCCATTTTTCTCAAACCCCTTCCAGGGTAATTTTGGCCTTGTATTCTTTTTTCGACAGTTTACTACATTTTCCTTTTAAAGTCAAAAAGTTAATTGGAATAATAACTTCTTCTTTTAAGGGCAGGAGGTCATAAAACTTTGTTTTTGGCGGTAAAACAGGAAAAATGAGGCGCCCTGGTAATAAGAATTTTTCCTAAAAAGTTCTCGGGTTGGAGAGAAATTTGTAGTGGTTGAAAACAAAAGCTTATTTAATATGGGATTTTATCCGAAAATAATATATAATGGTAAAAGATTATTATTCTTAAACCTTACAGGAAGGGAGGAGTAATCCCTTGACCAATCGCTTTAATTGGGTTTTTATAGTTCTTGCCATTTTGCTTCTTTTTCCCGTAGGAGCAGTCCTTGCCAATGGAGGAACCCAGGAATACACAGTGGAGCAGGAATGGAAGGATACTGAAAGAGAAGAACCCCAGGTTCCCGTTCCAACCTTTTTTCGCCCGGCACGGTTTTATTACAATTACGGGCTGGGCTATCTGAACCTGGCCAGGGTTTCTGACCTGAATGACAGGACCCATGATGATTTTCCAGATCTTTCTACTGGGATGCTGGTAAGAAGGTGGAACTGGGTTCTGGGCTTGGGGAACGATTGGCGTGCAGGCTGGGTTAAAGTCCACGGCAGCCAGTCTACAAGCACAGGGGCAGGGGAAGATTTTCGCCAGGTAACTTACAGTTTGGAAGCCGGTGGTTTTCTTGTAGAAAGGGTTGTTTATGTTGACGGATTAACTGACCTGGCCCTGGGAGTTGCTGCAGGGCGCGGAACCCAGGAAGTCAAACTGCTCTTTTCCCAACCGGGGACCGGGGAAATAGATAATCCCTGGAAAGAGCCAATCAGTTCCAATTTAAGCCAACCTTTTTATTTCCTCCAGCCTCAGTTCAATGCCCGTTTCAGGCTTACAGGACCCTTTACTGCAAACCTTCAGGGAGGGTATACATTCACCCTGGGTAGGGACCGCTGGACAATTGAGGGAGAAGCGATCAGGGACGAGAGGTTCCGACCGGATGGCTTTCACCTCAGCGCCGGTCTTGGTGTTCGGTTTTAGCCAGCAATAAATAAAATTAAACAGGTTTTAAGCAGGAGGTTTTTCCCCCGGAAAAGCCTCTTTTCTTTTTTTTTGCGAACAATTGTTCCCGGAACAAATGTATGGTATAATTAAACCAGCAGCCAGAGGGGGTGAGGGGAAATGGAACTGATTGATCGGCTCCGGATTTTGACTGCAGGGGCCCGCTACGATGCCTCCTGCGTCAGCAGCGGGAGCAGAAGGAATAAAGCAGGAGGAAGTATGGGGATATGCCATTCCTGGACCGAAGACGGGAGGTGTGTTTCTCTTTTAAAGATTTTGCAGACCAATGAATGTATCTATAACTGCCAGTATTGTGTCCACAGAACCGAAAAGGATGGACCCAGGACTTCCCTGAGCTCCAGGGAAATTGCGGAAATTACCGTTAATTTTTTCCGCCGGAATTACATCGAGGGACTTTTTTTGAGTTCAGCCGTTCGGGGCAGCCCGGACCAGACCATGGAAAACATGCTGTCCTGCATTACAATTCTGAGGAACGAATACAATTTCCCCGGCTATATCCACCTTAAAGGGATTCCCGGGGCAGATAGGATACTACTCAAAAAAGCTGGCCTCCTGGCTGATCGGATGAGTGTCAATATTGAGCTGCCGAGCAGTGCCTCCCTGCAGCGACTGGCTCCCCAGAAAAAACCCGGGGAAATTTTTGGGCCCATGCGCTTTCTCCAGGAGCATCGGGAAATGGGGGGGGCTTTCTGGGAGCAGGGCAGAGTACCCAGCTGATTGTCGGGGCAAGCCCCGAAAGCGATAGGGAAATTATTAGTCTTTCAACTTACCTGTACAGAAGTTTTTCCCTGAGCAGGATTTTTTATTCAGCCTACATGCCAACTGGAAATCCCAAATTTTTCCCGGATATCCATGACCCTCCGCTACTCCGGGAACATCGACTCTACCAGGCTGATTGGTTGTTTCGGTTTTACCACTTTTCCCCTGAAGAAATCCTCCCCTCGGGCCAGAATAACCTGGATCAAGAGGTTGATCCCAAGGCAGGTTGGGCGTTACGCAACCTTGCCCATTTCCCTGTAGAAATCAACAGGGCATCCTACCGGGAACTCCTGCGGGTTCCAGGATTGGGTCCGGTTTCTGCAGGAAGGATTATCCGGGCCAGAAAAGAAAGAACCCTGGATTACTCCCATTTAAAGAAGCTTGGTGTGGTTATGAAAAGGGCCCGCTTTTTTGTAACCTGCGGAGGGCGGAAAATACCAGGGTTGCCCACAAGGCCAGAACATATCAGGCCTTTCCTGATTCTTCCCAGCGGAAGGCCGCGTCAGAAAAGGCTTTTTGCTCCACCTGGAGGTGAAAGATTATGAAGGAGTATGTTTACGACGGTTCTTTTCAGGGAATGCTCACAGCTCTCAGCCTGGCCCTGGAAGAAGAAGGTGAGGTCCGGATCTGGAACAGAGAAGAGTTTCGACCTTCTCTGTTTGCTAAACCCCTGGAGGTAAAAACCAGCGCAGTTGAAAGCTTTAAATTTAAGAAAAAACTGGTCTGTAATTATCCCGAACCCCTTTACCGCACAGTTTTGCACTCTTTTCTTTCGGAGGAAAAGAGTTCCGCCAACCTCATCCTGGATTTTCTGATCAGGCGAGGGAAGGGAGAAGTCGCCCTTGGGCACAGGGTAAGAGAACTGGAAAAAAGGGTATCGGTTGAAAAGGTCAGGCTCCTGGGATTTATCCGTTTTCAAGGGGTTGAACAGGGTTATTTTTATGCTCCAGTTCAGCCCATAAACAATGTCCTGGGTCTTCTTGCTCCTCACTTTGCCTCGCGGCAGAAGGGGCATGATTGGGTAATCCATGACGTTAAAAGGGAAATAGCTGCAGTGGGGAAAGGAAGGAATTGGGAAATTAGGGCTCTCCCAAAACTAAAACCCCCCCTCAGCAGCGAGGAAAAAACAGTGCAAAACCTCTGGAAGGAACATTTTACCAGCCTGGCAGTTCCAGGTAGGATTAACCGGAAAAGACAGAATAGCCTTATTCCCCGCCGTTACTGGCCTCACCTTACGGAGAAAAGTTAAAGGAAGATTGTCATCAGTTTGTAACTGTTTTGTAACACTCCTGAGGTATGATTTTCTTGCGGTGCAGGATTAATAGTTTTCAAAAAGGAGGGCGGTTAATGCGATTGCAGGGAAAAGTTGCGGTAATTACTGGTGGGGCCAGCGGAATAGGCCGGGAAACGGCTCTGATTTTTGCCCGTGAAGGTGCCGGTGTAGCCATCTGGGATATGGACCAGGAAGGCGCCGAAGTAGCAGAACACATAGAAAAAAATGGCGGCCAGGCGCTTTTTTCCCGGGTAGATGTTAGCAAAGCATCTGAAGTTGAAAAAGCCCTAAAAGAAGTTGAGGAAAAACTGGGTAAGGTGGATATTTTAATAAACAATGCCGGGATAACAAGGGATGGATTTTTAACCAAGATGGATCCCGAGGACTGGCAGAAGGTAATGGACGTTAACCTTACAGGCGTTTTTAACTGCAGCAAAGTTGTAGCCCAGAGCATGCTGGAACGGGAGCAGGGGGTAATAATAAATTCCTCTTCCGTTGTTGGTGTTTATGGAAATGTTGGCCAGACCAACTATTCAGCCACCAAGGCCGGGGTTATTGGACTGACCCACACCTGGTCCAAGGAACTGGGCAAAAAGGGGATCCGGGTCAATGCTGTAGCGCCGGGTTTTGTGGCCACCCCAATGACTGAGAAGGTTCCTGATAAGATTCTGGACAAGATGAAGGATAAGACCCCACTGGGAAGGCTGGGGCAGCCAGAGGATATAGCCAATGCATATCTGTACCTGGCTTCTGACGAAGCTGCCTTTGTGAACGGAGCGATCCTGCAGGTGGATGGAGGTCTGGTCCTGTAAGGGAGGTAGTCCGCATGCGCGACCGTATGCAATATAATCCAGAAAAAAATATACTGGAAATAGATTTTTCCCACCTTGCCATTGAAGAACCGGACCAGATAGAAGAATTAAAAAAAGCCCTGGTTGCTATTGTTGGACAGCTGGACAAAAAGGTTTATGCACTGGTTAATTATGAGGGGTTCCAGGTTGAAGATGAATTGAAAGACCGCTACAGCCAGGTGATCCGGGAAATGTACAGGAATTATTTCCGGGGAACGGTTCGCTACAGCAGCAGTCCAATGGCCCGGGTTACCATTAAAACTACCACAATTCAAAATGACATTGAAGGGAATACCTTTCCAAGCCGTGAAAAGGCCCTTGAGGCCATCGCCCGGATGAAGGGCAAAAAAAAGACTGAGGAGGATTTGTGATGAAAAGAATTCTGATTCTGTCCATGATGGTGTTTCTACTGGCAGGAATGAGTTTGCCTGTTCTGGCTGAGGAACCAATTAAGATCGGAATTGTTACCTCAATGTCAGGGCCTCTGGAATATTATGGGATCATGCAGACCCGTGGTTTTGAACTCGGTATCGAGTATGCTACCGGCGGGACCAATGAGGTCCTGGGGAGACCCATTGAGATCCTGATTGAAGACAGTGGAATGGACCCGGGAACCGGTGTCACCAAGGCCAGAGAGCTGATTGAGCGCCACGGAGTTCATTTCCTGCAGGGGACTGCAAGCAGTGCTGTAGCCCTGGCTATTCAGGATGTGTCCCTTGAATATGAGCGGATTTTCATGGTTGCCCCTGCCGCTGCGGATAGTATTACCGGGTCAAACTGGAACAAGTATACTTTCAGGACTGCTTCTACCACTACCCAGGACGCCCTGACCGGTGGAGTGTATGCTGCAAGGGAGCTGGGAGATGAATTTGTAATTTTTGTGCCCGATAGTGCCTGGGGACGGGATACTGCCTCTGCCTGGCGAGCTGCCATTGAAGGTGAGGGTGGAACAATAATCAATGAAATTTTTGTTGCTCCTGATACTTCTGATTTCACTCCCTACCTGCTCCGGTTAATGCAGGATCGCCCCGATGCCGCAGTTGTAGCCTGGGCAGGCGCCGGTGGGATCCAGTTGTTTGACCAGATTGACGAATACAATCTCTATGATTACATGGCCATTACCAGTGGTTTTGGGGATATTCCCGCCCTGCAGGCCATGGGGGATAGCATTATTGGAGCCCAGGGGATGATGAAGTACTTCCACACCCTTCCCGACAATGAAATAAATGACTGGCTTGTAGAAAAATACACCGAGCGCTACGCTGGCCCCCCGGATCTTTTCGTTCCCGATGCCTTTGCAGCTGCAGTAGCGCTGGTCCAGGCAATTGAAACTGCTGGAACCATTGATACCGATACCCTGATTGAAACCATGCGGGGGATGGAATTTGATACCCCCAAGGGTAAAATGGTCTTCCGGCCCGAAGACCACCAGGCCCTGCAGGCAATGTATATCGTAGAAATGCAGGAAGTCGAGGGATATGATTATCCCGTGCCGGTTCTCCTGCAGGAGATGTCCATGGAAGACACTGCTCCCCCAATAACCGTTGAAGATTAAGTTAACAGAGGGCCGGTTTTTTCAAACCGGCCCTTCCCTTAAGAAAGGAGGAGGCCTGTGGCAGCAACAGAAGTCCTGCTGGAAACTCAAAATTTAAAAAAACATTTTGGCGGCCTGAAAGCTGTCGACGGTGTTGATTTCAAGGTTAATGAAGGGGGATTGATTTCCATTATCGGCCCCAACGGGGCTGGGAAAACCACCTTTTTTAACGTGATAAGCGGAACTCTCCGGCCTACAGCCGGGAAGGTGTTTTTCCTGGGGCGGGGGGTGACCGGTTATCCCGCTCATCGGCTGGCCCAGATGGGCCTGGGGAGATCCTTCCAGATTACCAATATCTTCCCCCGGCTTACGGTCCTGGAAAATGTTCGACTGGCCTGTCAGTCTGCGGGAGAAGATAATTTCCGGTTCTGGCAGCACTACAGGAAATTTTCTCAGTACGAAGAAAAAGCCTATTCCATTCTGGAAAGGGTCCGGCTGAAGGGCAGAGAGTTACAGCCCACTCTGAGTTTACCCCACGGGGACAAGAGAAAACTGGAAGTAGCCATTGCCCTGGCCCGTGACCCCAGGCTTTTGCTCCTGGATGAGCCAACTGCAGGTATTTCCACAGAGGAACTTCCGGAGCTAACCGGTTTGATTGAGGATATTAAAAAAGAGGGTTCTCAGACTATTATTCTGGTTGAGCACCGCATGGATGTGGTTACAGCTATTTCAGACAGGATAACGGTATTTAACCGCGGACAGATTCTTGCTGAAGGAACACCGCAGGAAATTATGGACAACGAAGAGGTCCAAAAAGCATACCTGGGGGGAGGTGGTAGTGAATGAATCCCCTGCTGCAGTTAAATGAAGTTAATACCCATATCCAGGGATTCCATATCCTGCAGGGAATTTCTATCCAGGTGCCGCGGGAAGGTGTTACTGTCCTTCTTGGACGAAATGGGGCAGGAAAGACAACAACCCTGAGGACAATCCTGGGTTTTAATACTCCTTCAGGTGGGGAAATTAAGTTTGATGAAAAGGTGATTAACGGGTGGCCTCCCTTCAGGATCGGGGCCCTGGGAATAGGGTACGTTCCTGAAGACCGGGGAATTTTTGGAAGCCTTACTGTTTATGAGAATCTCAAGGTTGCCGCTCGTGACGGGATCCGGGAAATGGAAGGGCGGCTGGAAAAGGTCTATCAACTATTTCCAGACCTGAAGCGGGCCAGAAAACAGCAGGCCGGCACCCTTTCAGGGGGGCAGCAGCAGATGCTGGCCCTGGCAAGGATTCTTGTGAGCAAGAATCGTCTTTTGCTTATTGACGAACCCTCAAGCGGGCTTGCCCCGATTATTGTGGATCGGGTTGCTGAGGCCATTACTGAGCTAAAAAAAGAATTGCCAATCTTGCTGGTAGAACAGAATTATAATATGGCCAGTAAAATCGGCGACAATTACTATATTATTGACCAGGGGCGCTGCGTACATGAAGGCCGCATGGAAGACCTGGAAAAAGAACCTGAAATTAAGCAGCGCTACCTGGGCGTAGCAGTTTAGGGAAGGCAGGTGAATGTAATTGTTTGATACGTTATTTTTCAATCTGTTACTGAATGGCCTCGCCCACGGGATGCTGATCTTTTTGATTGCTTCAGGCCTTTCCCTGATTTTTGGGCTTATGAGGGTGGTCAACTTCACCCACGGTTCATTTTTCATGTTCGGGGCTTATGTTGGCAGGAGCATTTTTCTGGCAACCGACAGTTTTGTCCTGGCAATTCTGGGAGGACTGCTATTTGGTTTTGTTTGCGGAGCCCTGGTGGAAAGAATAGCAATAAGGCCATTTTTCGGCAACAGGGTGCAGCTTTTGCTTTTGACCCTGGGCATGATGCTGGTAATGAATGAACTGGTTAAGATTATCTGGGGTCCCACCATCCTTCGCTTTCCCCGACCTGACTATTTTATTGGGAGTTTTATGCTCGGTGACATTATTCTTCCCTATTACCGCATGTTTATTGTCGGCTTCGGGCTTGCTGTGCTGGTTGTGGTTTATCTCTTTTTGAACAAGACCAGGCTGGGGATTATCATCAGGGCTGGGGTTGAAGATTCCGATATGGTTCAATCCTTTGGGATAAATATCAAGCAGGTTTTCACTTTCACCTTTGCCCTGGGGGTGAGCCTGGCTTCAGTAGGTGGTGCCATTTCAGGGCCCTTTTTAGGGGTTTACCCCGAGATAGCCATGGATAATATCCTGGTGGCGATAATCGCAGTGGTTGTAGGAGGAATAGGAAGTTTTGGGGGCTCTGTTGCGGGAAGCCTTCTGATCGGTTTGATAAGTTCCTTTGGGGGATTTTACCTGCCCCAGGCAGCAATGGCTTTTAATGTAATCCTAATGGCCCTGGTGCTTTTGATCAGGCCCCAGGGGCTCTTCGGGAAAGGGGGGCTGGCCAGTGGACGCTAAAAAAGTGCTACAATTTTTCCGGGCCAATATCTGGTTAATTATCCTGGTAGGGGCAATGATTGTCTATCCCTTTATTTCCTATCAACCCTACTGGCTATCCCTTTTGATTACCATCTTTGTCTTTGCGGCCTTTGCCCTGAGTTACGATCTGCTCCTGGGGTTTACCGGGCTGATATCATTCGGGCACGCCCTTTTCTTTGGGATGGGGGCCTATTCCATAGCCCTGTTCGGGCGTTTTACTGACCTGTCATTCGGGAGCATGTTCCTTTTGCTGGCAGTTGCAGCAGGCATCATCGCCCTGATCAAAACTATATTTGCGATGCGGGTGCGAGGGATTTATTTTGCCATGATTACCCTTGCCTTGGCCCAATTTTTCTGGGTTCTGGTAATGTCCCTTTCCCGCTATACAGGAGGGGAAGATGGTATGCCCCGTGTTCCCAGGCCTGATTTTCTGGGAGACCGCCTGAATTTCTATTTCTTTGCCCTGGGCTTTCTGGTCTTGGTATATATTATTTCCCGGCGGTTCATTAATTCCCCAACAGGGAGAGTTTTGATAGGTATCCGGGAAAACGAGGAACGGATGGTAATGCTGGGGTACAATGTTTTCAAGTACAAACTGTTTTCCCTGACCCTGGCCGGGATTATTGGATCTTTTTCCGGGGCCATATACGTAATGTTTATCAATATTGCCTACCCCGCGCTCCTTGATATCCAGAACACCATTGATGTTCTGATGATGACAATTGTCGGGGGGGTTGGAACCCTGCATGGGCCAATTTTTGGAGCTGCTCTGGTCCGGTTACTGTCCCATTTCCTTTCTTCGCATTTCCGGCAGTGGATTATCATCTTCGGGATTATCTATATCCTGATTGTGGTATTTCTGCCCCTGGGAATTTTTGGGGGGATCCCCGGGTTTTCCCGGTGGCTGGAAAAGAGGGGCGGCTGGCTGAAGTGGATAGCTCAGAGGCTAAAACCTTAAAGGAGGGATAAAATGCCTTTTCTGGAGCTTTCCGATGGAAACAAACTTTTCTACCGGATTGAAGGAGAGGGAACACCCGTTATCCTGCTCAATGGAATAATGATGACGGCAGAAGCCTGGGCTTTTCAGCGACAGAATTTTTCTAAAAAACACACCGTTATCAGCCATGATTTCCTGGGGCAGGGACAGTCTTCTCAGCCTGCAGGTGGCTATTCTTTTGAGCTGCACTGCGAGCACTTGATTCGGCTGATGGAAGAACTTGACCTTAAAGAAGCCCACCTTGTGGGAGCCTCTTACGGGGGTGAGGTGGGAATGCTGTTTTCTGCCGAGTACCCCGAAAGGGTAAAAAGCCTCACAGTTGCCGGTTCGGTGAGCGAGATCCACCCCCTGTTGGAGGCCATGGGGAAATCATGGATGGCTGCTGCGGAAATGGAGCGGGGTGAGCATTTCCTGCGGATAGTTGCTCCCCTGATTTACTCTGAGGATTTTTTCGCCCAGCGGAGAGAGTGGTTTGAAGGACGAATTAAGTCCTTTTCCAGTACTGTAACACCCCGGTGGTTTAAGGCTTTTAACGGCCTGATGCGCACCTTTATGCAGCTTGATCTTACCGGTCGTCTGGGAGAAATCCAGGCTCCGACTCTGGTAATAGCAGGGGAGGAAGACATTCTGAAACCACCCCGTTACAGCCGGATTATTGCAGAAAATATCCCGGATAGCCGGCTGGAAATTCTTAAAACCGCTCATGCAATTCCCCTGGAGGATCCTGCTGGGTTTAATCAATTGGTGGGGGAGTTCATGGCCAATGCAGAGGGATAGAAGGGAGGAAGACTGTTTATGAGGAATGCTTTTATAGCCGGGACGGGGTTGTATGCCCCCGAACGGGTTATTGACAACGAGGAAGCCGGGAAAATTGTTGGAGAGGATATCAGTGAATTTATGGGTGCCCTGGGAATAGAAAAGCGGAGGATTATGGCCGATGACCAGAGCACAACTGACCTGGCTGTTCGGGCCGGTGAAAAGGCCCTGCAGGAAGCAGGGCTTACGGGCGAGGATATCGACCTGCTCATTGTTTCCACCGACACCCCGGATATCATCAGCCCTCAGACTTCGGCATCAGTTGCTGGAGAGCTGGGCATGCGCTGGGAATCCACATTTTTTGATATAAACTCTTCCTGCACCGGGTTTGTGGCTGCGGCGGAAGTGGCAGTTAATATGATCAGAAGTGGCAGCAAGGACAATGTTCTGGTCATATCCGTTTACGGAATGACCAGGTACACCTCCATGGAAAAAGGAAAGTTTTTTGCCCTGTTTTCTGATGGTGCCGGGGCCTGTGTTTTCCGACCTGCTTCCGGGGATAGGGGTTATGTAACCTCCCATTACATTGGTGATGGCAACCACTGGGACAGCCTGGGGATTTATGTTGGTGGAACCCGATTTCCCGCAACCGTGGAAAGGCTTGAAGGGAAGGGGGAGGTTCTTCCCGATCTGACCTTTTTCCGAAGGGATCTGATCAACAAGAACCCCGAGTACTGGCCCATTATTATCAATGAGGCTCTCAAGAAAGCAGATTTAACAAAAGAAGATATTGATTGCTATATTTTTACCCAGATCAACCTGGGCGGAGTCAAACAGACCTGTGAAAACCTGGGCATTCCTTTTGAAAAAACCCACAATATAATGGATGAATATGGTTATACAGGGAACGCCTGCATAATCATGGCCCTCCACGATGCCCGGGAAAAAGGGCGGGTAAAAGAGGGTGACCTGGTTGCTCTCACCGCGTCCGGCGTGGGTTACACCATGAGTACTATAATTTTCCGCCTTTAGAGAGGAGTTGATGTACTTGTCTCCCAAACATGCCAGCCTTATAGGATGGGGCACCTATGTTCCCGACCGGTTTATGACCAAGGAAGAACTTGCAGAAAAGGCCCAACTCCCCGTTGAGGTGGTTGAAGAAAAACTGGGGGTGCGCAAAAAGCCCGTTCCCGGACCGGATGACCACTGTTCAACCATGGCCCTTAAAGCAGCTCAGAGAGCAATGGAAAGAGCAGCAATTTCACCGGAGGATGTTGATCTTGTTATCTGGACCGGTGATGAATACAAGGATTATCCCCTGTGGACCGCGGGTATTAAACTAAAAGAAGACCTGGGGGCCAGCAATGCCTGGGCTTACGACCTTGCCCTCCGGTGCGGCACTACAATCCTGGCTCTTAAAGTTGCAAGGGACATGATCATTGCAGATCCTGATATCAGGACCGTTCTGCTGGCCGGGGGTTACAGGAACGGTGATTTAATTGATTATGAGAATCCCCGGGTGAGGTTCATGTACAATCTGGGGGCCGGGGCTTCGGCTGCTATTCTCAGGGAAGATGCTGGTTATAACCAGCTTCTCGGCTCCGCCTTTATTGACGATGGAACCCTTACCACTTCGGTAGCAGTTCCTGCAGGGGGGACAAGGGAACCCCTGACTCCAGATGGAGTTGAGAAAAAGAGGCATTTCCTGGAGGTTATGGAACCGGAGTGGATGAAAGAACGCCTGGAACAGGTATCAATGGAAAATTTCCTGGGGGCCATTGACCTGGCCCTGGAAAGAAGCAGTCTATCCCGCAGGGATATTGACTATCTCGCCTTACTGCACATGAAGCGTTCCGCCCACAATTATATCCTGGAGAAACTTGGCCTGCGTCAGGACCAGTCAGTATATCTGGAAGATTTCGGGCATATTGGCCAGCATGACCAGATTATTTCCCTGGAACTGGGCCTGATAAGGGGTCTTGTAAAGAAAGGAAGCACCGTGGTAATGGTTTCTGCAGGGGTGGGTTATGCCTGGAATGCCCAGGTAATTAACTGGGGCTAGGCTAGGAAGGAGGACAAAAATGGACCTGCAAGAAGAATACCGGCGTCGTTTGCTTGACGTTGAAGAAGCTGTAAACATGGTAAAGGACAGACAAACCATTGTTGCGGCCATGGCCGCTTCTGAACCTCCTGCTCTTTTAAGGGGACTCAGCCGAAGGGCGAGGGAAGTTGAAGGGGCCAGGGTGTGTACCTGTCTTTTGATGCGGGACTATGGTTTTATGGACCCTTCCCTGCAGGGACATATCCTAAATGAAAGCTGGTTTTTCGGACCCTGGGAAAGGAAATATTACGGGGAGAGAATGGCAACTCACCTTCCCAATAATCTGCACGAAGCCGGGGAAAAGAAGGCCGAAAAAGACCGCATAGATTTTTTCTGGGGGACTGCCGCTCCTATGGATGAAAATGGTTTCTTTTCCCTTTCCCTGGGGGTTACCTACGAGAAAATTATGGTGGAAAAAGCAGATTTTGTGGTCCTGGAGGTTAATGAAAATCTGCCCCGGACCATGGGTGATACCCAGGTTCATATCAGCGAGATTGATGGAATTGTTGAGAATAAGGAAGACCCTGTGGAACTACCCCCTGTAGAGCCAACAGAAGCAGATCTTGCAATTGGGAACCACATTGCGGAACTGGTTGAGGACGGTTCGACAATCCAGCTTGGTATCGGGGGAATACCCAATGCCATAGCCCGAAACCTTATGGACAAAAAGGACCTGGGAATTCATACCGAGATGTTCACCGACGGAATGGTTGATCTCTTTGAGGCGGGAGTAATCACCGGCAGGAAGAAGACTTTATGGCCAGGGAAAATGGTCGGGACCTTTGCCCTGGGTACAAACAGGCTCTACCGTTTCATAGACCAGAACCCTGGTTTAGAATTCCAGCAGGGAAATGTAACCAATGACCCCTTTGTCATTGGCAAAAACTATAAAATGGTGAGTATCAATACAGCCCTGCAGGTGGACCTCTGCGGCCAGGTGGTTTCTGAATGGCTGGGAGGTCGCCAGTTTAGCGGGACCGGAGGCCAGGCCGACACACACCGGGGGGCCCAGCGTTCCCCGGGGGGTAAGGGAATAATTGCCCTGCGCAGCACTGCCAAAAAAGGGACGATATCTACAATTCAACCCCGGTTGCCAGCAGGAGCACAGGTTACCCTGGGCAGGCAGGAAATTGACCTTGTTGTTACAGAGCATGGAGTTGCTTCTCTCAAGGGAATGAGTGTGAGGGAGAGGGTCCAGCGCCTGATTGCAATTGCCCACCCTGATTTCCGTGACGAACTGAAAAGTGAAGCAGAGCGGCTGGAAATATGGTGACAAACAGGGTTTTGAAAACTGGATAAAAGAGGGATAAGGGGGATGTGGGTCGAATTATCACTTGAGGTGGTAAAAATGGCCCGCAGCCACATTTTAAAGACCAAACTTCAGCCTCCACGGCCCCGTTCTTCTACCCTGCCCCGACCGGGGATTACCGCCAGCCTTGAACAGCTGGCCGATTACCCGCTGGTCCTGGTTCAGGCCGGGCCGGGCTACGGGAAAAGCACCCTGCTTGTGGATTTTTGTCGTTATAGTGATTTTGACTGCCTGTGGTACAGGCTGCAGGAAGATGACAATGAGCCTGGGCAGTTTGTCAGGCACCTGGAATATTTGTTCGGGGAGAAAATTGCCTGGAAAGAAGAAAAGGGGGAGGAGCCCGGGGAAAAACTTGAACTCCTGGTAAATGACCTTTTTGATTCCCTTAACAGTCACACCCTGCTGATTCTGGATAATTTCCAGGAAATCAGTGAGGACAGCGGGGTCCAGGAGATTGTGGCCCGACTGGTGGAAATCAGCCCCCACCGGCTCCACCTGGTATTGATCAGCCGTGTGGTACCAAACCTTTCCCGGCTGGTTAGCTGGAGGGCGAAAGGTGAAGTTCTTGAAATCAGGAGGGAAGCGCTGGCCCTTTCCCCCGAGGAAACCCGGGAATTTTTCCTGCACCAGTACGATTTCACCCTGGAAGAGAAAGAGTTAAAAACCCTCTGGGAATATACCCGGGGCTGGATTATGGCTATGGAAATTTTTGGGCCCATGCTGAAACAGGGGCTCGGGGTGGAAAAAATTGTAAGCGACCCTGAGGCCAACCTGCCGCAGTTATGGGCTTTTTTGAATAAAGAGTTATTCCTTGCCCAGGAGGAGGAATTACAGGAATTTCTCCTGAAAACTTCAATCCTGAAGGTCCAGGAGGAAGCCGCCTCTAATTTTATTTCCGGCAGGGAAGATAGCCGTCATCTCCTGGAGCAATTCGTAAATCAGGGCCTTATGACCCGGGAGGTTGAAGGAAGGCGCTTTGCCTATCATCCCCTCTGGCAGCAATTTTTGCAGGAAAAACTCCGGGAAAATAACCCCGAATGGAGCGATTTGCACCGCCAGATGGCAAGATTCTTCCAGGACCGGGGTTCACTGGAAACTGCAATTTATCACCTCCTGGAGGCCGGAGATCAGACCGGTGCTGCCCAGTTAATTGCCCAGAATATTCAATTCCTGGAGGAAAAACTTCCTCAGCAGGAACTTAAAGCCTGGATTGCAAAAATTTCGGACGGGGTATTCGATGCCTTTCCCCGTCTGCTTCTCTACCGGGGGGACCTCGCCCGTTATTCATCCGATTACGGCAATGCCCTGAAGTATTATCAACGGGCAAGAGAAATTTTTCAAAAACGAGGAGACCAGGAAGGTCTTTTGTGGGCCTACCAGAAACTGGCCATGGTTTATCTGGATACTGTAGAACCGTCCAGGGCAGAGGATTTCCTACGGCGGGGTCTTGCCCTGCAGGAAGAAGTGGAGAGGAGCGGGGAAACGCACCTTTTGGAACTTCTGGCAGAAAACCGGGCCAACAGGGGAGATGCCAGGGGAGCCCGGCGGTTACTGCAGGCTTCTCAGAAGCTGGGAGAAGAAGCGGCCTCTCCCCAGCTGGAACTGCACCTTGAATCAAGGCTCCTGCTGAGAACCGGACGTCTACAGGCTGCCCGGCAGATGCTGGAAAAAGTGGTTGAAGAAGGGACAGCAGGACCGGAGAGGTTTCCCAAAACCCACCGGGAAAGCCCCATGGTGCTCTCCCTCCTCTATGTATTCGAAGGAAGGTTCAGGGAGGCAATTACCTGGGCCCGAAAAGGTCTGGAACTGGCCAGAAAACTGGACTCCCCATTTACCGAGGCCGTAGGTTATATGCGGCTGGGTCATGCAGACCAGCTGAAAAAACCGGGTGGAATTGAAGAAGCAGTTGCCAATTACGAGAAAGCCCTGAAGCTGATGGACAGGGTTGGTGTCCAGAGGGGAAGGGTGGAAGGGCTCTGGGGTCTTACAACTGCCTTCGGACAACTGGGGAGGATCCAGGAAGCCCAGAGGTACGGGGAAGAGTGTATTAATATTGCCCTCCAGGCTGGAGACGAGTGGATGGCCAACCTGGGGCGGCTTTCTCTGGGGTTGTCCTTTGTTCAGGGGGGAAAAAGGGCTGAAGGAAGGAAATTGCTGGCCACTGCCCTGGAAAATTTCGGATCTCTCAATGATTACTTCGGGCGGGCCCAGGCCTGTTTCTGGCTGGCCCTTGCTGAATATGAGGAAGGATTGGATGGCTGGCAGGAAAGATTTCTGGAGGGACTCCGGATGGCCCGGGAAGAGAATTATGGTTTTTTGCTTAATTCTCCCACTTTTCTCGGCATCAGGGATACCCGGCGCCTGGTTCCGCTTTTAATTGGTGTAAAAGAAAAACTGGATTCTGAAATGCAGGAGTGGAGCCAGGAGCAGTCCGGGATAAAAAGGTGGGATTACCACCCCGGTTTTACCCTTAAAATCAGGGCCCTGGGACCTATGAAGGTCTGGCGGGGAATTGAAGAAATAACCGACGGTCACTGGAAAAGAGAAAAAGCCAAGGAACTATTTCAATTATTCATTGCCTTCCGGAATGAACTTCTGCCGCGGGAAAGAATTTTTGAACTTCTCTGGCCCCACCAGGACCTGGAAACAGCCGGGCGGGATTTCAAGGTGGCTTTAAATGCCCTGAACTCTGTTCTGGAGCCCGATCGCAGGGCTCGCATAACTCCCTACTTTATTAAAAGGAGCGGTCAGGCCTACGGTCTTGACCCTGAAGCCTCCTGGGAAGTTGACGCTGACGAGTTTGAAAAAAAAATTAAAGAAGGCCTGAAAACCAATGATCCCGAATTACTTGCAGAAGCAATCAATCTTTACCAGGGAGATTTCCTTTCCTTTTCCCTCTATTTTGACTGGATCCGGGAGTCCCGGGAAAAGTTGCGCCGCTTTTTTTTCCAGGGTTGTGAGCGCCTGGCCCGCCATTACCTTGCCAGTGGGTTTCCCGAAAGAGCGCTGGAAATCAGCGAAAGAATGCTTGCCCGGGACAGGTGCTGGGAGGTGGGCTATCAACTGGCCATGGAAGCCTACCTCCAGATGGGAGATCGCTATCTGGCCCAGCGCATGTACCTGGACTGTGTTCGGGTCCTTCAGGAAGAGCTTGCTGTTGAACCGCTTCCGGCCACCCGGAATTATATAGAAAAGGTTTTTACTGCTGAAGAACTGGCCCGCATGGAAAAAGAATTGGCCCGCGAAGGAGGGTTAAACCAGGATGGCAAAGATTAAAACCAAAAATCTACAGATTGGCTATGAGAAAAGAGGAAATGGGCCTCCGGTAATTTTGATTTCCGGTTTGGGGTACGGTCGCTGGCTATGGGAAAAGCAATTGCAGGGACTGGAACCCTACTTCTCCCTTTACGCTCTGGACAATCGAGGATTGGGGGAAAGTGATGCTCCACTGCCTCCCTATTCAATCAGCGACATGGCCCGAGACGTTAAGGATTTTATGCAGGCGATGGAAATAGAAAAGGCCAACATTGTTGGAACCTCTCTCGGTGGGTTTATTGCCCAGGTTTTTGCCCTCGAATATCCGAAGATGACTGAAAAACTGGTTCTGGTCAGCACAACGGGTGGTGGGGGAGGAGGTACATATGCATCATCAGGTACTCTTTTCCGATTGAAACTAGCCGGAATGAAAAAAGACCCGGAAAAAAGAGCCCGGGCTCGTCTCCGAATAACCCTCTCGCCCGAGTTCTGGCAGAAAAACCCTGAAGAAGGGGAAAGGCTTTTACAGAAATTTCTGCACCAAACCGCTACTTCCCACGGTATTAAGGCCCAGATGGAAGCGGGCCAGAATTACTGGAAAAGAGACCACCGGTGGACTTCCCTGCACAGGGTGCGGGCAACTACGCTTATAATTTCAGGAAACAAAGACAGGATAGTTCCTCCTGTCAACAGCAAAAAGCTGGCCGGGGAAATTCCCAGGGCCAGACTGGAATTTATTGAAAACACCGGTCACCTTGTCATGTGGGAAAAGCCGGAACAATTTAATGATCTGCTTTATTCTTTCTGCAAACCGGATTAAAAAAAGGTGGGCCCCGCCCACCTTTTTTATATGGTTTAAACCTCGATATTTTTCCAGTTTCCCTGCTGGAAACGAAAGGCCACGTAGGCCCCGCGCATTGCCCAGTCGACTACCATGGCCAGCCACGCTCCTGCCAGCCCCATATCCAGGATAATAACAAAGAGGTAGGCTGAACCCAGGCGGCCAATCCATGTGGAAAAAACTGTGGCATAAAAAACAGGCTTGGTATCGCCCGCTCCCCGTAAACCCCAGGCAAAAATAAAGTGGGTTGCCATGGGAATCTGTGCAAAAGCGACAATCTTCAAAGCAACCCTGCCCATCTCGATAATGTCGGGGTCATCAGTGAAAAGGCGCATGAATCCCTCGGAAAAGAAGAAAAATAGGATCCCCATTATTCCCATGGAGGTAATGGCCATAAGCCAGGCGGTATTTCCGCTCTTATGCGACCGGTCCGGGCGTTTGGCCCCCAGATTTTGACCAACCAGGGCCGTGGTAGCCACCGCAAAGCCGAACCCGGGCATGTAGGAAAGGGATTCGGTTTTCAGGGCTATTTGATGGGCTGCAAGGGCGACGGTCCCCAGGGAAGCAACAATCCGGAGGTAAAAAATCTGGGCAATTCTCTGGATCAACTGCTCAGCAGACGCGGGCAGTCCCACCCGGGCTATGCGCTTGATCATCTCCAGGTCCAGGTGGAAGAAATTTTTCCAGCCGACCCATAAGTGAGGGTGCCGCTTTGTAAGCAGGTAAAGCATTGCTACAGCTCCACCTCCTCGAGCAAGGCTTGTAGCCAGAGCAGCGCCATATACCCCCATTTCGGGGAACCCCAGGTTTCCAAAAATAAGCAGGTAATTTCCAATAATGTTGGAAATATTGACCATTATGTTAACCATCATTGGAGTTTTGGTATCCCCGATTCCCCGCAGGGCAGCCGTTACAACCATCCGCAACAGCATTAAAATAAAGCCGGGGACCAGAATCCGTAAGTAAATTGTTCCTGTGGCTACAACCTCTGGTTCTGCCCCCATGAAGGTAATGATCTGGGGAGCAAAGGCAAAAAAAGACACTCCCAAAAGGAGCATTACACCAAAGGCCATAAATAAAGACTGGTGGAGGGTTCGGCCTGCCTCCCCGGGTTCTTCTGCCCCCGTAAATCGGGCCACAAGAGCAGTTGTTCCCACATTGAGGGCGTTGAATAGCCGGATTGAATACTGCAGGGGCATCATACTTATCCCCACTGAGGCTACAGCAACAGCGCCCAGTCGCCCAACCATCATCATGTCCACGATTTGGGTCAGGGTAGTGCTGGACATTTCGGCAATTACAGGCCAGGCCATGGAAAAAATTCGGCCGGGAATGGAGTCGGGCGGAATGATTTTCTGCAGGTAGGATTTGATTGCTTTCACGATTATAGCCTCCAGATATTGAGAATAATAAAGATAATCATTCTATAAAAAAAGTTCCTTTCCTGCCAGAACCAGAAAAATTTTCTCGCAGCGAGAAAAAAGGAGAAAAAATAAAAATTTTCCTTTTTACAGGAAGGAATCGGGTTACTAAAAAAGAAACATTAACGGAAACCTAAATAACTGGTTATCCTCTAATAGATAAAAAATAAATTGAGTGGGAAAAGCCTGTTTTCTGTTAAAGTCTTGAAGCTGGAATTTATCGGTAAATATATTTTTGCGAGGGGGTTTCTGGCAATGGTTATGGACATTTTAATTAATTCTGCCCTTTATATTTTTGTGGTTATTATTCCCCTGGGAATTCTGGTCCTGGTTCTCCGGGCAGTATTTGGTTATTTTTCCAGACGGAAGAGACAAAAAAGGGTGCAGGAAAGACTTCGGGAAGCAAGGGAATAAAATGCGGATCCGTGGCTCAAAGAATAGTGATCAGCTCAAACCCTCCCTGGGTTCCCGGCGGGTTGGCAAAACAAATGGGAAAAATTTCTCGGGCTTGCTTGGGGAACAGGAAGAAAACCTCCAGCAGGAAGAATTAAATCGGATTCTCCAGGGGATTGATCACCAGGGAGAAGCCCTGAAAAAAAGTGGGCGAATGACTGATCTCCAGGCATATAAAAAAGAAGTACGGCGCTTTCTTCAGGTGGCCCGAGGGGGCCTGCGGACGAGGCAGATTTCCAGCATGGGCCCCGATGGGTCTATGAAAATATATACCATAATTGAGAAAGTTGACAGGGCACTGGCAGAATTGACGGAGGCTTTTTTGGCAAACGAAAGCTCCAATCTTGATCTGGTCGGTAAGATTGAGGAAATCAGGGGACTCCTGGTGGATGTTTTTGCATGATGAAAACCGGGTTTTGGATTTTGCTCCTCGCCTGTTGTTTAAAAAGCAGATAGCGGGGAGTTTTTGTTATTTGTTTTCCTCTGGTGTAAAGCCAGGCCCGGACCTGCCATTTCCATCCAATTTAAGGCAATAAATGGGTTTTCCTGGTTTTTTACGCCCTTTTTTCGGAAAAAGGGGGAAAAAATCCCCAAAAATCGCAGGTTTTTTGTGTTCCTTACAGGAAAATCTAAAACTGGGTAGAATTACTGTGGTGAAAGGGTGGGTGAGGACATATGTTTGCAAAGATAAATTTAGGCCTTTTATTATTCCTTCTTTGCATTTCAGTCCATATCTGTGCCGCCCCGGCTAATATTGATTTAATTGGAGACGAAGGGCCCCTCGAATTCAAGGCAGCTGAATTAGATGGCCATTATTTCGGACCGGCTCGTGTTCTGGAGGAAATCCTGGAGGTTGAGCTCCGCTGGTTTGGGAGTTTGAAGCTACTGCAGTTTAAACTCGACGGGAAGGACTTCCGGCTGCGGGCCGGGGATCCCAACATGCAGGCGGGGGACCGGGTTTTTCCCATTACAGAACCCCGAATAATTGATGATCAGCTCTGGGTTCCGCTTAAGGATGTACTGGGAGCCCTGAATTTCAGCGTTGCTTTTGAACAAGAGGAAAATATCTTGCGTATCGCCACCGAGCCCACTATAATAAAGAAGGTAGACTGGGACAGAAGCAAGCAGAAACTGACAGTTGAAGCTGAAGAAAGGTTTACATATGAACTGGAAGAAGGGGAATATTTTTCTCTCAGTACTTTTGGTGCCCAACTTGATGAGGCACTTCGCAAGTATAATCTACCTGCGGGTTTGCAGTGGGAACAGGATCGATTGGATTCGAGGAATCTCGTTCAACCTCTCTGGATAGAGGAAAAAGAAGACAGGGTTTTTACCCTGACCTTCCAGTTTCCTGCCCAGCTTCTTGAAGTGGATTATCGCAGGGAAATGGGGCAACTCCGGGTTGAGTACGAGGGGTCTACCCTGGAATACCAGCTGCAAAAAGGTGAGGATGAACACGTTCTTCTCCTGGAAAACACTGTGCCTTCGGAGAGATTTTTGGCTCCAGGTATTGATTTCAAGGCTACAGGAGGAACCGAGCCCCGTGTGGAACTTTTCTTTTCCACTCCCACTGAAGTTGATTTCGATTTTAGGAGACTTGGGGAAACCGGCCTGGTCCTGGACTGGGTGGGAGATGGCTACATAGAGGATATTAACTGGGTAAGATCGGAAGGAGAACGGCATCTGGTAATTTCTTCCTCCCGGCCTGTTGAAATGGAAAGTTTTATCCTGGAAGAACCAAAGCGGCTGGTTTTTGACCTTGGTAAAACCTGGCTTCCAGGGCCTGGTTCAACCATTCCCATAGAGGAAATGGGAATAAAACAGGCCCGTTATTCCCAGTTTGAACCAGAAAAGGTCAGGCTGGTTTTTGACCTGGACGAGTTCCCTGAATACGAGGTTGATACTGTTGATGGAGACCGTTATCAAAAAATTATTAGTTTTCCCGGATACCGGGAGTCTGAAGAAAGGGAACCAGAGGAAATTGAAGAACCTCTGCCCAGGGAAAGGTATGATTATGATTACCCGCACCTGGTTGCAATTGACAAAGAACAGGGGAGTAATTTTGATCTTTACCATATAGATTTGAGCGAGGCTACAAGTTATGAAGTAACCACCCTGACGAGTCCCGACCGGGTTATCGTGGATATTGAAGATATTCGGGTGGGAACCGAGAACTTAAGGACTTTTAATTCTTCGCCCGTAAAAGGGGTCCGGGTGGGGCAGTTAAGCAATGACCCTGATGTTGTCCGGATAGTATTCGACCTGGAATACAGGTCAGACTATGAGGTGAAATCACCTCCCAGCTCAGAGCGAATTACGGTCCAGTTTCCCCGGTCGCCCCTTGCTGGTAGAGTTGTGGTTATTGATCCGGGGCACGGGGGCATGGATCCAGGAGCCATCGGGCCATCGGGAACGATGGAAAAGGATGTTGTCCTGGCTATTTCTCTGAAGCTGGAAGAAATTCTCCATGATGCCGTAGCAATTCCAATGATGACCCGCTACAGGGACGAATTTATCCCCCTGCGGGAAAGGGCGGACTTTGCCAATCGGGCCAATGCAGACATTTTCCTCAGTATTCACGCCAATTCTGTAGCCAGGGATATTCCCGAGGGCACAGAAACCTATGTAAGAACCGGGGCCAGTGCTGCCACTCGTCTGCTGGCAGAAGAAGTGCAGCGACAGGTTGTGGAGACTCTGGGACTTCTTGACCGGGGAGTAAAACAGAAAAATTATGCTGTCCTGCATCCATTGAAAATGCCCGGTATTTTGCTGGAGGTTGCTTTTTTATCCAATTTAAGGGAAGAGAAGATGTTAGTTGATCCAGTCTGGCAGCAGAGAACTGCGGAAGCAATTTTCCGTGCGCTTAACAGTTACTTTTCCAATTCCAATCTGGGGGCCCGTTAAATGTTTACAGATTCCCTGATTCTTGGTGCTTTACTGATTTTTTCCCTGCGTATAATTGACGTTTCAATGGGGACAATCCGAATTATTTATGTTTTCAAAGGTCGGAGGCTGATAGCTGCTGCAATTGGGTTTGTAGAAATTACTATTTTCATTTATGCTCTGGGGAGTGTTGTGGCCAACCTGGATAACTGGCTGAATATTATTGCTTACTCCGGTGGATTTGCAGGGGGAACAATTCTGGGGAGTTTCATTGAAGAAAAAATGGCCCTGGGATTCATGACCGTCCAGATAATTCCCTCTGGCCCGACTCAAGCAGAACTTGCTGGAATCCTGCGGGAAGAAGGCTTTGGGGTAACAGCCTTTGATGCCTGGGGTAAGGATGGTTCAAAGGTTGTATTGCTGGTCCATTTATTCCGCAAAGACTGGGGGAAATTACAGGAGATTCTCAACCGCCAGGATGAACATGCCTTTATAACCGTTATGGATACCCGCAGCACGAAGGGCGGTTATCTGAAACTCCTGAAGAAAAAATGATCCTTTTTTTAACAATTACCTTATTTGTTCTGGGTCTTTTGGGGACCCTTCTTCCTTTTCTGCCAGGCCCTTTTTTGATCTGGCTGGGAGTTTTTGTTTTCGGCTGGGCAGAAGGTTTTGTTACAGTAGATGTTACCCATCTTGTGGGGCAGGGTATCCTTGTTGGTATTGTTTTTGCGGTGGACTGGGTTAGCAGTTTCATCGGCGTAAAAAGAGCAGGGGGTTCGCGGGCTTCCCTGGCAGGTGCTGCCCTTGGCCTGCCCATTGGGCTAGTAATACTCGGTCCCCTGGGTTTTATCATCGGCCCTCTGGCCGGTGCTTTTCTTGTGGAATTCTTTTCCCGGGGAGACCTGGGCAAGGCCCTGCGGATAAGTATCGGGTCTCTCCTGGGTTTTCTGGGAGGAACTTTATTTAAGCTGATAGTGGGAATAGTAATGATTATCTGGTTCTTTCTTGTAATTTAGGGAAAAAATGCTCTAGAAAGAGGAGTTGAGAATAATGTCAAAAAAACCCATCGGAATATTTGACTCCGGTGTTGGGGGGCTGACAATTGCCAGCGAAATAATTAAAGCCATGCCCCGGGAAAATTTTATTTATTTAGGAGATACCCAGCATAACCCTTACGGACCCCGCCCAATGAGCCAGGTCAGGTGTTATGTTGATTTTATTTCCCGCTACCTGGCCGAGGAAAGGGAATGCAAGGCGATCGTCATTGCCTGCAATACGGCAGCCATTGCGGGAAAGGAAATGGTTCGGGAAAAATATGATATTCCCGTGCTCGGGCCAGTAGGGGCTGGTGCAAGGGCAGCTGTGCAGGCCACCCGAAACGGGCGAATAGGGGTTGTTGCAACGGAAGGAACCATTAAAAGCGGGGCCTACCGGGAAGCAGTCCTGGATGCAGATGAAAAAATGAAGGTTTTTGGGGTTATGGCTCCCCGTTTTGTCCCTCTCGTGGAAAGTGGAGAATTCTCATCAGATCAGGTTCGGGAAGTGGCCCAGGAGTACCTGCAGGAGTTAATAGATGCCGAAGTGGATACCCTGATCCTGGGGTGCACCCACTACCCCTACCTGACAGAAGCCATCCAGGAGGTAATGGGCGAGGAGGTTTCGGTTGTGTTTCCTGGAGAAGCCATTGCCCTGGAGTTAAAGGAGAAACTCGAGGCCAGGGGGGAAACAGCCCCTGTTGATAATAAGGGGGAGGGGGAGTTTCTGGTAAGTGAACTGGAGTCCCTTTCCGAGGATTTTCTGAAAACCGGACCCCAGACCCTGGGCCTTGGGGAGCTCAATTTTTCCGAGTCCGATATTTTCCACCGCTCCAAGACAGTTGTCCTTGGGGTAATTGGTGCGGACGTCCACGCCGTGGGCAACAGGATCCTGGAATATGCCCTGGAAGAAGCTGGATTCAAAGTGGCAAACATTGGAGTTATGGCTTCCCAACAGGAATTTATTGATGCAGCCATGGAAACAGGGGCGGAAGCCATTCTGGTCTCTTCCCTTTACGGCCATGGAGAAATGGACTGCCGGGGCTTAAAGGAAAAATGTGTTGAAATGGGACTGGAAGATGTCTTTCTTTATGTTGGAGGCAATCTTGTAATTGGCAAGCAGAGCTGGCCCGAAGTCCGGGAAAAATTCAAGAACATGGGTTTTGACAGGGTATACCCCCCGGGAACAACACCGGAAGAAGCCATTAACGATTTGCGCCGTGACCTGTACTGTGGAGACTGAGGGGGAGCGCAATGAATAGAGCAATTCTGTTTGATATCGGGAGCACATTTACCAAGGCCAGGGTAGTTGACCTGGAAACTGGTGATTTGATAAATTCTTCAGAAGCTCCCACAACGGTTTTTGATGATGTGAGCATAGGTGTCCGAAGGGCTCTGGAGGGTCTCGGGGAGTGGGAAAAGGCTCGAGTCAGACTGGCCTGCTCCAGTGCTGCTGGCGGATTGCGCCTCGTGGCAATTGGGCTTGTTCCCTCTCTTACAGCAGAAGCCGCGCGCCGGGCGGCCCTGGGTGCAGGAGCTCGGGTTCTGGCAACCTATTCCTACGAGCTTTCCCCCGAAGAAGTGGGAGAGATCGAAGAACTCGACCCGGATATCATTCTCCTGGCCGGGGGAACCGACGGGGGTAATAAAGAACACCTTCTGTCTAACAGCCGGCTTCTTGCGGAAACCAGTCTGAAGTGCCCCCTGGTTCTGGCGGGAAATATCAAGGTCCGTGGGCGGGCAGAAAAAATTCTTTCTGAAGGTAAACTTCGGGTGTTTCCCACGGAAAATGTGATGCCCGACCTGGAAGTATTAAATATTGAGCCCTGCCGGAAACTGATCCGCAGGGTATTCCTGGAAAGGATAACGCGGGCCAAGGGCCTGGAAAACCTTCCGGCGATTGATAACATCCTTATGCCAACGCCTGCTGCAGTTCTGGAGGGTGCTATCCTCCTGAATCGTGGTCCTGGAGAGGGTAAGAAAGGCTGGGGAGATGTAATGGTTGCCGATATTGGAGGAGCGACTACTGATATCCATTCCCTGGCCCGGGGAGAACCCGAATCGCCCGGAGTTACCCCTAAAGGTTTGCCAGAACCCTTTGCCAAACGGACGGTGGAGGGAGACCTGGGACTGCGCTATAATGCCAGGAATATTGTCCAGACCTGGGGAGAAGAAAGGTTTTTCCGACTTCTCCAGGAATCTTACCCCTACCAGGATTGGGAACCTGAATTGGAGAAATACCTGGAGCGAATTGAAAAAGAACCGGGAAGTGTTCCCCGGGAAGGGCCCGAGAAAATGATAGATACCGCCCTGGGGCGGGCTGCAGTTGCCCTGAGCAGTGACCGCCACTGTGGAATGCTGGAGCAGGTTTTTACACCCCAGGGGCCGGTTTTATTCCAGTACGGGAAGGATTTAACCGGTGTAAAAAAAGTTGTTGGTTGCGGAGGTATCCTTGCCAAAGGACCTGACCCGGGAATTATCCTGGAGGGGATTTCGGCAGGAACCGGAAGGGAACAGGTTTTACGGCCGCAGGAACCCGAATTATATCTTGACCGTGACTATATAATGTTTGCCGCGGGGCTTTTAGCCAAAGACTATTCCCAGGCGGCATTCAGACTAATGGAAAAATCATTAATAAAAATTGAAAGGGGCAAAAGTGAGTAATGGAGCTGGCAAAAGGATCGCTCGCAAATGAAAAGTTAACCTGGGAACAACTGGGAGAAGAGCGGAAGGAAATTCTCGGCCAATGGCCAACGGGTCAGGAAGTTGACCTGGAGGAGGGCATTGAATTTCACAAACGGTTGCCCGAAAAAAAACGGATGGCAGATGTTCTGGGCCGAGCCAAGGATGAGAAAAGAACTTTAATTCAGCCCCGGGCGGGTGTCGCCCTGGTGGATGAGCATATTGAACTTTTGAAATACCTCCAGGACAAAGGAGAAGCAGACCTCCTTCCCACGACTATTGACAGCTATACCCGTCAGAATCGCTACCAGGAGGCAGAAAAAGGTATCATAGAAAGCAAAAACCAGGGGCGTTCCCTTTTGAACGGGTTCCCTGCTGTAAACCACGGAGTAGGGGTGAGCCGAAGAGTTATTGAAGCTTTGGACCGACCGGTTCAGATCAGGCACGGAACTCCTGATGCCCGGCTCCTTGCAGAGATTACACTTGCCGCAGGGTTCACTGATTTCGAGGGAGGGGGAATTTCCTACAATATTCCCTATGCCAAGAAGGTATCCCTGGAAGACACAATTAGCTACTGGCAGTACGTGGACCGCCTGGTTGGATATTATGCCGAACAGGGAGTAATTATCAACCGTGAACCCTTTGGTCCCCTTACCGGAACTCTGGTTCCTCCATCTGTCTCCCACGCTGTAGGAATTATTGAAGCCCTTTTAGCTGCGGAACAGGGTGTTCGAGCAATTACTATCGGCTATGGCCAGTGCGGAAACCTTTTCCAGGACCTGGCTGCACTGCAGACCCTGGAAGAACTGGGGGAGGAATACCTGGAAGAACAGGGGCACGGAGATGTACTCCTGACAACCGTTTTCCACCAGTGGATGGGCGGATTTCCCCAGGATGAAGCCAAGGCCTTTGGAGTAATTTCCTGGGGTGGAGTTACTCCTTCCCTTGCTGCTACCACGAAAATTATTGTTAAAACTCCCCACGAGGCCATGGGCATTCCCACAATGGAGGCCAATGCCCAGGGTTTGCGAGCCACCAAGCAGATGGTTAACATGCTCCGGGACCAGGTTATCGAACAGTCCAAAAAGCTCGACCTGGAAAAAGAGCTGATCCGGGATGAGGTCAGGGCCATAATTGACAGGGTGCTTGAACTGGGTGAAGGCGATCTGGCCCGCGGTGTTGTAGCTTCCTTCCAGGCGGGTGTCCTTGATATCCCCTTTGCACCTTCACGCTATAACAAGGGTTTGACGCTGCCTGCCCGGGACAACGAGGGAGCAGTGAGATTCCTCGATACCGGAAACCTGCCTTTCCCCAAAGAAATTGTTGAGCACCACCGGGAGATGTTGAAGGAACGGGGACGCAGCGAGGGAAGAGACCCCAGCTTCCAGATGGTAATTGACGATATCTATGCCATTGGCAAGGGAATGCTGGTTGGGCGGCCCCGCTGAAAGGAGAACTAAGAATGAAAATAATTGATGTTGTTGCCGCACCAGGATTGACAGGTTTTTACTTTGATGACCAGCAGGCAATAAAGCAGGACGCTGAAGAAGATGGTTTTGCCTACCTGGGGCAGACCAGGACCCCGGGTTTTGGTTCTATCCGCCAGAAGGGGGAATCTCTCTCCATTTTACTTCGCCTTGATGACGGCCAGGTAGCCTGGGGAGACTGTGCTGCAGTTCAGTATTCCGGGGCGGGAGGCCGGGACCCGCTTTTTCTGGCCAGAGATTTTAAACCCCTGGTTGAGAGAGAAATCAGGGAGCTCCTGCTGGGCAGGGACCTGACTTCTTTTCGGGAACTGACCCGGGAGGTTAACAGCCACCAGGTGGGAGGAAGGCCTCTACACCTGGCCTTGCAGTATGGGATTTCCCAGGCTCTCCTGGATGCTGTTGCTTGCTCCAGGAAAAAGCAGATGGTGGAAGTTCTCCTGGAAGAATATGACCTGCCCCGGCCGGGAAAAGGGGTTCCCATTTTTGCCCAGACGGGGGACGACAGGTATACAAATGTGGACAAAATGATAATCAAGGAAGTTGATGTGCTACCCCATGGCCTGATCAATAATGTTAAGAAAAAACTGGGTGCCAGGGGAGAGAAATTGATTGAATATATCCAGTGGATAAAGGGTAGAATAGAAAAAATAGGGAAAGAAGGGTACCAGCCTATCTTCCATTTTGATGTTTATGGAACAATTGGCATTGCCTTTGGGGATAACATGCAGGCCATGCGCGATTACCTGCTGCAGGTTGAAGAAGCCGCAGCTCCCTATAAAGTTCGGGTAGAGGGGCCAATGGATGCCGGTAATAAAAGGGACCAGATAGAACAGCTAGCCCGACTGACCTCCCTCCTGAACCATGAAGGTAGCAGGTTGGAACTTGTTGCCGATGAATGGTGCAATACCCTTCAGGATATCAAGGATTTTGTCAGGGCAGGAGCAGGGCACATGATGCAGATTAAAACCCCTGACCTGGGTGGTGTGGAAAATACCGTGGAAGCAGTTCTGCACTGCAGGGAAAACGGTGTTGGTGCCTACCAGGGAGGAACCTGCAATGAAACCGACCGGTCGGCCCGCGTATGTGTCCATACAGCCCTGGCAGCCCGCCCTCAGCAGATGCTGGCCAAGCCGGGAATGGGAGTTGACGAGGGCTTGATGATTGTCCAGAATGAGATGAACCGAACCCTGACTCTCCTGGAAAGGGGGAAACAAAGTGGGTAGAGAATTAAAAATTCTATCACCAACTGCAATCCTTGGTTATGGGTTTCCCCGGGATTCCTGGGAGAAAGGGCTTGCTGCAGACCCGGACCTTGTTGCAGTTGATGCGGGTTCAGTTGATCCCGGACCTTTTTACCTGGGCTCGGGAAAATCCTTTACTGACCGCAGCGGGGTCAAAAGAGACCTGCGCTTCATGCTCAGGGGCGCCCGGGAACTGGATATTCCCGTTCTGATCGGGACAGCCGGAGGGGCCGGGGCAGACCCTCACCTGGAATGGTGCAGTGAAATTATAACCGAAATTGCCCGAGAAGAAGGCCTTCGTTTTGATCTGGCACTGATTGGAGCTGAAGTCCCTAAAAAAATGGCCCGGGAATGGTTTCGGGAGGGGAGATTCAGGGAAAACAATGACCTGCCAGTTAACGAAGAAGAGATTGGAAAGTCCGAACGTATTGTAGCCCAGATGGGCAGCGAGCCTTTTATTACAGCCCTGGAGAAAGGAGCCCAGGTCATTCTGGCAGGTCGGGCTTATGACCCGTCGGTTTTTGCAGCCTATCCCATCTGGAAAGGGTATGATCCCGCGCTGGCCCTGCACCTGGGTAAGATCCTGGAATGCGCGGCCATAGCATCCGAACCGGGGAGCGGGCGGGACGCCATGCTGGGAATTCTGGGAGATGATTATTTCCAGGTAGAGCCCCTTAATAACAGGCGAAGGTGTACGCCCACCTCGGTAGCTGCCCATACCCTCTATGAGAAAAGTGATCCCCTTCACCTTCCAGGGCCTGGGGGAGAACTAAACCTCGAGCAGACCTCCTTCAAAGCAATAAGCGACCGCCGGGTAGAAGTAAGGGGAACCCGCTTTGAAAAAACCCCTGACTATTTATTGAAGCTTGAAGGGGCGAAAAAGGTTGGCTACCGGACGGTTTCCATTGCCGGGGTCAGGGATCCAATAATGATCAGGGAGATGGACAATATCAACCGGGAGGTTAAAGCAGAGGTTCTCGATAATTTCCAGGGGGAGATTGATCCCTCGCAATTTCACCTCCTGTTCCGGATGTACGGCAAAAATGGTGTGATGGGGGACCTGGAACCTGCTGCTTTTAAAGGACATGAACTCGGCCTTGTTATTGAAGCCGTTGCCCCAACACAGGCCTGGGCAGATACCCTGTGCAGTTTTGCCCGCTCAACCATGCTTCACTACGGGTATAAAGGTCGTATCTCTACTGCAGGGAACCTGGCCTTTCCCTATTCCCCTTCTGATTTTTCGGGGGGAGCAGTATATGAGTTTAACATCCACCACCTTGTGGGTATAAAAGACCCGGCCGGGCATTTTCCTGTAAAGCTCGTTCCCGGGTTTGACGGGAGGAGATCTGATGGCTAAAAAACCTCTTACGGATCTCTGTCGTGTTATCCGGAGTAAAAATGCCGGTCCGTTTGAACTGACCCTTGATTTGATTTTTCACAATACTGTTGATTACCAGAGGGTAAAAGAAAACGAGGGGATTGACCAGAAACTGATTGCGAGTCTTTACCGGATTCCGGAGGATGATGTTTTGAGCCTGGTTTATTTTGATCCAGCCCGGGCAATTAAGGCAACAATAAAAAGACCTTATGGAGCAGGTTCAATAGGAGAAACCGATGTTTACGGAGCCCAGCAGCACGCTCCCCTTCTGGATGTTGAACTCGACCTTCCCGGGGATTTTGACAAGCAGGAAGACCTGGGGTAAGATAAAGGGAAGGAAAAAGGAGGAGAGCTCATGATTAAAAGCTTTTCCCATTCAGTATATTTTGCCCCCCGGGGTCGTAAGAGGTTGATGGAACTGGGCAATAACCTGGCCCAGCGCTATCTTTCTCCAGAAGACTTTCTTATAGGTTTTGTTGGAGACGCCGGGGCAGGGAAATCGGTTTTAATTAACGGTATGTTTCCCGGTCTGACCCTTACCAATGATGATCTGGGAATCAATATAAGGCCCCTCCCCCTTCTGGAGCATTTTTCCGAGAGCCGTTTTACAAGCCATACTTACCACGTTGACATAAGGTTTGAAAGTGCTTTTCACCAGCCCTGGGAGCTGGTTGAAGCTGTGGTTAAGGCCCTGCGAAGTAACCGCCGGGTTATTGTGGAACATTTTGACCTGATTGCAGACCAGATTGGGCTTAAGCCCCAGGTTCTTATAGGAATTGGAGAAGAAGTCCTGATTACCAGGCCCGGTCTTTTCGGGCCGGTTCCAGAGGAAATAAAAAACATTGTCTATAAATCCCTGCGCTACAGGAAAATGGCCCATACAGCAGAGGACCTGACATCCCTTGTTATTGACCATCTGGGCTTTGAAACTCCCCCCATGCACAGCGATATCCGGAGCGGTTTTATTCTCCATTTTGACGAACTCCCGGATTTCAATATTGAGGATATCCAGGTTGGCGTGGAAAACTACATTGCAGAAGACCTCCCGGTAACCTATATCGACGATGGTCATATCGCCCTGGGAGATAAGGAGTGCTCCTGTACGGGTCCCCGGGTTCATGTCAGGCGGACCGGCGATATTCGAGGTTTTCGGCTTTTGCCTGATTTCTTTCACGATCCCCAGACAAGGAGATATCTTCTTGCCGGTCTTGTGGGAGAACAGCGAAGTCAGTTTGAATTACTCCAGGCTGAGTAAGGAGGAAATATTTTGGAAGAAACCCGAAGAAGCGATGGTCGAAAAAATGATGAACTGAGAGCAGTAGAATTCGATCGGCACTATACCAAGTATGCTGAGGGCTCTGTTCTTGTAAGAGCAGGAGAAACCCTCGTTTTATGTAATGCTTCCGTGGAAAGCAAGGTTCCTCACTTTCTCCGGGGTGAAAACCAGGGGTGGGTAACGGCTGAATATTCTCTTCTGCCCCGGTCCACAAACCAGAGAGTAGTTAGAGAAATAGCCAAGGGGCGGCCCTCGGGGAGAACTCAGGAAATCCAGCGCCTTATCGGCCGTGCTCTGCGCTCGGTGGTTGACCTGAAATTGCTGGGTGAAAATACAATCTGGGTAGATTGTGACGTGATACAGGCTGATGGAGGAACCAGGACAGCGGCCCTTTCTGGGGCTTTTGTAGCCCTTGTTGATGCAGTTAATTACATGCTGGAAAAGAATATGATTTCCAGGTCGCCGATTAAATCTTTTCTTGCCGCAACCAGTGTTGGTATTGTGGATGGAGAAAAACTCCTTGATCTTTCCTTTTCCGAGGATTCTACAGCACAGGTGGATCTAAACCTGGTTATGACAGATAAAGAAGAGGTAGTGGAGATCCAGGGAACTGCAGAGGGGGAACCTTTTTCTCTGGAAGATCTGGAGCAGATGATGTTTTTGGGCCAGCTCGGAATTCAGGAAATAATTGAAAGGCAGAAGGAAAACCTGGATGATTTAAAGAAACTGGTAGGCACCGAAGGCGGGTGAAAGGATGAAAATAATTCTTGCCACGGGAAACCCCGGAAAGGTTAAAGAGATTAAAAAAATCCTGGAACCCTACGGCCTGGAGCTTATTCCCCTTTCCCATCTTTCCCCGGTGGAACCTCCCCCGGAAACTGGAAAAACCTTTGAGGATAATGCCCGCCTGAAAGCAGAATTTTATGCCCGTCATTTTAATCAACCGGCCCTGGCTGATGATTCCGGGCTGGAAGTTGATTACCTTGGTGGCGGTCCAGGGATTTATTCATCCCGCTTTGCCGGCCCCGATGCTACTGACGAAGAGCGATACAAAAAGCTTTTAAGTATGCTTAAAGGAGTTCCTCATCCCCAGAGAAAGGCTGCTTTTACCTGCGTGGCTGTCCTGGTTTTCCCTGACGGGAAGGAATTAAAAACCGAAGGAAGACTGGAGGGTTTTATCGCCACCCGCCCCGCTGGAAGCAGTGGATTTGGTTATGACCCGGTATTCTACCTGCCCGAATACGGAAAAACAACGGCTGAACTGGGAGAGGAAAAGAACAGGATCAGCCACAGGTTCCGGGCCTTTAAAGCCATGGGAGAACTTATTTCGGGGAAGGAAATCTGAAAAACTCCCTGACTTTCTCAGGAAAAATCTTGACCTTAAACTCGATTTCGGGTATACTCTTAATTGAAGGTCGGGCCACACCGGAGCGTGGCGCAGTCTGGAAGCGCGCCTGCTTTGGGAGCAGGAGGTCGAAGGTTCAAATCCTTTCGCTCCGACCAGTTTAAGCGGGAGTAGCTCAGCTGGCTAGAGCATCAG
>PUNE01000056.1 GCA_003551665.1 Halobacteroidaceae bacterium
AGAGCTTTACGGTCAAAGCTACCGTTTTGTGGTGGTTCATACCGACCATCTCGATAAGAACAAGCTAAAAAGTCTTGATGCTGAGTTAAAAAAAATAAGAGCTGCGCTACAGAAAAAAGCGACCAAACTGATGAAACATGATTTTGCCTGCCGTCAGTATGCTGAAGCAGCACTTTCTGCTTTCTTGAAAGAGGAGAAAAATGACTTTTACTCTTTAAACGGCGTGGTCGAATAAGCTGTCGTCACAGCCAAACGGACCAGGCGCGGCCGCCCGCGCCAAGATGAACAACCGGTTACCTGCAGGGTCTACAGGGCTCACATCCAGATAGGTGAGCTGGACCAGGAGGCCTACCTCGAAGCAAAAAGGATGGCCCAGTGCTTTGTTCTGATCAGCAATATTGATTCTGAGTTTAGCGCCTACGATCTGTTAAAAGAGTATAAACAACAAAGCGTGGTTGAAAACCGTTTTCGCTTTATCAAAAACCCCATTTATGTCGGCCCGATTTGGCTTAAAAAGAAGGGCCGCCTGGAGGCGATGTGCTATGTAATCTTGCTTGCTTTAGCGGTTTATATCATCCTGCAGCAACGAATCCGTAACACCCTGCTTCAGGAAGAAAAGCCCCTTACTGTAACCGGCAAAAAGAAGAGCTTTTCGCCCACCGGCAACAAAATCCTTGAGCTGTTCAGGCCGGTTAAGATCGTCTATATCGAGGAAGAAGACGGGGCAAAGCGCTTCCTGCTAAAGCGATATCTCGAGCTAAATAGGGCTTTGGAAATGATCGGCTTTGATCTCGACCTCTTTGTGAATCCTAACCAAACATTTTAAAATGATTTTGGCCCTTAGTGACGGCGAAGATAATTCTAGCCTTTTCATTTTAAGGGTGCGGAAGGTGAGTTATAAAATAACTTTATTTCTGCAAATAGCAGGTAGTATTCAGGCCTTAGATTGTTGTTTTGCTAGTGGTTAGCTATTGAACGAAACATGTGATAAGATATAAAACCTTTCGTATCTCTTGCTTCCATTAATTGATAACCGAACACTTCATAGATCCGCCTGTTTTTTTCTTCACCGGTCATCAGGTATATTCCGGTTGAACAGTTATTTTTGATCTGATACTCATGCGCATGGTCAATAAGTTTTCTGCCAATTTTTTTACCCTGATGTTCCGGGTGCACTGCTAGAGCCTCCAAGACATCATGATTTAAGGGCAGGCCTTCCGGTATCCTTGTTGCATCAGCCATACCCATTCGAGCTGCCCTGATGAAATAAGGCATTAAACCCAAAAGTCGCAGCAGGTTGGGTATAATTAGCTGTACTGCCCTGACTTTAGGTGTTTTTACATGGTGTAGCTTTAATATAACAAATCCTAAAATAGAGTTGTTCTCAATCGCTATGAATATAGGATTACCTGCTTCCAGGTAGAGTTTAAATTTTATTTTTACCAGGGTTCCATATAGTTTTTTTAGCTTTTCGGAGGAAAGATCGAGCCATACCGCTGTTGTTGCTTCATCTTTGAATGCCGAAATAAAAACCGCTGATACTTCATCCAATTGATCTGCTTTTGCCATTTCTATCCCAACAGTATTTTTCATCAAGTTCCCCTTTTTTAGACAGCCTTCCATAACTTGTTTGACAGATTGTCTATAATCTCATGCCTGGGCACATTCAAGCTCCCTTTCAGCTTCCCATACTTCCTCTAAAAAAGCAAGCAGCTTCCGGTTAAACACTTTTGGTTTATCCATATTAGCATTGTGACCGGCCCCGGGAATTTCCAGGTAGCGGCTGCCTGGCACCGACCTGTGCCATTCTTTATTGGCTTTAACTAGGGATTTGGGCATTTCATGTTCTCCATGAATGATGAAAAGGGGCTGAGCAGGCGGGCCTTGCACCTTGATCGTGCAGGCATCCAGTTGGCCGGCAAGCATAAAAAGAAACTGCTCTTTACCCATCTGTTTCAGCGAATCCAGGAAAAACTCCTGTGCTTCTTTGGTGGTGGCTTTCTCCCCGGCCGTCCGCTTAAAGAGTAAGTTTTCTGGAAAGAGCCTGCTGATGGACATTAAGATCTTGAAACCGTACAGGGTAAGCCTGCTCATCGGTTTATCAATGGGCAGCCCCCCTATGCTGACATTGGCTTTGAACCGGTGCGGGTATTTAAGGGCTGCATGCTGGCTCACATATGTCCCAAGGGACTGTCCGACCAGGACGGCTTCCTCGATCCCGGCCTCGTCCATAATCCCAACCAGTCAATCGGCCATCTTAGGGACATTCAGATTTTCTTTCAGCGGCACTGATCGCCCATGCCCCTGGAGATCCCAGGTAACTACCCTGTACTGGTCTTTTAAAGCCCGGGTCTGGTCTTTAAACATGTGGCCGTTCAAACCTCCGCCGTGGGTAAACACCACCGCCGGGGTGTTTCGGGGGCCACTAACTTCATAGTAAATCGATCCGGCTTCTGTTTTGAAATACATTTTACACTCTCCCATCGCTTGTTGATTAACCTCAACCCTTTAACCTGAGGCTGTAATAAGCATAATAAAAAAACTCCCTTAAGAGACCTGCGAAAAGTAAGGGTTTTGGGGTTAAATAAAAACCATACTTTGGTATGGTATCAAGAACTGGAAGATATAACGGTTGCCGGAGAGAAAGCTGCTTGATTGCTTACTTTCTGTACAGTAAATGCAGCAGCAAGTACCTGTTTTGCACCCTGGTTAATATTAACATCCAATATCTTTATCTGCTGGGCTATGCCCCTGAAACGGCAGGCCGGATCATGACCCCGGAATATATCAATTTAAAACGCAGTGTTACCATTGAGCAGGCTTTACAGAAAATCAGGGCCAAGAAAAACGAAGCGGAAACACTCTATGTGCTCTATAAGGATGTTACCTATGTTGCCACCAGCACCGACCAGGAAGAATTAGCCCGCTTGTTTAAAGACAGAGACCTGCTTGCCGTTCCTGTGGTCGACAGCGAAGATCGGCTCGTCGGTATTGTCACCGTAGATCACGCCATCGATATCCTTGAAAAAGAATCCACCGAGGACATGCTCAAGAAAACCGGGGTCGGATCGTTTATCTACAAGCGGGAAGAAGGCCGCAGCTCCAAGCTGATTTTCGGCAACCTGTGGCACTCATGGCAAGTGCGCCTGCCCTTCCTGGTAGTAACCTTGATCGGTGGGCTGCTGGCCGGTGTGGTAATCTACGCTTTTGAAGAAACCCTGGAGACGGTAGTAGCCCCGGCTATCTTTATCCCGGTAATTATGGATATGGGCGGCAACAAGGCTGCGAGATTGCAGGCAGCAGAGGGATTAATTATTGTAAGAGCTGTAGTTGATAAAGCAAGGGCAGCCGGCTCTAACGACCTCACCGGCTGCCCTTAGTTTTCAAACCCATGCTTCTTGTTTTTCTTCCACTATTTCATCTTTGTTTACTTCTGCCCACTTTTGATCAGCTTTTTCCTTCCAGGTAGCGGCGACAGCATCCATTTTGGCTGCCATCTGGTCATCCAGGATCGCTTCCGCACCCTCGTGACTGGGTTTGGCCCCGGTTTCTCTGACCATTTCCCGTAACTGTTCCGGTGTATCAATCAAGGGGCACGGCCGAAGCATGTTTTCGCTGAACGGCTGATGGTCCCGGTAAGCTTTGAAAAGCGGGTTGGCCAGGACCTCTTTTAGCGGTTTACCCTTAATGTTGTCAATGGTAAAGTGGACGAAAGCACAGGGTTCCACATCACCGCTTGCAGTAATATGGAAAAACCGCCTGCCGCCTGCTATACAGCCCCCGCTGTATTCACCGTCATTCCAAAAATCAGCGATCTGGATCGGCTTGTTTGAGCGAATATAACGAACCCGGTCGACTAAAGCTGCCCTCTGCTCAGGTTTAACCATTAATGAAAAATCCGGGTTGCTGCCGATGGGGATATAGTGGAAGGACCAACCGTATAGCGCTCCTTTAGCGATCATCAGGTCAATGAACTCATCGGAAAATGCTTCTTCGGCATTCTCGCTGGTAACCGTGATGCTGAAACCAAAGGCTACCCCGTTTTCTTTCAAGTAATCCATGGCAGCCATGATTTGGTTATAAACCCCTTTTCCACGGCGGCGATCAGTTGTTTCCCGGTTGCCCTCTACGCTGATGGCCGGGGTAATATTGCCGGCTTCGCGCATCCACCGGGCTGCCTCTTGATTGATCATCGTTCCGTTTGTATAGATCATAAAGGCCACACCATAATGTTTGCGACAAAGCTGTTCCAGATGCGGCCACATCATCGGCTCGCCGCCTGACATAACCATAAAGTACATTCCCAGTTCCTTGCCCTCGGTAACAATGCGGTCAACCTCTTCAAAACTCAGGGTGTGATGTTTCTCGTAAGCCCCGGCCCAGCAACCCCTGCACCTTAAGTTGCACTTACTGGTGGGATCGATCAGTATAGTATAGGGAATGTTAAACCCGTACTCTTCACTCAGCTGCGCTTGTTTTGGCACCCCGATTAGAGAACCGTTGACGAAAAAGTTGTTCAGAAGGTGGTTGTGCACATTTTCGTCAAGCTCATTGATTACCCGGCTGATGTATTCTTTTGTCGCCCGGTTTTCGTTCAGATGAGCCTTGATGTTTATGGCATATTCTTTATGGTTGGGCGCTACCGCTACTTTTTCCACCAGATCGAGTGCCTTTTCCAGGTTTCGATAGGGATCTTTTTTCAGGTAACCCATGATTTTAGAAAAAGCTTTTTCTCCAAAAAAACGTTTTCCTAATTCCATGCTTTTAGTCATCCGCATCATCGATCTCTCCTTTCCTTAATTATTTTCATTCAGGTAATAAAGCCTGCCCACTAATACCACCCCTTTCAAGAAATTTATTCACCCTTTTGGTAATTTCGAAGGTATTTCACTGAACGCTCACTCAAATTTCAGGCAAAATTTTTTTATGCCTTCCATGCCTTGAGAGTTTGTTCTACAGCCAAATCCAGGTAGGCCTCTTCATCGCCGACAAACAAACTGTCTTCAAACAAAATGTTATAGATAAAATACAAGGTGAACTGTCCAAAAAACTGTACTACCATAAACCTGGTATCCAGTTCCCGGATTTCTCCCCGGTCGATAAAGGCCTGGAAAATTGCCTCAGTGCGTTGTAAAAACTGCTGCATAACTTGCGGCGTCTGCTTCAGGACTGAATCTGCAAGCAGGGTATTTTCCCTGAACATAATCACAATCAACTCGCGATCCCTGGTGCCTGCATTAAGTAGGATGGTACCTAGTTTCTTTAAAACAGTTTCCAGCCCTTCTGCAACATCGATTTCCTCCACCTTGCTGAAAAAGCTCTCTTCTTTCCTGGACATTTCTTCTTCAATGATTGTCTCTAAGATTTCCCTTTTTCCGTTGGGAAAGTAGTGGTACAACAATCCGTCCGCCATGCCCATTTCTTTGTTTATGGACCTGGTTGTTGTAGCGTGGTAGCCATGCGCTGCAAAAAGCCTCTTTGCTACGTGGAGAATCTCTTGTCTTCGCTCTAAAGCTTTAACCTGTCGCTGGTTTAGTTTTTCTGGCATCCGCCATGCTCCCTGTAAAAATAAGCTTCGTTCATTGATTGTTCAATGTAATTATATAATAGCTTGTTGCAGCTGTCAACCCGATCGAGAGTTTTATAAGCTGCGTTGGAAATCACGGCACTTTCTGAGGGTAATGCAATCAATGTCACCATCTTCTGCCTACTTTACAAATTCATACTTTTCTCCGGGAGAAGCTTTAACCATCACTTCTTCTCCAGCCCGGGAAGCCCCTTCTCCTGTTATTTCTCCGGCTTCTTCCGGGTCGGCGGTTAGCTTAACCTGATATATAACTGCAGCTCTACTGCCTGTTCACCGGTACCGTAGAAGTGCTTGATGAATAAATGCTGCTTGATCCATTTGAAAAAGATCTCTATCTGCCAGCGGTTGCGGTAGATATCGCCGATTTCTTGAGCACTTAAAGTAAAATCGTTGGTAATAATTTTTATGCTTTTGCCTTCAGAATCGGTGGTCTCATTGATCCGTAAAGCATTATTCATCTGGTTCAAGCCCTTTTTTCCCAGTACCACCCTGGAATCTTTGATGATTGTACTGTCTGGGCCTACCGGGAATTCTTCTTTTACTTCTACCAGGGCACTGGCTTTCAAACGGCTGGCGAACCGGATACTTTGATCGCAGCAGCAATCAAATTTATCGTAATCAACGTAAGCTCTGTCGAATACAAAGAAAGCATCAGGATCTTCTGTTACTAAGTCGTCCATTTGGGTTCGGTCTGCTTTTCTGGCGGCAGTTATGACCGCCGCATCGGGTAAAACTGGTAACTACTTCAAAAAGTGTGATTCATCTATTTCAACACTTACTATCCGTTTTTAATAAATACTCAAGTTCATCTACTTTAGCTTCAAGTTGATTTTCATTTATGCCATAAACTATAACGTTTAATGTTACCTTTATCTCCTTAACGTGTTGCATATCCCCTTTAAAATGAGGTTCTTTATTAAAGGATGTAAGACTAAAAAATAAACTACCTGCATTCCCACCATCAATCATGCCTTTTATATGACCGATTAAATTGCATCCCTTTTCCGCTAACTCATCTGTTAATAAACATAAAAACTTTTCTACCCTGTTGATTAATTGTTCTTTTTGCAAGGTATGCTTTAGGTCTATGTATAGCTCCCTTGAGCAAACTGCTGGTTCAAAATCATGCTCTTTATTCAAGTTAACCACTTCCTTGCCGGTATATAATCATCACTTTCTACTGATATAAACCAGGTTTTTGCATTATTCTTTTTAATTAGAGTATCTTCTTTGATATTGCCTATTTCTTCTCGCTTTGTTTCGTCAATCTTATTTATTATAAGAACATCTGAGCATTCTATGTGTGCACAAAGAAGTTCGCTAAGCATTTCTGAAAAAAGAACATATCTTGTTGCGTCTATAATTGACAACACCTTTACATCCTCAATCATGGTTCCGTATTGCTCTATTGTGTTTAATAAATCATTAGGTCTTGCCACACCTGATGCTTCCATAAATACAATTTCAGGTGAATATAATTCTTGTAATTTTTCTAATGTAACAATGAGATCTGTGGATAAAGTACAACAGACACATCCTGAATATAGTTCTTGTACGTTAAGCCCTTTTCTACTTAAATAATTAGCATCTACGCCTACTTCACCAACCTCATTCTCAATTATTGCTATTTGTGAATAATCACTTTGAAGGAGCTTAACCAACCTTAAGAGAAGTGTGGTTTTTCCAGAACCTAACATGCCGCAAATAATTACTAGCTGCATTTTTTACCATCCTTATCATGATGCTCGCCATATTTATTAGTGGTCGGTGATTATTGTTAAGTTTATAATCACCGACCACTCAATTAAGCCCTAATCCTTTGTACTAAGTATAAGTAGCTTACTACTTACTAAACTCGTAATTCTTCCCCGTATCTACCAATGCTTTGAAATTATCAGGTTTTATTGCTGCTGGAACATTACATCCCGTTGATAAGATTAATCCACCATCATAGCTAACCTCGTCTATTAAGCGTTTAACATAATTTTCTACATCTTCTGGTTTCCCTAAAGAAAGCAACGAAGGATGAACATCCCCCATCAGACATAGATGTCCACCTAGTTCTTTTTTGGCAGCAAAAATATCAGTGGTTCCATCAAAATGCAAAATAACAGATCCTTTGGGGAGTTTCTTAAAATAGTGAAAATTTTTATCCCAACTTGTATCTAAGTGCCAAAGTGATATAATACCTTCTGACCACAAAGCATCAACTATCTGCACCGTATACTTCCACCAGTATTTTTCGAATATTGGTAATGGATAAAAAAACCCTCCCGCACGCTCTTCACAAAGCCAGGCAATTTTACTTCCTGTTGCTCGAACTTTATCTATAACAGTCTTAATTGTTTCTTGAACCATTCGATCAAGCGCCTTTTCAACTATTTCCGGTCTATAATAAAGATCTTCAGTAAATTTAATCATGGATCTTGTGAGAGATAGTTTAAAAAATGGATGTAAATCGCCAGCCCAACAAGGCACATAAGTATCTCGTTTTGCCCATTCTTGAAATGCTTTTTGAACAATTTCCTGTATTTTATTAATTAATTCAGGAATGTTATCACTTTCATGAGCAATCCTATAAAGCAAATCGTTCATAAAAAAATTTTGCCAACCACCTTCAATTATATTATTATAGTCTTCAAGTTTTACTACTTCTTCCTCCACTACCTGATATGGTTCGTTATCCAACAGTTCTCTACCAGGAAGTTTGACTTTCATCCCTAGAAATAAAGTGTTTATATTTGTACTGGGTACTGCCATATGGTACATATCCCATCCACCATATTTATCAAATGCTTCCAGTTCTGCATTTAATGCTTCTTCTGGATCATTTGCCACAACAGATTGAGTACGACCAGTTAACTTTGCTGCTCCTGCAGGTTGGCAATCTGGTGCAACAGGCAAACGGTCAGGCTTTTCTAAGTTTATTGCTGCCCATACTCTTTCTTCAACATTCATGGTTTCTCTACTCATTTAGTTCACCTCCTACTACTTTTAAACAATAGTTTATACCTTCAGCTGCATCTGTGGTCTGAAAGTCAGCATTAAGGTATTTTTTGGTGAATTCATCAGTAGCTCCACCACCAACTGTAAGCTTAAGTTTTTCCCTCAAACCCTCTCTTTCAATCTCTTCTGTAGCCTCTTTCATTGGTTCAAAACTTGTGGTAATCAAGCAGGAATAGCCTAATATGTTTGGTTGTACCTCCTTGACTTTATCTACCACTGTAGAAGCAGGCACATCAACACCTAAATCATGCACCTCGAACCCGTGTGCCCTTGCAAGGGTGGCAAAAATATCTTTGCCTAAATCATGAATGTCACCTTTCAACGTTGCTAATACAATTGTTCCCCGATATTCCTGAGCACCTGATTCCAAAAGGTAAGGTTCAAGTATTGCAGATGCCTCTTTAAATAATTGTCCAGATAACATGAGCTCTGCTAAAAAATACTCACCCTTTTCAAATCGTTCACCTACAATTTCCATACCCCTTTTACATTCATCTAAAATTTTTACCGGATCTTCCTTTGTAGCTCTATCTTTCAACTGAGATAAGAATTTTTCATTCTTTAAGTCCACCAACAAATTTGTTAATTGTTCAGCCACTCTTAATTCCTCCTCTCAAATCTCCCCAATTTTCTCTCTTTTGTTATCCACACGCCACAAGCAATAAATAATTTACATCCTGTTAGCCTCCCCTTGGAAAAAATGATATAAAATTAGTAGCGTTGCATAAAATTAAAACCAAAAATCAAGAGCGTTAAAACAGCTCTTCCTGGTGGATATAAATAACATATTTACTATTAATATACAATAACTTTCTGGCGGCTGTGCTAAAGGAACTGTCACCTAAAGTGTAGTCCTTGGTCAGGCCTTTTGTGAGCTTAATTAAATCTCTCATTAGCAGTTCAACCTCATTTAAAAAAGACATTTCATACAAACGACAACCCTGGGCTAGCTTAAGTAAGCATGATTTTCTTTTAAGCTTATCCTAACAGGTTCGCCTGCCAAACAACCCTGACAAAAGTTTGTTTTTTTAGTTGAGGGGTTTCTTAAATCTGGGACAGTTAACCGGGGCCAAACAGGTGCCTCTACAGGGCGGGAACTAACGAAAACAGCATGTTTCAGGCATCCCGGGAATACGGTAAGCCGGACCTTGTGCGAAGGAAATCCTGTCTTTCCCTAGATTCTATCGTTCTTACTCTATGGTAACTTTACTCAAAACATATCCTGTGATCCTTTTTGGTCAACCACCCAGAAGTATTACTTAAAATAATAAGCAAAGCCACAAAAAGTATTACAACCACCCCTGCTACTTCCAACCGCAGGGCTATTTCCGGCATCTCTTCCAGGTCAAAAGGATAAAATTTTCCGACAAGCTAATTTACCTCCCTGGCGGCTTCATTTCCAGGTTGCTAAAAAGCTTTTTACCTCCTTATTATATGCTTCAGGATTAAAAGTATTTGCTCCATGCCCTGCACCGGGTATTTCCCGGTAATCCAAACGGGGATTTTCCTTCTGCCAGCTCCGGCCCATTTTTTTGAAGAACGTAAGCTCTTTTTCTCCATGTGTCATCAAAATCGGGTGGGGGACCTCTTCTTCTATTCCCTTCTTGATTTCCCGGCTCACCCCTCCAAACAGGTGTAATACAGTTTTCTTTTCAAGCCTGACGAAAATATCCATGAAAGTTTCTTTTAAACCCGGGTCAAGTTCCATTTTTTCAGTCATTTTTACCATTATCTTTTTTACTATTCCCCAGGGTAAAAGTCTGAACACAATACAATAGACCTGAAAAATAAAAGCCATCTTTCTTAAATCCACATGTAAAGGAATAGAGCCTTCAATAGCCAGCGCTTTAACCCGCTCTGGATATTTATGGGCAATAAACTGACCAACCCATCCTCCCAAGGAAACCCCGACCAGTATAACTTCTTTAATTTCCAGTTCATTCAACAACTCGATAAAACTATATGCAACAATGGCAAAATCAAAGTCTTTGTAGAGTTTAACCGACTGACCATGCTCCGGCATATCCCATAATAATAGTTTATATTCATCCTTAAATGCATCAATTTGCTTCTCGAACATCTTA
>PUNE01000075.1 GCA_003551665.1 Halobacteroidaceae bacterium
AAGGGAGATGATCTCTTCCTGCTTTATGGAGTGTTTATTTTTGCTTAAGGAGGTGAAAAAGATTACCCGCAAAATCAAAGACAGACATATACTAGACTTATGCAGTGGTACAGGAGCCTTTTTTGAGGCTAATCCCTAATCTAAAGTAGAAGTAGGAGGAATTTTATGTCAAAATTGATTGAAAGATATTTAAGAAAAGATGAAAAGACTTACACAGATGTGGTAATTAGAGTTGCTAAATTTGTAGCTTCAAATGAAGAGGAAAAGAAAAGAAAGGAATATGAAGAAGCTTTTGTTCATGTAATGAATGAAAAGGACTTCATACCTAACTCACCTGCTTTAATGTCAGCAGGCACAGAATTGCCTTATATGTCCGCTTGTTTAGTGTTAGAGATGGAAGACTCAATGGAATCTATCTCTCATACAGAAACAGAGATTGACTTAGTGACTAAATATGGAGCAGGTGTAGGAGTAATTTATTCTAACCTTAGACCTGAAGGAGATATGGTAGGGTCTACCGAAGGTGTATCATCCGGCCCAGTTTCTTTTATAAGAAAGGCTGAGTCCGACATCAGAGAGGTGAAACAAGGAGGAAGACGTAAAGGTGCTATGATGAGTAATCTTCATGTGTCTCATCCAGATATTATGAAATTCATCTCTTGTAAAGGAGAATTAGACGAGAGAAATCAAAAAGTGTACGATGGCTTAAAAAACACTCTCTCTAGTCAGAACTTAGAAATCTTAAAAAGAAAACTTTTAGAAGATCAATTAATTAATACAAACATCTCAGTAATGGTAGACAAAGAGTTTATGAAGGCTGTAAAACAAGGAGAAGACTACGATCTAATAAATCCTAAAAACAATAAGGTAGTAGAGTCCATACCTGCTCGTGATATATTTGATGCAATAGCCGAGTATTCATGGAAAAATGGAGAACCCGGGATGGTCTTTCTTGATAAGGTAAACGAGAAACATCCTTTAAGTGAGGATATTAAAGGAGTCAATGTCTGTGGTGAGCAACCATTACTCAGGTATGAACAGTGTGTATTAGGAGCTGTAAACTTAGGTAATATGGTAGTTGATGGAAGAATTGATAAGAGTAAAATAGAAAATACTGTCTTTACTGCTGTTAGGTTTCTTGATAATGTCATTGACCTTAATAATTATCCAGTACCTGAGATTGAAGAAGTAGCTAAGAAGTATAGAAAAATAGGTGTTGGAGTTATGGGATGGGCTGAAATGCTTATTAAACTAGGTATTCCTTATGATTCAAAAGAAGCAATAGAACTTGCTAAGGAAATATCTGAGTTTATAAATGGCAGAGCTATTACAGCAAGCACATCAATTGGGGCAGAGAAAGAAATCCCAATAGATCTTATTAAAGAAAAAATCCACAGAAGAAATGCTGTGGTAACTACAGTTGCTCCTACAGGTTCAAGAGCAATGTTAGCTACAACTACAGGAGGTATCGAACCTTTATTCTCTACTCAATACACTCATACAGATAAAGATGGAAACATTACTCAGATGGAATATGACTTTGTTCAAAACGCTTCTGATAATGTTTTACGAACTGCTCTTGATATAGACCCTGAATGGCACATTCGAATGCAGGCTGCATGGCAAGAGCATATAGGAGCTTCTATTTCAAAAACAATTAACATGCCAGAGAGTGCTACAATAAACGATGTTCGGAATGCTTTTACCCTAGCTTACGATATGGACTGTAAAGGTCTTACAGTTTACAGGAACAAATCTCGCACTATACAGGTTCTTGATGATATTTCAGTGGGGGAGGAGGATAGAGTAGACGAAGACGGAATTGAAAAAGCTCAAATTGTGGCTCCCAGTAGACGGTTTAAAATGAAAACAGGCTGTGGCACAATGTATTTAATTGTAGTATTTGACGAGGATGAAAACATTGTAGAAGTGTTTACAGAAACTAAGAATGGTGGTTGTAAATCGTCTACTGAGGCTTTATCACGAATAAATAGTTTAGCACTGAGAGGGGGTATCCCTATAGAGAGGGTTATTGACCAACTTCTGTCAGTCAGTCCTTGCGTATCGTACCAAGTAGCTAAAGCCAGGGGAGAGGAAATAAGTCCAGGAGCTAGCTGTCCACATGCGTTAGGTTTAAAGTTGAATGGTATTGTTAATGGGAATCCCAAGGAGACTAAACAAAGAGACGACCCAGACAATCCCTGTCCTAAATGTGGATTTGATATGGTTAAATCCTCTGGTTGTGTTGTCTGTAGGAAATGTGGGTATAGTACTTGTTAGGATTTTGTATTTTCAATATTTGAAAAAGCGGGGAGGAGTAAACTTAATCTCCTCCCCCACTTAAAGGAGGAAAATTCTATGGGTACGTTTATGGATTGGTATCTTTGGGGAGTTTTGGTCTTTGGTATTGTGATAGCTTCATTGACTTGCATAAGGTATTATAAGGAAGATGAAATAAAAGCTACTACAGTACCAATGGTTATAATTCTGTCTCTTTTTAGTTGGATAGGGTTGCTTTTCTTCTTTGTAGTTACTATAATAATTGTTAGTAAAGAGTTAAAATAGTAAGGAGGTTTGTAATGGATAAATTAGATGAAATTGTTAGAAAACAGGAAGAGTTATTGAATAATGTGCTTAGTAAAAGGGATTTAGAATGGTCTAATTTTAGTGCTGCTATGCTGGCTCATAAAAATGCTGTAGGAGATGAAATTCATGAAATGCAAAGAGAGCTAAACTGGAAATGGTGGGTTAATAAAAAGTCTGTGGATGAAGAAGCTGTTAAGGAAGAATGGATAGACGTACTTCACTTTACTATTCAGGCTCTTATAGTAGCTGGTTGTGACGTTGATGAAATATATAGGCTGTATATGGGAAAGAATGAAGAAAATTTTGGAAGGCAAAAAGGCGATACTGATAGAAAAGGTTATAATTCAGACTCAGATGAAGAATATGAAAACGTAGATTAAGGAGGTGCCTTATGAAAAGAGAGCAGAAATACTACTTTGTGACTTTTGCTTATCGTAATAGATAATCGAGTACATGGGATTTTGGCTCTAGCTTTATTCAGGATACACATCCCATTGAATATGTTAGGAGTCTATGGATGAGTAATCAAGACTCAAGGTATCATTTGCTTCATTGGGAAGAAGTAGATAAAAGTATGTTTAAGAAATATAGATATCAATGGGGGTAATTTCATGAGAAGAGCACCGACTGATAAGGAACTTAGAACTTTTTATGCTGGGGTTAGACACGGAGATTCTCTTGACCAGGTTAGAAGGATATTAGGAGTATCTAAAAGTCAACTAAGCTATTGGAAGCGTCTTGGTAAAACTGCTAGAAAGAAGAAAAGAAAAGATTATAATATTACAGACGAAGAGGATCTTTGTTTGGAATTATTAAAGTTGATAAGAGCAGCAAATAGAAGAAAGAGGGGGTGGACTAACGAATGAATCCTGGGGAATATAATGAACTGTTTAAAGATAAAATAGCTGATATTATAGAGGAAGACTTTATGTATGAAAATAAACTTGGGTTGTTTAGAGCTATTAAAAGTTATGCAGAAAATGCAGAACAGATAGCTAAGAATAAACAAATGACTAAGAAGAATTGTCCTCATGATAATACTGTAAATGCAACTACTTTAGCAGATCCTGAAGGAGTAAAGAAATTGCATTGTTTTGACTGTAATCAGACTTTAATATATAAAGAAGGAGTGTTAATTAATGACGAAAATGAAAATTGAAAACATTAAAGTTGACCAAAGATTTAGGCAAGAATTTGGAGATATTGATGAATTAGCAGAGTCTATTGAGAAACATGGTCTTATTCATCCTCCTGTGGTTAATGAAGATGGCATTTTAATTGCTGGAGAACGCAGACTACGTGCATGTGAACAGTTGCAGATGGATGAGATTGAGGTTAGAAAACTAGGTGAGTTGTCCGAATTAGAGAGAAAAGAAATGGAACTTGAGGAAAATTTATATCGTAAGAAGTTTACTTGGTCTGAAGAGGTTAAAGCTAAGGAAGAAATTCATCTTATAAAACAAATACAACATGGTCAAAGAGTTAAAGGTCATGAGTCTGATGGATGGGGAACTAAAGATACTGCAAAGTTGCTCGATGAATCTTTAGGAACAGTTTCTCAGGACATTAAATTAGCCGAGGCAATGTCTGATTACCCTGAGCTTAAAGACTGTGATACTAAAACTGGAGCGTGGAAAAAGTTAAAAGAAATAGAAGAGCGAGAAACTCTTGAACAGATGGCAGAAATGGTTGGAGGTAAACAATTAAGTGAGTTTTATGAAGTTTATAATGAAGATGTTCTTGACTATATGGCTAAGCAGGGGGATGAAACATTCGACTTAATTTTAGCTGATCCTCCTTGGGGTATAGAAATGGATACTAAAAGTAGATTGTCTAGAGAGTCTGGAGTAGAATATGATGACAGTTTAGAGTATTCTATTGCTTTGGTTGACGAGGCTTGTAGAGAGTTTTATAGAATTCTTAAACCTGATACTCATATGTATATGTACTTTGGGATTGCTAATTATGGAATCTTTAGGGATATTATAAAGGACGCTGGGTTTGAAGTAGATCCCGTTCCTGTGATTTATAATAAAGATAGAGGAGGTTCTGCAGCTAAAGGTAAAACTTATCCTAAAGCCTATGAAGTAATCTTTCATTGTTGGAAAGGCTCTAGAAAGCTTAATACAACTCATCACAATGTATATACTATCAGTAGACCTGAAGGATATAAAAGAATACACTCTGCTCAGAAACCTGTTGAAATGAATAGAGCTCTTGTTGAAGCTTCTACAGACCCTGGGGAGAGAGTGCTGATACCCTTTATGGGTTCTGGGTCAGCTGTAATAGCTTCGGCAAAAGCAGAGAGGTACGTTGTGGGAACAGAATTAGATAAAACAACGTTTGCTTCTGCTGTTGAACTCATTGAAAAGCAATTAGTAGAGGAGGAATAAAATGCCTAAAGCTAATGTCAACTTAGGTGGCAGAAAGAAAATTTCTGCCATCGGACCAAAAGATGCTGATATAGTGATTGTTGGAGATGCTCCTGGAGCTGCTGAAGAGAAAAAGGGTAAACCCTTTGTAGGGTCTTCAGGAAGATTATTAAATCAAATGCTTGATAAAGTAGGAATAAAAAGACATCGTTGCTATATTACAAATGTAATAAAGACTAGACCTCCAAAAAATAATTTTAAAGTCTTTTATAATAAGTCTACTCCTACAGAAGAATTATTAACAGCTAGAAAAAATCTAAGAGAAGAGATTAAAGAAGTAAATCCTAATATAACTATTGCATTAGGTAAGGAAGCTATAAGAGCTGTTATGGATGATAACAGTCTTAGTATTATGCAATGGAGAGGTTCAGTTGTAGACTCTCCTGTGGGAAAGGTTATAGGAACTTATCATCCAGCAAGAATATTGAGAATTTACCAAGAAAATCCTATTGTATTGTTTGACTTAAAGAAAGCTAAAAAAGAATCTTATTATCCAGAAGTTAAAAAGAAAGAAAGAAAATTCTTTACTGGTCCGAGTAAATCAGAAGTCTTAAGTTTTCTAAGAGAGTGTAAAAAAGCTGATAAACTAAGCTTTGATATTGAAACTAAGGAGTTGCCTAATGAAGATTGGTTTATTGATTGTTTAGGGTTAGCTCCAGCTGATGATTATGGAATGTGTATTCCCTTTACCAGTGGGGGAGGAGAGTCGTATTGGTCTATACATGATGAGATAGAAATTTTATTAGCTCTTGCCGATTTGTTAGCTGATAAAAGTGTTAAAAAGATTGCTCAAAATGCACAGTACGATATAATGTTTCTTGAATTTAATAGAGATATTCCAGTAAATAACCTTTGGTTTGATACTATGAATGCTTCAAAGGTTGTTTATCCTGAGTTTCCCAAAAGTTTAGCTTTTCTTACCTCTATCTATACAGACATTCCATATTATAAAGATACTTCTACTGAAGAGCGTTGGATATATAATGCGAAAGATAGTATAGGCACTTTTGAAGTTGCTGAAGGTTTAGTCAGAGATTTAAATGAAATCAGTACAGAACACTCTGACTACGATACTTTGTATGATTTTTATAGAAGTCATATTCATCCAATGCTTGAAATGTATATTAAGGTGCAACAGTATGGAGTAAAGATAGATAGAGAAACTTTTGAGAAGGTTAAATCTCAAGTAGAAAAAGATATTGAAGATATGCGGAAAGAACTCAAAGAAAGAATAGGCATGGAAATAAATGTAAATCCTAGCAACTCTTTGCAAGAATATTTATATGAAGTCTTAGGAGCTAAGAAACGAACAACAGAAAAAGGAAATCTTAGAACTGATGAGGATACTCTATTAAAGATAAGAAAGGAAGAACAAGCTGATGAAATAAACTTAATATTAGACTTAAGAAAAAAGAGAGACGTTAAGTCATCTTATTTTGACATTAATCTCGACGATGATTTTAGAATGAGATGCACTTATAATGTATCTGGCACAAAGACAGGTAGGTTATCTTCAAGTAAAACACATGATAACAAAGGAATGAACCTTCAAAATGTAGAGAAAACCTATAGAGGTATTTTAGTTCCTGATGACGGTTTTGTATTTCTAGGGGCTGACTTATCTCAGGCAGAAAACAGAGTTGTAGCTTATCTTTGTGAGGATAAAAAGATGATGGAAGTAGTAGAAAGTGGAGGAGATATTCATACTAATAATGCCGCGATGATTTTTAACAAGCTACCAGATCAAGTAACTAAAGATGAAAGAGAGATGGGTAAAAGAATAACTCATGGGTGTTTAAAACCTGACGCTGAGGTATTAACACTTGATGGATGGAAACGAATAGAAGACATGGAAGATAATGAAGTAATTGCTCAAGCTGATCCTACAGGAAAGGGGAATAAAATTAATTTCATTAATGCTGAGAAAGTAACGCTTGACTTTGAGGGAGAAATGAGAAGGATTAAAACTACAGCAGTAGATATAGCAATGACTCCTAAACACAGAATACCTTATAAAACTAGAAAGTCGAATCCCTTGAAAGAAGTTAGGGCTGGTGAAAGCTTTGAGAAGTCAATGAAGTTAATAACTAATGGAACCTTGGATGGAATAAGTTCTTACTCTGTAGAAGAAGTAAGATTGGCTAGGCTTGCCGTAGCAATTCAAGCTGATGCTACCTGCAGAAGCGGAAATACAATGGAGTTTTATCTAAAGAACCAAAGAAAGGTAAAACGATTAAAGAGGTTAACTAAGGGAGAATTAGATATCAAAGAGGGGAAACAGGGTGACTTTTCTGTTAAAGTTCGTAAAGAAGACTTTCCTCTAATTGAGCGGTTTATATCTTGGGATAAAAGTAAAACGTTCAAGTGGTCAATTATGCATGAAAGCAAAGAATTAAAGGAGGCTGTTGTTGATGAAGTAACAAGATGGGATGGTAATAAAGGATCCGAAGGTGTTGCAGAGAGGTACTCTACTACGCATCGGGAGAATGCTGAGATCATACAAACATTATGTCATGGGATTGGAAAACAAGCTCTTTGGAACGAGAAAATAAATAGGGAAGGGAATAGAAAGGATTTATACCTTTTAACTATAAATAATAGATCCCTAAGTCATGTAAATACAGGAGAAGTTACTAAAGAGGATTATAAAGGGAAAGTTTATTGTGTAAAAGTGCCATCCTCTTATTTTCTAGTAAGAACTAATAATACGATTTCTGTTACAGGAAACTCTAATTATATGATGGGTAATAGAACCTTTGCTAAACACGCAGGAGTTACTGTAGCTAAAGCTAAAGAGCTTCTTAAGAAATATCATGATACGTATCCCCGTGTAAGGCTTTGGCATAAAAGTGTAGAAGAAAAAGTCAGAAGGGATAGAACTCTTATTAATCCATTTGGAAGAAAGAGGTATTTTAATGATAGAATGAACCATTCTTTATTTAGAGAAGCTGTTGCATATATTCCTCAATCTACTGTAGGTGATTGTTTGCATAGAGCTACCCTTGAGATATATGCTAAAATGCCTTATCCTGGAAGATTTATGATGAATCTACACGATGAAATGTTTGCTCAGGTTCCTAATGAAGAAGAATGGATTGAACATGGTTCTAAGATAATTAAAATAGCTCTTGAAAGACCTTTTACTATAAATGGTCATGAAATTTCTATCCCCACTGAGGTAAACGTTGGTTCTAACTGGAAAGACGTATCATAGGAGGGGAGGGTTTATTATGAGTAGACGATGCGAAGACTCTTGGTTTGCAGAGTACCTTGAGTTTACTAAAGGTCAAGAGTCTCCAGAGCTGTTTCACTTATTTGTAGCAATGTCTATAATATCTGCTACATTAGATAGAAAAGTTAAGATGGATAAAAAATACTTTGAACTCTATCCTAACACCTACACTATTTTAGTTGCTGGTACATCTAAGTGCCATAAGTCAGCATGTATAGGCATTGGGATGGATTTGCTTTCTAAAATAGAAAATCCTCCTAGAAAATTTGCTCAGAAGCTTACCAATGAAAGACTTATACAATTTCTCGGAGAAAACATTCAACTTTCTGATATAGAAGAGGGCAAAATTGAAGCAAAATCATCAGGTATTATAGCAGCTGATGAGTTGTCCTCTTTCTTAGGCACTGATGCAATGGATACAGGAATTATCACTACTCTTACAGATTTATATGGGGCTAGTGATAAGTGGGAATATCAGACAAAAAGTTCAGGAAGAGATACTTTGAATAACGTATATATTACTTTTCTTGGAGCTTCTACAGGAAGATGGTTAAGAGAAGCTATTCCAGAAAAAGCTGTCGGAGGAGGTTTTATTTCTAGGTGTATGTTCTTATATCAGGATAGTCCTAAAAGACTAATTCCTTTTCCTGAGGATGAGATACCTGATAATATAGAGGAGATAGAAGATAACTTACTTCATGATTTAAACCATATATCTAATCTTAGTGGGAACTTTAGAGTATCAAAAAAGGCAAAAGAATGGTATAAAAAGTGGTATCGTAAAAACGCAGAAGAAATTGAAAACTTACCTAATCCAGATTTCTTTTCTAGATGGGATACATTCATGCTTAAATTAGGTATGATTGTTTCAGTTGCAAGAAGTGATGAACTATTAGTAAAAACTCAAGACTTTAAGATGTCTGAGTTTTACCTTGATTCACTTAAGAAAAACATGTCCCCTGTATTGGATACTCTTACCACAGCTAAGTCTGAATTGCCTACCTCAGAAGTTCTTGGACTAATAAAACGTAGAAGAAAATTAACTCACCAGCAATTAATGAACTTAACTAGAAGAATTGTAAATACTGAGGGGTTGAAGACTATTGTTCAGACCTTAGAAGAGGCTGGTCAAATAAATGTAAATATGTCTGCAAGTGAGCCTACAGAGTATACTTATACAGGAAAGGAGGAAGAAGACGATGACGAGGGAGAAAATATTCATAAGCCATCCGTATAGTGACAATCCTGCCTTAAGAGTAAAGCAAGCTGATATACTATGCAAGAAATTAGTGGGGGAGGAGGATATATTTCCTCTTTCTCCTCTTCATGCCTTTTCCTTTTGTGAAAGTGACGACGGTATAAGAGAAGATGTAATGGAAAGTTGTTATAGACTTATTGAGGCTAGTGATAAGGTTTATTTCTATAGATATCCAGAGTTTCCTTTTCTTAGTGAGGGTCAGCAAGAGGAATTAAATTACGCCTATCACTATACGGCTACGCATTACAGAGATCCTAACTATTTTATTAGTATTAAAAGACCTCCCCTTGAGTGTTTAGAGCTTTCATAATTTCAAAAGTTGAAAATACGGTTAGCTTTAACTTAATCTCCTCCCCCACTGAAAATTAAAGGAGATGAGGAATAAAAATGAGAAAATTATTAAATTTGTTATTTATTGTATTAATAATTATGAGTTTTAGTTATACAGTACAGGCAATAGAAGGGTATATAGCATTAGATTATAATTTAATGTATGAGGGAGGAAATCAATTAGCAAGAGGAGGACAAGGTGAAATATATTTATATAAAGAGATATTTAATGATAGAGTAAGGGTAGCAGGAAGAATGAAAACTGATTTAATGGGGTTTTATTTAAAAGGTGGTGTAATACCGGCGGGAGTACCAAGTGCTCAAACTTATGATTTAGAAATAAGTTATAAAGTAACAGATGATATAACTATAACACTTATAGAGGGGTGTAAACATTATTTCTCTCAAAGCGGGTATTCAACATATAATGATAAAAGTTATATAAGGATAAGAGCAAAATATGAGCTCTAAAAAGAAAAATGTAGAGATTGTAAAACCTTTAAAAACTATTTAGATTTAATACGAAAGTATAATAAAGAAATAGAAAAGGAGGATATAAGAAATGGGAAGGGCAAAAGTGATAAATGAAGATAGTAGTTATTATAGTAAA
>PUNE01000146.1 GCA_003551665.1 Halobacteroidaceae bacterium
CACAGTCCTCCTTAATATTTGGCTTTACTTGTTTACCCCATCAAAAAGATATTACGCTTCCCTCCCGTTTGAATCCTTTTTTCAATTCTTACCTCCCAGGCAGTTGAACCTTTAGGTATACATAATTGAAGGGATTGAGGTTTTTTTACAGAAAAAAGTAATGATAACTGATAAGGAGGGGTTCCCCGATGAAAAAATATGATGCGGTAATAATAGGATCAGGTCAGAGCGGAACACCGCTTGCTTTTAAACTGGCCAGCAAGGGGTGGAAAACAGCCCTGGTTGAAAGGAAAAACCCGGGGGGTAGTTGCGTAAATTATGGTTGCACGCCAACCAAAACAATGCTTGCTTCGGCCCACAATGCCCACCTGGTTAAGAGGGCAGCCGATTTTGGAATTGAAGTTGGAGAGCCTTCAATAAGGTGGGAAAAAATCAGGGAAAGAAAAGAAAGCATCGTCAAAGCCTTCCGGGGAGGAATAGAAAAAGGAATTAAAGAAACCCCTGGCCTGGATTATATTCACGGGCAAGCCTCCTTTTCCGGGAAAAAAGAAGTCAGAGTAGAAACAGAGCAGGGCGAAAAAACCCTGACCGGAAAATACATAATCATTGATACAGGAACCCAGCCCACCATTCCTCCCATCAAGGGGATAGATGAAACACCGTATCTGACCAATTTAGATATTATGGACCTCCAGACTATCCCTGATCATTTACTTGTTATTGGAGGTGGATACGTTGGCCTTGAATTCGGCCAGATGTTTTCCAGGTTCGGCAGTAGGGTAACCATCCTGCAGAGGAATGAACAGCTTCTGCCCCGGGAAGATGAAGATGTTGCCGGGGAGGTAAGAGCAATAATGGAAAAAGAAGGTATTGCTGTTCACCTCAATTCCCAGGTTGAAAAAGTTCAAAAAGAAAATGGAACAATTACTTTAACCTACTCCAATGAAAAGGGAAAAAGTGAGGTAACTGGTTCTCATCTCCTTGTTGCTGCAGGAAGAACCCCCTCAACAGAAGAGCTCAACCTCAAGGTCAGCGGGATTAAAACAGACTCCCAAGGATTTATCAAAACTAACCAGTGGCTGGAAACAACCTGCCCCGGTGTTTATGCCATTGGCGACGTTAAAGGTGGTCCTGCTTTTACCCATATTTCCTATGACGATTTCCGCTTTCTCTACGCCAACCTGGTAGAAAAACAGAACCTACCGCTGGAAGAAAGGCTTGTTCCCTATACTGTTTTTATTGACCCCCAGCTGGGGCGAGTAGGGCTTACTGAACGAGAAGCCCAAAAAAGTGGCAGGGAATTCCTCAAGGCAAAAGTTCCCATGTCTTCTGTCGCCCGGGCCCGGGAAATTGATGAAACAAAGGGGTTAATGAAAGCAATAATCGATAAAAAGACAGAGAAAATATTGGGTTTCACCATGCTTGGTTCCCAGGGAGGAGAAGTTATGGGAGCAGTCCAGATTGCAATGCTGGGCAACATCCCCTATACTACCCTGCGAGATACTCCTTTTGCCCACCCCACCTTCGTGGAATCCCTGAACAACCTTTTTTCCTCCCTGGAATAATCAAAACTTTAAATTCGTCAATGTTTTAAAAAATCATTAAAAAGAGGGTGCCTGCGCACCCTCTTTTATCTTACCAGTCAAGTAGCCTTTTTTCACCTTCAAGACCTCGGATCCTGTCGACCTCCTGGGTTACCTCGATAACTCCCCGATATTCTCTCTCCTGGTTGAATAGGGGAAAATACTGGATGAAAATAAATTTTCCCCCCATCTGGATCCAGAATTCCGCCCGATCCTTGGTTCCGGCCCGGAATTCCTGCAAAATTTTCTCCACTATATCAACACTGTCAGGGGGATGACAGTCCTGTACTTTCCTGCCGATAATACCTGGACTGCGGGGAAAAACCCTTTCTTCTTTTGCCGAATAAAAACAAACCTCATCGTTTTCATCAACAAAAGTTATATCTACAGGCAGGTTTTTTATCATCATGTCCAGTTGTTCAGGAGTAAGAAAACCTCTACTCAATTCCACCATTTCTGGAGAAGTTTTTTCTCCCTCTGCTGGTTTCTCGGGCCTCCATTGATTTCCTGGAGTAATAAAGGCAAACCCTATTTCTTCTTCTCCTTCCCTGACTCTTGCCCATTCCTTTTCTTCCAGCTTTTCCAGGGCCATGGGGAAAAGAATTTTTTCTTCCTTGTAAATCATATCCGCCATCTGTTGAAATGTCTCTCTACCAGCTTTTTCAAGCTCCCCATAATCGCTTTTTTCCAGGGCTTTTTTAATTACCCGGAATTTGTCCCTTATCTCATCGTGGATACCCCACATGACCTGGGATGGACCTTTAACTCCCTTTTGCTCCAGGAAAGGAAATAGCTGGTTTTCTTTACGAAGGTAGTGTTTTTCCACCTCCCGGAGCAGATCGAATTGCTTTTTTAGCTCCTCTTTTAGTTCTGCCTTCTCTTTTTTCACAGCCAGTTCATCCAGCAATGCTTTCCACCTTTTCAGGACCTTTTCAATCTCCCTGTTTTCCTGCATGAAAGTGTGTACAGGATGCCCCGGAACCTCCTCGGGTGCTCTTTCCTGCTCGAGAGAATCTTTAAAAACCTGGACATGAACATCGCAAAGTTCTTGAATCTCCTCTGGAGGAAGTCCTTCTTCAATTAAAGCCTGCTCCATCTCCGATATTTCCTGGGCATTGACATTTTTTACAAGCTTTTGGAATTCTTCTCTGGCCTTTTCTACATTCTGCCCCCGATGGAGGTCCATAATGATCTTTTTAAGGATCTCCTGCCTTTGCTTTTTTTCTCCCGGATTTTCCCTCATTCTTTTTCCTCCTTCCATTTTTCTTTGATTTGCCTAAATTATTATCGTTTTACTGGGATTTAAGCCCAAAACAATCCCTTAAAAACCAAGAAAAAAACCTTCTTCCTGTCTATAGGGGCACCTGTTGGGTAATGCAGTGGATGTTACCGCCTCCCAGGATTATTTCCCGGGAATGCACCCCAACAACTTTTCGTTCGGGATATAATTGCCCAAATAAATCAAGAGCTTTCTGGTCATTGGGGTCAGAAAAAGTTGGAACAATTACCGCACCATTGGCCAGGTAGTAATTCACATAAGAAGCCGGCAGGCGCCTATCAGAATTTTTTTCCATTGATGATCCAAAAAAATCAATGCCCTGCATTTCCTTTTCGGTAATATAAAGCGGTCCGGGCTGAGGGATTTTGTGAACTTTTATTCTCCTGTTTCGAGCATCTCTGGATTTTTCCAATCGCTCCAGGGCTCGCCGGGAAATATCATATTGAGGGTCATCGGTATCTTCGGTCCAGGTCAAAAGAACCTCTCCTGGCCTGACAAAACAGGCCAGATTATCAACATGCCCGTCGGTTGAATCAGCATAAACTCCTTCCTCAAGCCAGATTATCTTCTGGACATTTAAATACTCAGCAAGAATTCTCTCAATATCTTCACGGGAAAAATCAGGGTTCCGGTTGGGATTTAAAAGGCACTGTTCTGTCGTCAGACAGGTTCCTTCCCCGTCAACATGAATGGAACCGCCTTCCAGAATTATTGGTGCCTGGTAACAATCAGTCCCCTCTATTTCAGCAATCTTCCCGGCAATAAGTTCATCCTGGTCCCAGGGGAAATAGGCTCCGTCGTTAAGGCCCCCGTAAGAATTAAACCTCCAGTCAATTGCCCTGATTTCCTCTCCTCTTTTAACGAAGGTAGGCCCAGTATCCCTGACCCAGGAATCATTGCTGGAAATTTCTACTACCCTGATTCGGGAATCAAGGAGCGCCCGCGCATTTTTATATTGGCCCCGGGAAACCCCGACTGTGACCGGTTCAAATCTATTAATGGTTTCCGCAACCCGGGCAAAGGCTTTCTGGGCTGGTTTGGCACCCAGCCTCCAGTTATCCGGTCTTTCCGGCCAGAGAATCCAACAGCCCCGGTGGGGCTCAAATTCTCCGGGCATCCCAAAACCCTCTTCAGAAGGTTTTGATTGAAGATATTCTACCAAAAGGCTCCCTCCTTCTTTCAATTACTGATTTGATTTCTCCATTTTCTGGTTAAATCCTCTGCAAAAAATTGCTGTAGATAAAAGGAAAAACCGGGATATAATCCCGGCTTATGTTTCAGCTAATCGCTGGGCTTTTTCTTTTTCTGCTGTTTCCCGCCAGCGAGCCGAAATTTTATCCAGATGGTTGGCAATTTCGCCCTTAATCACATGTTCAGCATCCTCATGAGTCGGCTTGGCCCCACTTTCAGCGACAACTTCCCTTAAAATATGAGGGTGGTCAATAATGGGGCATGGCATCAGGTGGTTTTCACTGTAGGGATGCCTTTTCTGCATGGCCTTAAAGAGTGGATTCTGCAGAACTTCTTCCAGACTCTTGTCTCTAATATTATCAGTTGCAAAGTGGGCAAATGCGCAGGGTTCCACGTCCCCTGCAGCATTGATATGGAAAAATAGCCTGCCTCCGGCTATGCAGCCCTGGGTAGCCTCGCCATCATTCCAGAAATCTGCAATAAGTACGGGTTTTTCACTTCTCAACCTTCCCACCTTGTATATTAGATCTCTTCGCTGTTCTGCCGAAAGCATCAGATTTGTATCTGCATCCCTGCCAACGGGAATATAGTGGAAGCTCCACATGTAGACTGCTCCTTCATCTACAAGCCAGTCAATATAATCATCGCTAAATAAAATGTCCACATTCTCACTGGTTGCAGTAACAGAAGCACCAAAGTAAATACCGTTTTCCCGCATCAGGGACATTGCCTTTCTGATTTTTTGGAAGGTCCCCTTGCCCCTCCTGGCATCGGTTTCTTTTTCCCAACCTTCAAGGCTGAAGGCTGGAGAAATATTAGCCATTTCACCCATGCGGCGGGCTTTTTCCTCATCAATCAGGGTTCCATTGGTGTAGGCCATAAAGGCCATGTCCTGATGTTCAGAAATGATATCAAGCAGGTGGGGGTAGGCAAAAGGTTCTCCCCCGGAAAGCACTACCCAGTAAATCCCAAGTTCTTTGGCCTCTCGTAATATCCTATCAAATAATTCCGGTTCAAGGCTGTCAGCCTTGCTGTAATCCCCGGCCCAGCAGCCAGGGCAACTTAAATTACAGGCCGCAGTCGGATCAACAAGAATTAGAGACGGAACGGCTACACCAAGTTCTTTCCCCTTTTCCACCCTTATTCTCTGTCCTTCAAGCATTCCGTTGCCCACCCAGTTAATCATAAACTTGGAAATCATGCGGGGATTTTTAGAAAGACGACGGGCCTGTTCCTTTACCAGGTCATTATCCTTGAAATGTTCTCGCAAAAGGCGGATTTTTCTCTTTTGTTCCTGGTCGAAAGCAAGCCTTTCTGCAAAATCAATAAGGACAAAAAGGTTCTTTTCCGGATCTTTGGCCAGGTAATTCACTGCTTTATCCAGGGCCAGTTCCCGGGCAGCTTTTTTTACGGCTTGGTAAGCCATGTGGTTCCCTCCTTCAATTTTTAACCCCAGTCAAAAATTTCCCAGGAAAGCACACCTTACGAACCATTATTATTAAAGATTTCAAATTATTGCTATTTCGATTTTACTAAAATTTACTTCGGTCGTCAAATTCCCCCCTTTTTTTCGGTTTGAAGGCTGCTTAGTTCCTCTGGCTGGTAATCTGTGATGTGGAGTTCTCTTCGGCTATATCGGAAACCGGTTGGAAAATTTCTTCTTTCAAAAGCCTCTCCAATGCTGCAAACCCTTCTCTATCAAGTGAATAATAACCCCAGCGGCCCTCCCTTCTTACTTTTACCAGTCCTACCTGCCTTAAAACTCTCAGGTGATGAGAAATTGCGGCCTGGGATAATTCAAATTCTTCGATTATTTCACAGACACACTTTTCTCCTTCTGTCAAAAACTTGATTATTTTTAAGCGCCCCTTTTCCCCCAGCGCACTGAATAAATCTGCTAAATTTTCCATGATAACCTCCAAACATTATATTGCAATATGACGATATATTATTTTATCATCCCTACCTGGCTTCTGTCAATTATATCCCGTGTTCAGGGAGATTAGCCCCGGCACTCTTGGGTATCTATAAACAGGCCCCGGCATAACCGGGGCCTTTAACCTCAAATATTGATTGTTAGATCTGACTTAAAACACCTCAAAAGCAACTGGCATTCAACATCTTCAATTCCCTCGATTAAATAAACCTGTTCCTGGAGAAATTCATTTAATTTCTCAGTGCTTTCAAGAAAAGCATGGGCCTGAACTGCTGCAGAACCGGTTTTCTGGTAAATGGCTTTAATTTCATCTTTTGCATCCAGTTCAGAGATTACATTCTGGATTTTATCAGGCTCAACTTCAATCTCCAGAAAAGCCGGAACAGGATAACCAACCTTGGAAGCGTCAACTACGGTGGTAAACTGGGTAATAATCCCCTCTTTAATCATGTTATTAATCCTCTCCCGTACGGCAACCCGGGAAAGATGGATTTTTCTTGCAAGTTCGGCATACGAAATTCGGCTATCTTCAGTCAGGTATTCAAGGATTTTCCGGTTAACCTCATCCAATCCGCGAAAACGCAATGCTAATCCCCCCTCTAAACAATTGTTGGACAGAATCCCATTACTCCACATTGCTAAAGCTCATCGACAAACTCCCCCAAATCCAGTTCATAAAGCCTTTCAGGAAGAGGCCTCCCGGTTTCCGGATCCCAACCCATCATCCCGTACCGCATTTCCCGAGCCTTTTCAAACTGCTCCTTGTTGATTCCTCCTTTTCCCCGCAGGGCACCTTCTTCAAAATCCTTAAAAAATCTTGCTGGCAGGCGGTCATCTTTAACCGAAAGCCCTTCCCGCATATTGAAAATTCGAGCCAGGTGGATTGTTCTTTCCCCCGCCTTTAAAAGTTCCCACAGGGAGACGGGCCAGCCGGTAATTGCCCTGACCAGGTCCACCATCATTTCCAGTGGTATGGGGCCTCTGGGCACAAAGCCAAAGGTACAAAAACCCAGCATATCAATGAGCCGCCAGTACAGGTCCATGTAGTAAAATAACCTTACCTTCTCCGGCCCAAGGCTCAGAGGATCAACTGCCTGGAATATTCCCAGGCCAGAGGCTTCTTTAATTCCAGGTCCATCTGCTGAGGCAAAAACAGTATCGTGAGGACCTACAAGGTGATCTGCTCCGTAATCGGCAAGTGCGTAACCCAGCCCAACCCCGGTTTTTGCCCTGGGGTCATGCAAGGGAACTTCCTGCCCCTTTACTTCCATCAAAAATTCCTCTTCTTCGAGGCCCATTTCCCGGGCAAGACGTTTACTTCCCATTGCCATTTTTTCCCCTATACCCTGCCTGTTGACTATTTTTTTAATGAGTGGAATTAAAACATCGCCATTCCCAAACCTAACATCAAGTCCATCACATTCTTCCGGGGTAACGAGACCTCTTTCCACTGCTTCCATAAGCCAGCCAACTGTCATTCCCAGGGATATCGTATCCAGTGCATAGCGGTTGCACAATTCATTGGCCTTGGCCAACAAATAGGGATCCGCAATTTCCAGGATAGACCCCAGGGCCCCGACAGTTTCAAATTCAGGACCACCAAAACGTGGATCTACCTGGTATTTGTCAGTATTGACTTCTGCCCGCCTTTTACAGCGAATGGGACAGGCAAAACAACCCTTGGATTCAATGTAAATGGTTTCATGCAGGTTTTCTGCAGAAATCTTTTCTCCGCCCCAGAAAATACTCCGGGTCCAATTGCGGGTTGGCAGAACCCCCATTTCCTGGAAAGCTCGAACAAGAGGAAGGGTCCCGTGCCGACGTAACAGTTCCCCAGCAGGTTTTTTTAGCCCTTCTGTAGCAGTCCAGGCATTTATCTCTTTTACTCTTTCGGGTTTGCTTACCGGAACTTCCTTCGTCCCCCGGACCACTAAGGCCTTTAAGTGTTTGGAACCCATTACTGCTCCCAGACCATTGCGGCCATTAAAGTGGGCCAGTTCATTAACAATATTGGCATATAGAACCCCGTTTTCTCCAGCAGGCCCGATTTGTAAGACCCTTGCCCGGTTATCATCAAGCTCGTTTCGAATTAAAGCCTGAGTTTCTCCCGTTTCCTTTCCCCAGAGGTGGCTTGCCTTTTTAATTTCCACGGATCCATCCTTAATCCAGACATAAACGGGTTCAGGGGCTTTACCCAGGACAAAAACCGCCGAAAAACCAGCTTTATTAAGTTCGGGAGCCCAGTAACCTCCAGCCTCGCTTTCCCCGAAAGCTCCGGTTAGTGGAGACTTGGCACAGACTATAACCCTGGGCATTGCAGGACCCCTTGCTCCGGAAATAACACTCGTTGCAACCACAAGAATATTTTCCGGGGAAAGAGGATCGGTTTTGGGTTTCTGGTTTTTCAACAAATAGGGTAGGGCCCAGCCCCTCCCCCCCAGGAATTTCCGGCAGAAAACCCCATCGGGTTCTTCTTCCCAGGTTTTGGATCTGGAAAGGTCAATGAATAAAAACCGGTTCTTCTTTGCCATCCTCCTCTAGCCTCCAACTGATAATGGTAAGATCGTTATTTCATCCCCATCCTGCAGAGTAATTTTCCTTTCGGCTGGTCTTCCATTGAGTAAGATTGTATAATAACCAGGTCCACCCGCAAGGGGAAGTGTTTCCAGAAAATCTCCTAAACCGGTTCCGGAAGGCATTTCCATTTCAGGCGGCATTCTCTCCTCAGTTCCCCGCCAATCACGAATTTTAATCCTGACCGAATGACCCGACATAATTTTAATCTCCTCAGTCTCAATTGATTTTTCCAGTACCTCTCTTTTTCAAAAAATTCTTTTTCCCCCCCTAAAATCCTGCAAAAAATTTAATAATCTCGAAATTTTCCGTCAAAAAGAACGATAAATAGGAGCTTCTTTTCCCTACTGTTTGTTCTGTTTTAACCAGAAATTTCAAGCACAACTTTTTTTACGCCTTTTCGCGAGGCATATTTAACACCTTCCCTGCCCCGAGAAAGGGGAAATTTCTTTTCCACCATTTTTTCGAGCGGGAGAGATTTCCCCTTTAATAAACGCAATGCCGGCGGGAACGGTCCGCAACGGGAACCCACAACGGTTATTTCTCCTGTCACCAGTGAGGCCATATCCAGGCTTATTTTTCCTTTAACCGTACTTTTCAATACAATGGTTCCCCTGGGGCTTACCAGTTCCTGAGCAAGCTGCAGTCCATTGGTTTTTCCGGTACATTCAATAACGAAATCAACTTTATCCCCAAAATCTTCGGCAATGAAGCCCTTAATTCCTAGGGAAGCAACAACTTCCATTTTATCCCGGTGATGCCCCAGGATCACAGGTTGCAATCCGGACTCAACCAGGACCATGGCCAGGAGCAACCCCAGTCTCCCATCCCCCAAAACCGCTACACTGCAGGAAGGAGGGATATGGACCTGTTCCAAAACCTGAAATCCGGCAGCCAGGGGTTCGGTAAAAACCGCTTCTTCGTTAGTGATCACCTCGGGAACGGGGAAAACATTTTCCCGAGGCAGTGCCAGGAATTCCGCAAAAGCCCCCGGCCTCTGGCGAATCCCTAAAACCCTTCTTTCCTGGCAGTGGTTTTTAATTCCCTTCCGGCAATAATAACAATCACCACAACCAATATTTATTTCCCCAACAACTCGTTTCCCCTCCAGTTCTCCAAGGGGGTCTTTTTCCACAGTCCCCACAAATTCATGTCCCAAAATTCCCGAAAAAGGAATGTATCCTCTGGTCATTTCCAGGTCGGTACTGCATATCCCCGCAAGATTTACCCTGATCAAAACCTCTCCTGGCTGCAGGTCCGGCATCTCTACTTCTTTCAATAATATTTCCCCATTTTCCAGGACCAGTGCCCTAATTACTATCACCCCCTGGTTTGATCCGGGTAAGCCCCTCAGTGTATGGAGCCCTGATTATCCCCTTTTCAGTAATAATTCCGCTGATATTTTGGGCAGGAGTAACATCAAAGGCCGGATTGAAAACATCAACTCCCTCCGGGGCAATGGGCTTACCCTCCCAGTGAGTTATCTCGGCTGGATCTCTTTCTTCAATTTCTATCTCCTGGCCGCTTTTCAGGTCAAAATCAATTGTGGATACCGGTGCTGCAATATAAAAAGGTATTTCAAAAGCCCTGGCCAGCACTGAAAGCATAAAGGTCCCTATTTTGTTGGCTGTATCCCCATTACCAGCAATTCGGTCAGCTCCCACCACAATCACATCAACCTTGCCTTCCCGCATCAGGACAGCTGCTGTACTGTCAACAATAAGCGTGGCAGGAATTCCCTCTTCTTTCAACTCAAAGGCGTTTAACCTGGCCCCCTGGAGTCGGGGGCGGGTTTCATCAACAAATACACTTATTTCTTTTCCTGCGCTGTGAGCTGCCCTGATTACCCCAAGTGCAGTTCCATAGCCCACTGTAGCCAGGGCTCCAGTGTTGCAGTGAGTTAAAACTCCTGCCCCCTGGGGGATGATTTCCTGCCCAATATCCCCCAGTTTTTTGTTGATCTCTACATCTTCCCGGGCAATATCCCTGGCCGCAGAAAGCAATTTTTGCAGGAGTTCATCCCGGGGCAGATCAAGATTGCTGGTTAATACCTTTTTCATTCTGCGTATTCCCCAGATTAAATTGACTGCAGTTGGCCTGGAATTACCCAATTCCTGCAGGGCCTTTTCCAGTTCTTTCACGAATATATCCCCCTCCAGTTCCCGAAGTTCTCGGGCAGCAAGGTAAACTCCATGGGCTGCAGCAGCTCCAATGGCCGGAGCTCCCCGCACAACCATTTCTTTTATTGCAAAGATTACCTGCTGGTAATTTTCCGCCCGAAAATATTCAATTTGCTGGGGAATTTTGCGTTGATCAATAAGTTTAAGACAGTTTTCTTCCAACAACATGGTATCCCATTTCAATTCCATTCCTCCCCTGGTTTTTTTATTAAATCATTCCGCAAAACTAAACCTATTCTTAAATAACCCCAACGACGGGGCTTATATTCGCCTGGAAAAAGCCGGCTTAATATTATTTTGGTAGAGCAACTAAAAAGGATAATTCTTTTCTACCCACCTCAGGGGCCGGGAATTGTAGAGGATAATAGGGGTTGGGTCCCGGTGATACCATCAGTCGGGGAAATCCTGCAACCCCTAAGTGGGTCCTTATTGCCAGGATATCCCCCAACCCTTCCTGTTGCAGAATTTCACCGAAAACCGGGTCCGGCCCAAAACCAGAATCCAAAGCCAAACTCCGGGAGTAAAAGAAGGGCAACTGCCCGAAAAATATCATGCCTAAGGGTATCAACATAATTCCCTTTTTCCAGGGATTATCATTCTCCAGTTACCCTTCTTTTTCTTCCCCCGGGCTTATCAAAAACTGGTTTTAAGGCTGATGGGCTCGCAATTCAAGCAAAACCCCAAAAACTCATCGGGTAAATTCTTTTCCTTACTTAATTTCTGTTCTCATGCAAGGAGAACATTTTTTTCCTTAAAAAATCTCCAGTTCAGTCTATCTTTTTCCTTCTATTTAAAAAATCCATTTCCTTCCTTTCCAGGGAAAGGAAAAAACAGAAAGATTCCCTACCTTCTGCCATGAAGGCAAATTTTTTGCCTGGCAGTCGTTTTCTCCTGGCCTTCTCCGGCTATAGCCTTTATCTACAGAATGCTCATTCCCATTTCCTGAAATCCAAACTTTTTCCCATGACCCTGCCTAAGAGTGTTAATTTATTTGGCAATGGAATGGCCCTGAGCAATGACCCGAAAACCGGGGCTGGACCAATCCAGCGCAGATCTCCCCTCTGGATCTCTGCTCCCCTAGGTTCCAGTTCTATCAAACTTAACTGGCATTTTTGGTGCAGGTGCTGCCGGGGTAAAACTTCTGGACCAAGCCAGAAAGAACTTTTTGCCATCGTCGCCGGACTTTTTGTTGCCGCATTTTTTTATAAACAAGGATTTACCAACAAAACCGCGGAGGCCCTATCTGCTCCGCGGTTTATAATTCCTTTATTTGCTTTTTTAAAACCCCACACCTCTGCTTCTATCAAACAAGTTTTATTCCAATGGGGCAGTGATCTGATCCATAAACCTCAGGCAGAATGAAGGCATCTTTTAATCTGTCTTTTAAATTTTGGCTGATAATAAAATAATCTATCCGCCAGCCAACATTCCTTTCCCGGGCCCTGGTTTTAAGATCCCACCAGGAATAATTCTCACCTTTTTGGTTAAAAACCCGAAATGTATCTATAAAACCGGCCTGCAGTAGCCTGTCAATCCATTCTCTTTCTTCGGGAAGAAAACCAGATGTTTTTTCATTTTCTTTGGGGCGGGCCAGGTCAATTTCCCGGTGTGCAGTATTTACATCGCCGCAGATTATAATCTTTTCCCCCTGTTGCAAAAGCATGCGGACTTTTTCCAGGAAGGACTCATAAAAATCCATTTTATAGCGCAGCCTTTCCCGGGAAGCCTTCCCATTGGGGAAATAAATATTGTAGAGAAGAAAATCAGGATAACGGGCCAAAATTACCCGCCCTTCATCGTCAAATTTCTCATCCCCAAAAGAATAATTAACCTCCCGAGGCTCCTGGCGGGAGTACAAAGCCACTCCACTGTAACCTTTTCGCTCGGGCTGGGAAAAGTATGAATGAAACCCGGGGATGTTTTTTATCTTTTTAGAAAGCTGTTCTTCATGGGCCTTGGTTTCCTGAAGGCAGATAATATCCGCCTGATTATTGCAGACCCAGTCCCAGTAACCCTTTCTTTCAACCGCTCTTATTCCATTGACATTCCAGGAAAGCAACTCCATCAAATTCCTCCTTTGTAAAATCAGTACTATTCTAATTCAAACTGAATTTTTCCACACTTTTTCTGGTCTTTTCGCTGATGATGCTTACCCCACCCCTGAAACATTTTGGATAACTCGGGGCAATTCCTGCAGGGACTGAGCCCGGTAGCTAACACCGGGATATTCATTTTTGCGGTCCAGGAAAACTGTTTTCATTCCCATCCGGCGAGGACCGCAATAATCACAGGAAAAATTATCTCCAACAAAAACGACCTCCTCCGCTTCTGCTCCAGCCCTTTTCAATGCCTCCAAATATATAATTGGATGTGGTTTCTGCCATCCGACACCGATGGAGGTTACCACAAAAGAAAATGAAGACCTGATGTGGAAATAACTTAAAAGTTCCTCAATTCCCCCGGGTTTTTTGAAGTTGGAAACCACCCCCAGAGAGAATTCCTTTCTTAGCATTGCCAGTAATTCAGGCAGTTCTTTCTCCACAAAGCAGTTTTCCCGATAATTCTTCCAATAATTCCCCAGGAGGATCTTGACCATTTTTTCTATTTCCCTGCGCCCTGCATTTTCAAAAACTCTAGCTACCATTGTTTTAAAGCGCTCCTGCAGGCTGAATTCCTCCAGTGGGCGGAATTGATCCTGCAGGATCCTGCTAACCTCCTGGTATTCTTCCAGGAAAAAGGTGAAGTCTCCCCAGTACTTTTCCAGGCCTGAACCGCAATAAGCCCAGGAGGCATACATGCCCTGGTCTGGAACTTTTTTCACGTCAATTATTGTTTCCATGCAGTCGAAAAAAATCCATCTTAATTCAGTCACCTGTCCTAACCCCCGGAACAATTTTCTTTCTTTTTTCAAGATCTGGATTTTTTAATCCAGAACTATTAAATCTTTAATTTTCTCAACAGTTGCTGGCCCTATACCCTTTACCTCCTGGATTTCGGAATAACTGGAGAAAGGACCATGTTCTTTCCTGTACTGGATTATTCTCTCCGCAAGGACAGGGCCAATTCCCGGTAATTCTTCCAGTTCTTCCTGGTCCGCTTCATTGATGTTAATAAGGTCAGTTTCACCATTAACTTCCTCTATTCTTTCTTTTTCAGTTTCTACCCAGTAATCCTCCCCATCAGTACCCACAACAATATTTCCATCAAGGTCATTTCTGAAAAACCTGATCCCTTCTCTGTCCAAAAGTTCCACCACTTCATCGTGGGGATGTCCATACCGGTTGTCCTCACCAACCTGAGCTACTGCTATCTCTGGAGAAACCTCTTCCAGGAAAAAGGGATTGGTAGAAGTGCTACTGCCGTGGTGGCCAAGCTTGAGGATTGTGGACTCAAGGGGAAGTCCTGATTCGACCATTTCGCGTTCTGCCCTTTCTTCAGCATCACCGGTAAAAACAAAGGATACCTCCCCAAATTCAAGCCGTAAAACTATTGAGGCATTATTCAGGCTGTACTTATCCACATCTTCATCGGGATGGAGGACAAGAAATTCCAGATCACCTATATGCAGTTTTTCTCCCCTGCGGGGTGTAGAATAGGGGATGTCTAAATCGTAAATTAACTGCAGATAATTCTCGTAAGTAAGGGTAGTATGGACCCTGCCACTGTCATAAATCTTTTTCACAGGGAAATTTTCTAAAACCGCCGGAAGCCCTCCAATATGGTCTGCATGGGGATGGGTGGAAAAAATTGCATCAATTTCCCTGACATTTTGCTGTTTTAAATAGGAGACCACTACTTCCCCAACCCAATCCCACCTGTCTCCCCCGTCAATTAAAACGCTGGCAATCTCACTCTGAATAAAAATTGCGTCACCCTGGCCTACATCAATGAAATGCACCAGTAGTTCTTCAGCAGAGATTCCAGCGGAAAAAACGAGTGTGAGGATTATTAAACCAATTAGTAAAAATCCCCACCGCTTCATTATATCCCCCCTTTTTTTCCCTCTTTTTTGACCTTATTCTACTTTTTCCGACCTTTTTCCTGTCAGGTTTTTCCCAGAGGTACGAAAAAACAAAAAGGGCGTTTTAGGGCCACGGTTAATCCCTTCCCGCATTTACAACCCCTAGGAGGATCCCTGCTGCTGGAAGAAGATTACCATAATAATTTTGTTTTCTATTACGGGAACCGATCACGTTTTGATCAAGGCTCCCTTTGCGAAAACCTGAAAAACATCTTATAAGAGCGGGCTTCCCCGGGCTCAGGTTCAAGCAAACCCGGACCCATTCCCGTCTTTATCCTGCTGACTGAAGTCGCAGACCCCAAAAACATCCAGGAGCGGGTGGGGCGTGCTTCTGTAACAACCTTGCTGGACATTTACCCCCACACTTTTCCCCCTTCTCAGAGAGAAATTGCGGACCTTGTATCAAGAGCAATCGAAAAGAATGTCGCCAAATTGTCGCCACTTCACGAAAAAAAGGAAAAATAAGGGATAAAAAAGCACAAAAAAGCCCCGGGCTTAAATGCCAGGGGCTTATTGTTTATCAAGGTTGGCGGGAGCATGTGGGAATCGAACCCACCGCGGACCAACTAGCCCGCCATTGGATTTGAAGTCCAAGGGAGACACCAGTCCTCCAACTGCTCCCACAAATAGGTTATTACTTTTCCCGTCCCTTGTCAATACTAAGTTAAAATTTTTCTGCATTTTCCAATGCTTCATGGAGCTTTTCCTCCAGTTCAAGGTCCTCTTCAATTTCTTCAATGTCCGAAAGGACAGGCCGGGTTACCGGGTGTGTGGGAACAAAAACCTGGCAGCAGTCCTCGTAGGGCTGAATGGAAATATCATATGAACCTATTTCCTGCGCCCGGCTAATTATTTCCTGTTTATCAAGGCCAATTAGCGGCCGGAGAACCGGAACTTCTGCCAGGACATCGGTCGAATGCAGGCTTTCTATGGTCTGGCTGGCAACCTGGCCCAGGCTTTCCCCGGTTATTATACATTTATCGCCCTGTTTTTCAGCCAGTCTGTTTGCCAGGCGAATCATCGTTCTCCGCATAATTATTGTCAGGTAATCACCAGGCACTTTCTGAATGAGTTCTTCCTGGATAGGAGTAAAATTTATATTATAAAGAGATCTTTTCAATCCCCATTTGCCAAGAACTTCAACCAGTTCTTTTACTTTTTCCAGGCTCCGTTCATTGGTATAGGGCGGGCTGAAAAAATGCAGCGGAAGAACGTCAATTCCCCTTTTCAGCATCATCCAGCCTGCAACAGGGCTGTCAATTCCTCCAGAAAGGAGAAGAATACCCCGGCCCCCGGTTCCCACGGGCAGTCCTCCCGGGCCGGGGTTGTCTGCCAGGTAAACAAAGGCTTTTCTTCTGATTTCCACCCTGACCCTTAATTCAGGCTGGTGGACATCAACCTTCAACCCGGGAAACCTCTTCAAAAGTTGGGCCCCAATATCCCGGCTGATTTCCATGGAGTTCAGATAAAAGGATTTGTTGGCCCGCTTGGTTTCAACCTTGAAAGTAGTTTTCTCACCCAGGTCCAGCTTCGAAATTAAGTCAGCGGCGGCTCCAGCAATATCCTCCATGTCCAGTTCCACCTCGCGAGCAGGCGAAGCTCCTACCAGGCCAAAAACCCTCTGCAGGATTTTTACTGCCTCTTCCTCATCACCCTCAGGGTGGAAAAAAAGACGGCCGTGGGCCGAAGAAAGTTCTCCCCTGCTTTTTAACATTCTCCGAATATTTTCTTTTAGTTTCTTAATAAAAAAGGACCGGTTGTGCCCTTTAAGCCCCAGCTCTCCGTATCTCAAGAGGATCAGATCAGACATTTCCCATCACCTTCTCCAGTCTTTTTATTACCCGGATCATCCTTTTTACAGCTTCTCTGGACTGTTCCAGCTTAATATCTTCAAGGAAGCTAAACCGTAAGGCTGATTCCAAAATTTCTTTTTCCAGGCCAAGGTTCTGCAGAACGTAACTGGTTTCTTTATTCCTGCTGGAACAGGCCGAACCGGCAGAAACAAAAACCCCCTGTTCAGAAAAGGCCTGGAGCAGGACCTGGGCTGGCAGACCGGGAAATGAAAGGCTCAAAATGTGCGGTGCCCCCTCTCCAGATTCCGGCCCAATCCGAACAACCCCTGGCCATTTTTCTTTAATCCCCTGGAAAAAATCTTCCCTGGTCTCTCGCAATGCCCTTAATCCTTCTTCTCCAGGCAGGAGAGTTGCCGCAACACCCATTCCGGCAATGCCGGGGGTGTTTTCCGTTCCGGAACGCACCCCTTCCTCCTGCCCTCCTCCCTGCAGGACCGGTTGTAGAAGCTCTGGTTTCTTTATATAAAGGGCCCCTACACCCTTCGGCCCCCTGCTTTTATGGGCACTTAGGGTAAGAGAATCAACCTGGAGTTTTTGGACAGAAAGAGGAATTTTTCCCCAGGCCTGGACTGCATCCGTATGGATCAAAGCTTTTGGGGCTTTTTCCCGGATGTTCTTAATTACCTCCTCCATTGGCTGAATTGTCCCGATCTCATTGTTAACCAGGGCCAGGCTTACCAGTCTTGTTTCCGGACCGAGCACTTTTTTTAACTCATCAAGGTCTATTTTTCCTCCTGAATCCACCCCGAGGTAATTAACCTTTTGCCCCTGCCTCTCCAGGCTATTGAAGGTTTCCAATACAGAAGGATGTTCAATTTTGGTAGTAATTGAGGTCCCCCTGGTCCTTGTTAGCCCCTGGATTGCGAGGTTGTTGGCCTCGGTGCCTCCGGATGTAAAAAAAATCTGGCTGGGGTGGGCCCCAATACTTTCTGCAACGCGGGCCCGGGCCAGTTTAACTTCCTTTTCCGCCTTAACTCCGAGACAATGGAGAGAAGAGGGATTACCAAATTCTTCGGTCATCATCCTGTTTACAGCTTCTGCGACTTCTTCCCTAACCGGGGTAGTAGACGCAGCATCCAGGTAAATATACTCCACTGGCTAAACCCCCTTTACAAAAAAAGGCCCCTGAACAGGGCCCTGCCTAAAAATTTTGGTACCCTTGGCAGGAATCGAACCTGCGCACCTGGATCCGGAGTCCAGTGCTCTATCCACTGAGCTACAAGGGCACCTTACTCTTTATATAGTTTGGCACAATTAAGTTTAAATGTCAAGGGTCCTGTTCCCGCCAGGGGTTTTAAAACTCCATTGCTGAAACAAACCTGGCCTGGAACTCTGGTTTGACTGATAACTCTACATAGCGGGTAATTTCCTTGATTTTCCTGGACTGTTTCTCCAGATCCTTATTTAATAGGGCCAGTTTTGCTCCAGCACCTGCAGCATTTCCTATCCGTAGAACTTTTTCTTCCAGGACCGGAGGAAGCATGTTAATGGCAGCTGCACTGGCAGGGTTGAGATAATTTCCAAAACCACCTGCCAGGAAAACAGTTCCTATTTCTTCGAGTTCGAGACCCACCTCTTCCATCAAAATGCTGATTCCTGCTGCGATGGCGCCCTTGGCCAGCTGAACTTCCCTGATATCTTTCTGGGCAAGAATTATTTCCCTCCCGCTTTCACTATCTCCAGGACCAACCACCCGGAAAGCCGGGCTACCATTATACTCGGTCATGAAACTTTGCTTCCAGGAGGTCATTTCCTCAGGGGGATAAAATGCTCCAGTGGGTTTGATAAACTCCCAACGGCGCAGTTCAGCAACAATATCTAAAAGCCCCGAACCACAGATTCCCCTGGCGGGTTTTCTGTCGATGGTTTTGTAGCTGGCTTCATTTCCCTCTTCAAGACTGAACTCAGAAACTGCTCCTGCCGTCCCGGCCATACCACAGGTAATATTGGCACCTTCAAAGGCAGGCCCGGCAGCAGTGGAGCACCCAACTATTCCCCTGCGATTTCCCAGCACAATTTCCCCGTTAGTGCCGATATCAATCAGCATGTTGGGAGAACCCTTCAGGGAATGAAAATCAACAGCAAGCATATCGGCTATCACGTCGGCACCGATATAGCCCGAAATAGAAGGTAAAAGATGAATCTCTCCCCGGGAATTAATCTCCAGGTCCAATTCTCCAGGACCAAACTTAACCGGGTCTGCGAAAACCGGAATATAGGGTATTCGAGCAATTGAATCTGCATTGATCCCCGTCAGGGTGTGCAGCATAATTGTATTACCCACAATTACCGTTGTTAGAATACTTTCTTTCTGTATTTCATTTCTTTCACATAGCCGGGCTATTCCGCTGTTTATCCCCTCAAGTAAAATTTCCTGGAGTTGTTGCACGCCATCCTTATTTTGAATACTGTGGTTAACCCGTGAAATTACATCTGCACCAAAACGACGCTGGGGGTTATAAAACGTCTGGACATCAACCTCTTCCCCTGAATTCAGGTCCAAAAGGTATACAACCACAACTGTTGTTCCTATATCTATGGCCAGGCCAAAAAATTTATCTGTGGTATCCCCGGGTTCAAATCCCACGATCTCCCCCGCCCGGGAAAGCACCGTTATGGGTTTCTTTTTATTAACCAGGTCCAGTTCTTTCAGGGCCTGGAGGGTAATGGTTTCTGTTCCCAGTTCATCATGAACCCTCCGGGCAAAATCCCGAGGGTCTTCAAGAACGGGTTTTTCCAGGTGGATTAAACCCTTTTTATAGGCCGGTTTTATTTCCGTCTCGGTAACCACTCCAGTAGTCAGCCCTGTTATTTCACCATCTTCATCCAGAACAATTTCGATATCTGAACCAACAGAAAACTGGCAGGAAAGGCGGTGCCCTTCCTGCAGTTCCTGGGGAGACAGAACTTTTTTATCGGAACGGTTCGGTTCAGGGAGCCCTCCTGTTATTTTCACCTTACATTTCCCGCAAACCCCTCGCCCGCCGCAGAAGGGATTGATATCAAACCCTTCATCAACCAGCAGTTTCATCAGGTTGCTTTCCTTTTCAACTTTAAATTCTGTTGCTTTTCCTTTGGCGTGAACTACTATTTTGCAATCCAGAGGTGACCCCCCCTAAAAACACATTTTAACGACTCCTACCCAGTTCCCCCTCTATGGCCCGAAAAGCCTTGTAATTATAGAGAACGCGAAGCAGGTAGGCATAGATGGGAACGCTAAAAAGCTGGCTGAAAAAGTTGGGTACCATTGTGGAAACGACCGGGATTCCAAAAAGCATCTCCAGGAAAACCGGAACCAGAATTACATTGGTAGTAAGCTGCCCCACTCCAATTGCCAGGAGAAAAACCCAGAGCATTTTTTTGCCACCAAAAAGGTGGAAAACAATCCAGCCCGGAATTATTCCCGTCAGGGCAGCGGTCAGGGTAAAATGAGGCATATAGGCTCCCTGGGGGTTCATAAAGTAGCCAATAACATCGCCAATAGCACCTACAGCGCCTCCCGCCAGGGGCCCCATGGTTACACCGGCAATTATTATGGGCAGTCCTCCAAAGCCAATCCGGACTCCTGCTACTCCGGCCATAGGGATCTGGATACTCAGAAACCTTTGCAGAACAATGGTTAGAGCGATTAAGAAGGCAAGATAAACAAGCTTTCTAGTAGGAAAATCTTTCATTTTTTAAATCCCCTCTCTTTGGCCAAGCAGATTTAACCACCAAAGAGAAGGCCTCTTTGGCTAGCGGACGCGGTGACCATACCGCAGCTATCCTCGGACAGCATTTCGTCCTGGGGCAACGTCCCATCCCCAGGCACTATTACGCATGGCACCTACTCTGCCTGGTAATTTATTTTTGTTGCAGGTTCTTGATTATCAGTTTACAACAAAACTGCTCCAAATGCAAAAATTAATAATCATTCCCTTTAAGCTCAAACAATCCCATCTAAAAAGGCTAATAGTTGCTTATCAACATCTCTGTCCAGTTCAGGAGCCTGGTATTCTTCAATAATTTTCTTGTACCGTTTCGCTGCTCTGCCCACAATATCGGGAAGAGGCCGGTCGCTCATGTAGCGGGCTCTTAAGCCAATATCCGGCTGGCGGAGTTCTTTCATATGGCGATAGGTATGATCAGTGGACAGGTAATGCCCACCGCTGCCCACATCTAAAATGGTTGTTTTCCCAAGGTATTCCTCGTCCACCTTTATTCCCCCGGCATATTCTCTGGCCATACCACAGATTTCATCATCAATGATAAATTTTTCAAAGCACATTGTCATGTAATTTTCCAGAAGCCCCGCAGAGTGAAGTACAAAATTAAATCCACTGCATACCGTGGTCAAAAAAACCATCATCGATTCGTAACCGCTCTGGGCATCGGGAATAATTGAATCGGTAAGACAACCTCCACCCCTCGAGGGGATATTATAAAAACGGGCCAGCTGGGCTGTTCCGCCAAACATCTTTGCAGTTTCCGGACTGCCAATTGCCAGGTTCCCGGTTTTCAGATCAACCATGCTGGAGGCCGAGCCATAAATTACAGGGGCCCCTGGGTTTACAAGCTGGGCCAGGGCAATGCCGGCAATAATTTCTGTATTTTGCTGGACCAGGGCCGCCGCTATTGTGGAGGGAGCTGTGGTTCCTGTCATACTTAAAGAAGAAATAATTGTGGGCTGGTTGTAACGAGCATAAACCATAAGAGCCTCGGTCATCCTGTTATCAAATTGCAGGGGGCTATTGGTATTAATAAGGGAAACCAGTACAGGGTGGGATTTAACATAATCCTCTCCCCCGTAAATAATAGAGGCCATTTCCACACTATCCCTTGCTTTTTTGGTTCCCATTGCGCTCCCCATCAGTACTTTGTCGGTATACTTAACCCCGGTATAGATCATCCTGGCGTGCCTGATCTTATCGGGGATATCCGCTGGTTCAACCAGAACGCCACCAACAACATCTATGTTCTCACTGGCTCCAGCCAGTTTGGTAAAATCAATATAATCCTGGAAGGTTGACCCTCGCCTTTTTCCAGTCTCCATGTCCATGACAAAAGGCGACCCATATCCCGGAGCAAGAACCGTATTATTATTTCCAATGGTTACCTTCCTGTCTGGATTACGGGAGTGCATATCGAAACTGGAAGGGGCAATCCTCAGCTGTTCTTCCACCAGCTTCCTGGGAATATAAACGTTTTTACCTTCAACCCGGGCGCCATTATTTTTGAATATTTCCCGGGCTTCTTCGTTATGAAACTCGATTCCCTCCTTTTGCAAAACCTCGAGAGAAATTTCATGGATCCTTTCTATATCCTCCTTGCTCATCACATCCACCGGACCCAGATTACGGACTATCATGGGCTAAACCCCCTTGCGGTTTTTTTGCTCTTTGAGTTGAGGGGCCCCGGGAAGGAGCCCCTTTTTTTTATGGCAGCAAACTAAAATTCAGCAGGCATCTGTTCTAATTGCTTAAGGTCGAAAACCGGCCCATCTTTACACACGTAATAACGCCCTATATTACACCGCCCACACTTTCCCAGTCCGCAGGACATCTTCATCTCCAGGGTGGTAATGATATCCGCTGGATGGATGCCCGAATTTTTCAGTTCTTCGGTAATAAACCTGATCATAATCGGTGGACCGCAGGTGAAATAAACTGTATCAGGTTGGTTCAGGTCCAGTTCTTCGTTTAATAATTCGTGGGGATAGCCCACACAATGCACCCAGCCCTCACACTCCTCGTCAATTGTATACTTGACCATTGTATTGGGAGAATTTTCCCAGGAGGAAAAATCGTACTTGTACAGCATATCCTCGGGGGATCGGAAGGCAAGGAGCATTTGAACACGCCCGTATTGATCCCTGTTCTTATCGTCCAGGACATAATTTATGAGGGACCTCAGCGGAGCAAGACCGATACCTCCTGCAAGAAAAACCAGGTTTTTGCCCTTGACCTCTTCAAAGGGGAAATTGTTTCCATAAGGTCCCCGAACACCAATCTGGTCCCCTTCCCGCATATTGTGAATAGCTTCGGTTACAAGACCGGTTTCCTTAATGGAAATATCGAAGTAATCTTCTTCCGTAGGGGACGATGCAAACCCAAAGGGGGCTTCTCCAAGTCCGAAAACTGTCAGCTCAACAAACTGCCCGGGGAGAAACTTAAACTTTTTCCTGACTTCTTCATCCAGGAGTCTGATCCGGAATGTTTTAATATTCAGGTTTGACCCTGTTTCCTGGGTTACCTTTATTATCTCTCCCCTGTGGGGCAAAAGATATTTATCCACCACTCTTCACCCCCTCTTCATCTTTGAGGTGTTTTTCTGCGGTTTTAAGAATAACCCGCAAATCAATATTAACCGGGCACTGGCTTATACACCGCCCACAGGCCGAACAGGCTGGAACGCCCTCAAAGTTATGGGGGTGATAGGAGAATTTGTGCATTATTCTCTGCCGGGTTCGCTGGTCCTGGGTTTCCCGGGGATTATGCCCCGATCCGTGCTTGGTAAATAACGGGAACATGCAGGAATCCCAGGTTCTCCACTTGTCTATCTCTTCCTCTCTCTTTTCCCAGAAAAACCCGAAACAGAAACAAGTGGGACAATAATAGGTGCAGACACCGCAGCCCAGACAATTAGCAGCAACTTCCTTCCAAAAAGGAGCATTGAAAGCCACGAGTTCTGGAAAGGGAATGGGCACTTCAATTCCAATTTTGGTATCCTCAAATCCTGACTGCCAGTCCTTTTTCAATCTTTCCAGTTCCTCTGAGTTACCGTCGGGCAGGTCAGCAAAAAACTCTTCCAGCTCTCCTGCACGGACATCAAACCAGAGCCGTTCTCCATCGTCGTACATATAAACCGGAATATTTTCCGCATCCAGAGGATCTATGCCCAGGGAATCGCAGAAACAGTTCTCCTGTCTTTTGCTGCACCCCAGCCCAAACATCACGGTATTTTCCAGCCTTTTTTCAAAGTAAGTGTCCGTGAAGTCATTATCCAGGAAAACTGGTTTAAGGATGTCAATGGCCTTCAGATCGCAAGAACGAACCCCGAATATTAGTGTTTTTCGATCTCCGGTTTCAAATACTTGTTCGCCGCTTTTTTCTTCCCCCAGTCTTTCATTCTGGGGAAGAAAGAACTTCTTCGGGGGGGTATCGGGCTGTCGGTCAAGGAAGATCTCATCAAAATCCTCAACCTGGTGATATTCCACACGCTCCTTTTTGCCATATTGGCGAATTACCGGCGCAATAATTCGAAACTTGTCGTTCAGTTTTTCCAGCAATTTCCCCAGTTCATTTTTCCCAATTACTTTTAACACTGCCGCTCACCCCCTCCTAATCCAGAAATCCCTGTTCGCTATCATCAAGCCTGTAAGTAGCGAACAAAGTTTTTTCTTCAGGATTCAGACCTGGTTCAAACTGGAAAACATCCCTGGCTGCCCTGTAAAGGTGCTTGGTGAGGGCTCGCATATTGATGCCCTCCGGGCAGGCTATTTCACAGGCTCCACAGTTGATACACCTTCCTGCCATATGCATCGCCCGCATCAGGTGAAAGGTAAAGTTGTCCCGTTTGCCAATGCTGCTACCAACCCACTGAGGCTGGTTGCTGTCAACAAAACATTCATCACAGGCGCAGACAAAACATGCTTCCCGGCAGGCATAACAGCGTATGCAGCGGGAAAATTCTTTCTGGAAATACTCAAACCTTTCCTCAGGGCTCATGTCTTCCAGTTCGTCCGCAATTTCCACTTCAATTTCTTCCTCCCTTGGTTGTCCAATTTCCAGGTCAACCACAACGGGATTGCGGACACCACACTCTTCGCAGGCATCATTTTCCTCCAGGCCCTCACAATCATTGATGCCGATGATAAAGATATCTTCTCGCTTAATCAGTTCCTCGGCAAGGTAGACCGTTATTGCCCTTGTATCACACGGTTTGGCCACAATCCCTGTCTTACTGCCCTTGTAATCCAGAAGGTACTTGGCCAGCATCATATCGCATTCTGGAGTAAACAGCAATTCTTCGGCCCTTTCGGGCTCGGTAACAAATATCGGTGTTATTTCGCCGGTAAATACTCCGCGCCCAAAACCGATAATTCTTTCCACTTTTCCCTGGGAGAGGAGTTTTTTGGCTTCTTCCTGGATATTTTTGCTGATTTCAGAGTATTTACTCTCCACTGGCCATCTCCTCCTCTCTGCGGGCAAAACCCCTGCCATCAAAACCTTCCCAGGGGCCAACCTCTTTGATCCGGTTAACCACCCGCTCAACAATGGCAGCAAACCTCTTTCCTTCTGAAGCAGAACACCAGGTAAAATTAACTCTTTCCTCGGCTATTCCGGCGTACTGCATTAATTCTTTTAACATCAAAAACCTTCGGCGGGCATAATAGTTCCCGTCCAGGTAATGACAGTCTCCAGGGTGGCACCCGGAAACCAGGATCCCATCAGCTCCTGAGTTAAAGGCCCTGATCAAAAGGAAGGGATCAATCCGGCCCGAACAGGGAACCCTGATCACCCTGATTTGCGGTGGATACTGCATTCTGCTGCTTCCTGCAAGATCTGCTGCAGCATAACTGCACCAGTTGCATAAAAAGGCCAGAATTTTAGGTTCAAAGTCTTCCTTCGCAGTCATTTACAATCCCTCCCCTTTTAGCGGAGCGGGTTCGCGGTCCGCAAAAATCGCTTCCATTTCTTCCACGATTTCCTGGTTGCTGAAACCATGCAGGTCTGCTGCATGAGGCCTGCACACGGAAGCACAGCTTCCGCAACCCTTGCAGAGGATCTTATTTACCTCGGCCTTACCCGTCCACTCGCTGATATCAATTGCCTGGTAAGGACAGACCTCAATGCAGTTCCTGCAGCTCATGCACAGGTCCGGGTCAATTTCCGCCACCATGGCTTCAGTAAGAAGGTATTCCCTGACCAGGACTACCGCCGCTCTGCCTGCTGCTGCCCGGGCCTGGGAAATAGATTCACTGAGGTTTTTGGGCCCGTGGGCCAGGCCACAGAGGTAAACCCCGTCGGTAGCAAAGTCAACGGGCATAAGTTTTACGTGCGCTTCCAGGAAAAAACCATCCTCATTGAGGGGTACCTTTAACTGTTTGCTCAGCACGTCACTGTTCTCCCGGGCAACAATTGCCTTAGAAAGAACGAGGAGGTCAGCCTCTTCTTCTTTTTCCACTCCAACAACCGGGTCCCGGTAGGAAATTTTTATTTTTCCGTTTTTATCTTCTACCACCGGTTTTTCTTCGAGGTCAAACCGTACGAACTTAACTCCCAACTGCCGGGCCTTACGGTAATTATCCTCGTAATAACCGTAGGTTCTGATATCCCTGTAGAGGATGGTAATATCCATTTCCGGATATCTTTCCTTCAGGTATATGGCATTACTCACTGCCTGGTTGCAACAGATCCGACTGCAATATTCCCTGGGTTCCTCCCTGGAACCAACACACTGGATCATGAATACCCTGTTCAGGTCTTCGGGAATACTCTTTTCCCTGATTTTTTCTTCAAGTTGCAGTTGAGAAAGGACCTTTTCGTGCTGCCCGCCGAGGTACTCTTCAGTTTCCAGTTCTGCTGCACCCGTGGCTACTACAACAACACCACCTTCAATCTCTTTTTGAGATCCCTCTTTTCCCTTTTCGGGGTCCAGGGTTAGCTTGAAGTTTCCGACATAGCCATCGACCTTGCTGACACTGTAACCGGTAAAGGTTTCAATGAAATCATTGGCCAAAACCTTTTCCCGGAGTTCCTCAACAATCCGGCTGGCCGGACGCCCTTCAGGGGTAAACAGGAGTTTATTGGCATTGCCCCCGAGCTCATTTTCTTTCTCCACAAGAACCACAGGAAAGCCAATATCAGCAAGCTGCAGGGCGGCGGTCATTCCAGAAACTCCTCCGCCAATAACAAACCCTTTATTGAGTTTATCCACCCGACTTCGCTCAAGAGCCCGGGTTTTTTTGGCCTTGGCCACTGCACCTTTTATCAGGTCCAGGGCCTTTCGGGTTGCTTTTTCTTTTTCTTCCCTGTGGACCCAGGAATTCTGATCCCGGATATTGGTCATAACCAAAAGGTATGGATTCAAACCACCCCAGGCAACTGCCTGGCGGAAAAGGGTTTCATGAGTCCGGGGGGTACAGGAAGCCACAACTACCCGGTTCAGGTTTTTCTCCTTGATCCTATCACCGATCATTTCCAGATTATCAGGGGAGCAGAGGTACTTAATTTCTTCAGAATGCTCCACAAAAGGAAGGTGTTCTGATTGTTCCGTTACACGGGGAACATCCACAACCCCGCCAATATTATTCCCGCAGTGACAGACAAAAACCCCAATTCGAACGGGTTCATTATCCACAAAGCGGTAACTGATCTCCTTTTTTTCCTTTTCTTTTTCTTTAGGGGATTCCCCATCCCGTCTGGCGATTATGGCTGCCTGGGCAGCTGCCCCGCTGGCCTCAATTACTGATTCCGGTATATCCTTGGGCCCCGCAGCCACTCCACAGGTAAAAATCCCTTTGCAACTTGTTGCCAGGGGGTCCAGTTCATCCGTGGCCGCAAATCCGTACTTGTTAACCCGGATTTTCAATCTCTTCATCATTTCGGTAACCTGGGAATTTGGTTTCAAACCTACCCCCAGCACGACCAGGTCATACTTTTCTTCAGAAAAACGACCTTCTTCGTCGAGTCCCTTTACTATTATCTGTCGGGTATCCGAATCTTCTTCCACCCGGGCAACCCTGCTGCGCCGGAAATTAACACCCTTTGTGGCTTCGGCCGTGTTGTAATAACGCTCAAAACCCTTTCCATAAGCCCGGACATCCATATAGTAAAGATCAATGGCTTCTATTGCCTCGGAATGCTCCCTGGTTACCAGGGCCTGCTTTATCGAATACATACAACACACTGCAGAGCAGTAGTTGCAGTCAGTGCGAACATCACGGGAACCAGCGCAGTGGATAAAGGCAATTTTTTTGGCCTCTTCCCCATCGGTAATCCTTTGAATGTGGCCTTCTGTCGGTCCTGAAGCACTGAGGTAACGTTCATATTCCAGGCTGGTAATTACATTGGGGTGGCGAAGATAGCCATATTCACCTACCATTTCTCCCTGGAAAGCATCGTACCCAGCAGCATAGATTACAGCCGCCACAGAAAGCTCAGTTTCTTCAGGTTTTTGTTTGTAATCAATGGCCTTTTTGTCGCAGATCTTTTCACAGATACCACACCGGTCTTTATTCAGTTTCAGGCAGTGTTCAGGATCAATTGTTACTACATTGGGCACTCCCTGGTCGTAGTATTTGTATATTCCCTTGCGTTTGACGAGCCCCTCATTGTATTCATCCAGAACCTTTACGGGGCACTTTTCAATACATTCTCCACAACCGGTACAGGCATCCTCAATTACATAGCGGGGATTTTTTCGAACCCTGACCTTGAAATCCCCCTCTTTGCCCTGGATATCAAGCACATCAGTATAGGTGTATGTGGTGACCATCTCGTGGTTATAACAGTCGCTTATTTTCGGCGCAAGAATACAGGTCGAACAGTCATTTGTGGGAAAGGTTTTATCCAGTTGGGCCATCCGCCCCCCTAGGCTGGGAGAATTTTCAACAAGGTAAACTGGTACCCCCATTTCCCCAAGGTCGAAGGCGGCCTGGATTCCAGCTATACCTCCTCCGATTACCATAACCGGTTTAGCCATCTTTTTCACCACCACTGGTCAGTTCTGAAATTACATCTTTGAGCTCCTTTTTCTTTTCGTGGTGTTCTTGAAGGACCTGCAGGCGATATTCCCAAAGGGCCTGGTCCACATTTTCGATGTCTTTCAGCATTTCCGGGGGATAATATTGGTTTTCAACTGCCATTTCTCTTAATACCCTGAGGATATCAGCAAATTTCACATTCTGCGGACAGTGGGCAACACACCTGTGGCATTGAATACACTTCCACAGTTCTCTGCTCTCGAGAACTTCCTTTTTCTGCCCCATGGTTACCCTGCTGATTATCAGCCTGGGGTTAAATTCCTGGTCCAGTTCGCTAATGGGGCAGGTGGCAGTACAGCTTCCACAACTGTAGCAGAGATAAATATTTTCCCCTCCGGGGCGACCCGCAACCTCTTTTCTAAAATTAGCCTCCATCTTTATTCCACCTCCGGTCTGGGGTACAGGCCTGCTCTCTCGATGATTTCGGGGGTGATTTTTTCCCAGCCCACCGGCATCAGGTGTATCCCCCGAACCCCTTCAACTTTCCTGACCCTCTCAATTATTTCAATTGCTACCCGGACTCCTTCTTCTTCAGGATCCTCGCATTTTTCCATCCTTTCAATCAGGGAGTCGGGAACGTCCATACCCGCGACATCTGTTTTCATCATCCGCAGGGCTTTTACTGACTTGGCCGGTAGAATACCCGCCATAATATATACCTTTTCGTGGATTCCCCTTTTGCGGACTTCCTCCATCCAGTATTCAAACTTTTCCAGGTTATAAATAGCCTGGGTCTGGATAAACTGTGCACCCGCTTCTATCTTTTTCTCCACCTTCATCATCTGCATTTCAAAAGGATCTCCGAAGGGGTTTGCTGCAGCTCCAATAAACATTCTGGGAGGTACTTTCATCTCTTTACCGTTCAGCAAAACCCCATTGTGCACCATGTCGTGGACAGCACGAATTAATTGAACACTGTCCAGGTCAAAAACATTTTTCGAACCCGGATCCATGCCAAAACTCTGGTGGTCACCGGTCAGGCAGAGAACATTATTTAGACCCAGGGAACTTGCCCCCAGGATATCGCTCTGCAGGCCGATCCTGTTTCTGTCCCGGGTGGTAGCCTGGATTATCATTTCCAGGCCTTCTTCTTTTGCAAAATGAGCTGCAACAATACTTGACATCCTAACAATGGCAGTCTGATTGTCGGTTACGTTGACCCCATCTACATAACCAACCAGTTTCTGGGCCTTTTTTTTGATAAATTCAACGTTGGCCCCAATCGGAGGGCCGAGTTCACTGCACACTACAAAGTGGCCCGCTTCTAACTTTTTCTGTAACAGGGACATTGGTTCACTCATCGTAATACTCCTTATTGGTTAATTTTCTGGGGCCGCCGTCCCGGTAAGGCTGCCAGTCTTTGGGGTCTTCATAGACCAGCAGTTTTTCCAGAAGTCCTATATCCTTCAGGCGATTATAAATCAGTTCCCACCCGCAATCAATATCATCATCGACTTCGCATTTTCCGTCCTGCGAACCACCACAGGGCCCATTTAAAAGGCTCTTGGAACACCGTGCAACGGGACAAACCCCTCCAAAACGATCCAGGACGCATTCACCACAGCCAATGCAGCGTTCGGCCCATTCCCCAACTGCCGTTGTCGCTCCATAGAACGAGGTGTTCAATCCAGGGTAGACAATCTTCAGGGGATGCCTCTGAACAATATGCTGAACGCCAACGCCACAGGCCAGGGAAAGGATGATATCATGGTCCTCAATTTTTTCACCAATATCATCAATGAATTCGAAGTCACACTGGCGGGTTATGGTATCGGTAGAAATAGTTACCTTTTTCCCTTTTTTCCCGTAGTATAGTTTAAGCAGGTTGGCCAGGGCTTCTACTTCCCTTTCACCGCCAGCAAGACTTACGGTAACACAGGTTCCACATCCTGCAATCAGGAGGCTCTCCCAGTCTTCTCCAAGCATTTTAATTATTTCTTCAGCTTTTTTCTGCTGACCTACAATCATAGCTGTCCCTCCCTCCACCTTTTTAGGAGGTTTGCCAGGTCCTGTTCCATGGGAGGAGATAACCTTTCAAACCGGACCCTGTCTTCACCAAGATCAAGACTGGCCAGGGTTTCATTGACTTCGTCAACTATCCGCTGCCCTCGTTGATCTCCTTCCAGATGTTTGCATGATTCCTCAAAGCAACCCAGGATCAAAATCCTGTCTTCCGGTTCCTGAAGGGATCCATAGATTTCCTCTTTTTTTATGCTGCAGGAACAGGGAATTTCCCTGCTTATAAAACCGTCCATATTCTCTCGGGGCATTTTTTTCCGGGCAGTTTCGGCTGAATTCTCACACATCAAAACCTGAAGACCCCACTTTCTCTCCTCTTCTTCCTCTCCTCCTAAAGAAATTGCTCCTGCCGGGCAGTGAGAAATACAACCATTACAACCCCAGCAGGCATCCTTTAATATTTCCATGGAATCCTTCTCTTTATTTTCTTCCAGAGCGGCGTGGGGACAAACCCGGTAACAGGTGTAACACAGAATACATTTACGGTCGTCAACCTCCCGGTCTTCTTCAACCAGGGGTTCCAGGTTAAATTTAAAGGCCTCTATTTCTTCAAGAGTATATTTTATTTCTTCTTCAAACCCGGCAAGCCCATTTGGACTGCGGGCACCGCCAACTGCATAAATACCCCGCCTTCCGGTGAGAGTCGGAGCAAGGTAAACATTTTCCGCCTGCAGATAACCCTCTTCCCCGGGAATGATCCTTAAAACCTGGGCCAGTTTTTCCAGTTCTGGAGCAGGTTTAAGAAGAGGAGCGGTGTAAATTTTGCCCTCTACTTCCATTGTTGCCCCACCTCTCTGGTAGGTTAACCTGTCGGGGGGTGAAATCTGCAACCTGTCCTCCTCGTACCGGAAAAAGGCCACTCCTGAACGCCTGGCTTCCTCGTATAACTGGTCAGTTCCCTCCGTAAAACGAAGGGAGCGGTAGAAATAATAAACCTGGCGGGAAGCATTATCCCTGATAGCCTGCAAAGCTTTTTCCAGGCCAATGCGGTTGACATAAGCCGGGGCAATTTCTTCATGGTCCTGGATAAAAATCAGGTTTTTTTCTTGCTCCGGCTCCAGGTTCTCCCGAAAAACAGGAAGGTCGGCAAAACTCTGTTCCTGTTGGTGAGGGAGGTTAATAACAATGGCCCTGGTTTTTTCCTCGTGGACTTCCCCATTTACCCGGAAGCGAAGGAAAAACTCGCCAACCTTTCCCTTGCAGCTTGTTACAGCTTCGGGAGCAACCTGTAATTGTTTCAGGGAGGGAGTTTCAACACTATCACCAAGAAATATCACGTCATACATCTGCCTGCCCTCCTGACTCGCAAAGCTGTTTTTGTTTTAAAACCCGGTAAGCAACCCTTTTTCCATCACTAATTGTTGCAGCTATATCACGGGGACCCTTAATTGATCCTGCCAGAAAGATGCCGGTTTCTTCCTCATCTAAAAGGGGGTAGAGGAAGCCGTAGGTATCCAGCTGCATGTTGAAGAGCATAGACCAGCGTTCATTTGCTGCATTGGGATGAAGGCCTTCAGAAAGGACCAGAAGATCCACATCCAGAGTTTCCATCGCACCTTCCTGCTGGTTTTCATAAAGGATGCGCAGTCCATCATCGGTATTGCTGACGTCAATTGGTTTACAATTAACATATTTGATCCCCAGTTCGTCCAGCTCGGCAAAATTAACATCGAGGAAATATCCTGCTTCCTGGAGGTCAATGAAAAATATTGTAGCTTCCAGGTCCGGGTAAAAATGTTTTAGAACCCGGGCCATCCTGTAAGAATAACCGCAACAAATTTTGGAACAGTACCGGGCCTTTTCCTGAATACTCCGAGAACCGTTGCACTGGATAAATGCAACCGAACGGGGAATTGAATCCAGCTGTAAAATATCTTCAGGCCTGGAATGATCCGCCCTGCGGCGCATGAACTCTTCAAGCTGACTTGCCCAGATGACCCTTGTGTCATCTGAAAATTCTGGAGTTCCTGTTTCCAGGTCTGACCATTTAATAAAACCCGTAGCCAGAATAATGTTTTCCAGGTTTTCAACTTCTACAAATTCTCCATCTTTCTCCACGCTAAGAGTATAATCCCCGGGTTTACCGGTCAGATCATTGACCATCCCCTGGTAGATTATCTCAATTTGCGGAGATTGCTGTGCGGCAAGAATTGTTTCATCTACCAGACAAAGGTTGCATTTAATACATTTATCAACCGCTTTACAGCCATAGTCCTTAATATTACCACCCAGCGTATCAGTTTTTTCAATAAGGGTGACTTTATTGCCGGCCCGGCCCAGTTCAACGGCCGCGGTGGTTCCGGCAATTCCGCCCCCAATTACCGCGATTCTGCTCATTTTTCTCCTCCTTAGGCCTCGGTTACTCCGGTTACTTGGCCAGCTTGCCCTCCCGGGACGCTTTTATATAATTGGTTCCATAGGGATCCCTGTTGAGGAGAACCTCGGTGGCCCGAACCAGGCTGACAAGGTAGTTATCAAGCGGGTCAACTATAGCTGAATCAAGTCCTCTTCCCATTGCCAGGACAATGAATGCCTGGTTAAGTAGAGCCCGTCCCGGAAGTCCATAGGAAATATTACTCAGACCACAGGTTATATGGGCTCCGGTTCCCATCCGGGTAATTCCTTCAATGGTATCCAGAGCCTGCATTCCGTATTCCCCGTTTACCGCAATAGGCTTGATCAGGGGATCTAAAAAGACGTTTTCCAGGGGCACTCCATCCCGGTCCAGGTCATTCAGAAGTTTTTCAGCAATACCCAGTCTTTCTTCTGCGGTTTCGGGCATCCCTTCGTCCCCCATGCATAGTGCAATTACCTTGGCATTGTATTCTCTGACCAGGGGCATTATTTTACCATAACGTTCTTTTTCTGCAGTTATTGAATTAATCATTGGGGTTCCCTTGTGAGTCTTGATTGCAGCCTCCAGAGCTTCAGGGCTGGGGCTGTCAAGGGCAAGGGGTTTATCTACCACTTCCTGCACCTTTTCTACCAGCCAGAGGAGGTACTTGGTTTCCTGCTGAACAAAAGCCCCTGCATTAACATCAATATAGTCAGCTCCACCTTCATCCTGCTTTTTGGCAATATCCTGGATATAATCGACATTACCCTCTTTCATGGCCTCGCGCATAACTTTTCTTGTAGAGTTAATCAGTTCGCCAATAATAATCATTTCCTCTCATCACCGGATTTTTCCCGGCGATGATTTCACCTCCCTTAAAAGGTTTTAAAAAAGCTGTTCCCTTATAACCACTCTGCCAGGTTCCACCACCAGAAAATTTTCATCCCAGGGACCCATCACTAATTTTTTCAAAAATTCCGCAGACCCAGAAATAATTTGCATTTTCAGATCCAAAAATTCCGCAACCCGGCGAGAATAATCAATATATTTTTCTGGATCTTCCAGGCCGGGGGTTTTGATAAAAACCAGCCTCTTGTAATTTTTGTATTCCTGTTCCATTACCCACAGGGCGTTTTCTCTGCCTACTCTTTCTTTGTAATCTTCAAACTGGGTCAGAGGATCTCCCCCATGTTCAATCCAGCCCCTACTCAAATAAATGGTCCCGGGTTCACCGAAGAATTCTTCATTGTAACGTTCGCGGGAACCAAGGAGCAGGGCAATACAATCGTGAGCCCTGGGGATAACCAGTTTCTTGGTCCTGCTTTTCAACCCCAGGGTGCCATGGCTGCAAAGGCCATAACCAAGAAGAATACAGTCAAACTCACCAGGGGTCTCATTGATTTTTTCCTGCAGGGTTTTCTGCAGTTTGTGCGGATGACGGTGGAGCCCGTACTCCAGAAACTCCATCTCCATATCCTCTGGAGCAAAAAGCTGGATTTCTGATTTTACTGTGGAACAGGCAATTATTTTTTTAATTTCCATCACCCCAGGGCCGGCCGACAGCCGAGAATTCAATAATTGTCTCAATAAAGAGCCGGTTTTGTTCCTCTTCCCCCTCAGGAACAAAACCGTACAGATTGGTGAACTTATCTTCCCGGTGCTCCACTATCTCAATATCTGAAGCTCCCGAGTTCTCTGCTTTTTTATGCACGTGCTCTCTCCCTATCTTCCGCCCATACTGGACGGCTTCCTCCATTTCTAAGAACCCCTCCCGGCCACCGGGGGTGTAAACAAGGAAACCCCCGTGCTCCCCGGGTTTAACCACTATCTGGGTTCTCTCTATGACCTTACCGCTGACCGTTCCCACCGCATTTGCCACTTCAGCTGCTTCCGGGAGGCTGAGTGGAGCGTTGAGCCTTTCGGCAATCTGGGGGAAGTACGCTGCCACAGGAGCTCCCACAGCAATGAGGGGTATGTTCACCCGGGTGGAAAATTCGATCAACCCTTTTTCGTCTTCATCTTTTGAAAACAACTTCTTTAAAAAAAACCTGCCTCCGCTGTCTTCAAGGGATCCATTTTCTTCCTTGCACCCGACAAGAACTTCGACGAGCAATGAAGAAACCTGGAAGTAAATTTTTTCTAAAACTGCTTCCATGAAATCTTCCGGGGCTTTTGACATACGGCGAGCCATAATATTAATGCCAATTCTCGCAGCCTCTTTGTTCCAGCGGTCAAACTCTCCAGAAACATGGAGTAAATCCGTAGGGGTAAGAGAAGCCCGGTGAAGAGAGCCCACATTTACCAGCCGCCGCCAGGGGATAATTTCCGGGTCTTTTTGCAATCGACGACCAAGGTGGAAAAGGGTATGGGGGTTTTCTTTCAGTAATTCCAGCATGAGCTTCTCGGTTTCACTCAAATCCAGATTAACCGGGTCCTTGATATACACAAGGATCACAGTTGGCTGGTTTTCAATGGGAAAATACACTTCCTCCCAGATCTCCTTCAACTCGTCGAGTAGTTGAGGATACCTGTCTACTGCCCAGGCCAGGGGAAATACCCGCTGGGGCCCAATGGAAAGTTCTCCAGAACTTGAAACTTTTATCAGGCTGTCTCCACCGAGCCCTTCCGTAGTTATATCGGCCGCCTTAACCCTGGTCATCCAGCCACCAACACGGGCACCCTTCTGGTTGAGGGCGGGACGCCCCTCCTGGAGTATCGCTACATCGGTTGTTGTGCCACCCATGTCCACAACAACGCCTTCTTCCAGCCCTGTTAAAGCCATTGCTCCAATAATACTGGCTGCTGGTCCGGAAAGAAGGGTTTCAACGGGGCGTTCCCGGGCCATTTTTTCACTGATAAGAGTCCCGTCTCCTTTGACTACCATCAGGGGAGCTTTTATCCCTCGATTTTGGATATTTTCTTTTACCGCATCAATAAGATTGGTAATCAGAGAAATCAGGCGGGCATTGAAAACGGCTGTAACGGTTCTTTCCCGAAATCCAAGGTCAGAGGAAAGCTGATGCCCGCTTACCACAGGGCATCCGGTAATCTCAGAAATCAGGCGAGACACCTGAATTTCCTGCTTGGGGTTGCGGACGCTCATGTAGCCTGAAACTGCAAAAGCTTCGACTTTTCCTTCCAGAGATTTTACAGCTTCTTCAGCTTCCTGCAGATCAACCTCCCGGGTTATCCTGCCCCGGACATTGCAGCCTCCGCTGATGCTCGCATGATGGGGGGTGGGCAGGGGGCCTTCAGGTGAAAACCCAATTTGAATTAACCCGACTTCAGCCCCCTGCCCCTCAACAATGGCATTGGTTGCCAGGGTAGTGGATAGCGAAATCATTTTGATTTCATCTAATTTATAATCTTCCGGCCACTGGTCCAAAAGCCCCTGCAGGCAATTGTCTATGGCCAGATTCAAATCATGCCTTGTTGTAACTACCTTGGTTTTGCAGAGGATCCTTCTTTCATCAAGTTCCCAGATTACTCCGTCGGTGAAAGTTCCTCCTGTGTCAATTCCCAATGCCAGGTTTGCCATCCCCTGACTCCTCCTCTGTTTTTTACTTCTAAGCCTTCAGCTTCTTCTCAGAGTCAACTACGATCTGCCTGATTTTCTCTTCAACATCCTTGGGTAATGGGTCTGGTTTGTGGGTTTCCAGGATATTAAGGACTTTATCGTTGCTTCTCTGGAAGAGATTCTTTTCTCCGTCTTTTACCCAGTTTTCATAAATCTGACGCTGGAACAATTCGGGGTAATAGGTTTCAGTTTTATAGTGTTTCATGGTATGTTCCTGGGCCAGGTAGTGCCCACCATGACCAACCTTGTCGATTACATCCAGGGCCAGAGTTTCCTCATTAACTTCAATTCCCCTGGTTATTCTGCGAGCAAATCCGATCAACTCATCGCAGATTGTGAGATATTCCAGGGATGCTGTATTTCCATGTTCGATGTAGCCAACGTCGTGGTTCAGGTTAGCACCTGACATGGATGTAGTGAGGATGGAAATAGCTCCTTCGATTGCTGCCTGCTCATCAACAACCTTGGAATCCGTGCAGCCGCAGGTTCCAAACATGGGAATGTCAATGTAGCGGGAAATATCCGCAAGACCAGCCTGCAGTAGGTGGAATTCCGGTGCTCCATAAGCAAACACTGTTGTTTTCATATCCATTATGGTGAAAACTCCGCCCATAATGAAGGGGCTTCCTTCGCTTGTTTCCTGGTTGAGAACAAGCCCGCTCAAACTTTCAGCAAGCCCTGTTGCAAGACCCCCTGCCATTGTAATGGGAACGGTTCCTCCAAACATGGGGCAGGGTGTATATACAACGGGGAGCCTTTTCTTGGCACCGAGAACAAGTTTCTGGGCAGAATCTCCGGGATGCTGGAGGGGAGAAATTGGCTCGGCGTAAAGTGTCATGAAGGGGTTGCGTTGAAGTTCTTTTTCTCCTCCGGCTATTATTTCACACATCTTAATTATGTCAGAATAGCCCTCAACGTCTATAGCGGTAATTACAATTGGTTTTGAGGTATTCAGCACCATGGCTTCAAACTGGTGCCGGTCATAAATTTCCTGGGGAACGTCCTGGACAATTCCCAGGGACATTATAAAGTCAATATTGGGGAGGGCGTCGAGAACCTTGGAGGCCATTGTAACAGTTTTCTTGCTGGTTGGAATCCGGTTGTTGGTATAGGGGTCGATAAAGAATGGAGTATCTGAGCCCGAGCCAAAATAGGCGTTATGCCCCTCCATTTCCATTACCCTTTCTCCGGTTCTGCTGTTACAGAGGGTTACTTTGGAAGGAACCGAACGCAGGGCTTTTTCTACAAGTTTTACCGGAATCCTGACCCTTTTACCGTCAACATGACATCCTGCCTTCTCCATTATTTCCAGTGATTCTTTATCGTGATAGACTACACCTGTTCTTTCCAGAATCTCCATGGCCGCTCCCAGTATATGCTTGCACTGGTCATCTGAGAGGACCTGAAGGTCAGCAGATGCATTTATTCCGTAATTACTTCTCATACTGCCACCTCTCCTTTCCTCTTTTTAGCGGCCCACCAGTTCGATGGCCAGATCTTTAGCCGACGCGGCATCAGGTGCCCATCCATCGGCGCCAATTTCATCTGAAAAATCGGAAGTAACCGGGGCTCCCCCAACAATGATTTTAACCGAATCACGCAGTCCTTCTTCCTGCAAAATCTCGATAGTATCTTTCATAGCCAGCATGGTCGTTGTCAGGAGCGCGCTCATACCAACTATGTCCGGCTTGTGCTCTCTAACAGCCTCAGCAAATTTTTCTGGAGCAACGTCCATTCCCAGGTCGATAACTTCCATACCGCCGCTTTCCATCATCATTCCTACCAGGTTCTTACCAATATCGTGGAGGTCACCGGCAACTGTTCCCAGGACTACCTTGCCAGCAGAAGTCACTTCCCCTTCTACCAGAAGGGGTTTTACAAGGTCCATTCCAGAATTCATGGCCCGTGCAGCCATCAATACCTCGGGAACGTACATATCTCCTTCTTTGAATCTCTGGCCAACAACGTTCATTCCTTTGATTAAACCCTCGTTGATAATATCTGCAGGCTTTGAACCTTCATCAATAGCCTTCTGGGTTAATTCAGTGGCTCTTTCCACGTTACACTCGATAATAGCATTTTGCAGGGCTTCAAAATCTGCCATTATTAATCTCCCCCTTTATTTCTTTTTGGCCTTTTTGGCCTTTTGCGCTTCACGCTCTTCAGCCTTTTCAACAACCGCGTCAATTTCTTTTTTGACCTTTTCAGAAAGAGGCTTGACCTGATGTTCTTTGAGGATTGAGTGGAGTTTTTCCCGAACTTTGTCCCCCATACTCGCTCCTCCAGCCTTTTTCTGCCATCCATCATGACGCATCCTGTTGATCAGGGTTGGGAACCATGTTTCTTTTTTAAAGTTATCCATGGTATGGGGTTCACCGAGGAAATGCCCCCCGGGACCAACCTTATCCACTACATCCAGGGCCAGGGTTTCTTTGTTGATTTCAATCCCCCGCATGAATCTCTTGACCATAGAAATTATTTCATCATCCATCACCAGTTGTTCCAGGGAACCAGTTGAGCCTGACCCCGTGTAACCACAATCATGGACCAGGTTCGCCCCTGAAAGAGCTGCCATAAGTATGCTCATTGCAGCTTCGCCAGCAGCCTGCCCATCAAGGAGGTGAGCATCGGTGCATCCTGCAGTACCGAATACCGGAATCTTCATATGGTGGGCAACTTCGGCAATTCCAGCCTGCATGGTGTGAAATTCGGGGCTGCCATAGCTGAAAACAGTTGATTTCATGTCCATGATGGCATATACCCCGCCCATGATAATGGGAGTACCGGGTCTTACCAGCTGAGAAACAATAATCCCCACCAGACTCTCTGCAACGCCAAGGACCAGGGTCCCGGCAAGGGTTGCCGGTGCTGTTGCACCTGACATTACACAGGGAGTATAAACGATGGGGATTTTATTTTTGGCTGCAAAAACAGCCTTGGCTATGGCTTCCTCTGAATGCAAAAGAGGTGAGCTTGGTTCAGAATAAAGGGCTAAAAACGGCCTTTGTTGAAGATTTTCCAGACCTCCAACAACTGCCGCAGCAATATCAGTTATGTCCTGGTACTGATCAATATCAAACCCCCAGTGGACAATGGGCTTATTGGTGTTGGATACCAGGGCTCTAAAAGCGTGGACATCAGAAAGTGTGTCGGTTACGCCGGTTGGAGTTCCAAGGTCCTGGACAAAATTAATATTGGGCAGGGCATCGCAAACTTTTGCAACATTCTCAGTATCGCTAATAACCGGGCGGCGCCTTTCCCCCGTATAGGGATCGCGGTGGAAAGTATTGGTCGGGCCTGGCCCGTAGTAGGTTTTGTTGTCGTGGAGAACTAAAGCCTTATTGCCGAGCTGGTCGTAAAGGGTTATCCTCGAAGGAGCAGAGCGAACTGCCCATTCACTCAATCCTACAGGTATCCTTACCCTGTTACCATCAACCCAACAACCACCCTTTTTTAGTATTTCCAGTGACTCTTCATCGAAGATCTTTGCCCCGGTTCTTTCCAGAACTTCTGTCGCTGCAGAAAAAATCTCTTCTCTCTGGGCATCGCTTAGAAGTCTGAATTTTGGGGTTTGATTAACCTTGTAACGGGACTTAACGAAATTTCCCATTATACCCTCTCCTTTCCTCAAGTTAACGACCTACTAGTTCCATGGCCAGATCTTTGGCCGATGCTGCATCAGGTGCCCAGCCGTCGGCACCAATTTCATCGGAAAAATCAGATGTTACCGGCGCCCCTCCAACAATAATTTTCACCGAATCCCGTAACCCCTCCTCCTGCAGAATTTCAATTGTGTCCTTCATGGCCAGCATGGTGGTGGTTAGAAGAGCACTCATTCCAACTACGTCCGGTTTATGTTCCCTGACCGCTTCGGCAAATTTCTCCGGGGCAACATCCATTCCCAGGTCGATAACCTCCATGCCTCCGCTTTCCATCATCATCCCAACAAGGTTCTTTCCAATATCGTGCAGATCACCCGCTACTGTTCCCAGAACTACCTTGCCTGCTGTGGATACCTCTCCCTCTACCAGCAGGGGCTTGCAGATATCCATCCCAGAATTCATTGCCCGAGCAGCCATTAATACCTCAGGGACATACATATCCCCTTCTTTAAATCTCTGTCCTACAACATTCATGCCTTTAATCAAACCATTGTTAATAACATCTGCAGGGCTTGCCCCTTCATCAATGACCTTTTGGGTTAAATCAGTGGTCCGTTCAACATTACATTCGATAATCGCATTTTGTAAAGCTTCAAAATCCGCCATGGTTCCCTCCTCCTTGTTTTTTGCCCAAACCATTTCTTTACTTCTCCCAAACCAAAAATTATTAACCAGATTTGCTCTTTAACCTGAAAAATGGGCGATTATTTTCGGGAATTGATTCCCAACTCATCCCCCATCCCCAAAAGGGGAAACAGGACCAAAAAAGCTATTTTCACCTCCTCTACTTCCCCCAGGGGGGGGTTTGCAGAATAACTTTATTTCTTATTATCACTTAAACCCTGCAATACTTTTCATTCTTAAAGTGCCCTGTCAATATTAAACTGCAAAAAGCGTACCACCCCCTCCTTAATTCCTTCTCAACCCTTTACTGGCCAGCTATTCCTCTTTTTTGATATGTGAAGGAAAAAAAGAAAATGAGATTAAAGGAGTTTTTTAGTTTCCTTCTTTCTCATTTTTAGAATTTTTTGCGGAATTAATTCTGGTTTTTTAGTATCTCAATGGTTTCCGCCGATTATTCAATTTTTCTCAATTTGATATTTTTTCTCAGATTAAGAAATTCGGAGCTCTTTTAATTTTCTGTACAGGGTAGCCCGGCTGATACCGAGGGCTGCTGCTGCCTTTTCTTTTCCCTCTGTTGAATAACCAAACTTCTGCAGGGCTTTGCTGATTGCATCCATCTCCAGAGCGTTTAGGGTGGGTATCGGGCCCACTTCCTCTCCTCTGCGGAAATTAAGGAGTCTCTCGGGTAAGCTTCTCAGAGAAATCTCCGGCCCTGTTTCAATATTCACGGCATATTCAATAGCATTTTCCAGTTCCCGAATATTCCCCGGCCAGGGGTATTCCAGGAACATTTTCCTGGCTCCTTCCTGAAAATCATTAATATTTTTCCCGAGCTGTGTGGAATAGAGGTCCAGGAAATAATGCATCAGCAGGTTAATATCTTCTTTACGCTGCCGCAAGGGAGGGATATAAAAGGGGATAACATTTAGCCGGTAAAAAAGATCTTCCCGGAAAAGGCCTTCTTCAATAAGCTTTTCCAGGTCCTGGTTGGTAGCAGCAATTATCCGGACATCCACATCCTTTGTGCTTACTCCACCTACCCTTTCTATCTGCCTGGTTTCAATAACCTGCAGCAGGTCCACCTGAAAACTCAGGGGCATATCTCCGATTTCATCCAGGAAGATAGTCCCTTCGTTGGCCAGTTCAAACTTTCCAGGCTTCCCACCTTTTTTGGCACCTGTAAAGGCCCCTTCATCATAACCAAAGAGTTCTGATTCCAGAAGGGAATCAGGTATTGCAGCACAGTTAACAGTAACGAAAGGCTTTCCCTTGCGGTGGCTTTCTTCGTGGATGGCCCGGGCAAAAAGACTTTTCCCGGTCCCTGTTTCCCCCTGGATGAAAATTGTGGAATCAGTATTGCAAACTCTCCGCATTCTATTTTTTATTTCGATTAAATCCTGGCTGGTTCCTTTAATTGCATCCAGAGTACCCTTTTTCTCTTCACTAATAATCTTGCTGGCCAGTTTTCTGATCTCCTCGCCCTTGCGGAAAGAAATAACCGAACCCTTAATCTCTTCTTCCTGGTAAATAGGGGTAATGCTGCAGAATAATTTCAGTTCCCTGTTCCCATCAAGTTCCAGAGAAATCTCCTTTTCATAATAATCGCTTCCCGGATCTTCCTGGAAATGAATTAAAGGGTCGAAATCCGGGAATACAGAGGATACATGCTGTCCCGTTTTATCACCATTAAGGGAGAGGATTTTGCGGGCAGATCCGTTAATATTAATTATTTCACCCCTTGCATCCAGGGCAATTATCCCTTCATGAACCGAATTAATTACGGTCTCGAACTGGTTGGCCAGGGTGGTTACCTGCCCGCGCATTCTTTTTTCATTCAGGGTAGTTACAATAAAGCTGGTTACATTGTTCAGGAAATTAAGCTTTTTATCAAAATCATCAAGCAGGATTTTTTTCTGCGCTTCGTTTAAAGCAAGAAGGGAAACTGTACCTATTTTCCCCCCATTGTGGAAAATTGGGCGCATTGCAAAGGCAACCACCGAACATTTATCAGAGTAATCACACTGTTCACAGTAATGGCTCTGTTTGGTATCTTCAATCAGGATGTGGCTGTCCACCCAGGACTGAATTACCCGGTCTGTCGTGCAGTCCTCATTGTAAACCACACCCACCTCTTTTTTATACCAGCCCGTTCCGGCAATTACTTCCAGGTTATTATCAATGATAGCCAGTTCAACATCCAAAACAGCAGCAAAAGCATCGGAAACCTGCTGTAAAAAACCTTTGATATCTTTGAGCTTTTCCATGGGATCCTTCCTTTCCGGAAACCTGGTAAAATATTCTTTCTCGTTTTGATTATAACAAAACCCCAGGCCAGAAACAACCCTTCTCATATTGCGAAAAATAATACAAATCACAATGCCAACTCTTTTTTTATCCGGGAAGGATTTGAAGAAAATTTCAATAACTATTTAAGGAGTTGAAGAGACAGTTTAACCACAACTTTTCCCAGCACCCCGGAAAGAAGGTGTTAAATATGCAGCATCGGCCCAGAAATTTCTTTTTAACTTTAGGCGTCTGCTTTTTTATATATTTTAATTTTTTCTCCTTCCAGGTCATAACCCCCCAGTACCTTACTGACCTTGGGGGCACTGGTTTTCAGGCCGGCCTGCAAAACTCGTTCTTTTTTATTGCCGGGATCCTAATGCGCCTTTACTTTGGCCCCCTCGCCGATAGCCGGGGCAGAAAAATCCCCATTCTCATTGGTTCTTTTGTTTTTGCCACAACTCCACTTTTATTCCTTGTAAGCAATACCATACCCATGATATTTTTGGCCCGCTTCTACCAGGCCATCGGACTGGCAGCTTTCTTTTCCAGTGGGACATCCCTAATCAGCGATATTGCACCTCCTGCCAGAATGGGAACCTACATGGGATCCTACAGATTTACGGCAACCATGGCCCTTGTGGTGGGACCGGGAATTTCTATTGCCCTGATTAATAATTTTGGCTATCCAGCCCAGTTCATATTCAGTTTTTTTATCGGAATTATTTCCCTGGGACTGGGGGCCCTATTAATCCCCCCCGCCCTAAAAAATGAAAAAGTCTCCACCAATCCGCTGCATCAGCTGAAAACTGTCGCTCAAAATAAGCTGCTCTGGTTGATTTACCTGGGAGCAGCCGTAGTTGCTTTCAGCTATGGAACCCTCTTGACCTTTGGCTCTATCTATTTTGGCCGGGCAACTGATGTAGCAAATCCAGGATTGTATTTTACAATTTTCGCTCTACTGGGAATGCTGGGTAACATTTCTGCAGGAAGCATTTCCGACAGGATTGGGCGAAAAGCTGTTGTAACTCCTTCTCTGACTCTCCTGGGTCTCGGTATTTTCATCCTCTATTTTCTCCCCAATATTCCAGCTCTTTTGTGGGTAAGCAGCGTTATTACCGGCCTTGGTTATGGAGGCTCGATTACCGCGATTTTCACCTGGATAACTGACGTCACAGAACAAAAAGCCCGGGCAACTGCCCTGGCTTTTCAGGAAAGTGCTTTGGACATTGCATATGCTTCAGGGTCCTTTTTCTTCGGAATTTCAATTTCCTTTTTGGATTACGGTCCTTCCTTTAGCCTGATCGGGGTAATTACCCTGATCACGGCAGGCTTTTTCCTGATTACAGGTAAGTCCAAAGCCAGAAAACCCTCTCCCCAGGTAGCAGGAAAGGATTGCGAAAAAACCCAGTAATTATTCCTCCGGGGTTCTGCTTTCTGTTGGCAGATCTTCAGGATTGAGGTCTTTTATATCTTTCTTTGTCTCTGTCATTTTGCGATAAACGTTTTCAAAATCGATGCGGTAATTGAATTCCACCTCGGAACGGGCCCTTTCTTCCTTGATATCGAGATTCCTGATAATCAGGAGCTCTTCCCGCATTTTGGAACCCTGCAGAAGTGGTAACCCCGAAGGCGCCCAGACCCCACTTCCGCCCCAGAAAAGAATACCGCTCCTATCGTGGGAACCCACCCCGTTGACTCCGATACTCCAGGTCTGGTTGTAAGCAGCCTTGGAGGAATTCATCAGGTCCCATAAAAAACCATAATAGTTATCCGTGCGAACGTTCATCTGCGGATAATCCCGGATAGCGTGTGAACGCCAGGCAGCAACGGTAATAATTGCGTCGACATCATCGGTGAAGGCATACTGTCTCGCCAGTTCAACAAAGCAAAGGTCATAACAGGTTAAAAATCCAAAGCGTCCCCAGTGAGTGTCAATGGTCAACCTTTTATCGCTGCCACCTCGGAAATATTTTTTTTCCAGGGGTGTCAGAAAAATCTTGTCGTAAGTCAGGCTGTGATCCTTAAAATCATAATCAGGGTGGAGGATAAAAGATGAGTTAAACAGGTCGTCTCCTTTCCGAAAAACATTGTTAAAAAAAATATATTCCAGACCATGTTTGTTGGTCGAAAGACTGTCTTTAATATTGTCAAACCAGGGGGCATTCTGTCCTGTTTCTCCCTCAAGGAGATGATCCCACACTTCTCCATCCTCGGACTCCCATATATATCCGGTCAGACTTAATTCGGGGAAAATTATTATATTTACCTCTTTTTTGTGACCTATCTCAATTACTTCCTCAATCTTGGCCATATTCTGACGGATATCAGTAGTCAGGTTGATGTTGGCCAGCAAGACCGAAGGCCTTTCCTCGAGGTCACAATAAGTCCTTTCCACAATCCTGGTAATCAAAAGTTCCACTCCCTTTCCCCGTTTAAATGATTTATTTTACTATTCCAATTCGAAAAAGGCCCCGGTTTAACCTTCCTCAACCCCAAAAAATCCCCTGAATTAAACGGGGATTTTTTAGCTTTTTTCGCTTCTCCCAATCTTCCCTTCTCTTTTGAGATCTTTGAGGGCCTCGCCAACCCTCTCTTTATCCCCAGGCAGGGAACCCTCTTTCATTTCTCCATACAGGGATTTAAAAAGACAGAAAACCATAAGAAGCATGAGAAACATGAAGGGGAAGCCCCCAATTATTGAAGCAGTCTGCAGGGCCTTCAGCCCTCCGGTAAAAAGCAGTATGGAAGCAATTGCTCCTTCAATTATTCCCCACGTAGCCCGGAGCTGATAGGGGGGATTCAGCATCCCTCCCGAGGTCAGCATTCCATTGACATAGGTTCCTGAATCAGAGGAAGTGATAAAGAAAATTGCAACCAGAAACATCCCGACAAAAATTAAAACTGAAGAACCAGGCAAAAGTTCCAGGGCCGCAAAAAACCCGGCAGCTTCATTTCTTGCCACGGCATCTGCAATCCCGCCAACTCCAAAATGTTCATTGTAAAGAGCAGAACCTCCAAAAATGCTGAACCAGACAATGCTGACCATTGTCGGGACCAGCAAAACGCCCACAACAAAAGTCCTCAGGGTTCGCCCCCTTGATACACGGGCAATGAAGGTACCAACAAAAGGTGCCCACGCCAGCCACCAGGCCCAGTAAAATACTGTCCAGACATCCCTCCAGCCCTCGGTTCCCGCCCCGGCAGCATCAATCCCAAAAGACATCTGGATAACATTCTGCAGGTACTCTCCCGTGGAGTGAGTTAAAAGGTTGAGAATGAAAAGGGTTGGTCCCAGAAAAAATACCAGAACCAATAACCCCAGGGCCAGGAAAATGTTGAGCCTGCTCAGGTTTTTTATTCCCCTATCAATTCCCGTCACAGTCGAGGCTACCGCTGCCACTGTTATAACCACAACAATTCCTACCCACAATCTTTCAGTACTTTCTATCCCAAATAAGGTTTCAAAACCCGATCCTATCTGCATGGCACCCAGGCCAAGGGAGGTGGCCAGACCAAACATGGTCGCAAATACTCCGATTACATTGACCAAAACTCCCCAACCACCTGAAATTCCTTTCTTCCCCAGGATCGGCTCCAGGGTTGAACTGAGCATCATGGGAAGACCTTTACGAAAACTGAAATAAGCAAGGGAACCGGCGACAACAGCATAGATCGCCCAGGGATGAAAACCCCAGTGAAAAATAGAATAGCGCATGGCCTGATGCACTGCCTCTGCAGTATAGGGTTCGCCCGATGGAGGCCAGATATAATGAGAAACGGGTTCGGAAACACCCCAGAAAATCAAGCCAATCCCCATTCCGCAGCTGAAAAGCATGGCAAACCAGGTAATTAAAGGATATTGCGGTTTTTCGTCATCCTTTCCCAGTCGAATACTTCCCAGCGGACTTATCATCAAAAACACAATGAGAATCAAGAAAATGCTCACAAAGAATATAAAGCTCCACCCAAAATATTCCACAAAGAACGAAAAAATTGCATCCATCCATGTTTCCATGGTCTGGGGTAGAACAATCCCAAAAACCACAAAAGCAACGGTAATAACAATAGCCAGATAGAGAGCAGGATTGTTTAATATGTTCCCTCTTCGGTCCTGGACATGTTTTCCATTCATATTCGGGACCACCTCCCCCAAAATTTTTAGTCTTAAATCCTCCCCAAAAACACTCTTTTTCCAGAACTCTTTAAAAAATCCCCCCGGCCCTTAAACCGGGGGGATTTAAAGTTACCTTGGAACATTTTCTTTTTAGAGTTTGTCAGTTTTCCCTTCTGCTTTGAGATCCTTGATGGCTTCATATATTCTCGCCCTTTCAACCGGTAAAGAACCGGCCTGCATCTCTCCGTAGAGAGCCTTAAAGAGGCAATATACCATCAGGATCATCACCAGCATGAAGGGGAAGCCACCCACAATAGAAGCCGTCTGCAGGGCAGAAAGCCCTCCTGTAAAGAGGAGAATTCCGGCTATCGCTCCCTCAACAACTCCCCAGGTTACCCGGAGCTGATAGGGAGGATTGAGCATACCCCGGGAGGTTAACATACCGTTAACGTAGGTTCCCGAGTCAGACGACGTGATAAAGAAGATAGCTACAGAAATCATACCGACAAAAATAAGCAAGGTAGAGGCAGGCAAAAGGGTTAAGGCCTCAAAGAAACCTGCCGCCTCACTCTCGGCAACGGCATCAGCGATACCTCCCGCACCGAAGTGCTCTTCATGTAGAGCTGCCCCTCCAAAAACGCTAAACCAGACCAGGCTTACCAGGGTCGGGACTAAAAGAACGCCAACAACAAAGGTCCGGATGGTGCGACCCCGAGAAACACGGGCAATGAAGGTCCCCACGAAGGGAGCCCAGGCAATCCACCAGGCCCAGTAGAATATCGTCCAGGCCCCGTACCATCCCTCGGCACCCTCACCTGCAGCATCAAGTCCGAAGGACATGTGCACAATGTTTTGTAAGTATTCTCCTGTTGTGTGAGTAAGCAGGTTAAGGATGAATAGGGTTGGCCCAATCAGGAAAACAAGGACCATCAGGATTATAGCAATAACAATGTTAATACGGCTCAGGTTCTTAATACCTCTATCAATACCGGTTATTGTGGAAATAACTGCGGCTGCAGTTACTACAATAACAATAAGTACCCAGGATGTTTCAGTGCTGGCAATTCCAAACAATCTCTCCAGCCCGTTGCCAATCTGCATTGCTCCCAGGCCTAGGGAGGTAGCCAGTCCAAACAGGGTTGCAAAAACCCCGATAACATTTACCAGAATACCCCAGCCACCGTCGATTCCCTTTTTACCCAGAATTGGCTCCAGGGTTGAACTCAGCATCATGGGCAGACCTTTACGGTAACTGAAGTAAGAGAGAGCACCCGCAACTACAGCGTAGATTGCCCAGGGGTGGAAGCCCCAGTGGAAAATTGAATAGCGCATGGCCACGTGGATTGTACCCGCCTCATAGGCCTCGCCAAAAGGTGGCCACATGTAGTGCCACATTGGCTCAGAAACACCCCAGAAAAGCAGGCCAATACCCATACCACAGCTGAACAGCATGGCAAACCAGGTAAAGAGAGGATATTGGGGTTTCTCGTCATCCTTACCCAGCTTGATGCCACCAAGGGGACTGACCATCAGGAATATTATCAGAATCAAGAATATACTGGTGAAGAGTATAAAACTCCAGCCGAGGTACTCGACCATCCAATCGAAGACTGAACCCATCCAGGATTCTGCAGTTTCAGTAAAAAATATTCCAAAGAGAACAAAAGCTACAGTAATGATCAGGGCAATGTAAAAAGTGGGGTTATTTAAAATACTTCCTCCCTGATCTTGGACCAGTTCTTTTTCCTCCACTTGCACAACCTCCTTTTATAATTTTTAAATTTTTTTGGGAAAGGAAAAACTATCCCAATAACCCGGTTTTCTCCCGTTCAACACCCCCTTTTTGCACTCTTGCAGAGCCAATTTTTCTTTTTCCAATTAGGGTTTGTTTTGGGCTACAACAACTGGTTTATCAGGATAGCAAGAGGTCTGCATGAAATTCAGCTGATTTTGAATTTTAACTCAATTTCCAATGCTGGCAAAAATTAAACTTTGTCCCGAACAGAAACCTTTACAGGTGTCGCTAGTTATTCCTTTAATAAGTTAAATAAATATTCAAAAAAATTACCTTCCAACCAAACTATGGAAACCAGAATAAATGGCGGCCAGGAAATTAGGTGGAAGTTCCGCATTGTCAAATTCTATTTCGCCACTCCAGAAATTTTATAATTCCTTCGGTAGCATTTCGCCTTTTTGTTTCTACCCTCTTATTAACAATTCCTTCTTTTAATTGAAATCAATTTTTCCCCTTGGTTTTTATTTTGATTTTAAAAAAGAGAAAAAACCCTATTTGAAAAGGTTTTTTCTAAATAAAAAAAAATTTGATTTTTTCTTCACCTGGAAAAAAATCCTTTCCCATAATTTTACAGGAAAGGATTTTTTCTCCTGATTTAAAAGCAATTTTGCCTTCCAAGTTTAAAATTACGCACGGGCAAACCTGGCGGTGAAATGACGAAGAATTTTGGGCTCATACGCAAACCTGACGCCCTTAATTTTTTCGCGCCTGGCATCAAGCCTCCTGAAGGCCTCCACAACAAAATCCATGTGGTTATCAGTATAGGTCCTCCTGGGGACGGTCAGACGTAAAAGATCAAGATCAGGCATTATATTTTCTCCCGTTTCGGGATGCCTGCCTGCAAGAATAGTCCCTACCTCCACAGCCCGGACTCCACTTTCCAGGTAGAGTTCAATGGATAGGGCCTGGGAGGGGAACTGCTCCTGGGGAATATGGGATAGCCAGGTTTTGCCATCCACAAAAACTGCGTGTCCCCCGACCGGTTTTTGAATTGGTACTCCAGCAGCAATCAATTTTTTCCCCAGCCTTTCCACCTGCCCCACTCTCTGGGCAAGGTAGGCTTCTTCCTGAACTTCATAAAGACCTCGAGCCATTGCTTCCATGTCTCTTCCTGCCAGGCCCCCATAGGTGACAAAGCCTTCAAGGGGAACCAGCCTTTCTCTTGCCTGCTGGAAAAGTTCCTCCTGACCTTCGGCAAAGGCAAGCAACCCTCCAATATTTACCAGTCCATCTTTTTTAGCGCTTATTGTGCAACCATCAGCAAGACAGAAAAATTCCCGAATTATTTCCCCAATAGATTTTTCTGCCTGGCCCTGTTCACGTTTTTTTACAAAATAGGCATTTTCGGAAAATCTCGCTGCATCCAAAAAAAGAGGCAGGGCGTATTTATTCGCAATTTCCCTGACTTTTTGCATATTACCCAGGGAAACAGGCTGTCCTCCACCACTGTTGCAGGTTATGGTCATCAGGATAAAAGAAATCTGTTCTTTACCCTTTTCTTCGATGAAATTAACCAGGGCTTCTATGTCCATATCTCCCTTGAAAGGGTATTCGGAATTAAGGTCGTAGGCTTCCTGCCTGACCAGGTTTACACCCCGACCCCCGGCCATTTCAATATGAGCTTTTGTTGTATCAAAATGCATGTTCCCGGGGACATATTTGTTCTTTTCAATTAAAAGGGGAAAAAGCACATTTTCTGCTCCTCTTCCCTGGTGGGTTGGCAGAAAAAAAGGATAGCCAAAGATATCCCTCACCGCTTTTTCCAGGTTATAATAATTTCTGCTTCCTGCGTATGACTCATCACCAACCATCATCCCTGCCCACTGGTTATCACTCATGGCACCGGTTCCACTGTCAGTTAAAAGGTCAATAAAAACTTCATCACTTTTCAGTAAGAACGGGTTTAGACCCGCCCTATCCAGAGCCTGTTCCCTTTCAGATCTTGATAATCGACGAATTGGTTCAACAACTTTAATCCGGTAGGGTTCAGCCTGGGGCCAGTTTGATTCTCCCATTAACTAGTCCCTCCTCTAATATTTACTCACCTTATTCTTTCCACCCCAACACCCGGACTTCCTTTAAAAAAGTTAAACCGATGCCGGCGGGAACCAGCATCGGTTTAACCAGGAGGGAATCAATGAGAGAATAAAATATAAACAATGTGGTTCCAGGCCCGTTCAAATTCATCCCGCCGGTAAAGACGGCGAACCGTCTCAGCATCCGGTGCAGCAGGATCATTGGTAACCACATATTCTTCGCCATCTCTTACAGTAAAACCGGTAATTACAACCAGGTGTCCGTTACTTTTTTCCTGGGGAGCACCCTTTAGCTCTCCTTTTCCGTATGCAATGCTGGCAATCATGGGGGTACCCGCGGCCAGCCACTCCCGAACCTCACCCATTCCTGTTGCCCTGTGGACAAAAGCCGACAAACCAACGCTGCCTGCAAAAGCAGTGTTAAAAGACCAATTGCCGTAAATTTCTGGGCCATAATCGAATACTCCCGCAGCAACATCAAGGGTGGCAATATCCCTTCCATAGTAAGCAAAAACCATCGCCAAACAGGTCGGGCTACATATAACCCTGCGGTCAGGAGAAGGCTGGATCATTTGCGATCTGGGGGGAACCTGAATTTCTCCAGTCCATTCTGATTTTACCTCGGGCATAACTTCTTCCCTGTTCCAGAAGGTGGCTCCAACCATGTCCAGCCGGGGCTTTTGGCCCTGGGTATCTGAAATGGCTTCAACCCCCAGCTCAAAAGCCTCGCATTTCGTATCAGCAAGGAGGGTGTCAACCTCCATCCGGTAGTTCCCTCGACGTGGACTGGTTGTGCTGGAGGAAATATTCCTGCCCCACTTGGCCCACTCCATCCAGGGTTCCCATTCCCCCCCGGGAAACCTGACCCGTAACCTCAAAACAAAATAGCTCTGTCCGGGAGTTTCGCCATTCCAGAACATTACAAGGCGGTTGAATTCAACGTTTTCCCTCTGCAGGGGAGCGCTTAAGTCACCACCTGAAAAGACCACTGTGTTTTTTGCGCTGATCAAAACCCCGACCTCCCCCGTCGCAAAACTTTGCCGGTGAAGACATTATCCTGCTTTCCTTCCTCCAGGACAATTTTTCCATTAACCATAACATATTCAATACCAATAGGAGATTGGAAAGGTTCTGTAAAGGTGGACGTGTCAACAACCCGTTCGGGATCAAAAACCGTAATATCAGCAGCAAATCCTTCCCTTAATAATCCCCTGTTCCAAAGTCCAAGTCTCCAGGCAGGCATTCCGGTCATCTTAAAGACCGCCTTTTCCAGGGGTAGAGCCCCCTGTTCCCTTACGTAGTAACCCAGCACCCGGGGGAAAGTCCCGAAATTTCTTGGATGGGGCCTTCCTTCCCTATCTGTTACAGCACTTCCGTCAGAACCCACCATGGAAAGAGGATTTTTGAGGACTTCCTGGACATCTTCCTCACACATTCCAAAACGGATCATGGTGGCCTCAGCTTCACTTTCCATAACCAGGTATATCAGGGCGTCTGATCCGTGCATTTCCAGCTGTTGAGCAATCTCGGAAATTCTCATCCCCTCGAATTTTTTGAGCTTTCCCTCGGGAAGGAAGGAAACCATTATTTTGGCAAACTCTTCCTCGGGCTCACTGCGATTAAGTCCTTCCCGCACCCGACAGTAAAAATCTTCATTTTTGAGGTTATCCAGCATTTTTCCAGTACCACCGTTATGGGCCCAGGAAGGAAGCAGGGCGCTGAGTGAAGTGGAGGTGGCAATATAGGGGTAAACATCGCAAGAAATATCTATTCCCCTATCACGCAGTTCCTGCATGTAGGCCAGGGTTTCCTTTACTGCTCCCCAGTTTTTTTCCCCGCCTACTTTATGGTGAGAGACCTGGACTGCAACACCAGATTTTCGCCCTACTTCCCCACTTTCCTGAACCGATTCCAGCAAACGATTACTTTCATTCCGCATATGGGTTGCATAAATACCCCCATAGTTTGCAACAATTTTACCCAGGGCCTGAAATTCCCCGGCATTACCGTAACAGGAAGGAGCATACAAAAGTCCGCTGCTAAAACCAAAAGCCCCTTCTTTCATACATTCTGCAAGAATTTTTTTCATTTCTTCAATCTCTCCAGGAGTAGCCTCCCTTTCTTCATTACCAATCACGCATTTTCTAAGGGCTCCATGGCCAACAAGCCCGCCAATATTGGTGGCAGGTCTGGCTTTTTCCAGGGCCTCCAGATATTCCCCATAGCCAGACCAGGATAATTCAATACCCTTTTTACCCAGAGAATTTTTGAAGTCCTCGGCAGCAACCCCATAAGCCGGAGCAACTGAAAAACCACAATTTCCAACTATTTCTGTTGTAACCCCCTGTTCTATCTTGCTCTTGCCCAGGTTATTTAACATGTAGATGGTATCCGAATGGGTGTGAATATCAATGAAACCGGGGGCAATTACACCACCCTGAACATCAATAATCCGGTCCGCTCTTTCCTCAATTTTCCCCATCCCCTCGATTATTCCATCTCTAATTAAAACATTTCCGTAAAAAAAGGGAGCTCCAGTTCCATCGATAATTTTTCCATTTTTAAACAGGATTGAACTCAATTATCTGGCTCCTTTCGTTTTAGACTAGTCGGGAAATTAATTCATTCTGATCCCCGGCAAGGAAAAAAACCGGAGGTATTTCCAGCATGGTATAAGCCCCGGGCTGCATTTTCATGGTTGCCCGGCCAGATGAAACCATTACCTGTCCGGTTACAGCAGGGTTGGTTACCCGGATATCATAAGAAAACATCTGGTTGTGAGTTTTGCCTGCAATCCCCTTGCGATTTATCCGAACGCCGTGCCCCACATCGACCAGCTCGCTTACATTATCCGTGTCTTCAATAAAAGTCTCCCCGTTGGAAAAATAAGGGTCCTGCAGAATTTCTGATGATATATCCTCAAAACTGGTCCCCGGGTAACGCTGAATATAAACCATTCGCCTGTGAATCCCGGTATCAACGGGAATGGTGATGACCAGGGCGTCCTCTACACCCGCAATTTCTTTTACTGCACAGGTATGGCCCATGCTCATTCCCGGGCCAAAGTTGGTGTAGGTCAGCCCCCGGGGAGCCATCATTTCCAGGGTTGCCCGGACTATGGAATCCGTTCCCGGGTCCCAGCCTGCGGCGATTATTGCTGCCTGTCCTTTTTCTATTGCCACCCGGTTTAAATCTTCTTTAAGTTTAAGCAGTTCGTTTCCATGTAAATCAAAACTATCAACAATGTTCAGACCCTTGGACATTACCTCCCGGGCAACTTCCGGCACCTTCCGGGTGGGAATGGCCAAAATGGCCACATCGGCTTCCTCAATATCGTCAATTTTATCGGACACCAAAGTCTCTCTGTTTTCTTCCCTGCATTTATCTATTGCTTCAGGGCGTTCGATGATACCCTTTAACTCCATATCAGGGGCAACTTCAACTGCTGAAACCGCTCCTTTCCCTACATTGCCATAGCCAATTACCACCACTCCGATTTTTTTCATCCTGATCCCTCCATCAACAAAAAAGGTTCTTTTGCCTGAATATAGAGCAAATTCCGTGCCACCTCCGGTTCAAGTTTGATAAGGCGAAAGTTTTGGTCCTGACCAAGGCTGGTGGTTTTGTTGCCCTGACTCTCTAAACAAAAACCCGGGGAAATTTTGATTCAAATGTTTTGTTGTCCTCCCCCTTGTTTAAAATATCAACATTTAATTAATGGGACCAATTATTTCCTCAAAAATATTATCAAAAGATTACTCATTAAGGAATTATTGGCACGATTCCTGCACTATTTTTTATTAACCTTTTCCGGAAAAAATTTTTTTTCCTAATAGAAAGGAAAGACAAAATTATTCAGGAAAATAGACTATACTCTATAAATTTAATTGGAGGCCTTTGTTATGATGATGGATCTTCTTCTTTTGCAGATAACATTCATTCTCTGTTATCTTATTCTTTTTTTCCCCCAATTAATTCGCTTTTCTCCCGAAAAAGCACGCCTCTTCAGGTGGGTTATAATTTCCTTAATGGTGATTAACGGCTTTCTGGGGCTTTCTTTTGTGTCCCGGCAGAAGGAACTTACCCTTCAGGAAATTGCTATTAGCGGGACCGGGGTTTTAATTTTCCTTACCCTTCTCTTTTCCACCGCTTTTATTTTTCTGGAATTCTGGCCAAAAAAAATTCGAAAATTTAAACCCTTAATTATTTTAGTTCTGCTTATTCCCGGTCTTTTTTTCATCATTACATCCAGCAGTTATAATTTTCCATATACCGACTATAGGCTGGAACCACCAGAAAAACCTCCAGGAAATATCCAAACCCTTGATGTTATTGATTATGAAATCAAAAGGGTAGTTCCTTATCTTTATTCCTCAATTTATTATAAGATAGACATAACTTTTTACCACCAGGAAGAGAAAATCCAAAGGAAAGAGTGGCCAGTTCGCCTGGAGACTGTCCGGGGGAGCGAGCCCCTGTTGGAAGCAATTATTATCCCTGAAAACAGGGAAGGTTTTTTAGCCGGGTTTTATCAGCCAGTTCTGATTATCGACACCCGGGAGTACCTTGTTCTTATGGGGGATTATCCCGAACGTTTTGCTTATAGCAGGGAAATGCAACGCAACATAAATACCTTCATGGGATGGTGATAGAAAAATGGAAGCACTGGCTCTTTTTATTGGCGGAATTATCCTCGCTATTTTCCGTTATTTATTCTGGATAACCCATGAATACGGTACACCTTTCCTAATTTTGTTATTAATTATCGGAATACTTGGAATCCGTTCTATTGTCCTTTCTTTCAGTTCACTTCATTTTTTTGTGCAATGGAAAAGAAAAAAACTGTACCGGTACTGGACAACCTCGTACGAACTGTTTCAGGATTGTCTGCGGGGTTTATTATGGTGTTTTTCCCTTCTGGTCGTTTACCTGGGCATTTCTTTCTGGCTTTAAAAACCTTAAACCAATCTTAATCTTCCATTTTCCAGTATATTACCCAATAAAAAAGGAGCCGTTTGGCTCCTTTTTTAACGTTCTTCAACAATATAGACAATTCCCCGCCAGGCGTTCTCGAATTGGTCAGCTCTGTAAAGGCGACGGACGCTGTCCTCATCAGGAGCAGCAGGGTCATTCACTATTGCATACAATTCCCCATCTTTTTCTTTAAACCCTACCACAACAACAAGGTGTCCACCAGTTGAATCCATCGGGGCATTATCCAGTTCTCCAGCACCAAAAGTAATTGAAGCGATAACTGGAACACCTCGTGCTATTTGTTCTTTGATTTCATTCAGCCCCTGGTAATAATCAACGTAAGCTCGGTAGCCAAGGCTGCCTGCAAAGGCCACATTGAATGACCAGTTTCCATAGATATTTTCACCATCATCATGGCTGTAACTGGCAACTTCCGCTGAAGGCAGGTCAGTCCCCAGCATTTCCAGGACCATCGCCAGCGAAACAGGACTGCAAATTCTGCCCCGAATTGCCTGGTCCTCTACCATCTGGGACCGCTGGGGAACATCCAGTTCTCGCAAATATTCCTCTGGTTCAGCGGCTGTGGGATAGGGTTCTTCCCTGTCATAGGCAGTACCACCGAGGCCTTGCAGAACAGGAGTATTTTCACCATCACTTACAAGTATTGCCCTCACCTTATATTCCTGGGCTTTATCTTCATGCAATATCTCAAAAATATCTATATTAATCCTGTAAGGATACCCATCGTTCCAATCAGAAAAAGAAATAGAGCGGGATTCAGTGTTTTTACCCCAGATTCCCAGAACCTGCCAGTCACTCCACTCTTCTCCAGCAATTAAAACATTTACCTCTACTACAACATAGGTTTCACCAGGAGTAAGCACATTCCAGGAAGGAACCATGCTCGTAAAGGGGTGAGTTGTTTGAATTATGGGACTGGTGAAGGTTCCTTCACTTACATAACCCTCTCCATCATGTTGCAATTCCAGAGATCCCGGGTAATCCTCGGAAAAAACCAGCCCTTCCAGTTCTCCTGTATGCCAGTCTTCTTCCCCTTCAAAGAAGATAAAGTTTGCAGCAGCAAGCCCGGAAAAAGAAACCAGAAAGAAGATTAATGAAAGGACAATACATCTGCTTTTAAGCATTTTTTACCTCCTTAGCTTTATCCCCCACCTTTAAGTCGGGGATCAAGAATATCCCTCAACCCATCGCCCAAAAGGTTGAAGCCCATTACTACAAGGAATATTGCAATTCCGGGGAATGTCATCTGCCACCAGCGACCCCGAATTATGGGTGATTGGGATCTCGCCTGGGCAATCATCCTTCCCCAGCTTATTTGAGGAGGCTGGGCTCCCAAACCAAGAAAACTCAGGGCTGCTTCACCAAGAATCGGTCCTGCTAAGCCGAGAGTGGCCATAACAAGGAGCGGTGCAGCTGCATTGGGAAGAACGTGGCGGAACAAAATACGTCTATTTTTAGCCCCCAGGGCACGGCTTGCCTGGACAAAATCCCTTTCCCGCAGGGAAAGTGTTTCTGCCCGGGTAATTCGGGCTACACCAGTCCAACCCGTTACTGCCAGAGCAAAGAAGATATTTTCAATCCCCGGTCCTCTTACAGCCATAATGCCTAAGGCCAGGAGTAAATCGGGGAAAACCACAAAACCATCTGCAATTCTCATTATTAAAGTATCGGTAAACTTACCCCCGGAGAACCCGGCAAGCAAACCAAGAGGAACACCGAGAATAAATCTTATCATAACTACCCCGACCCCAATCATCAATGATAAACGGGCCCCCATAATAATTCTGCTTAAAATACACCTTCCGCCATGATCTGTTCCCAGGACATAAATTACTTCTTCTTCACTGAACATCAGGTCCGGGTCTTCCTGGGTATAATCAACCACCTGCCTGGTTACTTCACTCAAGGGAGGGAGGTGCCGATTGGGCAAATCCATTCTATAGGGATTGTGGGGAACAATCCAGGGAGCCAGGATGGCAGTGACAACAAATATCAGTATTACTATTGTACCGAATAAAGCAAGGGGACGTTCCCAGATTCCTTTTAATATTACTTTAAACTGTCTTTCCTGCTGTACTCCGCCCAGTTCTTGCATTCTTTCCCGTTCTTTTTCTCTCAAACTTTTCACTCTCATTCCCTCCTTCCCCATCAATCATAACGAATCCTGGGATCAAGATAGGCGTACATTATATCTATTATGACAATGTTTAGACAGAAAACCAGTCCATAAAACATCATAGTTCCCATAACCATTGGGATATCCCGCTCTATAAACCGCTCGAAGACCAGTCGGCCAACTCCCGGCCAGCTGAAAACTGTTTCCACAATTACTGAGCCCCCCAATAATTGCCCGATATTCAAACCAACAACGGTAATCACCGAGAGAACCCCATTGCGAAGGGCATGCTTATAAACGACCACTTTTTCGGAAAGACCTTTGGAACGGGCGGTTCGAATATAATCCTGGCGTAAAACTTCAAGCATACCAGAACGAAGCAAGCGCATGGTCAAAGTAGCGCCGGCAGTACCAAGAGTTATTGCAGGTAAAATTGAATGGGTGAAACTTTCCCAGTTATACAAAACTGCAAATGGAGGGCCCACCCGGCCATAAAGGGGCAAAATACCCCATAAAAAACCGACAAGATAGATCAGCATGAGTCCCATCCAGAAATTGGGAACACAAAGCCCAAAAAGAGCAATAACCCGACCGGCGTGGTCCAGTGGTGTGTTCTGGCGAACAGCGGATAATATTCCTATTGGTATGGCTAGGGCCATTGAAATAACTAAAGCCACCAAACTCAATTCAAAACTGGCCGGTATTCGACTTATTATTGTCGGTAAAACCTCCCGATTATCCCGTAAAGACCGTCCAAAATCCCCCTGCAAAATACCACCCATCCACTCTACATACTGAACGGGAATCGGCCGATCCAAACCCATTACTCTCCGAAGGTGTTCGATATCCGCCTGCGTGGCATCTTCGCCAAGCATCATGGCCACTGGATCGCCGGGCACCAGATGCATAAGGGAGAAAGTAATAATGGAGGCAATAAATAAGACGGGGATAACCTGGATTAATCTTCTAATAATATAGGTATTCATCTTAAGGACTTCCCCCTTTAAAAGAGGCGGGAGCCGGGGCCCCCGCCTTCTTTTCTGTTACTCGAATTTTCCCCAAATTATTACCTTTTAATCACGGAGCCACATATGCTGGTAAACTCTGTAGCAATAATAGGGGTCAGTATCGAAGTTCTGGACTCTGGTGTTATAGGTTGATCTGTGGATACCGTGGAAGAGGAAGATAGCGGGTAATTCTTCTGCAAGGATTTCTTGAATTTCGTGGTAGTATTCTGTCCTTTCATCGATATCAAAGGTCCGGACTGCTTTTTCAGCCAGTTCGTCTACCCTGGGGTTAGAGTAACCGGCAATGTTCTGGTTGGTATCGCTCATGAACTGGCGGTTGATTCCTCTTTCGGGGTCAGTCTGGCGAGTCCAGGCCCGGTAGTGGAGTTGGAATTTATCCTGATTAACATCTTCAGTCAAAAGCCCCCATTCCATGGGTACCAGTTCGACATCAATCCCCACGAGACCTAACTGGTCCTGGATAACCTCCATGGAAGCGACTGCACCGGAGGAACACTTCAGTTCTACGGTAATACCATCCTCGTATCCAGCTTCCCTCAGGAGGCGGACAGCTTTTCCAGGATTGTAAGGATAGGATCTTACATCCGGATTGTGGGCCCAAGAAATCGGGACGATAGGACCGGTGGCAACTTCCATTGCTCCGTGGAAGATAGTGTCAATGATTTCCTGGCGGTTTATGGCATAAGAAATTGCCTGGCGAACCCTCTTGTCATCAAGGGGAGGTTCGTTCTGGTTAACTCCCAGGTAATACCAGGAAGTTCCTGGTTTTTGAACAACATCAAGTTCTGGATGGTCTTCAACCATGTCCAGATCTTCGGTTGCAACTGCGAGTACATCCAGGTCTCCATCAAGGAAAGCCATCAGTGCAGTATCATAGTCCATGTTTAAAAATTCTACTTCATCAAGATATGGGCGGCCAGCATAGAAGTCTTCAAAGGCTTCAAAAACTATCCTTTCATCTATACTCCACTCCTTGAACTTGAATGGACCTGCTCCAACAGGTTCGTAGGGGAAATCATCTTCACCCTTTTCTTCCCATGCGTGCTTGGGCACAATGGGGAAGAGGAGATTATACATCATGGGAGCAAATGGTTCGTAGAGGTTTATTTGAACAGTAAATTCATCAATCATTTCAACTGACTCAATATGATCTCTGATCCCAGTATGCCAGTATGATGCAAAATCAGGATCCAGATTCTTTTCAAAAGTAAATACAACATCTTCAGCAGTAAGTTGTTCACCGTCGTGGAAATACATGTCCTCACGAATATTAAAAATCATCGTAGTATCATCGGGGTTTTCCCAGGATACTGCTGCATCCGGCTGGAATTCTCCATCAGGGTTAATTACAAAAAGATATGCGTTGAACAGATAGGACATATCCCAGGCATAAGCCTGACCACCAAGCATAAAGGGGTTAAGGGTCATCGGGTCTTCAGCAGCCCTGACCTTTATTCTCCCCCCATACTGAGGCTCTTCAGCAATGGCAACACTGCTTGCAAGAACCAGGCACAGAGCTAAAATCAAAAACGTAATTATTCTCTTCACCTTTTTTCCTCCTTTAGATTAATTATTTCTCAAGGTCATTACCTACAGGACGGCCTCTCTAAAACAGAAGTTATCCCCCCCTTCTGGTTTAGGCCTTTCTCATTGTTTACCGTATTTCTAAATTATGCAATTTCTATGCCAACGAACTTTTCCCAAATTATTGCCCCGAATAAGCCCTTTTTATAAATGCGTTTAAATTTTTGAACAAATTATTTTTTTGTTGTGCAAATACCGTTACAGCAATGTGATGAATTGTAGTTAATTATTTTCACCTATAATCAAGCACTTGAACCACCAAGAGTTAACATTGCCCTGAAAACCTTGAAAACCGTAATCAGGTCCTGATGGGTATAAGCCAGGGTTGTGGGTCCCAATCTACTCACTTCCGGAACCAGCTGGGCTCCATCAGCCATAGAAGAACTTATCAATTCCAGCTCCAGACGGTAGGGGCTTTCCAGCCGGAAAGGTTTGAAGGTAGAAATATCTTTTACTGCTTTTTCAGCCTCTTTTTTTATCATTTCTCCAGCTTTTTTTGGGTGAATGCATTCAGCAGAATAACGGCTTAAACCTTTTTTCACTTCAACAGTATAAACTTTTTCAAAAAGATCTTCTGCTTCTCTGCAGACCGAATCGTCACCGGTTACAAGGAGTACCGGAGCATCAAATTCCCCTGCGACAAGGGCATTTACCCCAGTCTCTCCCAGTTCAACCCCGTTTATTTTCAACCTTCGCAGGACCCTTCCCGAATAGGAGTGGTCCATTATGCTGGCCCTGGTTCCCCGCCGGCCATGGTAACCAACAAGAAAGACCCCATCAACGTCATTGCTCAAACCCTGAACCATGCTGAGTTCCTTAAGGCTTCCTGTTATAAGGGTTGCATCCGGGTGGAGTAAATCGGGGACGATGTTTCGCATCCCACCGTGGGAATCGTTAACCACAACTTTTTTGGCCCCGCCGGCGAACGCTCCTTCTATAGCATAATTCACCTCTTCAGTCATTATTTTTCGGGCCCAGTTGTAATCCTTTCCTGAACGGGAGTCAACCTGGTCCTCTGCAACAATTCCTGCAATTCCCTCCATGTCTGCTGAAATAAGTATTTTCATGCTTGCCCTCCTTTTAGGATTATTCTACATATTCAAATTCCATTGGCCCAATCCGCACAGTGTCTCCTTCCTGGATACCCTTTTCCTTTAATGCGTCATAAAGGCCTTTTTTCTGCAAAAAATTCAATAGGTTCCTTACGCTTTCTTCGTTTTCAAAATCAATGGTTTGGATTTTCTTTTCTGCCTCACCCCCACTGACCACAAATATTCCTTCCTCCTTTTTAATAGAAAAAGGAACTTCTTCGGAAAAAACAATTGCTTCTTCTGAGGGGGTATCAACTTCCGGTGGTGGAGCCTTCTGCAGCTCGCTGTACACTTCTCCCACCAGTTCTTCAATGCCTTCACCTGTAACAGCTGAAATTGTACATACCTTTAACCCTTCTGTTTCCAGACTATCTTTTACTTCTGCAATTTTTTCCCTGGTTTCAGCAAGGTCAGCCTTATTGACAGCAACAAGAGAATTCCTTTTGCTCAGGTCCCTTCGATAATTCTTCAATTCCTGGCGCACCTGTCTAAAAGCCTCAAGGGGTTCAACGCCGGAAAAGCCCGATCCATCTAAAACGTAAAGCAAAACTCTTGTTCTTTCAACGTGGCGAAGAAATTGGTGGCCCAGGCCCACACCTTTATGGGCTCCCTCTATCAGACCAGGAAGATCCGCCCAGACCATGCTCCTGTCCTTCCAGTCCACCACTCCCAGAAATGGGGCCAGGGTTGTAAAAGGATAATCCGCAATTTTGGGTCGGGAATTGGAGACCTTTGAAAGAAGGGTTGATTTTCCTGCATTGGGAAGCCCTACAAGCCCTACCTCTGCCAGGAGTTTTAATTCCAGCCGGAGCAGTTTTTCTTCCCCTGGAGTCCCGAGTTCAGAATGGCGGGGGGCCTGTTTGGTAGAAGAAGCAAACCGAGCATTGCCCCGTCCTCCTTTTCCACCGCGAGCAGCAATATATTCCTCACCTTCTTTAGTGAGGTCAGAAAGCACCTTTTTTCTTTCTTCGTCAATAACTACAGTACCCGGGGGAACTGCAATTACCATATCCTCTCCGTCTTTTCCGGTTCTGTTACCCCCCGCCCCAGAACCTCCACCATCAGCTTTAAAAACCTTCCGGTGACGGAAAGGGGAGAGGGTGTTCAAACCCGGATCAACCTTAAAAATAACATGCCCGCCCCGACCTCCATCTCCTCCATCAGGGCCGCCACGGGGAACGTACTTTTCTCTCCGGAAACTGGTTATTCCATTTCCGCCTTTCCCACCAACTACAGTTATTCTAACTTCATCTAAAAACAATGTTCTGCCTCCAAATTAAAATGGAATTAAAAAAGGAGAGAAGTTCTCCAGTATAGAAGCATTTTTCAGTGCAGAAAAAATTTTTTATGGTCTATATACTTTCTACAAATCTTTTTCATTTTCCTTTAATAAAATTTAAGGAGGGTTTTTCATGCAATACAGTTACAGGGGTTTTGAGCCTGAAGTTCACCAGAGCGTATACCTTGGGCCGGGATGCAGAATCATTGGCAGGGTTCAAATTAATGAGGATGCTTCCATCTGGCCCAATGCAGTTCTTCGCGGAGACCTGGCCACAATATACATAGGTAAAGAGAGCAATATTCAGGATAACTGCACCCTGCACGTTGACAGTAACCAGGACCTGGTTATCGGAAACCGGGTAACCGTAGGCCACGGGGCTATTCTACATGGATGTACAATCGGAGATGATACTCTGGTGGGGATGGGAGCAATCATTCTGAATGGAGCAAAAATTGGAAAAAACTGCTTGATTGCTGCGGGAACCCTTATCCCCGAAGGCAAGGAAATCCCCTCGGGTAGCCTAGTTGTGGGAGCTCCGGGTAAAATTCTGCGGGAATTGAAAACCGAAGAAAAAGAAGGTCTGATCAGTTCCGCTAGAAGGTATGGGAAATTGAAAGATACTTACAGGGAAAATTAAACAATGTATATTTCTTTTTAGCGAGATTTCCTCTTTGCTCTTAATTCATTTTGGGTTTGAAAACGAACAAAATGAGAGGTATTATATTATTTAAGGCCAAAATTTTGGGGCAAAAGAACCTTTTTCTATAACCCGATCCCAATCCTTCCCCGCCCTTCCGAAACCTTTTATAGGAGGTTCCAAAATGAGAAAACTGCTTGTTTTTCCTCTAATTCTAGTTTTGGGCGCAGGAATTTTTTCTGGCTGCACCCCTGAAGAAGCATGGGCAGACGGAAGTTATGAGGCCAGTGCCGAAGGTTTCAACGATGATGTTCTCGTCGAGGTTGTTATCGCTGGCGGAATAATAACGGAAATTAACATTCTTGAGCACGACGAAACAGAGGAATACGCCGAAGAAGCTTTTGATGAAGTTATTCCCGCTATCATTGAAGCCCAATCACCAGATGTGGACTCGGTCAGCGGAGCAACATACACTGCCGATGCCGTTATTGAAGCAGTTGAAAAAGCCCTGGAGCAGGCTGAAAACTAATTGCCCAGATTTATTCCCCCTTAATTAGCAAGGGGGGATAAATTTTTTGAGGAGTTTAATATTAATTTTTTCAATTTCGGGGCCTGCCACCCAATTTATTTTTTGCCTTTTTCTACTTGATTGATTTTCAAACATGGGGTATGATAGAAATGGTTATTATCCAAAGAATTCTATTCTGCTCCTGATCCGAAATGTGCCAACCGGTTTTATTTCAAATTATAAGGAGGATCTTAAAGTGAGGAAAAAGCTTGCCCTTTCTTTTGTTTTACTCCTGGTAGCAGGCCTTGTAATTGGGTGTGGTGCCGATTCCCAATGGGAAGACGGAACCTACCAGGCCAGCGCTGAAGGATACAACGATGACATTCTTCTTGAAGTTGTTATCTCAGGAGGAGAGATAGCTGAAATAAATATCTTGGAGCATTCCGAAACACCTGGGATTGCAGAAACAGCTTTTGACGCAGTCATTCCCGCAATTATCGAAAACCAGTCTACAGATGTCGACTCGGTAAGCGGGGCAACCTTAACCTCGGATGCTGTTGTTGCGGCAGTGGAAAAAGCCCTTGAGGAAGCTGAAAAATAAAATATTTACCACTTCAAAAGGTTTTAATAAAAAAAAACCGGAGCCCTGGCTCCGGTTTTTAATCGTTAAAAACACATACTTCTTTAGTCTTTTTTCCTTTCTGAATATAGGCAACCCGGCCATCGGCCTTAGCAAAAAGGGTATCATCATTACCCCTTCCAACGTTTACGCCGGGCTTAATCCTTGTTCCTCTCTGCCTAACAAGAATGTGCCCTGCTTTAACTACCTGGCCATCGTGGCGTTTTACGCCAAGCCGGCGACCTTCGCTATCTCTTCCGTTGCGGGAACTTCCAACACCTTTCTTCTTGGCAAACAGTTGTAAATCTATACGCAGCACCCTGAGCACCTCCTTTATTCCTCGTGCAAATCGATAAAATCCGGGTAATCTTCCTGCAATCTCTTCAGGGATATATAAAAAGTATCCAGTAAGACCTGAATTTCCCTTCTTTCGGGGTCTTTAAGAACCCGGCACTCCAAAAAACCCTCTTCCTTGCAGTAATCAACTTCTGCCCCAACAACTTCAACCAGTCCAAGCAAAATTGACTGAGCCAGGGCAGATACTCCCGCACAAACAACATCCTCTCCATGGGGAGCGCATTCGGTGTGTCCATCAAGGACAAAACCGTCAATTATTCCATCGCCCCTTCGGAAAAGCCTGACCCCAACCATCTTACTTATCAGGGATCTGGATTTCCTCAACTAAAACCTTGGTGTAGGGCTGACGATGGCCGGTTTTGCGCCGGTAATCCAGTTTTGGCTTATACTTAAAAACAGTAACCTTGCTTTCCCGGCCCTGCTCGATAATTTTGCCGATTATTTTGGCTCCCTCAACAAAAGGTCTGCCAACGGTCATCTCACCATCTTTGTTTATGGCAAGAATTTCACTTATTTCAACCTTATCGCCTTTTTCACCTTCGATTTTTTCTGTTTTGATGTACTTGCCCTCTTCTACCTTGGTCTGTTTTCCACCAACTTTAATAATTGCGTACAAAATTACACCTCCTCCCGACACATTACCACCGTTGTATTTTAGCACATCTTACTAAACGTTGTCAATAATTCGGGCCCGGGCAAAAGTTCGTGATACTTCCTCAATTTTTACGGCCACCTTTTCTCCTACCCGCTTACCTGCATCAATGATGTCTATAACATAACCTTCAACTCTGCCTATTCCATCATCTGGATTATTGGTATGCCGATCCTGGATATAGACTCCAATAATTTCTCCTTTTTTTACCGGGGGTGCAGAACGAGCCAGTTCCTTTTTACTTCCGGTTTCCACAAATCTTATGTCTTTTACATTGAGGCTTTCATTACCCCGGATATAAATATCCTTTTTCAATTTTGCCTCCAGGTCTTTAAGGTTTTTCCCTCCGGAACCAATCAACAATGCAGCCACTTCGGGATTAACTTCCATTAAAACGGCCTCAAAATTTTCCAGGGCAATCTTTGTTTTCAACTGATGGATTGCTTCCAGAGCTCCGCTTTCCGGGGTGAGTATTTTCCCAGAACCCTCGCAGTGTGGGCATTCCTGCTGCAGGTATTCTCCGATTCCCTGCTTTACCTTCTTGCGGGTCATTTCAACAAGACCGAGCTTGGTTAGCCCCATTATCGCCGTTTTGGTTTTATCCTTTTCCAGTTCTTTCTGGAAGGTACCCATAACCCTCTGTCGATCTTTTTCCCTTTCCATATCAATAAAATCTATGATAATAATTCCGCCAATATCGCGGAGTTTTAACTGTATTGGTATTTCCCTGGCAGCTTCCAGATTGGTTTTCAAAATTGTATCATCAAGATTGCTGCTCCCAACATATTTCCCTGTATTCACATCGACGGAAGTCAATGCTTCGGTAGTATCAATTATTAAATATCCACCCGAATTCAACCAAACCTTCCGTTCCAGTGCTTTTTTTACTTCTTTTTCAACGTGGTACCTGTTGAAAACAGGAATGTCACCCTGATAGAGCTCAATTCTGGAGCGAAGATGGGGGGCCACAGCACTGGTAAGCTTAATTATTTCCCTGTAGACCTCGAGGTCATCAAGGACAAGCCGTTCAAAATCCTCAGTAAAAATATCTCGGACTACCCGTTGGGCAAGCTCAAGGTCCCGGTAAAGCAGTGAGGGGGATTTTCCCTTTTTATATCCGTGCTGGATTCTCTTCCATTGGTGATGGAGGTAGTTTAAATCTCTCCTGAGTTCTTCCTTCTCGGCTTCTTCTGCAACTGTCCGGACAATCAAACCACAGTTATTGGGCTTAAGATCCTGAACAATCTTCCTTAACCTGCTCCTGTTTTTCTCATTGCTGATTCTGCGAGAAACACCAATATGACCGGAATTGGCCATTAAAACCAGATAACGGCCAGGAATTGCCAGTTCACAGGTGGCCCGGGCTCCCTTGGTTCCCAGTGGCTCTTTTACTAACTGAACCATGATCCGGTCACCTTTTTGCACCAGTTGATTTATTTTTTTGTTCTTTCCCCTGCTCTTTTTAAGCATAGCAGCATCGCTGGCGTGCAGAAAAACATTCCTCTCCAAACCAACATCCACAAAAGCGGCTTCCATTCCGGGCAGCACATCTGTTACCACCCCTTTGTATATATTTCCGACAACGCTGTCATCGGACCCCCGCTCAATGTGGATTTCGGCCAGGCGGCCTTCCTCTTTGATTGCCACCCGGGTTTCATTGCCTTCCACATTTATAAATATCTCTCTTTGCATTAAATTTTACCCTCCACTGAAAGGAGTTAACTGTTCTTTTTCACCCCCGTAATACAGTTCGCATCTCAAAATCCGACCGGGGGGTTCAATACTCCCCTTTGCACTTTTTCCAAGAATTTCACAAAAATCTGCAGGCCGAAAATTTTTCTTGCTACCGGCTGCAGCAGTTATTTTAAAGCCGACAAGCCCCTGTTTAACCCCTAAATAATCCAGTTTTATTACCAATTCTTTTAAATCTTTTTTCCGTCCCCTGCGGTCAACAAAATCCCAGCTTTCCTGGTTAAGAAATTCCTCCATCAGGCCATCACTATAGGGAGTTTCGGTCTTCAGCCAGATATAATAATCCGCCGCACTAACACTGGCCTGCAGGGCGGGTTCGCTGGAAGGGATTTCCCAGATATCCCTGATTTCCAGCAAATAGGGGAGTTGTTTACTCAGTCTTTCCCTTATTTCCCCAAGGCTAATTCTTGTTTCCAGGACCAGGTCAAAATACTCGGCCAGGCTCCCTGCACCAACGGGCAGAGGAAGACCATAAGAAATTTTGGGTTTGGGGTTAAAGCCTTCGCTCAGGGCAAAAGGAATTTTTGCCCGTCGCAGGGCCTGCAAAATTGTATTAACCATGTCCAGTTGAGAGAGAAAAACCAGTTCCCCTAATTTGGCATGTTTAACTCTGATCCGCACGGTTATTCCCCCCAAACACTTCAACAACTGCCTTCAGGTTATCGCAGCACCCACAACCGTGGCACGCCCCACGCCGACAATCAAGGGTTACTGCAGCCTCCTGGGATTTTTCTTTTTCGCCCTTAAGAAAACTCTTTTCCACTCCTGTAAAAATATGATCCCAGGGAAAAACTTCACCATTGGGCAATTCCCTGTGAACCCAATCGTTCTCGGATATCAGCTCCTGCCAGAACTCAGGTTTAAACTCCTCGCTCCAGCCATCAAAACGGGCTCCCCGTTTCCAGGCACCAAAAATATGGTTCCCAGCCTGCCGATCAGCCCTGGCAAGGATGGCTTCAAGCTGGCTGCTCTCTCCAGCGTGCCAGTTAAGGTTGAACTGTTTTCCCCTTAAACCTTTCCGCAGAATTTTTTGTCTTCTTTCAATTTCGTCAAGTGTAAGCAGAGGCTCCCACTGAAATGGGGTGTGAGGTTTGGGGACAAAAGTAGCAACACTCACAGTAATCCGGGGGCGTCGGGGGGCAAGTTTTTTCCCAATCTCCCAGACCTTTCGGGCAAGATCGACTATTCCCATTACATCTTCGTCCGTTTCAGTCGGGAGACCCATCATAAAGTATAGCTTGATTGTGGTCCAGCCGGAACGAAAAGCTGCCTCAACAGCACCCAGGAGATCCTCTTCTGAAACTCCCTTGTTAATTACATTGCGCAGCCTTTGAGTCCCGGCTTCAGGAGCAAAAGTCAAACCCGTCTTTTTGACCTTCTGTACTTCTCCAGCAAGGTTAACGGAAAAAGCATCTATCCGCAGAGAGGGTAGGGATAGACTTACTCCCAGGTCCGAATGGGCACTGGAAAAATGTTCAACAAGTTGAGCTATCTGGGAATGATCAGTTGTGCTTAAAGAAAGCAGGGAAACTTCATTGTACCCGGTTGCTTCAAGAAGTTCTTCCCCCTGGCATCTTAGTTTTTCCAGGCTCCGCTCTCGAACCGGTCTGTAGATAATTCCGGCCTGGCAAAAACGGCATCCTCTGGTACAGCCTCGGGCAATTTCCAGGGTTACCCGGTCGTGAACAGCAGGGGTATAGGGGACAACAAAACTTTCAGGGAAAAAACTCTCATTAAAATTGCGAACCATTTGCTTTTCAATTACCTCTGGAGCATTGGCCCCGGGAACCGGACAGGAAAAAACTCCTTTCTTTTCCAAGGAATACAGGCTGGGAACATAGATTCCTGGCAGGTTTCCCAGTTCCTGGAGTAATTGTTCCCTTGTCCCTCCTTTTTCCCGGGCTTTAAAAACCCCTTCGGAAAAGGGTTCAATCATTTCTTCACTTTCTCCAATAAAAAAACAATCAATAAAGTCGGCCAGGGGTTCGGGGTTAAACGTATTTGGGCCTCCGGCCACAACAATTGGAAAGCCCTTTCTTTCTCCAGTCCGCAGGGGGATTCCACCAAGATCCAGCATGGTCAAAACATTGGTATAGGATAATTCAAACTGCAGACTAAAACCAACAATGTCAAAGCTATGCAGGGGGCGATTTGATTCCAATGTATGCAAAAGCCTTCCCCTTTTCCGCAGCTGCTCCTCCCTGTCAATCCAGGGAGCAAACACCCTCTCTGCTGCGTACCCGGGGCGGCTGTTAATCAGGTTGTAAAGGATTTTCATGCCCAGGTGAGACATACCCACCTCGTAAATATCGGGAAAGGCCAGGGCCCAGGATAATTTCACCTCTCCTGGTTCCTTCTTAATCTGATTCCATTCCCGGCCAACATACCGGATTGGCTTTTCTACTTCCATCAGGTCCTGCCATTTTTGCCAGTCCATTTTTTCACTCCTCGAGGATCAAGCCATCATTACCAGTTTGTTTCCTTTTGACCTCCACTGGGTTTATCAAAAAACTGCACGGGGTCAGAAATAGATTTTCTGTCGCCGCATGTGAATGTTTAACAAAACCCCAATTGCCAGTAAATTTGTTGTCAGAGCACTCCCCCCATAACTAACAAAGGGTAGTGGCAAACCGGTAACAGGGAAAACCCCCATTGTCATTCCGATATTTACAAAAATATGGAACCCAAACATCCCAGTTATTCCCGCTGCCAGGAGGGATCCAAAACGATCCTTGGCCTTAAAGCTGATATGCAAACCCTTTAACAGCAGCAAAAGATAAATGGTGAGCAATATTGCTGCCCCAATAAACCCTGTTTCTTCACCCAGGACACTGAAAATAAAATCAGTGTGCTGTTCCGGGATAAAATTGAGCCTGCTCTGGGTTCCTCCAAAAAGACCTTTCCCCATTATATTTCCCGAACCGATAGCTATTTTGGACTGGATGAGATGGTAACCGTACCCAAAAGGGTCCATTCCCGGGTTCCAGAACACAATAATCCTCATCAACTGGTATTCTTTTAGAGGGAGCCAGACTCCCCAGTGGAGGTGGGCCAGAATCCAGCCAAAAACCCCCAGAACCAGACCACCAGTTGCGGAAAGGAGATAAAAACCGGGGAAACCCGCAATATAAAGCATGACCAGCAGAATAAAGCCAAATACAAGGGAAGTTCCCAGATCATTTTGCAGAATCAAAAGGAAGGGGACTGCTGTACCAAGCAAACACTTGCTCAGGGCAGTCACCGAGATTTCTTCTCTCTCCTGGGAAAGGATATAGCTGAGCAGGATAATAACTCCCAGTTTGGTCAACTCAGAAGGCTGAAAGGCCAGGGGACCAATACTAATTGAACGCTGTGCCGCAACCCCTCCCGCGCCCCGGAACAGGTTAAGCACAAGCAGTGCAAGGGCTCCTCCGTATAAAAAGAGATAGTAATCCCCAAACCGGCGGTAATCAAAAAAGGTTACCACCAGCATCAGCAAAAATCCAATTATTGCTGAGACCATCTGCCGCTGCACATGGGGAGTCTGCCAGCCTTCCGGCGATGTTTGCGTTGCGCTACTGATCATAATCAGCCCAATGCAAACAAGGAGCAAAGCCAGGAAAGGTAGCGTTATATCTACCTGTCGGAACATTTTTTTATTATAACGCACCTTTATCCCTTCCCATCCTACCTTGAATCTCGGAGCGGAATATCGGCTTCCAGAGCCATGGAATCCTTTTTCCGGCTGACACTGATATCGAAATCCTCGGTTTTTACATTCAGGTGTTTTTTAAAAACCTCGCGCAGGTCATCCTTCAATTCTTCCATTTTTCCGGGAGAAAGCTCAATCCGGTCATGGATAAGTATTAAGCGCAATCTTTCTTTTGCAGTTTCTTTGCTTCTCCGCCAGAACGGCGCCATTCAAATCCCCCCCTAAGAAATTCCAATCATCCTTTTTATTTTTTGAACAATCTTTTCCCGACCGGTATTTAACATTGGGAGTTCCTCTCCCTCAATCCTCCGGGCAATGTTGCGGAACGCTTCACCGGTTCGAGATTTGTTGTTCAAGACGATTGGCTCCCCTTTATTGGTTGATACAATAATGTCCTCGTCATCGGGAACAATCCCCAGAAGGTTAATTGCCAGAATTTCAATCATATCGTCAATATCCATCATGTCTCCCCGTTTTACCATGTCCTGTCGTATCCTGTTAATTATTACCCGGGGATCGTGCAGCCCCTCTGCTTCCAGCATTCCAATAATCCTGTCAGCATCTCTTACTGCGGAAACCTCGGGGGTTGTAACAATAACTGCTTCCTCAGCTCCAGCGATTGCATTACGAAAACCCTGCTCAATTCCTGCAGGGGAATCAATCAGGACATAATCAAATTCCTCCCGCAATTCTTCCACCAGGCCTGCGATCTGTTCCTGCTGAACAGCTGTTTTGTCCCGGGTCTGAGCAGCAGGCAAAAGCATTAAATTACGGTACCTTTTATCCTTAATCAGGGCCTGGTCCATTCGACATCTTTCCTCCACCACATCCACCAGGTCATAAACGATCCTGTTTTCCAGTCCCATGACGACATCAAGGTTCCGCAAACCAATATCAGCATCAATCAAAACGACGCTGCGCCCCATGATTGCCAGGGCCATTCCAATATTGGCGGTAGTCGTGGTTTTCCCGACTCCCCCTTTTCCAGAAGTAATTACAATTGATTTACCCATTAACGTCTTCCCTCCCCTCGAGCTGAATAGTTTTCTATGATTATACGACCATCTCTAACCCGGGCAACTTCAGGCCCTTTTCCCCGCCTGCTCCTGTCGTCAGGGGCCCGACCGAGAATTTTGCCAATGCGCATTTGAGTGGGGGCTAATTCCAGGGCAAAAATATTTGCTTCTTCATTGCCTTCCATTCCAGCATGGACCAGCCCCCCAACAACCTTTCCAAAAACAATAATATCCCCTCCGGCCAGTACTTCGGCTCCCGGATTTATGTCCCCCACAATTATCAGGTCTCCCAGCACAGCAACTCTCTGGCCCGAACGAAAGCTCCTTTTTATTATCTCAGGGGCTTTTTTCATCTGAGGAATATCTCCGGTTTTAATTTCTTCCTCGGGTCGAATAAACCTAATTTCAAGTAATTCGTTTATTGCCTTGAGAGTTTCTCTTATTTCATCCTTTTCCCTGACATCCCACCCATTATCCATAATATCCAGTTTGCAACGAGCCCCGCGAAAAAAACCTGAAGAATCAAACTTGCGGCTGAAAAAAGCTTTCAGTTCAGGCAGTGTTACATCAGGAGGGGGGCAAACTTTTAGCCTGTCCAGGGTTCCTTTTATTACAATCTCTTTATCGGCCATTTATTCCTCAATAGCCTCCTCTTCCTGGGGAAAGTAGTGTTCGAGAAACGCCCGGCCAACATCCACGGCAAAACCACTATCATTCCCGTGTTCCAAAAATACCACAAAGGATATCTCGGGATTATCCGCAGGAACATAGCCAGCATACCATCCATGATTGGCCTGCCCGGGGACAGTCTGGGCTGTACCCGTTTTTCCGGCAACCCGAGGTTCAAAATCACCAAAGCCCCGCAGCCCTGTTCCATATTCAGTAACTTCCACCAGGGCGGTCTGCATGGTCTCTATCAAATCCCGGGAAATATCTGGGGTTTTTATAACCTGTGGTTTTCCTTCGAAAAGAATCTCCCCGTTCAGATCAACTACCCTGTCCACTATATAGGGCTGCATTAGATAACCGCCGTTGGCTATGGTATTAATCATGTTCACAAGCTGCAGGGGGGTAGACTGCAAATCCCCCTGCCCAATTGCCATGTTAACAGAATCCCCAGGAACCCAGGGGCCTACCAGGTTGTCCATTTTCCAGTTCCTGTCCGGAACTATTCCAGCTTTTTCGTTGGGCAGGTCTATTCCGGAAAGATGGCCAAACCCGAAATCCCTGGCAACCTGCTGGATGGTATCATTTCCTTCGTTGTGGAGTTCATAGCCCCAGCGATAGAAAGCAACGTTGCAGGAATGAGCCAGGGCTTCAAAAAAAGTCAGGTTCCCATGTCCTCCATCCCTCCAGCATTTCCATTCCTGAGGACCAAGGCTGAAGGTTCCGCTGCAGGAAGTAACATTCCTGGTTTTACTAACACTCAGATCTTTTAAGACCGCCAGCCCCGAAACAACCTTAAAGGTTGAACCCGGGGCGGGGGTGATCTGCAGGTTCCTGTCCAAAAATGGACGGTGATAGTTATTCTGCAATTTTTCCAGTTCTTCTCGGGCAATTCCTCCTGCAAACAGGTTAAGATCAAAGGTAGGATAACTGGCCATGGCCAGGATTTTGCCGGTATTGGGTTCCATTGCAATAAAAGCGCCACCCGTGGGACCACCCAGCAATTCTTCGTCTTCTTCTGCCAGTTCCTGTAATTCCAGGATTTTTTCTTCTAATACCTGTTCGGCTACTTTTTGCAGTTCAAGATCTATGTTCAGGAATAAATCCGCTCCCGGCTGGGGATCCCTCCCTCCCAGGGTGGCAATTTCCATGCGGTGGGCATTTACCTCAATCTGCCGCACCCCATCCACTCCCCGCAGGTAGGATTCATAATACCTTTCAAGTCCATTTTTACCAATCAGGTCCCCCGACCGGTAACCCTCAAACCTGGATATTTCAGCCAGAGAAACCTCTCCAACATACCCGAGAAGGTGAGCTGCAAGAGAACCATAAACATTGTCGCGAATTGGAATTTTTTCAATTATGACCCCTGGCAACATGCTCAGGTTTTCTTCAATTAAAAGAAGCTGTTGAGAGGTCAGGTTGCGCTTGATCCTTACCGGAAGAGGCCGCTGGGCATTGGCTATTCTTTCTTCAATTTCTGAGGGATCCATATCTAGTAAACGCCCTAATTCCTGACAGATTCTTTCCAGCTCACCTGGGGGAATATTGGCAGGGATTACTGATGCAGAATAAGCCAGGCGATTGGAGACAGCAATGATTGGTTCTCCATTTTTCTGCATGAAGATTCTTCCCCTGGGAGCAGGAATGGGGCGGTTCTCTATTCTGTTGCTGTCGGAAAGGCGGTTATAATCTTCTCCATGGATTATTTGCAATTGCCCCAACCTGAGAAGTAAAAGGGAGAAAATCACAATACAAATTAACCCGCCAATTTTTATTCTTCTTTCCATCAGTGGTAAACACCCCTTGGCCGTTCTTCAAGTTTTCTCTCCAGCCAGAGCAAAAAAGGGTAAGCCACAATAGTCAAAGCAGCATTAACGACTGCCCCGGGGATAACAATTTCGCCCAGGGCATAACCAAAAGACAGGTTAAAGAGGAATTCTTCGTGGACCAGATAAGTAATAATTCCGCTAAAGATACTGGCCCCGAAAATAATCATCGGTGGAAAAACAATACTTTCTTTAAATATTTTCCCCTCAAAGCGACCTGAAATATACCCAATGGCCGGCTTTATAAAAATATTGCTCCCCGTACCATATAAATCCTGCAATAGACCAGCAGCAAACCCTGCTCCCATACCAATGCGGGAGCCTTTAATCAAACCCCAGCAGCAGGCTGCAATAAGAAAAAGATCCGGTTGCAGATTCCCCAGGGACATCCGGGGTAAAATTGAAACCTGGGCAATTACAATCAGCAACAGGACAAGACCTTTCCCGACTATTCCCTTCATTCCGTTTCTCCCCACTCACCAAGGATAATCAAAACCTCTTCGATGGTTTCTCCGTAAATAAAAGGTTTTATTCCTGCTTTCTGGGTCAACCCGTAATCCCCTTCTTTCAGGGTGTGGATTGTGCCAATTGCCAAACCCTTGGGAAAATATTGACTCATCCCCGAGGTTATTATCTCGTCTTCGATACGGACATCAGCATCCCAGGAAAAATTGTCCATGACAAAAAGACCTTCTTCCAGTGGTGTCCCCCTAACCATACCCAATGCCCTGGATTCCTCGCGTTTTACAATGCCCCCAACGGCAAACCCGGGACTTGTTATCATTGAAACCCTTGCCGTGCTGGAGAAAACTTCTTGCACCTGACCAACCAGAAACCCATTGCCGGTAATAACCGGCTGGCGGGGTGAAAGACCATCTCTTCTGCCCCGATCAATGATAAGTGTTTGACTCCAGTTATCAGAACCAAAACCGATCACACTGGCACCCAGGGTCTCAAAGTTTTCCCGCTGCTCAAATTTGAGAAGTTCCCGGAGACGCTGGTTTTCCTGCAAGGCCTCCTGGGCGTGACTCAATTCCCTTTCCAGTTCAGCAATCCGGCCCTCGAAATAAGCTCTATCTTCGTGAAAGTCCCGGTATTGGGTAAAAAAAGCTCGGACATTTCCAATTCTGTCACCTACCCAGTTAACCGAACGGTGAAAGGGAGCAGTAACAGTGTGAAGGAAATTAAAGGGCCGGGGCATTGGAATTTCCAGGTAATTGGCTCCCCAGGAAACCAGCAGAACCAGAGCTATCGCTATAATCCCCAGATGCCAATATTGAAGTTTATAACGCCGCACGCGCTCCCCTCCCGCTTAAGACAATTTCCTTCCCGTCAATAAAATCTTCCTCATGGTCTCCAGTTCTTCCAGGACCCTTCCTGTTCCTTCAGCAATGCAGTCCAGGGGATTGTCAGCAATATGAACGGGCATCCCGGTTTCTTCCCGGATAAGTTCATCCAGACCACGAAGTAAAGCCCCGCCTCCGGCGAGGATAATCCCCCTATCCATAATGTCACTGGAAAGTTCTGGGGGTGATTTTTCCAGGGTCAGCTTGATAGCATTAAGGATGGCGTTAATGGGTTCCAGTAAAGCCAGGCGAATCTCATTGGAATTAAGGGTAAGGGTCTTGGGCAAACCGCTTACCAGGTCTCGCCCACGAATCTGCCTTTCCTTTTCTTCTCCGCTGTTAAGGGCAGTTCCAATATCAATCTTAATATCTTCAGCAGATCTCAGCCCGATAAGAATTTTATACTCGTTTTTAACATACTGAGCAATAGCTTCGTCCATTTCGTCTCCGGCAACTCTAATCGACTGGCTGGCTACTACCCCACCCAGGGAAATTAATGCAACTTCGGTGGTACCCCCACCGATATCAACAACCATATTACCCACCGGTTCATTTACCGGCAGCCCTGCCCCAATAGCAGCAGCCATGGGTTCTTCAATAAGATAAGCTTCTCTGGCCCCGGCCTGGAGAGCAGCATCAATGACAGCTCTCTTTTCAACGGCAGTTATTCCAGTTGGAACGCAGATTATTATCCTCGGTCTTACAAGTCGGTTTCTCTTGTGCCCTTTCTGAATGAAATGGCGGAGCATCATTTCAGTTACATCAAAATCCGCTATAACTCCATCTTTCATTGGGCGAACGGCAATAATATTCCCCGGAGTTCTACCGATCATCTTTTTTGCCTCCTGGCCAACTGCCAGGATAGCACCAGTTTTTTCCTGCAGGGCAACCACCGATGGTTCGCGGAGAATAACTCCCCGGCCGCGCATATAAACTAGTGAATTTGCTGTTCCCAGGTCAATTCCCATGTCCCGGGAAAAAGGTGCACTCAACATTCTAAGCAGCATTCCCTTTGCTCCTTTCTAAATAGCTCCTTCTTGTTTTAAACTTAAAAAGCGGCCATCACCGATGATGATATGGTCCAGAACCCTTATGCCAACAAGGTCTCCAACCTCAACCAGTCTCCGGGTAATCCGGATATCCTCCCTGCTGGGGCTGGGGTCTCCGCTGGGGTGGTTGTGGGCAAGGATAATCGCCGCGCTGCTCCTCCGGATAGCACTTTTAAAAACTTCCCGGGGGTGAACCAGGGAAGAATTTAACCCCCCTGTAGTAACCTCTTCAATTGCAATAATCATGTTCTTGGTATTCAGGAGAACAACGCAGAATTTTTCCTGCTGTAAAAAACGGAGCCGGGGCATCAGTACCTGGGCAGCAGAGGCCGGAGATTTAACCATTTCCTCGGGGCCTGGTGACTGCGGAAGGCGCTGACTTAATTCCGCAACGGCTTTGAGTTGAGCGGCTTTAGCAAGCCCAATACCCTCAATCTCCATCAATTCTTCCAGACTTGCTTCAAAAAGTCCCCTCAGCCCATTCAGTTCTCCAAGTACCCTCTGGCAGAGAGTGAGTGCCGTTTCATTCTTCCTACCGGTCCTGAGAATTAAAGCCATAAGTTCTGCATTGGAAAGCTGACCTGGTCCCCAGTGAAGCAATTTTTCCCGAGGCCTTTCTTCTGCAGGCATTTCCTTAATAGTCTGTCGAAAACTTCCCTTCCCTTCCATTTGCTTCCTCCTTGGAAAATATATCAACACCGAAGGAGGCCAACATCTGGCTCAGGAGAAAAAGGGGAAGCCCCACTACGTTAAAATAACATCCCCGGATTCCTGAAACAAATACAGATCCTCGACCCTGAATTGCATAGGCTCCAGCTTTATCCATCGGTTCACCTGTTGCAATGTAACCCAGTAGTTCATTCCTCTTAGCGGGTCGGAAACAAACAAGGGTTTCTTCGTATTTGACGGCCTCCTTACCGGTGGGAGGGTCCCATATTGCCACTCCAGTTAAAACCCGGTGGGTGGTTCCGGCAAGTTTTTCCAGCATCTTAAGAGCATCTTCTTCATCAACTGGTTTGCCCAGAATCTCTTTTTCCCAGCAGACAACGGTATCGGCGGCAACAATCAGACCTTTTTTCCGGGCCCCCACTTCCCGACCTTTTTCCCTGGCCGCTTCCAGGACAAATTCTTCGGGAACCGGATTATTTATATTGTCCTCATGGAACCTGCTGGGACAGATATCAAAATCAAGCCCCAGAATTGATAGGAGTTCTTTTCTTCTTGGAGAGCCGGAGGCAAGGACAATTTTTTTCATGTTATCCTCCTGATTCCGGGCAGGGCATTGAGGGAAAACCTTGCTCCCATTCCCACCACAAAACCTGTGGGAATGGAAAGGAGTGCCAGGTAGGGAAGGTAATAAAAAACTCCCAGGTTGCCAATAATTAATGCCACTGCCCCCAGTTGTCCAAGATTGTGGGAAAGTGCTCCCAAAATACTGATACCAACAAGGCTGAATTTATTTCCTCCCCAGTAAAGGCCAATGCCCATACTGAAAAAGGCCAGCACCCCTCCGGCAAGACTGAGGTAAAAAGGGAGGGTCAAAAAGGTACCTGCCATTAGTGCCCCCAGAAAAATCCTTAAAAAAAGCACCTGTCCGCCACCCTTAACACCAAGTACAACAAGTGCCATCAGGGTTATTATATTGGCCAGCCCCAGTTTTGCACCCGGGACAGGCGCAATTGCTGGTAAAAGAGATTCAATGAAATGCAGAATAATGCCCATTGCTGCCAGTAATCCGATCAAAACGAGTCTCCTGACCCCCTCGGAATAAGGGTTATTGGCAGCAACAATTTTGCTTTCCTGCATTGTAATTACTCCTCTCTATGACAATTCTCCTGCGACAGTTAATTTCCTGCTTATTAAAAACCCGATGTGGTTAAAATTTCCCCTTCATCAGTTACGATTAACCCTTCATATCCCGGATAGTCCTCCAGGAAAGCAAGAGCTTCTTCTCCCATCATAAATGCGGCGGTAGAGAGAATATCAGCAGTTACACACAGTTCTCCGGTAACCGAAACACTCTTTAGCCCACGGGCCGGATATCCAGTGCGGGGATCAAGGATATGGTGATAGCGTTCTCCATTTTCGGTAAAGAACCGCTCGTAATCACCTGAAGTAACAACACTTCCCGTATCTGCCTCAACCACATGGTCTGTAAGGTGGCCGCGGTCTTCCCGACGGGGATCCCTGATCCCTATCCGCCAGGGAGTGCCATCTTCTTTCAAGCCATGAACCCTAATGTCTCCCCCCGCGTTAATAAAAGCAGCCTCAACGCCCAGGGATTTCAAAACCTCCATCCCATAATCAACAACCGCTCCCTTGGCAATACCTCCCAGATCCAGCTTCATTTCTCTTCCAATCGCAACAGCGTTGTTTTCAGGGAAAAGTTCAATTCCATCCAGAGCAATGAGGGGTAAAACCTGCTGGATTTCTTCATCATCTGGGACAGAAGGCTGCATCCCTTTGCCAAACCCCCATAGATCCATGAGAGGAGCTATGGCAATTGTAAAAAGCCCTCCAGTTTCTTCTCCAATCCTCTTTCCCTTCTCAATTATGGCAAAAACATCTTCGTCAATTTCCACAGGTCCCTGCCCCGCTCTTTCGTTTATCTTAACAACCTCGCTTTCTGGATTAAAACGATCCGCCCTGTCAGCAAGGTCCTTCATGGCAGAGAAAGCCTGATCGGCTTTTTCCTCTGGGTTTTCAGCCAAAACCTGCATTGTTACAACTGTATCCATAAAATATCGGGTTTCCTGGATACGTTCCCCGGTGGGAACCTCTTCATCAACCCCTCTGATCCACAAGGCAATAATAATCACAACAACGGCGATTGCTCCGCCTATAAATCGCCTCTTGTCAAATTGTTTTTTTTGCTTGCTTCCCTCCATGATAAACCTCCTATTCCGAAATACCATCCAATCCCGTATCATCGCTTCCCTCCAGCCAGATACCCAGCTGGTTGGGGACACATACTATAGTTGCTCCAGGCCTTCTGATCCAGCCGGTTTTTTCACAAATTTTTAGGGGATCATCCTCTGGAGCAATTACCCGAACCCCATCCCTAAATATTTCCACCAGGTGATCTCCAATGGGGCCGGGAACAATTAATTCCATTCCTTCTTCGGGAACCTCGGCCAAAGCAATCCTCTGTCTTTCCGAACCTACGGGATTTATTACCACCTGCAGGTCCCCAATATCTCCCCCAAACCACTCCCAGAAAAATGGATATAAAACGCCGGCCAGGGCCAGAACCAGGACCAGGCCGACAAGGATTTTGTCTCCTTTTCTTATTTTTTTCCAGTGCTCAAAAAGTCTCCTCCACAAAGTTTTCCTCCCCCTGTCCACCACAGAAATCAGTTCTCGTATCATTATAACACAAGGATTTTCCTTCGCCAACAAAAACAAAAAGAAGGCCCCCAGGGAGTCTGGAGGCCATCCTTTTTTATTCTTTGACCCACTCTTCTTCGGGGATAAACTCAATGGTATTCATTGGACAGACCGGAGCGCATTCATTTTGATGGGTGCATTTTTCATAATGCATTTTTGCCAGTTTCCCATCCATTGCAATGGCCTCTTCCGGGCAGGCTTTAACACACTGCCGGCAGCCAATACAGCCTACCTTGCACACTTTTCTTATTTCCTTTGCGGGAAGTTGGGCTGAACAGCGAATATGATTTCTTCTGCTTACCCCTGTCATAATAACAATATCCCGTGGACAGGCTTCAACACATCTTCCACAGCCAGTGCATCTGGCAGGATTAAAGCGGGGGATTCCGTCTTCACCCATTTCAGCTGCATCAAAGGGGCAGGCCAGAACACAATCACCATGACCCAGGCAGCCAAAGGAACAGGCTTTGTGACCTCCACCAACGTTCTGGGCAGCAACACATGTCTTGATACCCTCATATTCAGAAAGTTCCACCGCATTTTCCTTTGTCCCGTTACAGAGAACATGGGCAACTTTTCTCTCATCGCTCCCGATCATTGAAGTTTCGCCGAGAATCTCTGTGAGATTTTCGACAAGGGCTCTTCCCCCAACCGGACAAGCATCAAGGGGAATACGTCCTTCAACAACTCCAACGGCAAAACTGGAACAACCGGCTTCCCCACAGGCTCCGCAGTTAGCCCCCGGAAGGATTTCCTCTACCTGTTCTACCCGTGGGTCTGTTTCAACTGCAAAAACCCGGGATACGATGACCAGTATGGTGGCAAATATTGCACCAAGTGCTCCCATAGCAACTGTTCCCATTAAATAGATATTTACATCCATTTTTTATTCACCTTCCTCTCCGCCATCGTTAAACTACACCGGCCAGCCCACTAAAAGCTAGGGCCATTAGACCGGCAATTATTAGTGTGATGGCGCCACCGCGAAGGGCATAAGGGATATCCGCAATATCCAGGTGTTCACGAATGCCTGCGATGAGCACAATTGCAAGGGTGAAGCCAACTCCTGCACCCAGAGCAAAAACAAGAGCTTCAATGAACTGATAGCCTTCCTGGATAACCAGGAGAGCCAGACCCATTATTGCACAATTAGTGGTAATAAGGGGCAGGAAAATTCCAAGAGCCCTGTAAAGCGTGGGGCTCACTTTTTGCATAAATAATTCCACAACCTGGACCAGCGAAGAGATAACCAGGATAAAAGCTACTATCTCCAGGTACTCCAATCCAAACGGAATGAGGAGGAAGTGGTATATCAGATAGGTAAATACTGAGGCAATAACCATAACAAAAGTCGTGGCCAGCCCCATACCAAAAGCCGTATCTACCTGGCGGGAAACACCAAGGTAAGGACAAACACCAAGAAAGCGGGCCAGGACAAAGTTATTAACCAATACCGTTCCGGCAAAAAGCAGCAGTAAATTTTCCATGATACTAGCTCACCTCCTTGGTTCGTTTGTGCCTTAGGCGGATAATTTGATTAATAACCGCCAGGATAATACCAAGGGAAATAAAAGCTCCTGGTGGTAAGCCCATAATTCCCCAGGTGGGAAAACCTTCTCCAAGAATCTGGAAACCGAATATTGCTCCCTGACCTAGGAGTTCACGGACTGCGGCCAGAAGAACCAAACCCCAGGTAAACCCAACACCCTGCCCAAGAGCATCAGCTATAGCCCTTTTTACTGGAACCCTTGAAGCAAAAGCTTCAACCCGGGCCATAATCAGGCAGTTGGTTACTATTAGCGGGATAAAAATACTCAGGGCTTCGGCGATATCCGGCAAAAAGGCTGCCATTGTGTAGTCAACAATAGTAACAAATGTAGCAATGATAATAATGTAACTCGGGATGCGAACCTTCTTGGGGATAAAGTTCCTGATAAGGGAAATAACAATTTCTGCACAAACAATAACAAATAATGTTGCAAGTCCCATTGCCAGGCCGTAAACTGCAGTAGTTGTTACTGCAAGTAACGGACACATTCCTAATAGGAGTCTGAATATCGGGTGTTCATTCCAGAGTCCATTCATAAAATCCTTTAGGAGGGACACTAGAATTCACCTCCTGCTTCCAAATTTCTTAAAACCTCGAAGGCTTTATTCACCAGGTCAACAACTGCCTCGGTGGATATCGTCGCGTTGGAAAGTATCTCTATCTCGCCTGGCTCGGGAGCCTCGGTTACCATCCGGAAGTCTTCCATATAGCTCTGACCGATGAAGTTTTCCAGGAAGTCATCTTCAG
>PUNE01000125.1 GCA_003551665.1 Halobacteroidaceae bacterium
AAGAAGGAAAGTTAAGGTTTTCCGCCGGGGCCCTACGGCCCCCGGCAATATAAAATACACTTCAGGGTGCCTATGTATTTTTACAATGCCACTCTCTGCAAAAAAATCTTGCCAAAACCACCCAAGAACTCAAACCGCCTGTCCTCACCCTGCGTTTCAGCAGTTTTTTTAATCTTCAGGTTCTAAGAAGAGGCAAATACTTTTTGGCCAGCCTTTTTAAAGCCCCTGCCTCGATGTTCTGCAGACCTCTATAAACTGTATAAGAATTCTGCTTTAGTCGTAGCGCTATCCGTTCTTGTCAGGGTATAGGGATAGATGAGTTTGTAGCAGATTAATCTGTGCTATGCAAGTATATGTGGAAAAACTTTCACCTACAACTTTTCAAAAAAAAATAAACCAATTAACACCTGCAAGTTAATTCCTTCTATCGGAAATTAGTTGAAGGAAAGAATTGAAAAATGGTGAATATTTGAAATAGCTGAATATTTATTAGGGGGTTTTTAAAATGAGCTACATGGAAATAATAAAAACTTCAGAAGTAAGGGCAGGAATTTTGGGATTAGCCATAATATTTTTTTTAGGTTTTTTTTCAGGTTGCGTCTTGTTAGATGACCCTACATATTACCTGGATATCACTGTGATTAATGAAGAGGGTGGCTCAGTCCATAAAGATCCGGAAGAAGATGAGTATTTGGAAGGAACGAAAGTTACCCTGACGGCAGTCCCGGCAGATGGTTGGGAGTTTGAGGAGTGGAAAGGCGATGAAGAGGGAACGGATGAGGTACTAGAAGTAGAGATGGATGAGGATAAAGAAATAACCGCTGTATTTGTGCGAGAAGAATACAGCTTAAAAATTGAAAAAGAAGGAGAAGGCGAAGTAGAAAAAGAGGTTTTAAGCACCCCTGCGGGAGGGCATGCCTACGAGACGGTAATAGAGCTGACGGCAGTCCCGGCAGATGGTTGGGAGTTTGAGGAGTGGAAAGGCGATGAAGAGGGAACGGATGAGGTAATAGAAATAAAGATGGATGAAGATAAAGAAATCACGGCTGTATTTGTGCGAGAAGAATACAGCTTGAAAATTGAAAAAGAAGGAGAAGGCGAAGTAGAAAAAGAGGTTTTGAGCACCCCTGCGGGAGGGCATGCCTACGAGACGGTAATAGAGCTGACTGCGGTCCCGGCAGATGGCTGGGAGTTTGAGGAGTGGAAAGGCGATGAAGAGGGAACGGATGAGGTAATAGAAATAAAGATGGATGAAAATAAAGAAATCAACGCTGTATTTGTGGAAAAGAAATATAGCAGTACAATCCGGGTTCATGGAGTGGAAAAAGAAGATCATTTAAAAGCCTTTAGTTTAAAAGGCGATAACTTTGATTATAATTTTTCAAAAGATGACTTTTCACAAGAAGATGGAACTTTGCTTTACATTACAGAAGAAATACTCCAGGGAGAAGAAAATATAGAGCTGGAAGTGGATAATGATGTTCTTACCGATTTCTATTACACCTTTAATGATGGTATGGAAAAGGATGAGGGCACTGTCTCCTATTTTGCTCCTGAGATAAATTTCTATATTGACAATCAATTAAAAGAAATTGAAAGTTTTTCTGGGATCCATATGGAGGGTTTGGATATTATTTTTATTGAAGAAGGGAAAGTAAAGATTAAGAATTATCATTCGTTAGGGGTTTTAGATTTAGAGGAAGGGATTTTAACTGAAGGCAAGCATACAGATCGCAATTCAAATAGTATTAATATTGACTTAGATAAAGGCTTTATTTCCCGGGATGGGGATAGCTTAATTATAGATTTTGGGGAAGAAAGCCTTCAGGATAATAGGATAGAAAATCGTGGTGAAGCAATTAAGCTTACTCTTCTGGATGAAGAAGGGAATGTTGTGAGTTTGATAAAAGTTGAGGTTGATATTGAAGTTGATGAAAATTATTAAAGGAGGGTTATAATGCTAGGAAAATTAAAGCTGTTTGTGGTTTTGCTCCTGGTTATTTTTCCGCTGATAGGTTTAACTGGCTGTGATACCGCTTCTGAGACTGAGTTAATAAAGGCAGAGGATGTAGAGGTCGTTATAAGTGATATGGAAAATAAAATAGTTGGACCGTTTGATAAGGTTAGGATAACTGCATTGGAGTTCCTTATTGAAGGTATGGAAGAAGGGGTTTTACAGTTTTCCGCTGAGGGAGAGGTTTATCCGGAGAAAATTGAGTTTAAAGATGGCGGTGCTAAAGTTGACGAGCTTTTTACTTCCCGGGAAGATGATAGGTTTAGGGTACTTGTTTTTACTGCAGGAGGTCAACAGGTTAAGGAGTTAGTAGTAGATATTGAAAAACAGGAGGAAGAAATTGGGATTACTGCAGATATATCCCCCAGCGCAGCAGGAGAAAAATATCTTGGTTTTTTTGTAGCAGATTGGTACAGTGATGAATTTGACTATCCGATATACTTTGACAACTGGTACATAAAAGACTTTGATTTTTATCAGCAGTTCAATCTATTATTATTCCTTTACGATCATCATCGGCCTGCCTATTATGTTGATGAATTTAATAATCGCTATGGTACCTGGGAAGAATATAAGGTTGTGGGTCGGGATAACCTGGAAGAAGTTGATGATTTTGATGATTTCTTTAGAAAAGAAGGTTTTAGGAGAAATGGGATTCTTATTTATATAGATGCGGAAACTGCAGAAACTAAGTCTTCACTAGGCTATGAATATTATTTAATTGATGAAGCAAGAGTTGAGGGACAAACCGAACATTTTCATATTTTTGATTATAAGTGGAAAGATTTTATAGAAATGCTCCTTGATGATGCAGAGATTGATCTAAGCAAGATTGGTGAAAAAGAATTAGACGGAGAGGCTTTGATTGATCTTCTGGAAATAAGGTACGGCCACTCCCTTGATTGGTTAGAACTGGAATATGAAATTGATGTGATCGAAATTTGGGTTGAAAATTATGATGAAGGCTATGGTTCCTATCTTGGAGAAATAAGGTTTGATCGTAATGAAAAGGTGGTAGATGAAATAATACTAGATGACCCAGCGTACTTTTATGGGGATCCGGTTGAACAAGATGGTCCCTTTATTGGAGAAGAAAAATATGATTCAGCTATGACAGAGGGGCCGTATGGTTTAATCTTTAATTATTATGTAATTGGGCAATCCAATGATGGCCACCAAGAATGGTTAGATTTTGATAACTACCAAATATGGTTTTACTCACACCAATCGGAAGAAGAGATTTCTCCGGGACAACTGGAATTAAGAGGACATTTTGTCACCGGAGAAGAAACAGAAGGTGATTTTGCTGGCTCTAAAGGGGCAGGTGCCCTGGAGGATAATAATGTTAATATTCCAGACCAGGTTATAATACTTAACCCCCGTTATACTGAGCCAATAACTGGTGATATTGAAGAAACTGATGGTTCGTTTTCTGTAAATATTGATGTGGATGAAAATATACCCTGTGTGGTTGTTATTTTTGTTAAAGATGAAGAGTTTTTTGGCTACCTATCCCTGGGGGATGATATGGCTTCAATCCCTCTATCGTACCTAGCAGATGAAGATGTTTTGGATCTGGGAGAACTATTTCTGGAAGGAAAGACAACTGTAACCGGAAATGAAATCCCAATTGAAATTGACCCTGCTGATAGCGATGTTTTAAAAGCTTCCAGTGGATTATTTGCGGCTATGGCCAGGAGCGATGATTTAATTGACCTGATTATTAATCAAGATCAGGGGATATTTTTCGGTTTAACCTATTATGTTTCCCACGAATTTTTTGAAAAAATTGATGATGACCGGTGGCAGGTTCAATTAAAAAATAGAAGTCTTAACTTTCATGAATTTAACCTCCATTTAAATCCACCTCTGGAACAATGGGAAGACATGACTATGGATTACCCGGGAGTTGATCTTTCCGTTGGTTTAAGGCCTGATCATAGTCCTTTTTTTGATGGAAGCTGGGTGACCTTTCAGTCTGTTGGGGAAATTGCCTGGGAGGATTACGAGGTCCAGGCATATGGACCCGCTCATCCTCCATCAGGCACTTATATTGTAGAAATTGGTGGCGACAAATTTTTTGAAGCGGAATTGCCCCAATTAAAGCCTGAGGAAAACCTGATATATGCAGTTCCTACTGCCCACTTAGAGGATTGTCCAGAAGGGTCGGGGCACAAAATTGTTGAGAAAATTAGCTGGGAATACCAAAGTGCCCAGGGACATCCAATTGCCGCGCCAGAAAATATTATCAAAAACCTTGGTTTATATGTTGGAGTTCATGCCCCTGACGATTTGATAGGTGAGTATAGTTATGTACCAGGTCGTGATTCTACTATTGTGGAGAAATACGAGCTTTCCCCTGAAGAAAACTCTTTTGATCTCAGGGACTATGAGGGGAATAAAGTCTACTGGGATGATCTTGCTATCGTTGCGCTGGATTATGTAGATATTTATGGCATTGTGTATATGGTTCCATTTAATCATGAGCCTATAAGGGACATTAACACCTGTTGCAAAGAAAATTTACCTATACACGAAAACGAACAGGTATTTTTGCTGGAGCTAACAGGTGGGGGTGAAGAAATAATAACAGCTGAGTTGGTTGAAGGGGATGGGGATGATGATAATGGTCTCTTTTCCGTAAGTGAAGGAGAGTTTTTTGTTGAAGTGGATGCGACTCAAGATATTAGTGAAGCAAGAAAATATTCAATTCGTATTAAGGTGGGAGATGAACTAGGTAATTTACTGGAAAAGGCAGTTGAATTTGAACTTGTTTCGGATTGAGTTCATCTTTGCTATGGTGCTGGGAAAAGAAAACTATCTAGCCCCCGAGGAACCTTGGAGAAGCTATTCTATCCAAAACTTTTTTGGAAATGTAGTAGTAATGCTATGACGTGGTTGGTGAAAATAGTTCTGGGTGTTTTAATAAACCTGATGATTGATTTTGACCAGAAAATCATCAGGCTAAATACCTGGAAATTATGAAGAAACTGCTGGTTTAATTCTGCTGGATACCCAAAAAAATAGGCAGCAAAATCCCGTGGATGGGAGAAATGATAAGGGGGGAGCAAAAAATTATTCGACCCGTGCAATAGGATGTACTTCTATACCGGAGCTATTGTCAAGATAGATTTTGCTGAACATTAACTGTCCCCTATCTGTTATGTTAAATGTGGAGTGGGATAATTAAGGGTAAAGTAAATATCTGTATTAATATTGACTTAACCAATTCAGGGTGCCTATGTATTTTTACAATGCCACTCTCTGCAAAAAAATCTTGCCAAAACCACCAGGTTTTAGTTGAGGCGATGCTTCCTGAAGCGGGCCCAAGACTTATTGACAATGATGGAAAGGTCATAATTGAATTAAATAAAGGGGTGATGCGTCACGCTGTATTGGTCCACTTTGAAGAACTCTCAAAAAAAAAGCCCGAGAAAAGCAAGGAGATCATGGTGGCATTATAATAGCAGATTCTAACCCATATCGAGTCAATGGAGAAATAGGAATCTTTGAGTTTGCTACGTATGGTCTTCATCATTCCAATAGTGGTTCTTTCAATGATGTTACCAACCTGTTTGAAACCAGCTGTTCACGGAAATATTACCGTAATGTGGGTTTTAACGAAACTACTCTTTCACTAACTAGCAATATGTTGTATCGCAACGTAGTTTCAATTCTGAGCCTGGTCCGCTGGGAAACCGATAACGGTACTCCGATGCGGACTCTGGCTCACGTGGTAGAAACGGAAGGAAAACAAATACAGGAAACACTAAATGGCATGGTTGAAAGTGTGTTGACCCAAAATTGGTTTGCTAAGCAAGGTATACCTCAAAAATGCCTATCGGATTGGCTCCCGAGGAGGCAACTTTGCCCGCAGAGCGTGTTGCCCAAGCGGTTGATCATTACCAACAGGGCAAAACAGAAGAGTCCCATATTGATGCCGAAGCAGCAAACCAGGTTTACGAAAATCCGGAAGTTACGGTAAACGTATCCATTGACGATGTCGGTGTTAATAAGCAGAAAGAAACAGGACGAAGCCCAGCCAAACATCGATAAAAAAGGGAGTACGTCCAAAATACGATCGCTCATGTAGTAAAAGAAAACCAGTGCTATGTTATTAATGGTTCTGGTTCACCGCATATATTGAAGTTGCTGATTGCATTCTTGCTTTATAATCACTTAATTGCCGATCGTCATCTCCTATTCTTTGCCGATGGCGCCCGCAGTTTACATTCTTGCTTAAACAAAATGTTTAAGTGCTTGCCTTATGTCCGTATTGTCTTGGACTGGTACCATTTGAAGAAAAAGTGTGAATATGAGTAAAGCCTGATCCTGATAGGATCTAAGGTTAGTAAGGCGATATTGGAACAATTACTTCCTCTGTTATGGCTGGGCAGGTTGAATGATGCTGTAACACTTCTTCAACAAATCCCGTCGGGGAAGATGAAACCCGGGCAAAAAGTTGACCGTCTGGTAGGGTATTTTGAACGGGATCGCGATTTATGCATTAACAAAACAATTAGGCGTAATCAATTCAAGCAACAAGGGTGAAAAAGCAAACGATTTATGTGTAGTTAAAAGACAAGAGCAAATGGTATGAGTTGGTCCAAATCGGGATCAGTAGCACTATCTTCTGTAATTTCCTTGCACTTAAACAATGAACAGGATTTATGGTGCTCAAAAAATACTCTTCCATTAACATGGGCTGCTTGAAGGTTTGATGGCTATTGCACAGGTCGAAATTATTAACTTTAAAAAAGGGGAGCTTTTTATGAGAACCGAAGGAAGCAAAATGATTGGAGTAATTTTCCTGGCGTTCATTATGGTCCTTGTTCCTGGCTGCGAAAGGGACAATGCCGGGGAAAGCGTAGTGATTAATCCTGATGATGTTCAGGTGATTGCCGGAGAAATTAATAATCAAATTGTGGGTCCTTTTGATAAGGTGAGGAAATCGAACATTGATTTCACCATTGAGGGGTTGGATGAGGGTTCTCTGCATTTTTCAGCCGGGGAGAAAGTAGACCCGGAAGTAGTTGAGTTCAGGGATGGGAAAATTCAGGTGGATAATCTCTTCTCCTCGATTGAGGAAAGTAGTTTAAGGGTAATCGTAAAGACAACAAGAGGGGAAACAGTTGATGAACTAATTGTTGATCTCAGGGAAGATGCTGGCGATAGAACAGAAAAAATTGGTTTCACCGAGGTAGAAGCAAAGTCAGAGGAAGAAAAACTGCTGGGGCTTTTTGTCCCACAATATTATAGCGATGAATTTAACCACTGGATTTATTTTGACAACTGGTACATCAGGGATTTATGTTTCTTACAGCAGTTTAATTTAATCCTATTCCTTCGCGATTACCCATATGATCCTTTTTATGTTGATGAATTCAACAAGCTCTATGGCAGCTGGGAAGAATATAAAGTGGTGGGTAGGGAAAACCTGGAAACAATAGAAGGGGATTTTCGGGATATTTTCCGGAAGACCAGAGGAGATGAGAGAGGAATATTTATTTTCTTTGATGCAGAAAAAGCTGAATACAAATCTTCCTTTGGTTATGAACTGTATCTATTCGATGAGATTAGAGTTGATGATCAGTCTGATTTTTTCCGTATCGAAAACCTGACCTGGAAAGGATTTATTGAGAAACTCCTGGAGGATGAAAACTTCAATGCAGAAATAGATTTAACTAAAATAGGTGAAGAAGAAATGGATGGGGATGCTATAGTTGATCTTCTGTTAACAAGAGGAGCTTCCCTTCCTGAGGGGATAGAACTGGAATATGATTTTGATTATATAAGGTTTGAAATCATAAATCATGGAGAAGCCCCACAGGCACCTCTTTTTCTTGGTTATGTGATTTTTGATCGGAAAGAGGAAGAAATAAAGGAAATTATATTAGATGACCCGGCTTATTTTTACAATGATGCCAGCGATCGAGAAGAACCTTTTATTGGGGAAGATAAATATCCAGAGGCCATAATTCAAGGGGATTATAGCATAAGATTTATTAAGGCGGTTTTTGGGAAAGAAATTGGGGAAGATAGTGAAGGAACCCTCCCCTGGGGTGCCGCTTATAACTGGGGACAGATTAGATTTTACTCACATCAGGAAGAAGAAGTTATTGGTCCCGATCAGATGCGGATAAAAGGAAGATTTACCCCCCAGGTAGAGGGAGAAGGAATGCAAATCCAGGATAATAACGAAATACCCGATTATATCCTGTTGTTTAACCCCAATTTTCACGACGGGTTCGTTCAAGGAGAAATTGATGAGCAAGATGGGGAGTTTTCCGTTATTATTGATGTGGATGACGATATGCCTGTTGTAACTGCCTTTTTTGTAAATGAAGGGGAAGAAGTGTATGAGTTGTTTGGTTATCTTTCCCTCGGAGACGATTTTAATTCTATACCCCTCAGCTATTTTGGGGAAGAACTGGACCTCGGAGAGTTAATCTTTGATGGGGAGACAGTTCTAGCAGATGATGTAATAACATTCGAAGAATCTGATAGAAATATCTTACAAAATTCAAGTGCTTTTTTTGCAGTTGCAGCTACCAGCAATGATTTAATTGAGCTTTTTCTAGAAGGTCAGGGGATATATTTTGGTTTGGAATATTTTGCTCAGGCAGAATCTTTTAAGGACGAAGCAGAGGGAAATAAAATGGAAGTGTTATTGAACAATGGATTTAAAGGAGCAGAACGTCATGCATTGGACTTTCATGCTTCTCCAGCAATAGATCCATGGGAAGATATAAAAATAACTTATCCAAAAAATGTTGGGACAATTAGTTTATGGGAAGATGTAGATAGTGGAGAATGGCTTATTTTTGACACTGTTGGTCGTGATGAAGGAGAACCCGAATATCCCCCGGCAGGAAAATATAATGTTTTCTGTGATGGTAGTGGAGAACTCGATTTTAACTTTGAATTACCAGAAGTGGATCCTAACATGGCCTATGCGGTTCCTACAGTTCATTTAAAAGATTGTCCGGATGATTCTGAAGATAAGGTGATAGATTACATTAGCTGGGCATACAAAGATCTCCAGGGAGACAAAATCGAAAACCCTGGAAAAATTATCAGCAAACTGGGCTTGTCTATAAGAATTGTAGAGGGTTCAATTGAGGACTATTATTTTGAGGAAGAACGCGAACCCTATGTTCTGGAAGTGTTTCCCCTTCCAGGGATGGATACTGAATACCACGAAATTGAAGATTTCCAAGGAAATCCTATTTACTGGAAAGATGCAAGTGTAATTAGCCTTGATTATCATGATATCTATGGAATTCGGTACATGGTTCCATTTGATGCGCCCTTTAATCGGGAGTAATCCAAGTAAAGTTGTGGGTAGCCTTGATCGGGGGAGTAACTGAATAATGAGGTTCAAATCAGCCCACCTTTTCGAAACTGAAGAAGGTGGGCTTTTTCCCTGGTTTTGGAATAATTCCCAACTGTTACAGCACCCCAGGCTTTCCTCAAAATTTTAATCTGGAGGTAAATTTGATTTACTGACAAATCTCATGCCTGGTCGGAACGTGAAATCATCCCGGTTTTCCCATTTTGCTTATTGCTTTTCCTTGAAGGGGAGACTGCCACTTCCAGGAGGTAGTTACTTTTGTCCGGGCAGGGGTTTCCTGCCACCATTATTTAAGTTCTAAATATGGGGGTAGATTAGAATTGGATTGAAAGCATAGGGAAAATCCCCGTAAAAATTGCCGGGCTTTCTCAGTGGGGATGCTCTATCTTCCCGATTCCTATCCCAATTTGGGCCCTGTAAGAAGCTCTTATTCCCCCGGTTCGTGGCATAATAGAATTACCCCCTCGGTCAGAGAAAACCCCCAGGCTTCCTTTCATTTTTTGGGAAGTCTGGCAGGAATAAGATGGGAGAACCAGAATAAATCATTAAGTGAATGTTTTGCATAATGAGTTATTTGATTCCTTAATAAAACATTAAAGGAGATGATTCCAATTAAACCGTGGAGATGTG